>NZ_JBVHVP010000017.1:0-136339 GCF_055564775.1 Streptomyces sp. NPDC028991 | reverse complement strand
CCACTCGCTACGACAAGACCCGCGAGTCCTACCAAGCCGCCGTCACCATCGCCTCAATCCTGCTCTGGATCTGACCTTTGAAGACGATCTCTAGGCCAGTCCGGCGCGCTCCAGGGCCTCCGTGCCGGCGCGGAGAGCGGCGATCCGCTCGTCCAGGGTGAAGCCGGCGGGGGCCAGGGTCAGGGTGGTGACACCGGCGGCGGCGTACGCCTTCATCCGGTCCGCGATGCGGTCCACGGACCCGAGCAGCGTCGTCTGGTCGATCAGGTCGTGCGGTACGGCCGTGGCGGCGCCCTGCTTGTCGCCGGACAGGTACTTCTCCTGGATCTCCGCCGCCTCCGCCTCGTAGCCCATGCGCCGGGCGAGCTGGTTGTAGAAGTTCTGCTTGCGGCTGCCCATCCCGCCGACGTAGAGGGCGGTGTAGGGGCGGAAGGTGTCGGCGAGCGCGGCGACGTCCTTGTCGTCGCCGAGGGCGAGCGGCAGGGTGGGGCAGACGTCGAAGCCGTCCAGGCCCTTGCCCGCCTTCTCGCGCCCGGCGCGCAGGTGCCGGATCGCGGTGTCCTCCAGGTGGTCGGCGGAGGGGAAGATCAGCAGGGCGCCGTCGGCGATCTCGCCGGTCTGCTCGAGGTTCTTCGGGCCGATCGCGGCGATGTAGAGCGGAATGTGCTCGCGCTGCGGGTGCACGGTCAGCTTGATCGGCTTGCCGGGGCCGCCGGGCAGCGGCAGCGTCCAGTGCTGTCCCTCGTACGACAGCCGCTCCCGCGTCATCGCCTTGCGCACGATCTCCACGTACTCGCGGGTGCGGGCCAGCGGCTTGTCGAACTTGACGCCGTACCAGCCCTCGGAGACCTGCGGGCCGGAGACGCCGAGGCCGAGGCGGAAGCGGCCCTGGGAGAGGGAGTCCAGGGTGGCGGCCGTCATCGCGGTCATCGCGGGCTGGCGGGCCGGGATCTGGAAGATGGCCGAGCCCACGTCGATGCGCTCGGTCTGGGCGGCCACCCAGGTGAGCACCGTGGCCGCGTCGGAGCCGTAGGCCTCGGCGGCCCAGCAGACGGCGTAGCCGAGCCTGTCGGCTTCCTGGGCGACGGCCAGGTTGTCCGCGTCCATTCCGGCACCCCAGTAGCCGAGGTTGATCCCGAGCTGCATGGCCGATTCCCCTTACCGATCAGTAACGTCTTCTGTGCCCCGACCTTAGCGTGGGAATTCGGTTGTCCACAGGCCCCCACAGCGCAAGCCGTGGCCAGTAATGTCGGCGTTCATGGAGCAGAGGCATCTCGGCCGCACCGGCCTGCGCGTGTCCCGCATCGGTCTCGGCACCCTGACCTGGGGCCGGGACACCGACGAGCATGACGCCGCGGACCTCCTGAAAACCTTCTGGGAAGCGGGCGGGACCCTCGTCGACACCGCGGACGTGTACGGCGACGGGGAGTCCGAGTACCTGCTCGGGCGGCTCATGGAGGGCCTGGTTCCGCGCCGGGACCTGGTGATCTCGACGAAGGCCGGCAGCGTGCCCGATCCCGACCGCCGCTTCGACGGTTCGCGCGCCCACCTGCTCTCCGCGCTGGACGGCTCCCTGGCCCGGCTCGGCACCGACCACGTCGACGTGTGGCACCTGCACGCCTTCGACCCGCACACGCCGCTGGAGGAGACGCTGCACGCCCTCGACGTGGCGGTGAGCAGCGGCCGGGCCCGGTACGCGGGAATCTCCAACTTCTGCGGCTGGCAGCTGGCCAAGGCCGCGACCTGGCAGCTGGCGGCGCCGGGCGTGCGGAACCGGCTGGCGAGCACGCAGATGGAGTACTCGCTGCTCCAGCGGGGCATCGAGCGGGAAGTACTGCCGGCCGCCCTGGACCTGGGCATCGGCCTGCTGCCCTCCTCCCCGCTGGGGCGCGGGGTGCTGACCGGCAAGTACCGCAAGGACGCCACGCCGTCGGACTCGCGGGGCGCCTCGGAGCACCTGGCCCCGTTCGTCGCGCCCTACCTCGACGACACGGCCGGTCACATCGTCGACGCGGTCGCGACGGCGGCGGACGGGCTGGCGGTGACACCGCTCCAGGTGGCTCTGGCCTGGGTCCGGGACCGGCCCGGCGTGGTGGCGCCGATCATCGGCGCGCGCAACGCGCAGCAGCTCACGGCGGCGTTGTCAGTGGAGACCCTTAGTCTTCCTGACGAGATCTGCCGGGCGCTCGACGACGTGTCGGCGCCCGTGCACCGCTATCCCGATCACGACTGGAGCACGCTGTGAGCACGGAGCCCGAGCCCGCCTCCGAGGACACCACGGACGCCGTGGACACCGGGCCGGAGAGCCCGGGCGCGGAAGGGGAGGCGGCCGGGGAGCCCGCCCGCGACCAGGCCGACCGGACAGCATCGGAGCCGTTCGATCGGGAGACCGAGGGCACCGCGGCCGAAGTGACCACCGGGGAGTCCGCCGGGCCGACCCAGGAGCAGACCGACGACGGCGCGGGTACCGCCCGTTCGGTCCAGGACGAAGCGGCCGGGGAGCCCGCCCGCGACCAGGCCGCCGGGGCGGCCGCCGCTCGGCCGGACGACCGGGAGACCGTCGGCGGCGGCGAGGAGAAGCCCGCCGGGCAGCCGGACGGCGAGAGCACGGACGACGAGAGCACGAGCAGCGAGAACACGAGCGGTGAGGACGCGGGCGGCGAGGATGCGGCGCCCGGGGTCTCCGAGACCGAGGCCGAGGTGGCCGCTCAGCGGCTCGTGCGGGAGCGGATCGAGCGACGGAAGGCCGAGAAGCAGGCGCCGATCGACGCCGGAGGCAAGCTCAGCGGCACGGCGGCCGACCTGCTCGCCGCGGTACGGGCCGTGGAGAGCGGCGAGAAGCCGGCGGCCACGGTCTTCGGCGACCCCGGGCCCGCCCCGCGCCGCCCCGCGCCGGAGCCGGTACGACGGCCCCGGCCGGTGCAGACCGAGGCGGCCCCCGGGCCCGCCGGCCCCGCGCCGGAGGTCGTCCGGGCCGTGCGGCGCGTGCTGGCCGAGGGCGGCGCCCCCGAGCCACTCGCGCCGCAGACCGCCGCGCTCCTCGGTGAAGGGGCCGAGGAGGCGCTGCGCGCGGACCCCTGGCAGCTGCTCCGGGTCGGCGGCGTGCGGCCGGAGCAGGCCGACGGGTTCGCCCGGGCACTGCTCGGCGCGGCGTGCGGCCCGGACGACGAACGCCGCGGCCGTGCGATCACGCTGTGGCTGCTGGAACAGGCGGCCCTGGCCGGGCACACGGCCCTGGAGCTGCCCCGGCTCACGGCCACACTGGCCCAGCGGGGCGTCCCGGACCCCGACGCCGCCGTACAGAGCACCCTCGCGGAGGGTGAGGCGCTGGCCTTCCAGGACGCCCTGGAGGAGACCGGCGCCACCCGCCCGGACGACACCACGGGCGCGACGCAGGCGCCGGACGAGGACGAGGAGCGCCCGGTCCGGGTCCTGGTCGGTCTGGAGCGGTACGCGCTCGCCGAGGAGAGCCTCGCCGACGGTCTGGCCCGGCTGGTCAACTCGGCGCCGAAGCAGGACGGTGCCGCGGCGGACTGGGAGGGGGCAGCGGCCTCCGCACAGGGTTCCACCGGCGACCTGATCCGCGCCGTCGCGGCCCACGGGCTGGTGCTGCACACCGGCGGCGAGGCCTCCCTGGCCGAACCGGCGGCGCTGCTGCACGCCGCGCACACCCTGGGCCTGCGCGCCTGGGCCGCCGCGCACGGCCCGCTCGGCCGCGACCGCTTCGCCGCCCTGCTGGGCGACCCGTCGTCCGTGCCACGGCCCCCGGACCCCGCCGCCCCCGGCCCCGTCGCCCCGGACGTCTCCGCCCCGGACGGGCCCGCGGCCGGGCCCGCCGTCGTCACCGTGGCCGGTCTGCTGGCCGGGACCGAGGGCCCGGGACGGGACGCGGACGGTGCGCTCGACCTCGATCTCCTCGTCGTGCTCGACGCCCCCCAGCTGGACGTAGAGGCGGGCGCCCTGCTGGTGGAGTCGCTGCCGGACGGGGCGCGGCTGGTGCTGGCCGGGGACCCGGCGGTGCTGTGGTCCGTGGGTCCCGGGCGGATCTTCGCGGACCTGCTGGCGGCGCGTGCCTGCCCCCTGATCGCCTCGCGGCGGCCGGACCCGGGCCCCCTCGGCGAACTCGTCTCCGGCATCGGCATCGGCGAGCTGAGCCAGGTGGAGGCCCCCGGTAAGGAGGTCGTGATCGTGCCGGTGCGGGATGCGGGCGAGGCCGTGCACCGCACCGTCCAGCTCGTCGCCGACTCGGTGCCGCGCGCGATCGGCGTCCCGGCCGAGGAGACCCAGGTGATCACACCGGGCCACGGCGGCTCGGCCGGCACACGGGCGCTCAACGCCGCGCTGAAGGCGCGGCTGAACCCGGGTCCCGGCCGCTTCGGCGGCTTCGACCCCGGCGACCGTGTCGCCTACTCCCCCGTGCCGGGCCGTACGCTGCCGGGCCGGGTGGTGACGGCGGACGCCGACGGGCTGCGCCTGTCGTGCGCGGGCGGGACCGTCGTCGTGCCGAAGGAGCGGGTGGAGCAGTCCGTCCGGCACGGCTGGGCGCTGACCGCGCACCAGGCGGTGGGCGGCCGGTGGCCGGCGGTGGTCGTGGTCCTGCCCGGCGATGCCGCGCAGGCCATCAGCCGCCCCTGGGTCTACACGGCGTTCGGCCGGGCCGCCCGCCATCTGTCCGTGGTGCACGGCGTGGAGCAGGCGCTGCCCCGCGCCGTGGCCGAGATTCCGGCGAAGCCGCGCACGACGCGGCTGCCGGTGCTGCTCGCGCCGCAGGTACCGGTGGCCGGCTGATCCCGGAGGCCTCGCCCCGCCCGGCCGTCCCGGGCGAACGCGACGGTGGCGGCCACGGGGGCAATCGCAACCCCCCGAGACCGCCACCGTCACACCGGTCGGCCGGCCCATCGCGGCGCCGAACGCTCGGTGACAAGCCGGTCGGCGCCCGCCGCTCAGCGCCCCGCCCCCAGCCGCGCCGGCTCACCGTCCTCGTCCCGGTCGTCGTCCTCGTCCCCGTGCGGGTCCTCGTCCCCGTGCGGGTCCAGGTCCTCGCCCGCGTCCTCGTCAGTGCCCAGGTCCTCGTCCAGGTCCTCGTCCAGCTCCCCCACGCCACGGCGGCCGACCTCGTCCTCGTCCTCCTCTTCGTCATCGAGGCCGTCGTCGAACCCGTCGTCGAACACCGCGCTGACGTCGAAGCGGCAGACCACCCGTTGCGGATCGATCTGTTCGAACGGGGCCTCCAGCCACTCGCCGGGGTCGGCGGCCTCGTCCGCGGCCGTGACCCAGAGCGTGGAGTCGCCCTCCTCCAGACCGAACTCCTTGTGCCGGGAAGCGATCTCGTCCGCCTCGAACTCGCCGAACAGGAGGCCGAGCGCACCGTGAACCGTGCCGGAGGCCGCCGCACCCGCCCCCTCGTCGTCCGCCGCCTCGACCCGCCGGGCCTGGGCCATCAGCCGCTGCGGCTCGGCCACGGCGTAGTCACGGCGGATCAGGACGCTCAGCGCGTTGGGCTCCTCGGGGCCCGTGTACGGCGGCAGCGTGTCGTCAGCCTCGGGGATCTCGAACGGGGTGACCTCGTCGTAGCGGTCGTAGAGCAGTTCGTCGTACGCCTCCGCGGCCGCGGCCAGCTGGTTGAACGCGTCGTAGACGGCCGGGTCGTCCTCCCCCGACCGGCGTTCGACCGCGGCCAGGTGGCGGTCGAGCGCGGCCTTGACCGCCTCGGCGGCGGCGCGTACCTCGGCAGCGGTGGGCTGCGCAGCATCAGACATAGTGCAGACGCTATCCGTACCGGGCCCCAGCCCGCACAATAGATGCGATGCCGGAATACGAATTTGTCGATGTGTACCTACCGCGCGGGGTTTCCCGCAAGGAGACGACACGTCTGCTGACGGACCACGCCGAGTACGGACACTGGGAGTTGTACCGTCTGAGCCTGCTGCGCGACGGCAGCCGCAAGGTGCGGCTGCGGCGGCGGATCATCCGCCAGGTACGCGCCACCTGGTGAGCCGGTGACCCTGCTCGACCGCGCGCGGGTGACGGAGACGGAGCGGGCCCCGCCGATGCGGGGCCCGCGGTGCGTGCCGGTGACCCGGACCGAGCGGCGTCACGCCGAGGCGCGCGCCTTGCGGTAGAGCACCGTGCCCGCGAGCAGCGCGCCCGCACCGACCGGCAGGGCGAGGCCGAGGGGCAGGTCGCTGCCGGTCTCGGCGAGCTGCGCGTCCCCCTGCGGCTGGGCGACGGTCTGGGTGTCCGGCTGGTTGACGTGCGAGGAACCCCCCGGCGTCTCGTCGCCCGAGTCGGGCGGGTTGCCCGGAGTGCCGGGCTCCCCCGGGTCACCGGGGTCACCGGGGTCACCGGGGTCACCGGGGGGCGTCTCGTGACCGCCGTCGGGCGGCGTCGAGTGATCCACGCCACCGCCGTTGCCGCAGTCGTTCCCGGTGGTCGGGTTGAGGGCGCCGACGACGTCGACGCTGTTGCCGCACACGTTCACCGGCACATGGATCGGCGCCTCGACGTGGTTGCCGGAGCCGACCCCGGGCGAGTCGGTGGCGTGTCCGCCGGCGTGCGAGCCCCCGTGCGAGCCGTCCCGGCCCCCGGAGTCGCCGTATCCGCCGGAGTCGCCGTATCCGCCGGATCCGCCGGAGGCGCCGCCGCCCTTGTTGGCGCACGAGTTGCCCATCGCGGGGTTGAGGACGCCGACGGCGTCGACCGTGTTCCCGCAGACGTTCACCGGCACGTGCACCGGCGCCTGCACCGTGTTGCCGGAAAGCACGCCGGGCGAACCCGAACTCGAGCCGTGCGCCCCCGAGTCCGCGTGGGCGGCACCGCCCGCGGCGGCGATCACGCCGGTCGCCGCCGCCATCGTCATCAGGCCCTTACGGGTGCCCTGTCGCATTTCCTGGATCCCTGCCTTGCCCTAGTCCCGTGATACGAGAAGTCCCGTAGCACCGAGAATGCCGAGAATTCCGAAGTTTCCGTGGTTCCCACGCCCTCGAAAGAACGAAAGGCCGTCGGCCCCGGAGCGCATGGCACGCGCTCCGGGGCCGGCGGACTCAGGCCCTCACGGGGCGAGGCACAACGTCACTTGTTGATGCAGACGTTGCCGAAGGCGGGGTTCAGCAGACCGATCACGGAGACCGTGTTGCCGCAGACGTTCACCGGGACGTGAACGGGCACCTGGACGACGTTGCCGGAAAGGACGCCGGGCGAGTGCACGGCGGCACCCTGGGCACCGGAGTCGGCGACGGCCATGCCCGCACCCGCGAGAACCAGACCACCGGTGGCAGCAGCGGCGGCGACGACCTTCTTGAGCATTATTCCTCCTAGTTGGCAAACGCGATCCCAACTTGCTGATCGCATCACCTGTAACGAGGAGGAACTAATGAGGCTACGAGCTTATGAGCGCATTCACCCTTCCCGGTCGACTCCCGCACGCGCGACCGATTACCGAACCGTGCGGAAGTCGCGTTTCATCGGGACAATCAGGACGCGTCGATGAAACGGTCGAGCACCCGTACGCCGAACTGCAGCCCCTCCACCGGCACCCGCTCGTCCACCCCGTGGAACATGCCCGCGAAGTCCAGCTCCGGCGGCAGCTTGAGCGGCGCGAAGCCGAAGCAGCGGATGCCGAGGTCGTCGAAGGACTTGGCGTCGGTGCCGCCCGAGAGCATGTAGGGCACCGCCCGCGCGATCGGGTCCTCGGCGCGCAGGGCGGTCTGCATGGCGTCGACGAGCCGGCCGTCGAAGTCGGTCTCCAGCGCCTTGTCGGCGTGCACGTCCTCGCGCCGCACGCGCGGGCCGAGGATGCGGTCGAGGTCGGCGAGGAACTCCTCCTCGTGGCCGGGCAGGAAACGTCCGTCGACGTGGGCGGTGGCCTGGCCGGGGATGACGTTGACCTTGTAGCCGGCGCCGAGCTGGGTGGGCGCCGCCGAGTTGCGCAGGGTCGTGCCGATCATCCGGGCGATGCCGCCGAGCTTGGCGAGGGTCTCCTCCATGTTCTCGGGGTCGAGTTCGGTGCCGAGCGCGTCGGACAGCTCGTCCAGGAAGGCCCGTACGGTCTTGGTGACCCGCACCGGCCACTTGTGCCGGCCGAGCCGCGCCACGGCCTCGCACAGCTCCGTGATCGCGTTGTCGTCGTTGGTCATCGAACCGTGCCCGGCCGTGCCGTCGACGGTGAGCCGCATCCAGTGCATGCCCTTCTCGGCGGTCTCGACCAGGTAGAGCCGCAGCTTCTCGTTGACCGTGAACGAGAACCCGCCGACCTCGCCGATCGCCTCGCTGACGCCCTCGAACAGCTCGGGGTGCTCGCGCACCAGGTGCTTGGCGCCGTACGTCCCGCCGGCCTCCTCGTCCGCGAGGAAGGCCAGCACGATGTCCCGCGGCGGCTTGCGCCCGGTGCGCAGCCGGTCGCGCACGACCGCGAGGGTCATCGCGTCCATGTCCTTCATGTCGACGGCGCCGCGGCCCCACACGCACCCGTCCGCGATCTCGCCGGAGAAGGGGTGGTGGGTCCAGTCGTCCGCGTTGGCCGGGACGACGTCGGTGTGACCGTGGATGAGCAGCGCCGGACGGGACGGGTCCTCGCCCTCGATCCGGGCCACCGTGGAGGCGCGTCCGGGGTGGGACTCGAAGATCTGCGGTTCGAGTCCCACCTCGGCGAGCTTCTCGGCGACGTACTCGGCCGCCTTGCGCTCACCGGGACCCGAGTGGTCGCCGTAGTTGCTGGTGTCGATCCGGATCAGCTCGCGGCAGAGGTCGACGACCTCGTCCTCGCCGGTGACGCTCCTGGCCGTGCCCGAGTCGCTCACGTGCTTCCTCCCGCTGTCACTGCTGGTGTCGCTACTGGTGTCACTGCTGATGTCACTGCTGACTGCACTGCTGGTGGGTCCCCCTCATCCTCCTCCTCGGGCCGTCCGCGCCCAAGGAGGGGGTGATCGGCCACCCCGGAAAGCCTGGTAATGTTTACGTCGTCGCCGCGGGGAACACCCCGCACGACAGACACCTTGTCCGGGTGGCGGAATGGCAGACGCGCTAGCTTGAGGTGCTAGTGCCCTTTATCGGGCGTGGGGGTTCAAGTCCCCCCTCGGACACCAGACGGGACCCCTGCTCGGCAGGGGTCTTCTGTTTTTTCGCAGCGTTGCCACGCCCAGGCACACGTATTGCCACGCCCAGGCACAATGGCCGCCATGACCACGCGTACCTGCCCCTGCGGGCTGCCCGAGGCGTACGAGAAGTGCTGCGGCCGGTTCCACACGGGGGCGGCGTCCGCGCCGACCGCCGAGGCGCTGATGCGCTCCCGCTACAGCGCCTTCGTGACGGGCGGCGCGGGATACCTGCTGAAGACCTGGCATCCGAGGACCCGGCCCGCCCGCCTGGATCTGGACCCGGGGACGCGCTGGACCGGGCTGGAGCTCCTGGACACGGCCGACGGTTCCGCCTTCCACCGCACGGGAACGGTCACCTTCCGCGCCTCCTACCGCGGCGGCTCGCTGCACGAGCGGAGCCGTTTCGAGCGCGTCGACGGGGCGTGGGTGTACGTCGACGGGGAGTTCCTGGCGTAGATCCGCCCGGCAGGGCTTCAGGGCGCCAGGATGTCCAGTTCCTGCAGCGCCCCCACCGTGATCTCCCGGGTCAGCCGCTCGGCCCGCTCGGCGTCCCGCGCCCGCACCGCCTCGGCGACCTGGACGTGCAGGGTGACGGCGGCCGGGTCGGGGTCCTCGAACATCACGTCGTGGTGGGTGCGGCCGGCCAGGACCTCGGCCACGACACCGCCGAGGCGGGCGAACATCTCGTTGCCGGAGGCGGTCAGGACGACGCGGTGGAAGGCCACGTCGTGGAAGAGGTACTCCTCGAGCCGGTGACCGCGTGAGTTGGCGACCATGCCGAGCGCGCACTCGGTCAGCTCGGCGCACTGCTCCGGTGTGGCGAGGCGGGCCGCCAGGCCTGCCGCCACCGGTTCCACCGCCGACCGCAGCACGGTCAGGGAGCGGAGCTGGCGCGGGCGTTCGGAGCCGGCCAGACGCCAGCGGATGACCTGCGGATCGTAGACGTTCCACTCGCACTCGGGCAGGACGGTGACGCCGACGCGGCGGCGCGACTCGACCAGGTGCATGGACTCCAGCACCCGCACGGCCTCCCGCATCACGGAACGCGACACCTCGAAACGCTGTGCCAGTTCGTCCGTGCGGAGAACGCTGCCCGCACCGTACTCGCCCGCTGTGATCGCGGGGCCGAGGGTGTCCAGTACGCGGCCGTGCAGCCCCCGGCCCGGTGTGCTCATGCACTCAGCGTACGGTGCGGATCACGGGAACAAAAAGTCAGACTTATATGTCACAGACTCTTGAATTCGTCGTACCTAATAGGTTTCAGTTGCGTCGACATCACGTGTCGACGAAGACAGCAGACAGCGAGAGTGCGATGCAGCGACTGCACACCCCCCATGTCGTCGTGGTCATGGGCGTAGCGGGCACCGGGAAGACCACCATCGGCCCCCTGCTCGCGGCCCGGCTCGGCGTTCCCTACGCCGAGGGCGACGACTTCCACCCGCCGGCCAACATCGCCAAGATGACGGCCGGTACCCCGCTCGCCGACGAGGACCGACTGCCCTGGCTGGACGCCATCGGCGGCTGGGCGCACGGGCGGGCGGGGCTCGGCGGGGTGGTGAGCAGTTCGGCGCTGAAGCGGTCGTACCGCGACCGGCTGCGGGCCGCCGCTCCCGGTGTCGTCTTCGTGCATCTCACGGGCAGCCGCGAGCTGATCGAGGAGCGGATGTCGCACCGGCAGGGGCACTTCATGCCGACGGCCCTGCTCGACTCCCAGTTCGCCACGCTCCAGCCCCTGGAGCCGGACGAGGCGGGAGTCGCGGTGGACGTCGCCGGCAGCCCGGAGGAGATCGCCGAACGGGCGATGAACGCCCTGACGGACCTTCCGGAGTCCGCCCAGTAACCCCCCACCCCCTCCCCCGGGGTCGTGCCGCCACGCGTGGGCACGGCCCCGACCTCCCCCGTATCCCCATCACCCTTAGGGAACCACCGTGACCAGACTCAGCGCCGAGATGCTGGCAGCGGACACCGTCGAGCCGATCACCTCGGCCGGCCATGCCCAGCTGGGCATCGCCGTGCTCCTGGGCATCGCCGTCATCGTCCTGCTCATCACCAAGTTCAAGCTGCATGCCTTCCTGTCGCTGACCATCGGGTCACTGGCGCTCGGCGCGTTCGCCGGGGCGCCGCTGGACAAGGTCATCACCAGCTTCACCGCCGGGCTCGGCTCCACCGTCGCCGGCGTCGGCGTCCTGATCGCCCTCGGCGCGATCCTCGGCAAGATGCTCGCCGACTCGGGCGGCGCCGACCAGATCGTGGACACCATCCTGGCCAAGGCGACTCCTCGCTCGATGCCGTGGACGATGGTGCTGATCGCCTCCGTCATCGGGCTGCCGCTGTTCTTCGAGGTCGGCATCGTCCTGCTGATCCCGGTCGTCCTGATGGTCGCCAAGCGCGGCAACTACTCCCTGATGCGCATCGGCATCCCGGCGCTGGCCGGTCTGTCCGTGATGCACGGTCTGGTCCCGCCGCACCCCGGTCCGCTGGTCGCTATCGACGCGGTCGGCGCCAATCTCGGTGTGACGCTCGCGCTGGGTGTCCTGATCGCCATCCCGACGGTGATCATCGCCGGTCCGCTGTTCTCGAAGTACGCGGCCCGCTGGGTGGACGTCCCGGCCCCCGACCGCATGATCCCGCAGCGCACCTCCGAGGAACTGGAGAAGCGCCCCGGCTTCGGCGCCACGCTGATCACCATCCTGCTGCCGGTCGTGCTGATGCTGGCCAAGGCGCTCGTCGACATCATCGTCGACGATCCCGAGAACGTGGTGCAGCGCACCTTCGACGTGATCGGCAACCCGCTGATCGCCCTGCTGGTCTCCGTGATCGTCGGCATCTTCACGCTGCTGCGTCCGGCCGGGTTCGGCAAGGACCGCCTCTCGGGCCTGGTCGAGAAGGGGCTCGCGCCCATCGCGGGCATCCTGCTGATCGTCGGCGCGGGCGGCGGCTTCAAGCAGACGCTGATCGACTCCGGCGTGGGCCAGATGGTCCTGGAGATCTCCGAGGACTGGTCCATCCCGGCCCTGCTGCTGGCCTGGCTGATCGCGGTGGCGATCCGGCTGGCGACCGGTTCGGCGACCGTGGCGACCGTCTCGGCGGCCGGTCTGGTCGCACCGCTGGCAGCCGACATGTCGACGACGCACGCGGCCCTGCTGGTCCTGGCCATCGGCGCCGGCTCGCTCTTCTTCAGCCATGTCAACGACGCCGGCTTCTGGCTGGTGAAGGAGTACTTCGGCCTGAACGTCGGCCAGACCATCAAGACCTGGTCCGTCATGGAGACGATCATCTCGGTGGTCGCGGGTGGCCTGGTCCTGCTGTTGTCCCTGGTCATATAGCCGCAGTACGCCGATGGCCGCAGGACTCACCAGTCGGCCGGAAGCAGGAGAACGACGATGACGGCTCATCCTCTCTTCGACATCGGCGGGCGCACGGCCCTGGTGACCGGCTCCAGCCGGGGCATCGGGCCGGCCCTCGCCCGGTGCCTCGCGGAGGCCGGCATCCCCTGCCCGCCGGACTCGACCCGCGCCGTGCCGCCCCCGCGGAGCCCCTCTCCGTCACCCTGCACGCCGTACGCCGGGCCGGGGGCCTGGCCGGCCGGCACCTGCTGGTAAGCGGCGCCGGGCCGACCGGCTGCCTGGTGGTCGCGGCGGCGAAGGCGGCGGGCGCGGCGCACGGCGAAGGGGCTCTGCCCCGGCGGCAGCGTGCCGAGCTGGAGGACGACCCCGCCGCGCCGGACCAGCCGCAGGCAGGTGTCCAGCCCCGCCGCCGCACCGGAGGCCTCGATCGCCGCGTCGGCCTCCGCCGGCCAGCCGGAGTCGTCCGGGTCGCCGGCCCGTCCTTCACCGCCCTGCCGGTGGCGCGGCCGGACCACCCGCGCCTCACCGTGACGGTGCCGATGCTCCCGGCCCGGCCGGCCTCGTCGGCCTCGTCGGCCTCGTCCGCCTCGTCCCCACCCCCGGCACGCCGGTCGGCGTACGCGTCCGGTACGGCGGTACGGAGGCGGCCCGGGGCGGGCGCGTTCGTGCTCGCCCCGGCCCCGGATCCGCGCCCGCCCTCGGCGTCTCCGGGCGGGTCAGGAGGACGCGGCCTTGTCCAGCTGGAAGGCCTCGTTGCCCTGGCCGATACGGGCGTGGCGCTCGGGGGCCCTGGAACGCAGCACCAGGCCCTGCACCAGACCGCCGAGCGCGGCGAGCCCGATGATGCCCGGCAGCATCCAGCTCAGGGAGGAGTCGGGACCGGTACCGACGAGGACGTCGAAGTCCCTGACCGTGTAACCGGCGATCACCAGCAGGGCGACGCCCGCGACGGTGGAGGTGGCCAGCCGCACGCCCTGGGCACCGGCGGCGCCACGCCGTACGAAGAAGGCGACGACGGAGAACGAGGCGGCGGCCATCAGCACGATCACGCCGAGGGCGCCGATGTTGCCGCCCCAGGTGAACAGGTGCAGCACGGGCTGGGTGGGGTCGCCGTTCGGCTTGTCGTCGGCGATCGCGAACCCGATGACCACGACCGCGGACACGGCGCTCTGGAGCAGCGACCCGGTGCCCGGCGCGCCGCTGGAACCGCTGGTCCGCCCGAAGGCGGCGGGCAGCAGCCCCTCCCGTCCCATGGCGAAGGCGTACCGGGCGACGACGTTGTGGAAGCTGAGCAGGGCGGCGAACATGCCGGTCACGAACAGCACGTGCAGAACGTCGGTGAAGGTGCCGCCGAGCCGCGACTCGGTCAGGAAGAACAGCAGCCCGGCACTCTGCTCCTGCGCGGTGCCGACGATTCCGTCGGGCCCCGTGGCGACGGTCAGCGCCCAGCTGCTGAGCGCGAAGAAGACCGCGACCCCGCCCACCGCCAGGAACATGACACGCGGGACGAGCACGTGCGGCCGGCTGGTCTCCTCCGCGTACACGGGGGCCTGCTCGAAGCCGAGGAAGGCGGCGATGCAGAAGCACAGCGCGGTCCCCACGCCCGCCCCCGTCAGGGTGTCGGGGTCGAAGGCGTGCAGCGACAGCCCCTGCGGCCCCGGATCGGCGACGGCGGCGATGTCGAAGACGACGACCAGCACGACCTCGATGAGCAGCAGAACGCCCAGTACGCGCGCGTTGACGTCGATCTTCAGCCAGCCCAGCGTGCCGACCGCGAGCACGGCCAGCAGCGCCGGTATCCACCAGGCGACCTCCAGGTCGGCGTAGGTGGCCAGGAGCCCGGAGACCTCGAAGCCGAAGATGCCGTAGATGCCGACCTGGAGGGCGTTGTAGGCGACCAGCGCGACCATCGCGGCGCTCGCGCCGGCGGTTCCGCCGAGTCCGCGGGAGATGTACGCGTAGAAGGCGCCCGCGTTGTGCACGTGCCGGCTCATCTCGGCGTATCCGACGCTGAAAAGGATCAGCACCACGCCCAGCAGCACGAAGAGCAGCGGCTGTCCGACGATGCCCATCACCGCGAAGGTGGTGGGCATGACCCCGGCGACGACCATCAGCGGGGCGGTGGCGGCCAGCACGGACAGCAGCAGGCCCCCCGTACCCAGCCGGTCGGCGCGCAGCGCCCGCTCCTGCCCCTTGAAGGTGCTGATGGCGCCACCACCGCTCGCGGATCTGCTCGTACTCGAACTGCCCGTGGTCATCGGAGGGCGTCCTTCTTTCGTGTCCGTGGGATTCGTCGGGGGATGTCAGGCCGTGCCGAGCGCGCTCGCGCGGGCGGCACGGAAGGCCGGGTACGGGTCGCGGTCCGGGTACGACCACGGGGCGGGCGTGACGTGTCCGCCGATGCGGTGGAACAGGGCGGCGGCCTCGGCGGCCCGGCCCTCGCAGGATTTGGCGTGGGCGAGGAAGTTGAGGTCGATCAGCCGGCGCGGATGGCCGTCCTGCTCCCACTCCAGCCACCAGTCGAAGGCCGCCTTCATCACCAGCCGGGCGCGGCGGCCGGCCCAGTGACCGGAGGCGTTCGGGTCGGCGGACTCGTGGCCGGCGGCGGCGAGCACGCGGTAGCGCTCGGCGTGCGCGACGACCGGGAGGATGGCCAGGGGAGAGTCGGCGGGGGCCTGCTCGGCGGCCCAGTTGGCGAAGTCGTACACCTCGTGCAGCGGGTCGGGGCCGCCGTCGCCGCCGCGTTCGGCGAGCCGGGCCACCATCAGGTGATGGGCGTGGTGGTGATCGGCGTATCGCGCCCGCACCTCATCGAAGATTCGGACGGCCTCGCCGTCGGCGCCGAGCGAACACTCCAGCATGAGGAGCCCGAGCCAGGGCGTCGGATCGTCCGGGGCGAGCGCGGCGGCGTCCCGGCACGTCTCCCGTACCCGGGCCGGCTTCTCCTTGCCGCGCAACGCGCGGTGGACCAGCGCGAGGGCGAGCAGTACGGAGGCGTCCGCGGACTCGGGTTCGGCGAGCAGCCACTCGCGTGCCCAGGGGGCGCTGTAGGGCTCCCTGGCGAGCACGGCCACCCGGTGTCCGCGGCGGTCCCAGTCGTCGCCCGTGTGGACCAGCAGGGAGCGGGCGGACTGCCATCGCCCCTGGGTCAACGCGGCGCGTACGGCGATCAGTTCGGCGTCGTCGAGGGCGTCGTCGAAGGCCTGGGCGGCGCGTTTGCGGCCGCGGCCGAGGGGAGGCGGAGGTGGGGACACCGCGGGAACTTCCTCACGCGACGCGGTAGGTCGTCGTAGCCGGTTTGCCATGAACTGATCACGCACAGCAAAGCGGCAGCCAACGCTTTCCGTCAAGGCTCGGCTCGTCGTTACACGCGTCAACTGCCTTGATTCCGGCCGAACTTGTCACTCATCACCGCTCACCTCGGCACCCGGACGCGGCACTCACCCGGCGGACCTCACCCCCTCGACTACGGCGGCGGTGACCGGCACCGTCCTGCCGGCCCCGCACCGGGCGATGCCGCGGGGCACGGGCGCGCACGGGGACCCGCAACGGCGCTGAGCGGGGCCGCTGCTTGGATGGGCGGATGAACGCTGCTGACGAGATCCTCGACATCGTCGACGAGAACGACCGCGTCACCGGGCAGGCCCGGCGGGGTGACGCGTACGCCCAGGGGCTGCGCCACCGCTGCGTGTTCGTGTGGGCCCGGGACGCCGAGGGACGCGTCTTCGTCCACCGCCGCACGGCGACGAAGCTGGTGTTCCCCTCCCTGTACGACATGTTCGTCGGCGGGGTGGTGGGCGCGGGCGAGTCCTACGACGACGCGGCGCTGCGCGAGGCGGAGGAGGAACTGGGGGTGAGCGGGCTGCCCCGCCCGGAGTACCTCTTCAAGTTCCTGTACGACGACGGCGCCGGGCGGACATGGTGGTCGGCGGTGTACGAGGTGCGCTGCGAAGGGCCGGTCGCTCCGCAGGTGGAGGAGGTGGCCTGGCACGGGTTCCTCACGGAGGAGGAGGTGGCGCGGCGGCTCGGGGAGTGGGAATGGGTGCCGGACGGGTTGGCGGCGTATTCGCGGCTGCGGGCTCGGCGGGGGTGACGGGGCGCGGCAGCGGGACCCGGCTGCTGGGTGACGGGGCGCGGCTGCGGGCTCGGCGGGGTGCCGAGACGCCGCTACGGGCTCGGCGGGGCGAGGCCCGGTGTAGTACCCGGCGCCCGCGTGGGCCGGGGGCGCAAGCCGGCGCGGGCACGGTGCGCGTGGGCGCGGGCACGGTGCGCGTGGGCGCGGGGGTGGGACGCGCGGCCCGGCGACGCGGGGTGCCTCCCCCTAGAGGAGGTCCCCCAGCGCCCACCCGCGCCGCTCCTGGGCGCCGCTCCCGGGGGTGTCTCCCGGGGGTGTCTCCCGGGGGTGTCTCCCGAGTGTCTCCCGGGGGTGTCTCCCGGGGGCGTTCGGGGCCTGGCGGGCCGAACGCGCTGCCCGCACTTCCACCGGACCCGCGCAGGCCGCCGCAGGCATTCCGCGGCCGCCCGATAGGGTCCCCGCGTGATCGAATTCGTGCGGAACGCCCGGCTCTGGTTCGCGCCCGAGGAGATCCGGCAAGAGGGCGGCACCCCCGACTACCGGTTCTCGCTGGCGAACGAGCGCACCTTCCTGGCCTGGTTGCGCACCGCTCTCGCCCTGGTCGGCGGCGGGTTCGCGGTGGACCAGTTCCTGCCCGACCTGCGCTGGGGCTGGCGGGTGGGTCTCGCGCTCGCGCTGCTCGCCGCCGGCGTGCTGTGCTCGCTGCGGGCGGTGAACCACTGGGTGCGCTGCGAACGCGCCATGCGCCGCGGCGAGGACCTCCCCGTCTCCCGCTTCCCGGCCCTGCTCAGCCTGGTCGTCGCCGTGGTCGCCGTGGCGATGGTCGTCGTGGTCCTCGTCGGCTGGGAGGGCTGAACGTGAGCACCGGCGCCCACGCCTCCGGCCCCGGTCCCGACCCGGCCCCCGATCCCGCCCCCGACCGCGATCCCGGGCTCCAGCCCGAGCGCACCCGGCTCGCCTGGCGCCGCACGACCCTGTCCGGCACCGTCGTGGCCGTCCTCGCCGCGAAGACCGCGCTGCACGGCGGCGCGAATCCCGCCACCGTCGTCGCCGCCGCCCTGTGCTGCGCCCTCTGGCTGGCCTTCCTCCGCATCGCCCACGGCCGCATCCGCACCCTCGCCGCGGCGAACAGACCCCGCGCCCTGCCCCCGCCGCAGGCCACGGCGGCGGCCCTGTGCACGGTGGCGTTGGCGGTGTGCGGCGCGTTCCTGGTCCTCTAGGAACGTTCCGGCGTCCGGGACGCGCCCCGCCCCGCTACTCCCAGTCCACCGTCACCACGATCTTCCCCCGCGTCCGCCCCTCCTGGTTCCGCCGGTGCGCGTCCGCCGCCCGCTCCAGGGGGAACGTCTCCGACACGTGCACGCTCACGACCCCCTGCTCCGCCAGTTCACTCAGCCGCAGCAGGTCCGCGGCGTCGGGACGCACGAAGAGGTACCGCCCGCCGTAGTCGACGACGTCCGCGTCGGCGATCGACACGAGGCGGCCCTCGGTGGCCAGCAGGTTCGCCGAGGTCTTCAGCGTCTCGCCGCCGACCGTGTCGAACACCGCGTCCACACCCTCGGGCGCCAGCCCCCGCACCCGCTCGGCCAGCCCCTCCCCGTACGTCACCGGCTCCCCGCCCAGCCCCCGCACGAAGTCGTGGTTGTGCCCGCTCGCCGTACCGATGACCCGCGCCCCCAGATGCCGCCCCAGTTGCACGGCGATCGAGCCGACCCCGCCCGCGGCGGCGTGCACGAGGACGGTCTCGCCCCGCTTCACCTCCAGCGCCTTCACCAGCACCTGGTAGGCGGTCAGCCCGGTCAGCGGCAGCCCGGCCGCCTCCTCGTAGGTGAGATTGCGCGGCTTGCGCGCGAGGGTGCGCACGGGCGCCGCCACGTATTCGGCGAAGGTCCCTCGCGAGAGGAAGTCCTCACGGACGTAGCCGACGACCTCGTCGCCGACGGCGAACTCCGTGACGGAGGCCCCGGGCTGCACGACGACCCCCGAGACGTCCCATCCCGGGATCACGGGGAAGACGGGCTGGAGGATGGCGTCGAGGTGCCCGTCGCGGCACTTCCAGTCGACGGGATTGACGGCCGCGGCCCGCACCTTCACGAGCACCGAGTCGGGCCCGACCCGCGGATCCGGGACGTCCCCGTACTCCAGTGCCTCGGGACCGCCGTACCGTGCGTAACTGATCGCCTTCATGGCTCCGACCCTCCTGGGTACCCGAACACCACGCAAGCTGAATGTCCGGATATGCACCGTTAAGGTGAGGTTCATGACCACTCTCCACCAGGAACACCCCGCCCAGGACCACGACCACGACCACGGCCCGCACTGCGGTCACACGGAGGTGCCCCACGGCGACCACGTCGACTACGCGCACGACGGGCACCTGCACCGGCAGCACGGCGGCCACTGGGACGAGTGCGAACCCTCCGGACACACCCCGCACGAGAGCCACGGCCACCGGCACGGCGAAGACTGCGGACACACGGGCGTCCGCCACGGCGACCACGTCGACTACCTGCACGACGGTCACCGCCACGCCGCCCACGACGGCCACTGGGACGACCACTGACCGACGGCCACCCACCCGCCGCGACCCCATCCGACAGCTCCCCGCACTCCCGTGCGGGGAGCTGTCGATCTATCGTGGCGCCGATCACGTTCCGCTCCCCTACTGGACGGCATACCGACCGGTCGGCATCATAAGTCGGGTACTGTTCACCTGCCGTAGGAGCGACGATGAGCCCCGACCACCCGCCCGGACTCGATCTCGACCGGTTGCGCGGCCTGCTCGACCGCGAGCGGCCCGGCCTGGTGACCGGTCCGCTGTCCGGCCGGCTGATCGAGGGCGGACGGTCGAACCTCACCTACGCGGTCTCGGACGGTACCGCGCGCTGGGTCGTACGACGACCCCCGCTCGGCCACGTCCTGGCCACCGCCCACGACATGAGGCGCGAGCACCGCGTCATCAGCGCCCTGCACCCGACGGACGTGCCGGTACCGCGCCCGGTGCTCCTCTGCGAGGACGAGGAGGTCGTCGGGTCGCCCTTCTACGTCATGGAGTTCGTCGAGGGCACCCCCTACCGCACCGCCGACCAGCTCGCCCCGCTCGGCCCCGAGCGCACCCGCGCCGCGGTGCTCAACCTGGTCGACACACTCGTCGAACTGCACGCGGTGGACCCCGCCGCCGTGGGCCTGGGCGACTTCGGGCGCCCCGAGGGCTTCCTGGACCGCCAGCTGCGCCGCTGGGCCAAGCAGCTGGACGCCTCCCGCGACCGCGACCTGGCCGGCATCGACGAGCTGCACGCCACCCTCGGCCGGGAGCTGCCCCGCTCCCCCGCCCCGGCCGTCGTGCACGGTGACTACCGCCTGGACAACGTTCTCATCGGCGGCGACCGCGACGAGATCAACGCGATCCTCGACTGGGAGATGTCCACCCTCGGCGACCCGCTCACCGACCTCGGCCTGCTGGTGATGTACAGCATGCCGCTCGGCATGCCCGACTCCCCGGTCTCCACCACGGCCCAGGCCCCCGGCCACCCCGCCCCCGCCGAGCTGATCGAGCGGTACGCCGCGCGCTCGGGACGCGACGTGTCCGCCGTCGCCTGGTACACGGCGTTCGCCTGGTTCAAGCTCGCCGTGATCCTGGAGGGCATCCACTACCGCTACACGCTGGGCCAGACCGTCGGCCGCGGCTTCGACCGCATCGGCGACCTCGTCCCCGTCTTCATCGAGCACGGCCTGACCACCCTCCAGGAAGGCTGATCCGTCATGGACTTCGCGTTCGACGCACGCACCGAGGAACTCCGCGCCAAGCTGCTCGCCTTCATGGACGAGCACGTCTACCCGGCCGAGCAGGTCGCCCACGAGCAGCGCGCCCGCCTGGCCTCCCCCTGGGACACCCCGCAGGTCGTGGAGGACCTGAAGGCCGAGGCCCGCCGCCAGGGCCTGTGGAACCTCTTCCTCCCCGACGCCGAGCACGGCGCCGGCCTCACCAACCTCCAGTACGCGCCGCTCGCCGAGATCACCGGCCGCAGTCCGCAACTGGCGCCCACCGCGACGAACTGCGCGGCGCCGGACACCGGGAACATGGAGGTGCTGGCCCAGTTCGCCGACGAGACGCAGCAGAAGCAGTGGCTCCAGCCGCTGCTCGCCGGTGAGATCCGCTCGGCGTTCGCGATGACCGAGCCGGACGTGGCCTCCTCCGACGCCACGAACATCACGACGCACATCGAGCGCGACGGTGACGAGTACGTCATCACCGGCCGCAAGTGGTACATCTCCGGTGCGATGAACCCGGACTGCCGGATCTTCATCGTGATGGGCAAGACCGACCCGGACGGCGAGGACATCCGCCGCCAGCAGTCCATGGTGCTGGTCCCCCGCGACACACCCGGCGTCACCGTCGACCGGGCCATGCAGGTCTTCGGCTACGAGGACCACTACCACGGCGGCCACGCCGAGGTGACCTTCGACCGCGCGCGCGTGCCGGTGTCGAACCTGGTCGGCGAGGAGGGCGGCGGCTTCGCGATCGCCCAGGCCCGCCTCGGTCCGGGCCGCATCCACCACTGCATGCGGCTGATCGGCATGGCCGAGCGCGCGATCGAGCTGATGTGCCGCCGCGCGGTGTCCCGCGACGCCTTCGGCAAGTCGCTGGCCCAGCAGGGCGTCGTCCACAACTGGATCGCGGACGCGCGCGTGACCGTCGAGCAGCTGCGGCTCCTCGTCCTCAAGACCGCCTGGCTGATGGACACCGTCGGCAACCGGGGCGCCCACACCGAGATCCAGGCCATCAAGATCGCCACGCCCCGCGCGGTGGTCGACATCATCGACCGGGCGATCCAGCTGCACGGCGCGGGCGGCGTGAGCCAGGACTTCCCGCTGGCCGAGCTCTACGCGGGCGCCCGGACCCTGATGATCGCCGACGGCCCGGACGAGGTGCACCAGCGCTCGCTCGCCCGCCGGGAGATCAAGAAGTACCTGTAGACCGAGAAGTACCTGTAGACCGAGAAGTACCTGTGAACGAGACGGCGCCCCCCGGCCCGGGGGGCGTCACCTCACGGGCGCAGGGCCCGCAGCAGCAGGTCGGCCAGGTGGTCGGCGACCTCCTGCGGACTGAGCGGGCCGTCGGGCCGGTACCAGGTGGACAGGTGATGGATGGAGCCGAAGTGGTAGTCCACCACCAGGTCGGCCGGTGTCTCCTTGGTGAAGACGCCGGCCCGCTGGCCCTCCTCGATGAGCGCGCGGAAGCGTTCGTGGTAGCGCCGGCGCTCCGCGCGCACCTGCTTGTTCTTCTCCGGGCTCAGCTGGTGCATGGAGCGGAAGAAGATCGACGCGTCGTCGAGGTTGTCGATGGTGGTGACGACGACGTCGGCCGCCGCGTCCCGCACCCGCTTCTCGACCGGCTCGTCGGAGTCCGCGAAGGCGTCCAGGCGTTCCTGCTGGAGGCGCAGCACGCGCGCGTAGACCTCGTGCAGGAGGTCGTCCTTGGAGCCGAAGTAGTGGTACAGCGCTCCCTTGGTGACGCCGGCCGCCTCCACGATCTCCTGTACCGAGGTGCGGTCGTAGCCCTGCTCCGCGAAGAGCCGGGTGGCGGCGGCCAGGAGCCGCTGCGGCACCGGAGTGCCGTCCCCGTCCGTGGTCCTGGGCACTGCCGTCACCTGCCTTTCCGTTTCAGTGTCCGTTCAATGTCCGTCCTGGTGCGTACGGGAACGCAGTTCCCGACGGAGGATCTTCCCACTCGCCGTCTTCGGCAGGTCGGGCAGGATCTCCACCTGGCGCGGGTATTTGTAGGCGGCCAGTCTCTCCTCGCAGTACGCGGCGAGTGCGTCCGGCGCCGTCTCGGCACCCGGACGGAGGCTGATGTACGCCTTGACGGTCTCTCCGCGGTACCCGTCGGGCACACCGACGACGGCGGCCTCGCGTACCGCCGGGTGGGTGTAGAGCACGTCCTCGACCTCGCGCGGCCAGACCTTGAACCCGGAGGCGTTGATCATGTCCTTCTTGCGGTCGACGACGTAGAGCCACCCCTGGGCGTCCATGAAGCCGATGTCGCCGGTGCGCAGCTCGCCGCCGGGGAAGGTCTCGGCGGTGGCGTCGGGGCGCCGCCAGTAGCCGGGGACGACCTGGGGGCCGCTGACCACGATCTCGCCCTGTTCCCCGAAGGGCACCTCGGCGCCCTGCTCGTCGACGATCCGGACGTCGGTCTCGGGGCCGGGCACGCCGACGGCGAGGGTCCCGGAGGCCGGGTCGACGGGCGCCTCCAGGTGCGGCGGGACCGAGGCGCAGGGTGCGGTGCACTCGGTGAGCCCGTAGCCGTTGCGGATGTACGGCCCGAAGCCCGCGCGGAACTTCTCCACCAGGGCGGGCGGCAGCGGCGCGCCGCCGGAGGAGATGTTGGCGAAGGACGCGAAGTGCTCGCGGGTGGCGGACGGGTGGGCGGCCAGCGCCATGAAGGCGGTGGACGGGCCGACCGTGTAGTGCGGCCGGTGCTCGGCGAACGCGTCCAGCACGACGCCCGCCTCGAAGCGGTACGCCAGGACGAGCGTGCCCACGCTGTTCAGACAGGCCCCGAACTCGCAGACCATGCCGGTGATGTGGAACAGCGGCGCCAGCGTGAAGTAGACCGGCGCCTCGGGCAGACCGAGCCCGGTGCGCTGCCGTTCGGCGTTGTACATGATGTTGCGGTGGGTGTTGGTGGCGCCCTTGGGCGTGCCGCTGGTGCCCGAGGTGTAGCTGATGAGCGCGGTGTCGCCGGGCTCCGGGTCGCGGCCGGCCGGAGCCTTGTGTCCGGCACGGGCCGCCGCCGCGAGGTCGTCGGCGTCGCCGGCGCCCGGCAGCCGTTCGAAGGTCAGCACACGCGCGTCCTGACGGGTCTGGAAGTCCAGCTCGCATCCGGTGAGGACGATCCGTACGGGCGTGTCGGCCGCCGTCTCGCGCAGGTACGACTCCCAGGCCCGGTCGGAGCAGATCAGCGCGGCCACCTCCCCGTCCCGCAGGACGTGGCCGACCTCCCCCGACTTGTACATGGGGTTGACGGGCACGACGACCGCCCCCGCCTTCCAGGCGCCCAGCACGGCGAGCACGAAGTGCGGGGAGTTCTGCAGCAGGACCGCGACCCGCTCCCCGCGCTCCAGGCCGCGCGCGGCGAGGTGCCCGGCGACGGAGTCGCTCAGTTCGTCCACCTCGCGGTAGGTGAGGCGGCCGTCGAAGTAGGCGAGGAAGGCGCGGTCGGGAGCCTCGGCGGCGGCCCGGCGCAGGGCGTGCACCAGGGAGGCGTCCGGGTCGAGCGGGGCCTTCTGGGCGTCGGTCAGCAGGTCCAGCCAGGGCTTGGCGGCGTAACGGGAGCCGGTCATCGGGCCGTCGCCTCCTCCCACTGCCGCTGGAGGCGGTTCATGCCGTGCAGCCAGCGGTCGGGCTCGGCGGCGCGGGCCTGGTAGTACTCGGCGACCTCGGGGTGCGGCAGGATCAGGAAGCGGTCCTCCTCGATGCCCTTGAAGAGGGCGTCCGCGACGTCCCGCGGCTCGATCGCGGTGGGCTGGAGCACCAGTTCGCCCGCGCTGCCGCTCGCGGTGAGCATGTCGGTGCGCACGCCCTGCGGGCAGATGGCGTGCACCTTGACCCCGCGGTGGCGGTACGTGAGGGACAGCCACTCGGCGAAGGCGTAGGCGCCGTGCTTGGTGACGCTGTAGGGCGCGGCGCCGATCATGGTGAGCAGTCCGGCGGCCGAGACGGTGGAGACGAAACGGCCGCTGCCGCGCTCCAGCCAGTCGGGGATCAGTTCGTGGGCCGCGCGCACGTGCGCCATGACGTTGACGTCCCAGGCGAGCGCCCAGACCGCCTCCTCGGCCGCCTCGGAACCCCCGGAGCCGACGCCCGCGTTGGCGCAGTACACGTCGACCGTGCCGCCGAGCGCCTCGCGGGCCTCGGTGACGATCGTGGAGGCGTCGCCCGGGACCGCGATGCCGCCGATCTCGTCGGCGACGGCCTTGGCCCGGTCGGCGTCCAGGTCGTTGACGACGACCCGGGCACCCTCGGCGGCGAAGCGGCGGGCCAGCGCGGCGCCGATACCGCCTCCCGCCCCGGTGACGACGACTCCGGCATTCTGCACGGCTTCCACCATCGGTCTCCTTCGACACGGCTGCGACACCACCTGCGTGGGCCTGCTGCAACGCCAGACTAACCAGTCGGTATGTACGACGGAAGAGGCGAAACGCGGTCTACTCCATTCCGTGCGGCCGGGGACGCGGGTTAGCGTGCGTGCGCATGACACCCGCCGCGATCACGGAGGTCACCGCATGACGCTGTCCAGACGGTCCCTGCTCGCCACGACGGCCGCGGTGGCGGCCACCACCACGGCCGCCGCGACCGGCACGGCTCAGGCGGCGCCCGGGGGCCACGGCGGCCGCCGGCTGCGCACCGGCTTCGAACGCCTCGCCGGCGACGGCTACGCCCTGCTGGACGGACAGAAGGTCGGCGTCGTCACCAACCCGACCGGCATCACCCGGGACGTACGCCACATCGTCGACGTCATGCACGCCGACGACCGCGTGGACCTGACCGCCGTATTCGGCCCGGAGCACGGCTTCCGCGGCACCGCGCAGGCGGGCGGCTCCGAGGGCCGCTACGACGACCCGGCGACCGGGCTGCCGGTCTACGACACGTACCTGAAGAGCGGGCAGCCGCTCGCGGACATCTTCACGGCGTCCGGCGTGGACACGGTCGTCTTCGACATCCAGGACGTCGGCGCGCGCTTCTACACGTACATCTGGACGCTGTTCGACTGCATGGAGTCGGCCCGGCTCGCGGGCAAGCGGTTCGTGGTCCTGGACCGGCCGAACCCGGTGACCGGGCGGGCGGCCCTGGGCCCGATCCTGCACAAGGAGTTCGCGACCTTCGTCGGCCGGCAGCCGATCGCCCAGGCGCACGGCATGACGGTCGCCGAACTGGCGCGGCTCTTCAACGGCGAGTTCCTGACGTCGCCGGTGCCGCTGGAGACCGTGCCGATGTCGGGCTGGAAGCGCTCGGAGTTCTTCGACACCTCCGGGCTGCCCTGGGTGCCGCCGAGCCCGAACATGCCGACGCCGGAGTGCGCCCTCGTCTACTCGGGCACCTGCCTGTTCGAGGGCACGAACCTGTCGGAGGGGCGCGGCACCACCCGCCCGTTCGAGCTGATCGGGGCGGAGGGCATCGACGGGAGCTGGGCCGTAGCCGCGAACGGACTCGAGCTGCCCGGCGTGCGCTTCAGGGAGGCGTACTTCGCGCCCACCTTCTCCAAGTTCCAGGGGAAGACCGTCGGCGGCGTGCAGCTCCATGTGCACGACCGGGCCGACTTCGACCCGGTGCGCACAGGGATCGCCCTCCTGGTGACCGCGAAGCAGACGTGGGACGGCTTCGCCTGGCGGCCGGACAACTGGATCGACAAGCTCACCGGCTCCGCGCGGGTGCGCACGATGATCGACGCGGGCGCGGACACCGACGAGGTGGTGGGCGGCTGGGAGGAGGAACTGGCGGCGTTCCGCGGGACGCGCCGCCAGTACCTCCTCTACAGGTGACCGTGCGTCCGGTGCAGGTGACCGTGGGACGGGCCGGTCACCGGTGGGACGTGAACTCCACGACCTGCTGGTAGGTCGGCCGGTTCTGCCAGCCGATCCCGCCGTGCTTGATGCCGCCGAGGGTGCGGTGGATCACCGAGTCGGCGCACCACTGGTCGCCCGCCGAGCAGTTGTCGTCGCCGGGATAGACCTGCGCGGGCGTCCGGCCCGCCGCCTCCTTCAGGGTCGAGACCAGGGTGTCCCGGCAGGCGGCGAGGTCGCCGTCGCCGCAGTACGCGCGCGCGAGCGGCCCCGCGACGCGCTCACCGAGGACGGACCGGATGTCCTTGTCGACATAACTCCACCAGCCGTACTGGAAGGCGCTGCCGGCGTGTGCGCCGGTCGGGCCGTGGGCGGCGGACGGGGACTCGTCGACGGGCAGGTTGCGGGTGAACGCGGTGTACAGGTCGCTGCCGAGGCCCGGTTCGAACTCGGCCTTCACCAGCAGCGGCCACCAGGCGTCCAGCGTGCGGATCGCGTCGGCGTGAGCGTACTTCTTCGAGCCGGCCGAGGTCTCCGTGCGCAGGGCGCCCGCCGAGCGCCACGCCTTGAGCCGGTCCACGGCGGTCTTCGCCGCGGGGTCGGTCACCGGCGCCGACTCGATCACCCTCAGCAAGTCGGGCAGTACGCCCTCGGCCCGCAGGTCGGCGAGGCCCGCCTCGGCCATCGCCTTCACCAGCGCGGCCCGGGTCACACCGCCCTCGGCCACCAGCTTCTTGACGCGGTCGTCGAGTAGGTTGCCGCGGTGGACGGAGCCGTTGCCCCAGGGGGCGGTGGTGTAGTCCCTGGCCTGTTTGTTGTTCCAGGAGACGTAGTAGTCCTGGTCGACGGAGCGCGGGTGGGCGGAGGCCGGGGTGTACCGGGCGGTGTTGGCGGCCGGGTCCCAGTCCCGCCACTCGTACGCCGGCCGCGCCCAGACGGGGAAGTCGGCGTCGACGCCGTCCGCCCGGACCGGATTGTCGCCGCTGTTGTAGTACGCGGTGTGCTCGGAGTCGGCGTAGAACCAGTTGAAGGTGTAGTTGATGTTCTGGACGGCGCTCCGGAAGCGTTCGGGGCTGTTCAGGTAGTCCGGGTCGTTGAGCATCTGGAAGCCGATGATCGAGTCGGCCTCGTGCAGGAACGAGGAGCGCAGGGTGGTGTAGGCGACCTTCTTGCCGCCGACGGTGGCGCGGTACTCGACCGGGCCGTACTTCGTGCGCCAGACCCGCATCGTGTAGGAGCCGGCCGCGGTGCCGTCCGCGACGGTCGGCTTCCAGGCGTTCTTCCGCTCGACCTTCTCCATCGGCGTGCAGGTGCCGCGGTAGAGGTAGTGGTGGTCGTCCTGGCACAGCTCGACGGCGTAGGTGTCGATGATGTCCTGGCCGGAGGTGGTCGCGCTCCACGCGTAGTCCTGGCCGCGGCCGAGTTCGACGTACATGCTCAGACCCGCGAAGGAGGCGCCGCGGGCGCTGATGCCGGGGCCCTGGATCTCCTGGAGCATGAGGAGCTGCGGCGCGAAGTAGCCGGTCTGCGGGCCGAACACGGCGACCGGGTGGCCGCTCGCGGTGTGCTCGCCGCTGACCACGAGGGCGTTGGACATGCCGCGCCGGGCCGAGGTGACGGCCGCGTCCGCCGCCGTGGCGGAGGCACCGGTCGCGCTCGGACCGGCCGCGCTGCCCGTACGGTCGTACACCAGCGGCTCCGCCTGGACCGAGCCGGCGTCGGGCAGGGCCGCACCCTGCGGGTCGTCCGGTTTGGGCAGGTACGGGAAGCTGCCGGCGTGCTGGGTGAGGACCGCCTCGGGGTCGTTGCGCTGGCGGAAGGACTCCCAGACCTCGGTGCCCTCGGCTACGCCGTACTTCTCCTGGGCGGCGAGCAGTGACAGCGCGTTGGTGACCTCGCCGCCGCCTCCGGCGCCGAAGAGGGAGCCGATGACGGAGGCCAGCGCGATCAGGTCGGTGCGCTTGAAGTGCTCGATGGTGCCGGCGTTGGTGATGGCGTTCTTGTGGCCGGTCAGGACGTACTCGCCGGGGAAGTAGCGGCCCTTGTCGGAGGCGTCGATGTAGGCGTTGATTCCGGCGACGTAGGCGTCCACGTCGGCCAGGGCCAGTTCGCCGCGCTCGCCGGCCTTGGCGGCGGCACTCTCGATCTGCTCCGCGAGGTCGGCCTCGGTGTACGGGGCGCTGCGCCAGAACTGCTGCTCCAGGCCCTGGTTGGCGGGGGCGCCGCCGGCGAAGGGGGTCAACTGGCCGCGTCCGACGTGCCGGAAGAGGTCCATCAGCCACAGCCGGTCCTGGGCCGCCGCGTAACCGGCGCCGAACTCGGTGCCGTAGCGGGTGGTACCGGTGATGTGCGGCACGCCGGTCTTCTTGTCGCGCACGATGGTCACGTCGCCGCGGCCGGCGGGGCGGACGGTGGAGGCGACCTGGCCGTCGGGGACGCCGAAGGACGCGTCGTTGAAGAAGGTGTTGATCTTCTCGTTGGTGAGGCCGGAATAGCCGGCGGCGAGGTTCGCGTAGGGCCCGAGCTGGTCTTCGGCATGGGCGGGCTGGGTGCCGAAGGCCTGGTTGAGAAGGATCTGGGCGAGGGTGGCGTTGCCGTTCTGACCAGGCGGCAGAATGTCGGAACACTGGCCGCCGCAATGGTCGTTGGCCGCCGGTTCGGCATGGCTTCCGGTGATCTCTTGCGTGATCTCTTGCGTGATCTTTTCAGTGCTCGCTTCCGCGGTTATCTCCGAGGTCAAGCCCGTTCCGGCGGCCATCGCGGGGGAAAGCGGTGACAAAAGGCCGGCAACGAGGGCGCATACGGACGCGCCCTTCAGGAACCCGTGGAAGCCGCGGGGAGTTCTCAGTCTGTCCAGGGCGTTGCGTGGGGTGCGCCGTGGCATGGCAGCTCCTCCCGACTAAGGGTGGGCCGGACGTTACCGCCGGTATGCCCTGGTTGGAAGATGAACGAGCGTCACTTTTTGGAACGGGTGGATCGGCTTGCGCGGGGCATCGGAAATCGGATGGAGCCGAATCGCTTGTCGATACGTCTATTCGGCGACGTCCGTACGACGACGCCGAAGTGACCGAAGTACAGGTGCAGGTGTGACGGAGGTGCAGGGCGATGGCCGGTTTCCGAAGTCTGGCGAGACAGGTCCGCGATCCACGGTGCGACCTGGCGCTACGGCGCTATTCGCTGCGCAAGTGCCTTGAGCGGTTCGCCCCTTACGGGCACAGGGCTACCTGGGACCATCTGTGTTCCCGGGCCGGGTTCGGTCCCGAGGACCGCTCCCCCGACCCAGCGCGGCTCGTGGCCGCACTGGAGGAGCTGGAGGAGGCGCGTTCGGTCTGGCTGGCCTACGAGGTCGGGTTCGCCGAGCGGCGCAGGAAGGAGAAGCACGAGGGGCTGCGCAGGCCGGGCAGCGTGGACGACTGGCACCGGCTGACCTGGGGCGGTTTCGGTGTCGCCTGGTGCGACGACCCCCGCGTCCATCCGGGCGGGCCGCTGGCGGAGGTGCTGCGCGGCCTGATCTCCGCGCTGGAGCGTGAACCGGGTTCGGTGTGCCCGGTGTGCGACGGGGAGCGCCTCGTCTGGAAGTACGACCTGGACCACGAACCCTCGACGGGCCCCGTCTGCACGGACTGCGGGATCCTCGTCCCGCGGCCTGTCCTCACCCCCGACGCGCTGGCGGACGCCCGGCGCGGCCGGCTGCTCATGTCGGCGTAACCGACCGTGGGAACGCGCGGCCGTGGGCCGATGGGCCTGCACCATGGGGGAATGGTGCAGGTCTGCGTGAACGGAGCCCGTGGAGGCGCCGACGGCGCTGTCGTGCCGCTGTCGCCGGAGGCGATCGCCGACTCCGCGGCCGCAGCGGTGGCCGCCGGAGCCGCGGATGTCCATGTGCATCCCAAGGCGCCGTGCGGACGGGACACGTTGTCGCCCCGCGTCCTCGCGGCCACGCTGGACGCGGTGCGGGCGCGGGTGCCCGCGTCGGTGCCGGTCGGCGTGACGACGGGCGCCTGGGCCGAGCCCGATCCGGCCGCGCGGGCCGCCCGGGTACGGAGCTGGACGGTCCTGCCCGACCACGCCTCGGTCAACTGGCACGAGCCCGGCGCCGAGGAGGTCGCCGCCGCCCTGATCGAGCGCGGGGTGGACGTGGAGGCCGGCCTCTGGTCCGGCACGGACGGGGTGGCACGGTTCCTGCGCTCGCCCCTGGCGGCGAAGGTACTGCGCGTGCTGGCGGAGGTCACCGACACCGACCCGTCGACCGCCGAGGACTCCGCGCGCACCCTGCTGACCGGCCTCGGCGGCGCCCACGGCCGCCCCGTCCTGCTCCACGGCGAGGAGACCGGCGCGTGGCCGGTCCTGCGCCTGGCCGGCCGGCTGGGTCTGGCGACCCGCGTCGGCCTGGAGGACACCTTGTCCCTCCCGGACGGACGCCGGGCCGCGTCCAACGCCGAGCTGGTCACCGCGGGACTGACGGAGTGGGCCTCGGCGCGGCGGGGCGGCAGGTGACGCGGGGCCGGGTCATCCGGCCGTCAGTCGCAGCACCCCTCCTCCGTCGCAGGTCCGCGGCTCGCAGGTCCGCGGCTCGCGGGGGCGCGGCTCGCGGGGGCGCGGCGGCCGGCGGCGGAGGCGGCACGCCCAGCCAGCAGGCGGGAGCCCGTGAGGCGTTCACCGAAGACGTCGTCGGGGTTGGACAGGACGCAGGTGTCCAGGGACAGACAGCCGCAGCCGATGCAGTCGGTGAGGTGGTCGCGCAGCCGGCTCAGCTGCTTGATCCGCTCGTCCAGTTCGGAGCGCCAGGACTCGGAGAGCCGGGCCCAGTCGTCCTCGGTGGGCGTGCGCCCCTCCGGCAGCTCGGCGAGCGCCTCGCGGATCGTGGCGAGCGGGATGCCGACACGCTGCGCCGCGCGCACGAAGGCGACCCGGCGCAGCGCGTCACGGCCGAAGCGGCGCTGGTTGCCCGAGGTGCGGCGACTGCTGATCAGGCCCTTGGACTCGTAGAAGTGCAGGGCGGAGACGGCGGCGCCACTGCGCGCGGCGAGCTGGCCGACCGTGAGCTCGTGAATCTTCTCGGGAATCTGAGGCACTCCTCGAACCCTACCGACCCCGTCACCCGCGAGGACTCCCCGGTCCGTTGACACGGGCTTCACGGGCGACCATGCTAAGCAGTCGCTTAGAGTCGCGTGAGCGGTCGGGCAGGCAGTCGAGCGAGCAGAGAGGCCGGGACATGGCAGAGCCGAGGATCTTCACATCCGCCGACGACGTGAAGGCGGCGGTGGGCGAGCAGCTTGGGTACACCGACTGGCTGGACGTCGACCAGAAGCGGATCGACCTGTTCGCGGAGGCGACCGGCGACCACCAGTGGATCCACGTGGACCCGGAGAAGGCGGCCGCGGGCCCGTTCGGCACCACCATCGCGCACGGCTATCTGACCCTGTCCCTGCTCCCGCTCTTCGGGCCCCAGCTGATCAGGGTCGAGGGCGTGAAGATGGGCGTCAACTACGGCACCAACAAGGTCCGCTTCCCCTCCCCCGTCCCGGTGGGCTCGCGGCTGCGCGCCACGGGGACGATCACCGGCGTCGAGGACGTCAAGGGAGGGATCCAGGTGGCCGTCGCCTTCACCGTGGAACGAGAGGGCGGCGACAAGCCGGTCTGCGTCGCCGAGTCGGTCTCGCGCTACTACCTCTGAGCGGAGCCGGACGGTTCGGCTCCCACCATCCGCAGCACGAGGCCGGCGTAGAGCGCGCCGACCTCGTCGGGGGTCCGGGGGCCGTTCACGTTGAACCAGCGGGCCACGTCGATGCAGAGCGACAGCACGGCCAGTGTCGTGCCCTTGACGTCCGGTACGTCGAACTCGCCCGTCGCCACGCCGTCCTCGATGATGCCGCGCACCGCGGCATCGCACTGCCGGCGCAGCGTGAGGATCTCGTCGCGGGCCTCGGGGCCGAGCGCGTCCAGCTCGTACTGCACCACCCGGGCGGTCGTGCGTCGCCCGGCGTGCCAGCGCACGAAGGAGCTCACGGCGTCGGCGAGCCGCTCGGCGGCGCCGCCCTCGCCCTGGGCCGCGGCCCGCAGGATGGCGACCGCCCGGTCGTGGCCGATCCGGCTGATGCGGTGGAGCAGCTCTTCCTTGGTCTTGTAGTGGATGTAGAGCGCGGCCGGGCTCATGCCGGCCCGACCGGCGATGTCGCGGGTCGTGGTCGCGTGGTACCCGCGCTCGGCGAAGGCCTCCACGGCGGCGACCAGGAGCCGCCGGGCCGCCTCCGGGGTGACCTCTTCCCACGGCTCGATGTCGCCGCCCGTCGTCTCGGCCGCCGTACTCATCGCTTGTTCGCCCCTCTCGGTGACAGGAGCTCCACCATACCGCCGAAGCTGAGCGGGCGCTTAGGGCAACCACCGGGCGGGCGCGTCACCCGAGCTTCTCGAAGGGGTCGTGCTCGGCGAGGAGCTTCTCCAGCCTGGCCTGGTCGACGCGGCTCACGATCTGACCGGCCTCCTGACGGTCACGGATGATCTTGGCCAGCGTGAAGGCCGAAGTGACGAGGTACAGGACGGCGACGGCGAGGAAGGCACGCACCCAGGCGTCCGCCTGAAGGTTGTAGATGCCGACGGCGGTGGCGATCATCGCCACCGCGAACGAGGCCACGGCCTGCCCGTAGAAGGCCGCCGTACTCTGCTGCTTGACCGGTGTGTCACTCATGGGGACAAGGGTCGGCGGACGCGGCCGGGGCCACATCCGCCGAGGTACTCAGTCCGGGTACTCAGTGTTCAGTTCAGGTGTTCAGTTCAGGTGCTCGGTTCAGGTGCTCGGTTCAGGTGTTCAGAAGGCCGAGACCCCGGTCAGCGCTCGCCCGATGACCAGCTTCTGGATCTGACTGGTGCCCTCGTAGAGGGTCATCACGCGGGCGTCGCGCAGCAGCTTGCCGGCCGGGTACTCGTCGATGTAGCCGTAGCCGCCGAAGACCTGGAGGGCGTTGTTGGCGGCGCGGACGGCGGCCTCCGAGGCGAACAGCTTGGCCTTGGAGGACTCGACGGTGAAGGGCTGCCCGCGGTCGATCAGGTCGGCGACCCGCCAGGTGAGCAGCCGGGCCGCGTCCACGTCGAGGGCGATGTCGCTGATCAGCTCCTGCACGAGCTGGTGGTGGGCGATGGTCTTCCCGAACTGCTCGCGCTCGCCCGCGTACCCGACGGCCGCGTCCAGCGCGGCCTGGGCGATGCCGACGCAGCCCGCCGCGACCGACATCCGCCCCTTGGCGAGGGCCGACATGGCGACCGAGAAGCCCTTGCCCTCGGGGGCCAGCATCGCGGAGGCGGGGACGCGGACGTCCTCCAGGACCAGCTCGGCGGTGGCCTGACCGCGCAGCCCGAGCTTGCCGTGGATGGTGCGGCGGGTGAGGCCGGGGGTGTCGGTGGGCACGAGGAAGGCGGAGACGCCCTTGTGGCCGGGGGCGTCCGTGGAACGGGCGAAGAGCAGGACGACGTCGGCCCAGGTGCCGTTGGTGATGAACATCTTGGTGCCGTTGACGACGTAGTCGTCGCCGTCGCGCACCGCACGGGTCGACAGGTTGCCGGCGTCCGACCCCGTGCCGGGCTCGGTCAGGCCGAAGCAGCCGACGTACGCGCCGGAGGTGAGGCCCGGCAGCCAGCGCCGCTTCTGCTCCTCGTCGCCCCAGGCCGCGATGGTCTTGGCGACCAGTCCGAGGGAGACGGACACGATCCCGCGCACGGAGCTGTCGCCCCGCCCCAGCTCCTCCGTCACCAGGCAGTACGCGAGATGGTCGCCGCCGGAGCCGCCGTACTCCTCGTCGACGGTGAGCCCGAGGAAGCCGACCTCGCCGAGCTTCTTCACGATCGACCGGTCCACCTCCTCGGCGCGGTCCCAGGCGACGACGTGCGGGGCGATCTCGCGCTCCACGAAGTCCCGCGCGAGCCGCCGCACAGCGCTCTGCTCCTCGCTGAGCTCCAGATTCATGCCGAGTCACCCCACAGAAGACGGACTTGGGAAACGCCCCTCGAGACACGCACCTCGGGACACACCCCGAGACACGGGCCTTGAAAGCCGGACCTTGAAAGCCGGACCTTTAAATTAGCACTGCTAGTTTACGGTCGCAGCCCTACTATGTGCGCCATGGCCCGACCGCGCAAGCCCCTGCTCAGCACCGACCGGATCGTCGAGACGGCCCGCGCGCTGGTGGACGCGGAGGGCCTCACGGCCGTCTCCACGCGCCGGCTCGCCGCGGAGCTGGGAGTCAGCGGGCCCTCGCTCTACAACCACTTCCGCACCAAGGACGAGATCCTCGAGGCGGTCGCCGACTCGGTGAGCGCGCAGGTCGACCTGTCGATGTTCGAGGACGGCCGGGACTGGCGCACGGCGCTGCACGACTGGGCCGTCTCCTACCGGGCGGCACTGCGCGACCACCCCAACATCGTCCCGGTACTGGCCCACGGGCCCGGCCGCCGCCCGGCCGCACTGCACCTCGCGGACGCCGTCTACGGCGCCATGGTCGCGGCGGGCTGGCCCCCGGCCCAGGCCACGTCCATCGGCGCGCTGATGCGGTACTTCATCATGGGCTCGGCGCTGGGTTCCTTCGCCGGGGGCTTCGTCGACGACGCCGGCGCCTACGACCCCGCCGACTACCCGCACCTCCAGCAGGCCCACCTCCTGGCCGAGCAGCAGGAGAAGATCGACGAGCGGGCCTTCGAGACCGGGCTGACGGCGCTGCTGGACGGGCTGGCGCAGCAGTACGCGCAGGTGACGCGGGGCGCCTGAGGACACTTCGGCGCCCGCCGAACCGTGCGTACCGCATCCTGGAACGCATGACCGACAAGGACGCCCAGGCGCCCGGGCTCGCGCGGCTGGCCGGGCTGATCGCCGACGAGACCAGGGCCGCCTGTCTCCTGGCGCTGCTCGACGGGCGGGCGTGGACCGCCGGTGAGCTGGCCCGGCACGCGGGAGTCGCCGCGTCCACGCTGAGCGAGCACCTGGGTAAGCTCGTCGCGGGCGGGCTGCTGGCCGAGGACCGGCAGGGGCGGCACCGTTACGTGCGGCTGGCCGACGAGCGCGTGGCACAGCTGGTGGAGGACCTGACGGCGCAGGTCGCGCCCGGGGCTGCGGCACGGCGTCCGCGCTCGCTGCGGGCGTCGGGCGCCGGGTCGGCGATGGCCCGGGGCCGCACCTGCTACGACCATCTCGCCGGACGGCTCGGCATCACGGTCACCGACGCGCTGACCGGGCGCGGGCTGCTGCGTCAGGACACCGGCTTCGCGCTCACGGACGCGGGGCTGGGCTGGTTCGAGGCCGCCGGCATCCCCCTCGCGCCCACCGGTCGCCGGCCACTGGCCCGGGCCTGCCTCGACTGGACCGAGCGCCGTCCGCATCTCGCGGGCGTCGCGGGCGCGGCCCTGTGCCGGCACGCCCTGGACACGGGCTGGTGCGTGCGCATCGGGTCCGGGCGGGCGGTGAAGGTGACGCCGTCGGGCGAGAACGCGCTGTCCGAGCTGCTGGGCGTCGACCCGGCAGGGCTGCGCTGAGCACCGCTTCCCCGGCCGAAATCCGCCGGCGGGGGCCCACGACTCCGGCAAGATCCAAACGACACCCCCCAGCCTCAGGAGCACGATGAGCACCGCCCGTCCCGGCCCCTTCCGTCGTCCGGAACTGCTCGCGGCAGGCGCCGCCACGGTCACCGTCGTCCTGTGGGCCTCCGCCTTCGTGTCGATCCGCGCCGCGGGCGAGGCGTACTCGCCGGGCGCGCTGGCGCTCGGACGGCTGCTGGCGGGCGCGCTGACGCTCGGCGCGATCTGTCTGCTGCGCCGGGGGGGACTGCCACCGCGTCCCGCGTGGCGGGGGATCGCGATATCGGGGGTGCTCTGGTTCGGCTTCTACATGGTCGCCCTGAACTGGGGCGAGCAGCAGGTGGACGCCGGTACGGCCGCCCTCGTGGTGAACGTCGGGCCGATCCTGATCGCGCTGCTCGGCGCCCGCCTGCTCGGGGACGCGCTGCCGCCGCGACTGCTGGCGGGGATGGCGGTGTCGTTCGCCGGTGCGGTGACCGTGGGCCTGTCGATGTCCGGCGAGGGCGGTTCCTCGCTGTTCGGGGTGGTGCTGTGCCTGCTGGCCGCCGTGGCGTACGCGGGCGGGGTGGTGGCGCAGAAGCCCGCGCTGGGACACGCGAGCGCGCTTCAGGTGACGACGTTCGGGTGCCTGGTCGGGGCGGTGCTCTGCCTGCCGTTCACGGGTCAGCTGGTGACCGAGGCGGCCGGCGCGCCCGTCTCCGCGACGCTCAACATGGTGTACCTGGGCGTGTTCCCGACCGCGCTGGCGTTCACGACGTGGGCGTACGCGCTGTCCCGTACGACCGCGGGCCGCATGGGCGCGACCACGTACGCCGTGCCCGCGCTCGTCGTCGTGATGTCGTGGCTGGCGCTGGGCGAGGTGCCGGGGCTGCTCACCCTGGCGGGCGGCGCGCTGTGCCTGGCGGGCGTGGCGGTGTCCCGGTCCCGGAAACGGACGCGGGCCGCGACCCCGGACGAGGTCACGGGGGCGCGGCCCGAGAACGCCTCGCGGTCAGCGTGAACGCGCCCTGTCGGCCAGCACCTTGATGGACACCAGGGCGATCACCGAGAGGCCGATGATGTAACCGGAGACGGCCATCGAGGTGCCCGTCGCCTCCAGGAGCAGCACCATGACGAACGGGGCGAGCCCGCCCCCGCCGACGGCCGCGATCTGGTAGCCGAGCGAGGCGCCGGTGTAGCGCATCTCCGGCGTGAACAGCTCGGCGAACAGCGCGGCCTGGGGGCCGTACATGATGCTGAGGAAGCAGCTGGCGACGAAGGTGCCGACCGCCAGCCACACCAGTGAGCCGGTGTCGATGAGCAGGAACAGCGGGACGGCCCACACCGCGATGCCGACCGCGCCGACGGTGTAGATCCGGATGCGGCCGAACCTGTCGGACAGGGCGGCGGCGGCCGGGATCAGCACCAGCTGGGTGAGGCTGACGCAGAGCGAGACGGCGAGCACCGCGCCGTGTTCCATGTCCAGTTCGCGGGTGGTGTAGTCGAGGACGCCGGTGATGAGGATGTAGAACGTCGCGGTGTTCACGGCGAAGGAGCCGCCGGCCAGCAGCACGGTGCCGAGGTGATCGCGCATGATCGCGCGCAGCGGTGAGGGCTGCTCGCCCCGCTCCTTCTCGGCCAGCGCCCGCTCGGCCGCCCGGAACTCGGGGGTCTCCTCGACGCGGGTGTGGATGTACCAGGCGAGGCCGAGGACGAGCAGACCGACCACGAACGGCACCCGCCAGCCCCAGGCCTCGAAAGCCGACTCGGAGGTGAACGCGCCGGCCAGCAGGAAGACGGTGTTGGCGGTGACCACGCCGATGGGGACACCGAGCTGGACGACGCTGCCGTAGATGCCGCGCTTGCCCTCGGGGGCGTACTCGGTGGCCAGCAGCATCGCGCCGCCCCACTGGGCGCCGACGGCGATGCCCTGGACGATGCGCAGGAGGACGAGCAGGATCGGGGCGGCCACGCCGATGGTCTCGTACGTGGGCAGCAGACCGATGCCCGTGGTGGCCACGCCCATCAGGGTGAGCGCGAGGACCAGCATCGGCTTGCGACCCCTCTTGTCGCCGAGCTGGCCGGCGACGACGCCGCCGATCGGCCGGGCGAGGAATCCGACGGCGAAGGTGGCGAAGGCGGCCAGGACCCCGGCGGTGGGACTGCCGGCCGGGAAGTACAGGTCGCCGAGGACGAGGGCGGCGGCGATGCCGAAGACGAAGTAGTCGTACCACTCGACGGCCGACGCGAGGGCCGCTGCGGTGGCGACGCGACGGCGGTTGGGGGCGGCCGGGGCGGTGGTGGGGAGGGGCTGAGCGGAGGGGGTGGTGTCCATACGTGCACGCTCCGGTGGTGCGGGGGGACGTCGGGGACGTGTGGGACGTTCCCGGGAACGTACTGACCGGACGGTATGTGGTCAACGGGCGTGCGGGATGTTTGCCGAACGGTGATCGTGGCGCCGCGAGGGACGGTGGGAGGGGCGGTGGGAGGGGCGGTATGAGGAGCCGCATGGGGGCGGTGCTGACGGCACGCGGGCACGGGTGACCGAGGTGTCTGCCCCCGGGACGCGCGGGCACGGGGGGCCGGGGCGTCTGGCCCCCGGGACACACGGACACGGGCGACCGAGGCACCTGGCCCCCCGGGACACACGGACACGGGCGACCGAGGCACCTGGCCCCCCGGGACACACGGACACGGGGGGCCAGACGCCCCGGCGTGTTTTCGGTGCGGGCGGCTAGAACACCACCAGCGCCCGCCCGCCCTTGCCCGCGAGCATGTTCTCGAAGGCGGCCGGGATCCCGTCGAGGGCGATCCGCTCCGTCACCAGGGCGCCGAGGTCCAGGCGTCCGGCCCGGACGTGTTCGGCCAGCACCGGGAGGTCGCGGGCCGGATCGGCGTTGCCGTAGACGCAGCCGGAGAGTGTGCGGCCCCAGTGGAAGATCTCCAGGGCGTTGAAGGTGACCTGCTGGTCCTTGCCGCCGATGCCGACGACCGTGGTACGTCCGCCGCGCCGGGTGGAATCCCAGGCGGTGCGGATGGTGGCCGCGCGGCCGACGCACTCGACGGCGACGTCGACGCCCTGCCTGCCGGTGAGGGCGCGGATCTCGCGGGCGGTGGTGTCGGAGGCGATCAGGTAGTCGGTGGCGCCGGCCGCGCGGGCCAGCTCCTCCTTCTCCGGGGACACGTCGACGGCGACGATCTTCGACGCGCCGGCGATCCGGGCCGCCTGGAGGGTGGCGAGGCCCACTCCCCCGACGCCGAACACGGCGACCGTCTCGCCCTCGCGGACCTTCGCCGAGTGGTGGACGGCACCGTATCCGGTCAGGACGGCGCAGCCGAGCAGGGCGGCGTCGACGAGCGGGATGCCGTCGGGGCAGGGCAGCACGCAACCGGCGTCCACCACCGTCTCCTCGGCGAACGCGGCGACGTTCAGGCCGGGGTGCAGCTCGCTGCCGTCGTCGGCGCGGCGGGCGTGCGTGTTCGCGGCGCCGTCCAGGGCGTTCGCGCACAGCCACACCTCGCCGAGCGAGCAGGCGTGACAGGCGCCGCAGGACGGGGCCCAGTTGAGGACGACGTCGTCGCCGGGCGCGACGTGGGTGACGTCCTCGCCGACGGAGAGGACCGTGCCGGCGCCCTCGTGGCCGAGGACGGCGGGGAGCGGCACGCGCATGGTGCCGTTGGACAGGGACAGGTCGGAGTGGCAGACCCCGGCGGCGGCGAGCTTCACCCGGACCTGCCCCGGGCCGGGCTCGGGCAGCTCGATCCCGGTGACTTCCAGCGGGGCGCCTACGGCGGGTACGACGGCGGCACGGACAGCGGTACGGACGGCCATGACGTGGACTGCTCCCTGGCTCAGAACTGGAGGGACTTGGTCTGGAGGTACTCGGCGAGGCCGTGCGGGCCGAGCTCACGGCCCACGCCGGACTGCTTGTAGCCGCCGAAGGGCGCCAGCGGATTGAACCGGCCGCCGTTGACGTCGACCTGGCCGGTGTCCATGCGGCGGGCGAAGGCGACCGCCTCCGCCTCGTCCCCGGCCCAGACGGCGCCGGAGAGTCCGTAGACCGTGCCGTTGGCGATCCGCAGGGCGTCCTCCTCGTCCTCGTAGCGGAGGATGGACAGGACCGGCCCGAAGATCTCCTCCTGGGCGATGGCCATCTCCTCGGTCACGTCGGCGAAGACCGTCGGGCTGACGAAGTAGCCCTGCTCTCGCGGGGCTTCCGGGCCGCCCGCGACGAGGCGCGCGCCCTCGGCCACGCCCTTCTCGATGTACCCGCGCACGCGCTCTCGCTGCTTGGCGTTGACGACCGGGCCGATCCGGTCGCCGTACTTGGCGGCGGCCTCCGCGGCCAGTCCCACGGCCTCGTCGTACCGGTCGGCGTGCACCAGCATGCGGGTCCAGGCGCTGCACGTCTGACCGGAGTTGGACATGACGTTGGCGACGCCGACGTTGACCGCCTTGGCCAGGTCGGCGCTCGGGAGGATGACGTTGGCGGACTTGCCGCCGAGTTCGAGGGCGACCTTCTTGACGGCGGCGCCCGCGGTGGCGCCGATCCGCCGGCCCACGGCCGTGGAGCCGGTGAAGGAGACCAGGTCGACGCCGGGGTGCTCGGCGAGGGCCTGCCCGGCGACCGGGCCGAGGCCGGTGACGAGGTTGAAGACGCCCGCCGGGACGCCGGCCTCGTGCACCGCCTCCGCGAAGAGCTGGGCGGTGAGCGGGGTGTCCTCGGCGGGCTTCAGCACGATCGTGCAGCCGGCCGCGAGCGCCGGGGCGGCCTTGGCGACGATCTGGTGAAGGGGGTAGTTCCAGGGGGTGATGGCGCCGACCACACCGATCGGCTCGTGATGGACGACGGAGTTGCCGATCTTCTCCTCGAAGGCGTACGTCGCCGCCAGCTCGGCGTAGGAGCCGGCGACCGCGATCGGGGCGGCGGCGTGCACGGCCTGCGAGAACTTCAACGGCGAGCCCAGCTCGGCGGTGACCGTCTCGGCGATCTCGTCCTTGCGGGCCACCAGTACGTCCCGCAGGGCGGCCAGGCGTGCGGCCCGCTCGGCGGGCGGGGTGGCGGCCCAGCCCGGCAGGGCGGCGCGGGCGGCCCGTACGGCGGTGTCGACGTCCAGGGCGGTGCCGGCGGGGACCTTGCCGATCACCTGCTCGTCGGCCGGGTTCACGACCTCGATCGTGTCCCGTCCGTCGGCGGGCCGCCAGGCTCCGTCGATGTACATGCCGTCGTGTGCCTTCATCGCGTTCCTTCCGGGCGGGCCTCGTCGTCCGACGCCCCAAACTAGCGCCGATAGTTTTACGGCACCAGGGGCGGCCACCATGGTGGCGAGACTCACCCTCCGGGCGGGCCCTGCCCCGGGGGAATCACTCCTCCAGGTCCGGCAGCCGCGCCGGGGCGGGGCAGATCCGGTCGCCGTGCTGGTCGAAGACGAACAGGTGGGCGAGATCGACGAGGAGGGGGATCTGCATGCCGTGGCGCAGGTCGATGTCGGGGGTGGTCCGGACGATCAGGTCGCCGGGGAGGCGGCCGTCGGGGGCGGCGACCGCGGGCGTGTCGTCCTCTTCTTCGTCCATGACCACCACCGGTCCGGCACGCAGGGCGCCCGCCCGTTCCCGCAGCCGGTGCAGGACCGTGCCGTCGCGGCGGCGACGCCTGGCCGGGCGGGCGGCGAGGCGCGGAGCCTCCAGGTCCGGTACGACGGCCGGCCGCGAGCCGGTGTTGAGGTGGACGAGAACCTCGTGGCCCTGGAACTCGACGTGCTCGACGAGGCCGGTGAGCAGCACCTCGCCGGGGCGGGCGGAGGCGGGCTTCGCGATCCGGACGGCCTCCGAGCGCAGACCGACGATCACCTCGCGGCCCTGCTGGACGCGGAGCAACTGGTGGTCCAGGGAGAGCGGTTCGGGCAGGCGCAGGAACTGCTTGCCCAGGCTGATGGTCATCGCGCCGTCGAGCGGCGCACGGACGAGGCCGCGCAGCAGGTTGATGCGGGGGGTGCCGATGAAGGCGGCGACGAAGACGTTGCGGGGCAGGGCGTACACGGCGCGCGGGCTGTCCAGCTGCTGGAGCACGCCGCCGCGCAGGACCGCGACGCGGTCGCCGAGGGACATGGCCTCGGACTGGTCGTGGGTGACGTAGATCGTGGTGACGCCCAGTTCCCTGGTCAGTCTGGTGATCTCGGCGCGCAGATGGTTGCGGAGCTTTGCGTCGAGGTTGGACAGCGGCTCGTCCATGAGGAAGGCGCTGGGGTGGCGGGCGATGGCCCGGCCCATGGCCACGCGCTGGCGTTCGCCGCCGGAGAGCTGGGCGGGGAAGCGGTCGAGGAGGTCCTCGATGCCCAGCATGCGGGCGGTGGCGTCCACGCGGGGCCCCGGGTCCGTCTGCGGGGCCTCCACGCGCAGCGGGAAGCCGATGTTCCCCCGGGTCGTCATGTTCGGGTACAGGGCGAAGTTCTGGAAGACCATCGCCATCCTCCGCTCGGCGGGGAGCAGGTCGTTGGCGTACGCGCCGTCCAGCAGCAGCTGCCCGTCGGTGATCTCCTCCAGGCCGGCGATCATGCGCAGCACGGTGGACTTGCCGCAGCCGGAGGGGCCGAGCAGGACGAGGAACTCGCCGGGCGCGATGTCCAGCGACAGCCGGTCCACCACGCGGACGCCTCGCGCGTAGGTCTTGCTCACGTCGTGCAGGGAGATGGCGCGTGTCATGGGAGGTGCCCCCGGGGCTCACTGAGCGCTGGTGCTCCGCGGTCGGACGCCCTCGTGCGGTCGTACGGGGCGTGTGAGTCACGGAAGTTAACGGAATGTGCGCGGCCGGGGGAAGACGCTGGACCACATCTCGGGGCCACCGTCCATCTGGTGAGAAAGCGGACGGCCGGATTCAGAGGCGACCCCACGCCCGACCGCCCGACCACAGGCACGCCCGCAGGCACGCCCGACCGCACGCCCGACCGCCCGCGCGGCGCTGGACGTGCGCGCGGCGCCGCCGGGCAGGCGAGGGGCCCGGGCAGGCGAGGGGCCCGGGTAGGCGAGGGGCCCGGGTAGGCCGTCCTGGCCCTACCGGGCCGTCCGGCCGGGCGCCCGGCGGCGAGGGGTGTCCTCGGGCCCGTCCTCGGTAGGGGGCCGGTCCCCCACCGGGCCCGTGGAGGGGGCGCGCAGGGCGATGCCCGAGGACAGGAGCAGCAGGCCGCCGAGCATCACGAACGGCGCGGCCACGCCCGCGACGCCGGCGATCAGGCCCGCCGCGGCGGGTGCGGCGACCTGGCCGAGGCGGTTGCCCGTCAGGCGCAGGGCGAGGGCGGTGGAGCGGGCTCCGTCGGGGGCCGCCTGGACGACGGTCGTCATGGACAGCGGCTGGCCGACACCGAGGCAGAAGCCGAGGACGACCAGCATCAGCGCGAGCCCCCACACCGGCACCGGCAGCGCGACACCGGCGCACAGCAGGGCGGCCAGCAGACAGGTGACCGTGAGCAGCGCGGTGCGGCCGAGCAGCCGCAGCAGGGGCGTCAGCACCAGCCGGCAGGCGATCGTGGCCGCCGCACGGAGGCTGAGCAGTAGGCCGATCACGGCCGGGGAGATGCCCCGGTGCTCGCCGACCACCGGCAGGTAGGCGGTGAGGATGTCGGTGGCGGACAGGACGGACAGGCTGATCAGGATGCCCGCGGGCACGCCACGGGCGCGCAGGATGCTCCCCACGGGCACGCGCGCCCCTTGCGCCCCGCGGGTCTTCGCGGCCGTCGGGTGCTCTATGCGCCACAGCGACGTGAACGCGACCGCCGCGCCCGCCCCCGCCACCACCAGGGCCAGGGCGCTGCTGCCGGCCATGTCGTGGCCGCCGATCAGCGCGCCCGCCGCGATCGGCCCGACGAGCTGGCCGAGCGAGGCGCCGATGGTGAAGTGGCCGAAGTTGCGGTCCTGTTCGTGCGGCGCGGACTGGCGGGCCACCAGTGACTGGGCGCCGATGACGAAGCACAGGTGTCCGAGGCCCATGACGCCGCTCCACAGGGCCATCGCCCACAGGGAGCCCGCCACACCGCTCAGCGCGCAGCCGCCGGCGATGAGGACCACGCCGACGGGCAGCAGCGGCGCACAGCGGCCGTGGTCGGTGCGGCGGCCGAGCGGGACGGCGGCGAACAGCGGCAGCAGCGCGTACACGCCGGCGATGACGCCGACCGCCCGCTCGTCCGCGCCCAGCGCGAGGGCCCGGTAGGAGACGGCGGGCCGCGCCATCGACACCGCCCCCTGCGCGAAGCCGAAGGCGATGACGAGGCGGAGCAGCCAGCCGCGGTTCCCACCGGGCGCCATGATCGTGTGTCCTTTCCCGACGGCCTGGTCCCGGACGACTCGGTGAACGGGTCCCCCAGACGGCCGGTCCGATGATCAGATGATGCCGAACAGGATGCCCGCCGCGAGAATCACCAGGCTCGTCAGGACCGCCCACTTCACCACGAACCGCGTGTGGTCGCCGAACTCGACCTTGGCCATGCCGACCAGGACGTAGACGGCCGGAACGAGCGGGCTGGACATGTGCAGCGGCTGACCGACGATCGAGGCGCGGGCGATCTCCAGCGTCGACACGCCGTGCGCCTGACCGGCCTCGGCGAGCACCGGCAGGACACCGAAGTAGAAGCCGTCGTTCGACATGAAGTAGGTCAGCGGCAGGCTCAGCAGGCCGGTGACGAGGCCCATCTGCGGGCCCATGCCGTCGGGGATGGTGTCCACGAGCCAGTTGGCCATGTGGTCGACCATGCCGGTGCCGGTGAGGACGCCGGTGAAGACGGCGGCGGCGAAGACCATGCCGGAGACGTTGAGGACGTTGTCGGCGTGGGCCGCGATACGGGCCTTCTGGTCGGGGATGTGCGGGAAGTTGACGGTGAGCGCGAGCGCGGCGCCGAGCAGGAAGAGCACCGGGATCGGCAGCAGCTCCATGATCATGGCGGTGAGCAGCACGAGCGTGAGGAGCGCGTTGAACCAGTACAGCTTGGGGCGCAGGGTGGACCGGTTCGGGTCGAGGCCCTTGAAGTCGTCGTCGGGCTCACCGTCCTGGGCGGCGTCCTGGGGCCCGCCGGCGCCCGCGGAGGCCTTCCCCGCACCGCCGCCGGAACCCGCGGCCGAACCCGGACCGGCAGCCGGACCGGCGCCCGCATCCGCCCCCGCGCCGGAACCGGCACCGGAACCGGCGCCGACCAGCACCGTCTCGCTCTCCGGCTCACGCACCAGCGCCTCGTCCAGCGTCAGCGTGCCCAGCCGCCTGCGCTCACGCAGGCCCAGCACGTACGACAGGGCGATGACCGCGAGCAGACCGACGGCCAGGGCCGGGATCATCGGGACGAAGATGTCGGTGGCGTCGACCTTCAGCGCGGTGGCGGCGCGGGCGGTGGGGCCGCCCCAGGGCAGGGTGTTCATCACACCGTTGGCCATCGCGGCGACGCCGGTCATCACCACCAGGCTCATCTTCAGGCGCTTGTACAGCGGGTACATCGCCGAGACGGTGATCATGAAGGTGGTGGAGCCGTCGCCGTCCAGCGAGACGATCCCGGCCAGCAGGGCCGTACCGACGACGATCCGCATCGGGTCGGCCTTGCAGAACTTCAGGATGGCCCGGACGATCGGGTCGAAGAGCCCGACGTCGATCATCACCCCGAAGTAGACGATCGCGAACATGAGCATCGCCGCGGTGGGGGCGAGGCTGGACACGCCGTCGATGACGTAGTCACCGAGCTCGGCGCCCTTGCCGACGAACACGCAGAACAGCGCGGGAATCAGCACGAGCGCCGCGATCGGCGACATCTTCTTCATCATGATCAGGACCAGGAAGGTCGCGATCATGGCGAAGCCGAGGATGGTCAGCATGAGTGAGTACCTAACGTTCGCCCTTGAACATCCCACCGGGGCAGGCGGTGCGAGCGACGTTAGGTGCCGCGAAGCAGCGTTAACAAGACGTTGACATGCGAGCAATAAGCGCAAAACTCCAGGTCACAGCTTTGTGCATGTCGGCGGCTGGTCAGGCCCGGGCCACCGGGGCGAGCTCGACGGGTACGCCGTTGAGGACCGCGTTGCCCGAGAGCGGGTCGAGCATGCTGCCGTCGAGGAGCTGGTTGACGTTGACGCCCGGCTCGGTGGCGGCGTGGGTCAGGCGGGTGCCGGGACGGTCGTGGCCCCAGCCGTGCGGGAGGCTGACCACGCCCGGCCGGACGGCGTCGGTGATCTCGACGGGGGCGGTCACCTCTCCCCCGGCGCCCTTGACCCGCACCGGCTCCCCGGCGCGCACGCCGAGCCGTTCGGCGTCGTCGGGGTGCAGGTGCAGGGTGCAGCGGTTGGAGCCGCCGGTGAGGGCCGGGACGTTGTGCATCCAGCTGTTGTTGGACCTCAGGTGGCGGCGGCCGACCAGGACGAGCCCGTCGGGGCGCTCGGCCAGGGCCTGTCGCAGGCGCGGCAGGTCGCCGGCGATCGGGCCCGGCAGCAGTTCCACCTTGCCGCTGGGTGTCTTCAGCGGTCGCGGCAGGCGCGGGCGCAGCGGGCCGAGGTCGATGCCGTGGGGGTGGTCGAGCAGCCGCTGGAGGGTCAGCCCGTCGGAGCGTACGCCGAAGCCGTCGCCGTAGGGGCCGAGGCGCAGCATCAGGTCGAGTCGGCGCTCGGGGCCGTTCTCACCGGTGAGCCGTGCGGTCAGCTCGCCCGGGTCGCGCCCGTGCACCGGGGAGTGCGGGTCCCGTACGGCCTTGCCGAGGGTCTGCTCGATCACCATGGCGTCGACGGCGCCCGGGTCGGCGCCGTGCGCGCCGGTGGCGGCCAGGGTCAGCCGGGCCAGGATCTCGGTCTCGGCCATGCGGCCGGGCTCCAGCGGGACGGCGGGGCGGGTGTAGCGGACCTGGTTGCGCACGGCGAGGGTGTTGAACGCGAAGTCGTGGTGCGGACTCTGGGCCGGCGGGGGCGGCGGCAGGACGACGTGGGCGTGACGCGAGGTCTCGTTCAGGTAGGGGTCGACGCTCACCATGAAGTCGAGCGAGTCCAGGGCCTTGTCGAGCCGGTCGCCGTCGGGTGCGGACAGTACGGGGTTGGCGGCGACGGTGATCAGCGCGCGTACCGGCTCGCCCGCCTGGGTCGCGGTGTCGATCTCCTCGGCGAGGGCGGACAGGGGCAGCTCGCCCTTGGCCTCGGGGTGCCCGCTCACCCGGGAGTGCCAGCGGCCGAGCGCGAAGCCGCGGCCGGGACCGGCGGGGCGGGGCGTCCTGTCGGTGGCCGCCTGTGGGAAGAGGGCGCCGCCGGGCCGGTCGAGGTTGCCGGTGAGGATGTTGAGTACGTCCACGAGCCAGCTGGCGAGCGTGCCGTGCGGGACGGTGCAGCTGCCGATGCGGCCGTAGACGGCGGCGGTGGGGGCGGCGGCGAGTTCACGGGCGAGGGCGCGCGTCACCCCGGCGTCCACGTCACAGGCGGCGGCGACGGACTCCGGGGTGAAGTCCCGTACGGCGTCGGCGAGTTCCTCGACGCCCTCGACGTGCGGGACCAGTTCACCGAGGTCCACCAGGTCCTCTTCGAACAGGACGCGGGCCATCGCGGCGAGGAGCAGGGCGTCGGTGCCGGGGCGGATCGCCACGTGCCGGTCGGCGAGCTTCGCGGTGCGGGTGCGGCGCGGGTCGATGACGGTGAGGGTGCCGCCGCGGGCCCTGAGGGCCTTGAGGCGGCCGGGGAAGTCGGGCGCGGTGCACAGACTGCCGTTGGATTCCAGCGGGTTGGCGCCGATCAGGAGCAGGTGGTCGGTGCGGTCCAGGTCGGGCACCGGGATGGCGTTCGCGTCGCCGAAGAGGAGCCCGCTGGAGACGTGCTTGGGCATCTGGTCGACCGTCGACGCGGTGAAGAGGCTGCGGGTGCCGAGGGCGCCGAGCAGGACGCTCGGGTAGAGCGCGCCGGCCATGGTGTGCACGTTGGGGTTGCCGAGGACGATGCCGACGGCGTGCGGCCCGTACCGGTCGACGGTGGTCCTGATGCCGGCGGCGACCGCGTCGAACGCCTCCTCCCAGGTGGCCTCGCGCAGCTCGCCGTCCCTGCGCACCAGGGGCGCGCGCAGCCGGTCGGGGTCGGAGTCGACGGCGCCGAAGGAGGCGCCCTTGGGGCAGATGAAACCGCGGCTGAAGACGTCGTCGCGGTCGCCGCGGGCGGCGGTGACCGTGGTGCCGTCGATGGTGAGGGCCAGGCCGCAGGTGGCCTCGCACAGGGGACAGATACGCAGGGCGGTGCGGGACATGGGTCCTCCCGTAGGGCGGCGGGCAGCGGCGCTCTCTCGCGGTGAGCATACCGACCGGTAGGCATGTTGGGCAGTCCCGCGCCGAAGGCCGTACGGGACGGCCCGCCGATCGAGCATGGGCGGCCTGCCGGTCGGCCACGGGCGGCCCGCCGGTCGGCCACGGGCGGCCCGCCGGTCGGCCACGGGCGGCCCGCCGGTCGAGCGCGGGCGGCCCGCCAGTCGGGGGCAGGCGGTCGCCGGTCGAGCGCAGGCGGTCGCCGGTCGGGGGCAGGCGGCCCGCCAGTCGGGGGCAGGCGGTCCGCCGGTCGAGCGCAGGCGGTCCGCCAGTCGAGCGCAGGCGGCCCGCCGGGCGGGTGCGCGGTCGCCGGTCGAGCACGACGGCCCGTCAATCCAGTACGCGCCCCAGATAGGCCCGCAGCAGTTCCCGGGCCTCCTCGATGATCCTCTCGTCCCCGCCCGGGGCGACGCGGAAGGCGAGTTGCACGAGGGTGTCGGCCGTCTCCACGGCAACGAGGAAGGTGCGGCGCAGATCGTCGTCGGGGCGGCGGCCGAGGTAGCCGGAGAGCAGTTCGGTGAGCCGGTCGGCGACCCGGTGGTTCGGGACGGCGTGCCGGCCGCCGACCGGGATCTGGTTGCCGAAGTCGATCAGGGAGAAGCCGGGTGCGGTCCGCTTCATCGCCAGGTACTCGTCGAGCACCGCGTCCAGCGCCCCGCGCCAGCCGCCGTCGGCCGTCTCCGCCAGCCGCTCGGTCACCCGCTCGGCGTAGCGCTCCAGGTTGCGCTGGGCCAGCGCGTCCGCCATCTGCCGCTTGTTGCCGAAGAAGCGGTACACCGAGCCGATGGGGACGTCCGCGCGCATCGCCACCGCCCGGGTGCTCAGGGCGTCGTAGCCGACCTCGTCGAGGAGGTCTGCGCAGGCGTCGAGGATCCGGGTCAGCCGTTCGGCGCTGCGCCGCTGCACGGGGGCTCGGCGGAGCGAGGTCGCGTGGGACACGGTCTTCATGATGCCCTTCCGCCGCGGTCCGGTGAACTGTGACCTTCAGTACGGCGGTGGCCGACGGCTGCACTCACCGGGCCGCCGTGCGTGCGGGCGGGGCCTGGTCGCCGATCTCCTCGGGCTCCGTCGCCTCCGTCGGCTCCGTGTCCGACGCGGTGATGTCCGCCGTGCTCTCGACGGGCTTGCCGTCGACGGCCCAGACGGTGCCGTCGTCGGCGTACAGCCGGACCGTGAGCTGGTGGGTGCCGCGCGGGAGGTCGGCGGTGAGACGGTACTCCGGGCCGCGCAGGCGGGTGAGGAGGTCGCCGTCGAGGAAGAGATGGGCGACGCCGCGGCCGGCCACCGCCTTCGCCTCCGTCCCGGCCGGCGAGAACCGGAAGTCTCGGACGGTCAGGCGCACGTCCCAGCCGTCGTCGTTCTCGGGCTGCACCTCGATGCGGACCGCGGGCGCGCGCTCGCCGTCCACCTCCCGGTAGCGCCGGCCCTCCTCGTCGGTGGTGTCGAGCAGTCTGCCCACCGGCGTGGCCGAATCCCGGCCCTCCGGTTCGCCCGTCCCGCCCGTATCACCGGAGCCACAGCCCGCGGGTCCGGTCACCAGCAGGACACAGACCGCGAGCAGGGCGAGTACTCCCCGCGTCCACGACATGACGGGAGACTAGAACACCGGTCCGACTGTCCGGATCCCCCGGGGGCTGATTCCGGTCATCCTTCCGGTGAACGGCCGGGAAGGATCGGAGCGGAGCCGGAACCTCCGTACGAGCTCTTGCGCGCGGGAAACCGCAATCCTACGGTGTCCCATAGGAATCGGGTTTGCGAGGGAGCGATCAATGAGCGGGGACGCGCGGAAGACCGCGGAGGGGCTGGCCTACCTGTCCGGTTTCGGCAACGAGCACAGCTCGCAGGCCGTTCCGGGCGCACTGCCCGAGGGCCGGAACTCGCCGCAGCGGGCGCCTCTGGGGCTGTACGCGGAGCAGCTGAGCGGCACGGCGTTCACGGAGCCGAGGGCGGACAACCGGCGTTCGTGGCTGTACCGGATCCGCCCGTCGGCCGCGCACCCCGCGTTCACCCGCGCGGGCAACGGCGCGATCCGCACGGCGCCCTTCACCCAGGCCGTGCCGGACCCGAACCGGCTGCGGTGGAACCCGCTGCCCGAGCCGGAGGCGGGGACCGACTTCCTGGCGGGCCTGTGGACGCTCGGCGGCAACGGCGACGTCACCCAGCGCACCGGCATGGCCGTGCACCTCTACCACGCCACGGCCTCCATGGAGCGCGTCTTCAGCGACGCCGACGGAGAGCTGCTGATCGTCCCGGAGCGCGGCGGGCTGCTGCTGCGCACCGAGTTCGGGCTGTTGCACGCCGAGCCGGGTCACGTGGCGCTGATCCCGCGCGGGGTCCGGTTCCGCGTGGAGCTGCTCGACGCGGACGCCCGGGGATACGTCTGCGAGAACTACGGCGCCCCCTTCCGCCTCCCCGAACTCGGTCCGATCGGCGCCAACGGCCTGGCCAACGCGCGGGACTTCATGGCACCGGTCGCGGCGTACGAGGACGTCGAGGGCCCCGTGGAGGTGGTCAACAAGTTCTGCGGCAACCTGTGGTCGGCCACCTACGGCCACTCCCCGCTCGACGTGGTCGCCTGGCACGGCAACCATGTGCCGTACGTCTACGACCTGCGCCGCTTCAACGTCATCGGGACCATCTCGTACGACCACCCCGACCCGTCGATCTTCACGGTGCTGACCTCCCCGTCGGACACCCCCGGCCTCGCGGGCGTGGACTTCGTGGTCTTCGCGCCGCGCTGGCTGGTGGGCGAGGACACCTTCCGGCCCCCGTACTTCCACCGGAACGTGATGAGCGAGTACATGGGCCTGATCGAGGGCGCCTACGACGCCAAGGCGGAAGGCTTCGTGCCGGGCGGCGGCTCGCTGCACAACATGATGTCGGCGCACGGCCCGGACCGGGAGACCTTCGACCGGGCGAGCGCGGCCGAGCTGAAGCCGCAGCGGATCGACGACGGGCTGGCGTTCATGTTCGAGACGCGCTGGCCGGTGACCCTCACACCCCACGCGGCCCGCGCCGAGCACCTGCAGCAGGGCTACGACGACGTCTGGCAGGGCCTGGAGCGTCACTTCCGCCCCTTGCACTGAGGATTCCCTACCGGTACGGATGGCCCGTGACCTCCTTCGCCCCGGACTCCATCGTCCTGAACCGCAAGCTGCCGCTGTGGTACCAGGTGTCGCAGTCGCTGCGCGCCTCGATACTCGGCCGCTCGCCCCGGGACCCGCTGCGGCTGCCCACGGAGGAGCAGCTGGCCGGTCACTACGGGGTGAGCGTGCTGACCATGCGGCAGGCGCTGAAGGAACTGGAGGACGAGGGGCTGATCACCCGCCACCGCAGGCGCGGCACGTTCATCGAGCCCGGCGCCCGGCGGGGCGCCCCGGTGCGGCTGCTGGGCTCGGTGGACGCGATCGTGGCCCAGCAGTCCGGCATGAAGGCCGAGCTGCTGGAACACGGTACCGGCCCGGTACCGCCCGAACTGGCCGAGTTCTTCCCGGACCTGGCCGAGACGGCGACGTACCACCGGCTGCGCTGCGACGAGAAGACGGGCGAACCCACCAACCACGCCCGCAACTACGTCCGCCCCGAGGTCGCCGCCCGCATCGACGTGGACGACCTGGCCCGCTGGCCGATGACCAAGGTGCTGCGGGACGTGGTGGGAATGGACATCAGCCGGATCACGGACACCGTGGAGGCCCGGCTCGCGGACCCGGAGACGGCGCGGCTGCTCGAAGTCCCGCTGCTCAGCCCGATCCTGCACTACACGGGCGTCACGTACGACACGGCGGGGCGGGTGCTGGACGTGGCGGTCATCCACTACCGGGGCGACCGCTTCTCCTTCACGGTCACCCTGGACGCCACGTGAGGCCGTGGCACCCCGTCGTACGATGCCAGGCGTGACGCACGACGACGCTCCGCCGCTGGCGGACCTCATGCCGTGGTCCGTCGCACCGCCGCGGCTCGGCCGGGGGTGGCCGACGGCACCGGACGCGGCGTCCCTGAAGGCCCGCTGGGACGCCCTGGTCAAGGCCGAGGGCCCGGACCGCGAGGCCCTGTTCGAGCCGACGCGCTCACGTTCGCTGCACACGGCGGTCGGGCGGCTGCCGGGCGGGGCCGGCGGCACGGAGAAGCTGGTGCGCGCCTCGGGGCCGTGTCCGGAACCGGTCCGTGTGCTGCGCGCGCCCTTCGACGAGCAGTGGCTGATTCCCGACCACCGGCTGATCGACGCGGCCCGGCCGGAGTTGTGGCGGGTGGCGGACGAGCGGCAGGTGTTCGTCGTGGAGGCGCCCGGCGCCGCCGGCCCTCCCCCGCTCCTCGCGACCTCTCGGTTGCCGCTGCTCGGCGGGGCCCGGGTGCGTCCGCTGTACCGCCGTCCCGGCGGCGCGGAGCCGAACCTGGCCCCCGGTCTCCTCGACCACCTGGCCGCCCGGCTGGGCCTGCGTCCCGAGCCGGCGGACGTGCTGGCCTGGGCGGTGGCGACCGTGCGGGAGGGGTCCCTGGTGCCGCTCACCGCCGACCCCGCGCTGTGGGAGCGCGGCGTCGGCCTCGGCAGGCGCGCCCTGTGGCTGATGCGCCGCGACGGCGAGCGTCCCAAGCTGCCCGGCGGTCGGCGCCCCTACGTCCGCGCCCCGCTGCCCGCCCGCCCGCTGGCCCTGCGCTACGACCGGGACGAGGAGGCCCTGTACCTGGACGAGGGCCGCGTCTCCCCCGTACCGCCCGGCGCCTGGGACTTCGAGGCGGGCGGGGTGCGGGTGCTGGAGCAGTGGTTCGCGGCCCGTACCGCCGAGGGCGAGCCGGGCACGCTGGCGGCGATCCGCCCGGCCACCTGGCCGCAGGCCTGGACGTCCGAGCTGCTGGAACTGATCACGGTCCTCGCGCTGCTCGCCGAAGTGCGGCCGCGCTGCCGGGAGCTGACCGTGACGGACGGGATCACGTCGGCCGAGCTGCGTGCGGCGGGGGTACTGCCGGTGCCCCCGGCGGCCCGCCGGCCGGCCTCCGTGCTGGACGGCCGGGAGGAGGGGCCGGAGGGGCAGCTGGCGCTGCTGTAGGCCCGCCTGACTCGGGCCGGTGTCCTCCCGCTCAGGCGAACCCGTCCAGCACGGCCGGTGTCCTCCCGCTCAGGCGAACCCGTCCAGCACCCGCGTCAGGGCCCGTTCGAAGACCGCCTCCAGGTCGATGGGACCGGCGTCCTCGGCGAAGGACGCCGCCAGCCGCGGGTAGGCGCCGCTCGCGACCTGCCGGCCCAGGTAGGCGATGCGCATGGCGTTCTCCTGCTCCTCGGACCAGGGCAGCGAACGGGTGCGTTCGGCGGTGGAGATCTCGTTGGTGACGTAGGTCGTCACGACGCCGTTCACCATGGCGACCAGTTCCATCTTCGTGCCGTAGGGCGCGTCGAAGGGGTCGAGGCAGGCCAGGCAGTGCTCCAGGTAGCGCAGCGCGTTGGGGCTGAAGCCGTAGACCGGGGACATCAGGCGGGGCAGCCAGGTGTGGCGGTGCATCAGCGTCCGGGTCTGGCGGGCCACCCGGAGCATGTCGGCGCGCCAGTCGCCGCTCGGCTCCCACAGCTCGTGCTCGCCGCTGACGGCGTCCATCATCAGCTCGTAGAGGTCCTCCTTGCGGGGGACGTAGTTGTAGAGCGACATGGTGCCGCAGCCCAGCTCGCCGGCCACGCGGCGCATGGAGACCGCGTCCAGTCCCTCGGCGTCGGCGATCCGCACCGCGGCGGCGGCGATGTCGGCGCGGGTGTACGCCGGTCTCGGCCCCCGGCCGGTGCGCTCGGGGCGCGCCCAGATCACTTCGGGTACGGCCGCTCGGCCCGCCATGGTTCATCACCTCGGCCACCATCCTAGTTACGTACAGCGTACGTAGTGCGCTATGGTCGGCGCATGACTACTACGTACGCTGTACTTAGTGAAGGCCTGGAGAAGCGCTTCGGCGATGTGCACGCGCTCCGCGGGCTGGATCTGGCGGTGGCCGAGGGCACGGTGTGCGGGCTGCTCGGGGCGAACGGGGCGGGCAAGACCACGGCGGTGCGCCTGCTGACCACGCTGCTGCGTCCGGACGCGGGGTCGGCGCGCGTCGCCGGGCACGACCTGGTCCGGGAGGCCGCCGCCGTCCGCCGCCGGATCGGTGTCACCGGGCAGTACGCGTCGGTGGACGGGGACCTCACGGGGCGGCAGAACCTGCGGCTGTTCGCCCGGCTGCACCGGGTGCGGGACGCGCGTGCGCGGGCCGGCGAACTCCTCGACCGCTTCGCGCTGGCCGACGCCGCCGACCGGCCCGCGTCCACCCTGTCGGGCGGCATGCGGCGGCGTCTCGACCTGGCCGCGAGCCTGGTCCGGCGCCCCGAGGTGCTGTTCCTGGACGAGCCGACGACGGGACTCGACCCGGCCAGCCGCAACCAGATCTGGGACGCCGTGCGCGCCCTGAAGGAGGACGGCACGACCGTGCTGCTCACCACTCAGTATCTGGAGGAGGCCGACCGCCTCGCCGACGACATCGCCCTGATGGACCGGGGCCGGGTCGCGCACACGGGGTCCCCGGCCGAACTCAAGGCGCTGGTGGGAGCGTACGCGGAGGCCGTCGTCGCGGAGGCGGACGCCATGGGGCGGGCGGCGGCGGTGCTCGACCGGCTCACCGGAGCCGAACCCGCGCTGGACACCGACCGGCGCACCGTCGGCGCGGTCTGCACCGATCCGACGCTGACCCTGCCGCGCCTGGTGCGCGAACTGGACGCGGCGGGCGTGCCCCTGCTGGACGCGAGCCTGCGCCCGCCGACCCTCGACGACGTCTTCCTCCGCCTCACCGGCGAGAACAAGGAGCTTGTGGCATGAGCACCGTGGCCCACGACCTGGCGTACGACGGCACGGCGATGCTGGGCCGGCAGCTGCGGCGGCTGCGGAACAATCCGGGGCTGCTGATCCTCACCCAGACGATGCCGGTGACGATGCTGCTGTTCTTCGGCTACGTCTTCGGCAGCGCGCTGGCGATGCCGGGCGAGGAGTACCGCTCCTTCCTGGTGCCGGGTCTGCTGGTCGCGACGGCCGCGAACGGCATCATGACCGGCATGTTCCAGGCCGCCCAGGACACGCACCGGGGCGTGACGGACCGTCTGCGGACGCTGCCGGTGAGCCGGGCCGCGGTACCGCTCGGGCAGTCGGTCGCGGACATGCTCGTCACGGCCGCCGGGACGGTGCCCTTCCTGCTGGTCGGGCTCGCGGTGGGCTGGCGGATGGAGGGCAGCGCGCTCGGCGCGGCGGGGGCCGTGGGGCTGTTGCTGCTGTTCCGGTTCGCGACGACCTGGGTCGGGATCTTCCTGGGGCTGCTCACGCGGAACGAGGAGGCCGCCGGTCAACTGGGCGGCGCCACCTTCATCCTGCCGCTGCTGTCCAACGCGTACATCCCGACCGGGGGACTGCCGGGCTGGCTGCGCACGGTCGCCGAGTGGAATCCGATCAGCGCGGTGACCACGGCGCTGCGCGATCTCTTCGGCAACGCGCCCGTGCCGGAGGGGGCCGCCTGGCCGGTGGCGCATCCCGTCGCCGGGTCGCTGGCCTGGTGCGCGGTGCTGCTGGCGGTGTTCGTCCCGCTCGCCGTGCGCCGGTACGCGAACGGAGGGGGCTGAGCGGGCCGACGGGCGTCACGCCGGGGGGAGTCGGCGGGACGGACGTACCGGGAGAGACGGGCGCGTCAAAGGACGCGTACGAACGAAGCGGGCGTACGAAGCGGGCGTACGAACGGGTACGGGCGTACGAAGGTTTACCCGCGCTCGGGGAGCACACCGGGGCGCCGCTGCGTGCCGTGGGGATGACGGACGGGTGCGCGGCGCCGCGCCGGGTCGGTGTGACCGCCGGCGCGCGGGCCTCAGTTGCCGCCGAACAGCGAGCGGCGCAGTCGGCGCAGTGGCGCGAACAGCGAGACCCGGCGCACCCTGACGCCCCTGCTGCTGCGCTTGTGCGCGGGCTCCCGCGCGGTCAGCTCACGCATCAGCGACGTCGCCTCCACCGTCTCCCGTTGCGGAAGGGCAGGCCCTCCGAGCACCGCGAGATGACGGTCGAGACGCGAGCTGGTCGCGCTGCTTCCGCACGTGATGGCAGGGACCCTTGCCCTGCTGCGCACTGTTATCTGTTCCATGTCACTCCCCACCCGTACGAGTCCACCCGGCCCGGGCAGAGTAACCCTATCGCCCCGGTGCGGCATGCGTGTATCGCGGTCACAGGATTCACCTTCCCCGTAAGGGGGTTGACGATTACTCTCCGAATCCAACAGATTCCAGGGTGAGTTGGACAACCGGCCTGCTCGTCGGACGGGTCGAGCCCCCGTCCGGCTCGACCGTCACGGCCAGTGACGTGGCGGACCGGTCAAGGGCGGAGGCGATCAGGGGCGTGTCGCCGTCGAAGAGCCCGAGGGAGCGCGGCACGGCGCCGGGGCGCATGAGCCACAGTTGATGCACGCGGTCGCCGGACGGCTCGCCGTACCCGCTCAGGGTGACGACCGCGCGCCCCTCGGATGCGGAGGCGACCACTCCGATACTGCGGCCCCGGTCGTCCTCGCCGCTCGTCGCGCGGGCGTCGGGGGCGGCCAGAACGTGGGCGATCTCACGTGTCCGGTCCCGCGCGGTGGCCAGCTCGTCCTGCGTGCGGTTGGCCTGGACGGCGAAGAGCGAGGCGACCACGAGCGCCGCGGCGGCCGTCACCGTGGCGAAGGGCACGAGCAGGGGGCGCGGCCGGGACGGGCGGGAGCGCTCCGGCGGCGGCCGGACGCCCCACACGTGCGGCGGCAGCCGGCGCGCGGGCCCGCGCCCGGGCAGCGGCTCCTGCGGAGTGCTGCGTACGGCGGCCAGGACCCGGTCGCGCAGGCCGGCCGGCGCCGGGGCGGCCGTGGACCAGGCCAGCCGGACGGCGTCCTCGGACAGCGCCCGCACCTCGGCGGCGCAGCGCTCGCACCCCTCCAGATGCCGTTCGAAGCGGACCCGCTCGGCGCCTTCCAGGGCGTCCAGGGCGTAGGGCGCGGCGAGCGAGTGGAGGTCGCCGCGGCGCGGCAGCCGGCCGAAGAGGCTCATGCGACACCTCCCAGGCAGTCGCGCAGGCGGCTCAGTCCGTCTCTCATCCGTGTCTTCACCGTGCCCAGCGGAAGGGAGAGGCGCTCGGCCACCTCCCGGTAGGTGTAGCCGTCGTAGTAGGCGAGGGTGACCGACTGGCGCTGCAGGGCGGTCAGCCGGTCCAGGCAGCGGCGCACCCACTCGCGTTCGAGACCCGCCTCGACCTCCTCCGAGACCTGGTCGAAGGCGGGGTGGTGGGCGCGGCGGGCCTCGCGCCGCTCGCGTTCGCCCGCCGCGCGGGCGCTGCGCACCCGGTCGACGGCGCGGCGGTGGGCGACGGTGAGGATCCACGACAGGGCGCTTCCCCGGCGCGGGTCGAACCGCGCCGCGGACCGCCAGAGTTCGAGCAGCACCTCCTGCGCCACCTCCTCCGACTGGGCGGGGTCGCGCACCACGCGCCGTACGAGTCCGAACACCGGGCCGGAGACCAGCCCGTACAGCTCCTCGAAGGCCTTCTGGTCGCCGTCCGCCACGAGCACCAGCAGCTCGTCCGCCTCCACCCGCTCCCCCTCTCCCCGCGGGCCCGCGCCGGGCCCGTCCACGTCAGCGCCGGGCGCGCGCGGCGGCACGCCCTCCGCAGGAGTTACGGATCCGCGGGCGGAAAACGCGGGTCGTCCGGGCACGTGTTGGCGGTGGGGCCGGGTTCCGGGGTAGCCCAGGGCTCGTCCTGGGCTCGTCCTGGGCTCGTTCCGAACTCCTCTCGGTCTCCTCGGACTTCTTTCCGGGTCGGACCAATCCGGGTCCGGAGGTGCTCCGAATGCCGGTGCGTCAGGGAAGTCGGCACATCGGCACAGAGGACGGACGGCATGACACCTATCTCCGGAAGCGGTGGCACACGGCGCCGCCGGGGCGCCGCCACGCTGGTCTGCGGCGCGCTGGCCGCCGGAGGGCTCGCGGCCGCCGGCGTGACCGCGCTGGAACCGGGGGCGGCGTCCGCCTCCAGCCACCGGGAGGCCCCGCTGATATCGGGGGCCCCGCAGTACGACAACACGGACCTGTACGCCTTCGTGAGCCCGGACCGGCCGGACACCACGACGCTCGTCGCGAACTGGATCCCGTTCGAGGAACCGGCCGGCGGGCCGAACTTCTTCACCTTCGCGGAGGATGCCCAGTACGACCTCCACGTCGACAACGACGGCGACGCGCAGGGCGACCTGGTGTTCCGCTACACGTTCACCACGCACACGAAGAACGACAAGACGTTCCTCTACAACACGGGCCCCGTCACCAGCCTCGACGACCCTGATCTCAACATCACCCAGACCTACGACATCGACCTCGTCAAGCTGCACGAGGGAAAGGAGGCGTCCCGGACGACGATCGCCCACGAGGTGCCGGTGGCACCGTCGAACGTCGGCAAGGCGTCGATGCCGGACTACGGCGCGCTGCGCGACCAGGCGGTCCACGAGCTGGCCGGCGGGGCACAGACGTTCGCCGGGCAGGCCGACGACCCGTTCTTCCTGGACCTGCGCGTCTTCGATCTGCTGTACGGCGGGAACCTGTCCGAGGTCGGCAACGACACCCTCAAGGGCTACAACGTCAACTCGATCGCCCTACAGGTCCCGAACCACATGATCGTGGAGTCGGCCGAGCAGCCGGTCGTGGGCATCTGGTCGACGACGCAACGCAAGAACGCCCAGGGGGAGTTCGCCCAGGTCTCGCGGCTCGGCAACCCGTTGGTGAACGAGGTCGTCAACCCGTTGAAGGACAAGGACGCCTTCAACGCGTCCGCGCCTGCGGACGACGCGCGCTTCCTGGAGAACGTCACCAACCCCGAGCTGCCGAAGCTCATCGAGGCCATCTACGAGATCAAGGCGCCCGCCGAGCCGCGCGACGACCTCGTCGACGTGTTCCTCAAGGGGGTCAAGGACCTCAACCAGCCGCCCCACGTCACCCCCTCCGAGCAACTGCGCCTGAACACCTCGGTCGCGCCGGCCGCCGAACCCAAGCGCCTCGGTGTCCTCGACGGCGACAACGCGGGCTTCCCCAACGGGCGCAGGCTGACCGACGACGTGCTCGACGCCGCGCTCCAGGTCGTCGAGGGTGAGCTGGTCGGTGCCCCGAACGACCTCGGCGACGCCGTCGACGCCAACGACAAGGAGTTCGGGAAGGCCTTCCCGTACGTGGCGAACCCGACCGAGGGTTCACGCGGCCCGCTCGCCGACGGCAGCGGCGAGGGCAACGACGTGCGCAACCAGCTGGGCGACGCGCTGCGGCCGGCCGGATCCGACGACACGACCCTCATCGCCGCCTCCGCGGGCGCCGGGGCCGTCGGCATCCTGCTGATCGGCGGTGCCCTGGCATGGTGGCGCCGCATGCGAGGCCGGGCCTACTGACCGGCCCCATCGACTGGCGCGGCCCGCCCCCTTCCCCTCCCCCACGGCGGGCCGCGCCGCCTCGTACCCCCACGCAGGTCACCGGTGCGTCACCGGCACCGTTCACACCGCCGGCACCGTGCACCGCCAGCACCGTCGCACCAGTTCATCGCTTCATCGCCCGCACCACTTGGCCGCCCGCATCGCTTGATCGCCCGCACCGCTTGACCGCTCACACCGCCTGGCCGGCCGCACCGCTTGACCGCTCACACCGCCTGGCCGCCCGCACCGCTTGACCGCTCACACCGCCTGGCCGCCCGCACCGCTTGACCGCTCACACCGCTTCGTCGCTTGATCGCATGAGGAGAGGCATGGCCCCGCACACGCACGACAACGCGCCGGACAGCGAACCGGCCGAGCCGCCCGGACCCGCGTCCGGGACGGAGGACACCGAGGTCACCGGTGCCGACCGGCGCCTGGCCGCCGTGCGGCGGTTCGCCGCGGCGGGGCGGCGCCGGCGGGCGTCGCCTCTCGTCGGGTGTGCCGCGCTGCTGGCCGTGGCGCTGACGGCGGGGGCCGTGGCCGTCGACGGAGTACGGGACGGTCGTGGCTCCGTGGCGGCCGGTGCGCCGAGGGGCGGGCCGGGGCTGCCGGACGGCGTCCGCACGGACGCGAGTGTCCCGGCGCTGCAGGCCCGCCTCCGTTCCCAGCCACGGGACTTCGGCGGCTGGGCGGCCCTCGGGCTGGCCTACGTCGAACAGGCCCGCACCGACGGCGACCCCTCCCGCTACCCGCGGGCGGAGAAGGCCCTGAAGCGCTCCCTCGAGCTGGCGCCCGGCAACGACCAGGCCCTCGCCGGCCGCGCCGCCCTCGCCGCCGCCCGGCACGACTTCACGGACGCGCTGGCGTACGCCGACCGCGCCCTGGAGGCCAACCCCTACAGCGAGCGCGCCCTGTGCTCCCGTATCGACGCCCTCGTCGAACTCGGCCGCTACGACGACGCGGTGCGGGCCGCCGACACCGCCGACACCCGGCGGCCGGGCATCCCGGTCTTCACGCGGTACGCCTACGTCCGCGAGCTGCGGGGCGAGGTGGACACCGCGCGCCGGGTGCTGGAGCAGGCTCTCGCGGGTGCCTCCGCCCCCGCCGACGTCGCGTACGTCGCCACCCAACTGGGCCGGCTCGCCTGGAGCCAGGGGGACCACCCGGCCGCCCTGCGCCACTACGCCCGCGCCCTCGCCGCCGACGACACCCACCTGCCCGCCCTGGAGGGCCGCGCCCGGGCCAAGGCCGCGAGCGGCGACCGGGAGGGAGCGGTCCGGGACCTGGAGGACGTCGTCGCCCGCTCCCCGCTGCCCGGTCCGCTCGTCGCCCTCGGCGAGCTGTACGAGGCGCGGGGGGAACAGGCGAAGGCCCGCGAGCAGTACGCCCTCGTCGACGCGTGGACGGCTCTCGCCCGGTCCGGCGGCGTCAACGTCGACCTGGACACCGCCCTCGCCGCCGCCGACCACGGCGACAAGGGCGCGGCACTGCGCGCGGCCCGCGCCGAGTGGGACCGCCGCCGCACCGTGCACACCGCGGACGCCCTCGCCTGGGCACTGCACGTCAGCGGCCGCGACACCGAGGCCTTGCCGTACGCCCGGCGGGCCACGGCGACGGGGTACCGCGACGCCTCCTTCCTCCACCATCTGGGCGTCATCGAGCGGGCGGTGGGGCGGAACGAGGACGCCCGTCGCCATCTGAGGGCGGCGCTGGACCTCAACCCCGGCTTCTCCCCGCTGGGCGCCCGCGAGGCCCGTGCGGCACTCGAGGGCCTGGAGGCGGCCCGTTGACTCCCCGCCGTCTCCTGACGCGCGGCACCGCCGTCCTCACCGCCGCCTGCGCCCTCGCCCTGCTCCCCGCGGCCGGCGCGAGCGCGCATCCGCTCGGCAACTTCACCGTCAACCGCTACGACGGTCTGGTCGCGGCCCCCGGCGAACTGCGCGTCGACCACGTCGAGGACCTCGCCGAGATCCCGGCGACCCAGGCCGGGCCCGACGTCGAACGGCTCGGCCTGACCGAGTGGGCCCGGCAGCGCTGCGCGAAGGCCGCGCGGGACAGCCGGCTCACCGTCGACGGCCGCACGGTCGCCCTCACCGCGCGGCACAGTCACGCGCGCGTGCGGCCCGGTCAGGCCGGGCTCGACACCCTGCGCCTGGAATGCCGGCTCACCGCACCGCTGCCCAAGGCCGCCGAGGCGGCCGTCGGTTTCCGGGCCGCCGGTGCGTCGTCCGGGCCCGGCTGGCGGGAGATCACCGCGCGCGGCGACCGTACGACACTCACCGCGTCGGACGTGCCGACGGCATCGGCCTCCCGCGAACTGACGCGCTATCCGGAGGAGTTGCTCGGCTCACCGGCCACGACCGCGAGCGCCTCCCTGCGCGTCCGGCCCGGCGGGCCCGCTCTGGACCGGGACCGGCGGGACGCCCCCGCCGCCTCCGTCCTGCCCCGCGGCGCCGACCGCTGGACCCGTGCCCTGGACTCCCTGGTCGCCCGCCGCGGCCTCACCCCCGGCTTCGCCGGTCTCGCCCTCGTCATCGCGGTCGCCCTGGGCGCGATGCACGCGCTCGCACCGGGCCACGGCAAGACGCTGATGGCGGCGACCGCCGCCGCCCGCGGCGGCAGGGCCCGGCTGAAGGACGTCCTGCCGATGGCCGCCTCGGTGACGGTCACGCACACCCTGGGTGTGGTCGCCCTCGGCCTCCTGGTCACCGCGGGCTCGGCCGCCGCACCCTCGGTCGTCGCCTGGCTCGGCATCGCCAGCGGCGTCCTCGTGACCCTGGCGGGCGCGAACCTCGTACGCCGCGCGCTCCGCAACCGGGGCCACGGGCACGGCCATACCCACGACCACGGGCACGAGAGCGGGCACGGTCACGGCCACGCCCACGAGCACAGTCACGGCCCTCACGGCCACACCCACACCCACCCCAGCGCCCCCAGCCTCCGCGGCACGGTCCTTCTCGGTTTCGCCGGCGGGCTCGTACCCAGTCCGTCCGCCGTGGTGGTGCTTGTCGGCGCGGCGGCCCTCGGCCAGGCCTGGTTCGGCCTGCTCCTCGTGGTCGCGTACGGCGTCGGGCTCGCCCTCACCCTCACCGCGGCCGGTGTCGCGGTCGTCCGGGTCGGCGGTGGTGTGAGCCGTCTGCTGCGACGGCGTCCCCGGTGGGCGTCGGGCCCGCTGGCCGGTCTGGTGCGCCGGGCCACTCCCCTCGGATCGGCGTTCGTGGTGGTGGTCCTCGGGGCCGGATTGGTGTTCAGGGGGGCCGCATCCGCATTGGGCTGAGCTACTTTGGGGAGGAATGCGGGAGAAGTACGGGCCCGCTCCCGGGGAATGTCCGCGCGAGACCTCATAGGGGGCGCCGGTGTCCGGAGAACCCGGCGGTGAGCGCGTGATCGCCGGCCGCTACCGCCTCCTGTCGCCCCTCGGCGAGGGAGGCATGGGCACGGTGTGGCGCGCCCGCGACGAGGTGCTGCACCGCGAGGTGGCCGTCAAGGAGGTGCGCGCGCCCGCCGGGTTGCCGCGGTCCGACGTACAGCGGATGTACGCCCGGCTGGAGCGCGAGGCGTGGGCCGCCGCCCGGGTCGCCCACCACAACGTGGTCACGGTGTACGACGTGGCCACCGAGGACGGCCGGCCCTGGATCGTGATGGAGCTGGTCCGCGGGCTGTCGCTGGCCGACCTGCTGGAGGCCGAGGGGCCACTGGAACCGCGGCGGGCCGCGCGGGTCGGTGCCGAAGTGCTGGCCGCGCTTCGGGCCGCGCACGGTGCGGGAGTGCTGCACCGGGACGTGAAGCCGGCCAACGTACTGCTGTCGAACGACGGCCGGGTCGTGCTCACCGACTTCGGTATCGCCATGGTCGAGGGCAGCTCCGCGCTGACCATGACCGGCGAGGTCATCGGCTCGCCCGAGTTCCTCGCCCCGGAACGGGCGCTGGGCCGCACGCCCGGTCCCGAGTCCGACCTCTGGTCGCTGGGCGTGCTGCTGTTCGCGGCGGTCGAGGGCGTCTCGCCCTTCCGCCAGGACACCCCGCTGAGCACCCTGCGGGCGATCGTCGACGAGGAGTTGCCGCCACCGCACCGGGCCGGCGCGCTCGCCCCCGTCATCGAGGGGCTGCTGCGCAAGGAGCCGGCCGAGCGGCTCCCGGCCGAGCGGGCCGAGCGGGAGCTGCGGCTCGTGGGCACCGGGGGTACTCCCTCCGGGGGCGGCGTGCCGCGCGCCGGCACGGTGCCGGCCGGCGCGTACGCCCCGACGGTCGCGGCCCGTCCCGGGCCGGGGACCTCACCGACTCCACCGATGCCCGTTCCCGCGACGGCGAGCACATCGGGTCCCGGGCCCGCCGCGCCCGGGAGACGGGACCGGCGTGCGCGGGCGGTGCTGCTCCTGGGTCTGACGGTGCTCGTACTCGCGCTGGCCGGGCTGACGTACGCGCTGCTGAACCGCTCGGACGGCGGCGGTACGGAGGGTTCGGGCGGCGGGGCCCCTGGGGCGAGTTCGGCCGCGCAGAGCCGGCCGGAGACGAGTGAGGAGCCGAGCCCGTCGGTCTCCTCCGGCAGCCGCAGCCCGGAGAGCAGTCCGCCACCGCGGTCGGTGAAGGTCTCCGTGGCCGGCTCGCACACCGACTACTCGGGGACCTGTCCCCCGCCGCACGCCCAGGCGCCCGCCTTCACGGCGACGTTCACGGTGGGGCGGCTGCCCGCGCAGGTCGGCTACCGCTGGGTGACGGAGGACGGGTCGGTCTCGGACCCGGGGTGGAGGACGTTGTCCTTTCCCGCGGGCGGTGACCGCTCGCGGCAGGACTCGGTCGTCGTGACGACGAACGAGGACAGCGGCACGTTCGAGAGCGCCGTCCGCGTGGAGGTGCGGTCTCCGGTGGAGGCCACGTCGAACTCGGTGGCCTTCTCCGTGACCTGCGAGACCGGTACGGGGACGGAGCCGGAGACGGAGACCCCGACGGGCGGGGCCTCCCCCTCCTCTTCTCCTTCCGCTTCCGGTCAGGCGGCGCCGTTGAGGACCGGCAGGTAGCCGCCGGACTGGCCCGCCGCGGTCGGGTGGTAGGACTCGCCGATGTTGAGCCAGTTCACGCTGTGCAGCCAGGAACTGCCGGAACAGATCTCGTGGCCGGTGAAGGTGGGACGTACGTCGCCGAAGGTGAAGCCGTGGTCGGCGGCGCGCTTGGCGATCGCGGTGTTGAGGTGGTCGGCGGCGTCGTTGATCGCCTTCCGCTTGGTCTCGGAGAGGCCGATGCAGGAGGCCCCGAGCTGGTAGACGCGCGGGTATCCGATGACGACGACGTGGGCGTTGGGCGCCTTGCCGCGGATGGCCGAGTAGACGCCGTCGAGGTTGCCGGGCAGCGTCGAGTCGACGTACGCCTTCGCGGTGGCGATCCGCGACAGGCAGGAACTGTCGGACTGGAGGACGCACGTCATCATGACGTCGGCGAAGCCCGCGTCGTTGCCGCCGACGCTGATCGAGACCAGGCCGGTGGCGGAGCTGAGCGGGCCGAGCTGTCCGGCGAGAACATCACCCGTACGGGCGCCGGAACAGGCGGTGAAGTCGAACGTCGAGGGCGAGTTGGCGGTCGCCCACAGGTACGGGTGGGCCTTCGTGCTGCGCTTGCAGTCGCCGCTGGAGGCGATGTAGCTGCCCGCTCCGACCCCGGAGGAGTAGGAGTCGCCGAGCGCCACATAGCCCTCGGCTGCGGCCTGTTGGTCCGCCTGAGCGGTTGCGGCCCCGGTGAGGGCGGTGCCGGCGGCCAGGAGTACTGAACTCAGGAAGCCGACAAGTCGGTAACGTCTCATGGAACCTCCTTTAGCAGGATCTCTGCCATGACCGTGGTAGCGGCTACGCGCGTCGACAGGAAGTGTCCATGCCAAAAAATGGCTGACAGTCATTCAAAATCGGACGAAAGTCAGCGGGAACGCCAGTGCGCCCTTGACGCTCTCCTGCGAGCTGCGCCACATTGAGGCCCGGCATCTTGGGCTTCGGGGGGCAAAGCGGAACGGTCCAGGGGGACCCGATCCGTGCAAATCGCCCCGCAAGAAGAACGGATGACGGCAAACCAACAAAAACGTGAGACCTGCTTCCAGGTCTTGCCATACGGGTTCAATCGTCAATACCGTCATACATCTCCCGCATCGGTACGTCGGCAAGCGGCTCAGGGGAGGGCTCGAGGCCGCGGCGGACCGGGGCGAGGGGGCGCGGTAGGGGGGTGCCGTGCTCGGTGACCGCACCGGTGACCGGGCCGTGCCGCGCGGTCGGCTGCCGATTTCTTCCGGCGCCGACAGGCTTTGCCAGCTCACCTGGCACGCACGGAGATCCATGCCGTCGCGCCCTGGGTGAGAACCCCCCTTTCGAACCGGACACAGAGCCGGACCGCCCCTGGGGCGGGCGGTCCGCCGGACGAGAGGGACCAGACTCATGAGCTCAGTTCTGCAGCCGGCGCCGACGGGCAACGATCCGTCACCGGATTCCTCACCCGACGCGTCACCCGAGCCGTCGCCCGCCGGGTACCGGCCCGTCTCCTCGCACCTGGCGATAGCGCCGCCGGTGAGCGTGGTGATACCCGCCATGAACGAGGCGGAGAACCTTCCCTACGTCTTCAAGACACTGCCCGAGTGGATCCACGAGGTCGTCCTCGTGGACGGCAACTCCACCGACGGCACCGTCGAGGTCGCCCGGGGACTCCGGCCGGACGTCAAGGTCGTCGAGCAGCGCGGCAAGGGCAAGGGGGACGCGCTGATCACCGGCTTCAAGGCGTGCACCGGGGACATCATCGTGATGGTCGACGCCGACGGTTCGGCCGACGGCCAGGAGATCGTGTCCTACGTCTCCGCCCTCGTCTCCGGCGCCGACTTCGCCAAGGGCTCCCGCTTCGCCAACGGCGGCGGGACCGACGACATGACCTTCATCCGCAAGCTCGGCAACCGCGCCCTGTGCGCGGTCGTCAACCGGAAGTTCGGCGCCCGGTACACCGACCTGTGCTACGGCTACAACGCCTTCTGGCGGCACTGCCTGGACAAGATCGACCTCGACTGCACCGGCTTCGAGGTCGAGACCCTGATGAACATCCGGGTCGTCAAGGCGGGCCTGAAGGTCCAGGAGATACCCAGCCACGAGTACCTGCGCATCCACGGCGTCAGCAACCTGCGCGCCGTGCGGGACGGGCTGCGAGTGCTCAGAGTGATCCTCGACGAGCGTTCCAACCGGCGTGCGCTGCGCAGCCGTACGCACTCCACGACACTCGGGCCGGCGGGATCGGCCGGTGCGGTGGGACCGGTCGCCCCGGTCGTCCCCGTCGTCCCGGTCCGGAGGAAGGCGTCTTGAGCGGTCCCGACGCCTCACTCACGATCTCCGTCGTGATCTGCGTCTACACCGAGGACCGCTGGGAGGACATCCTCGCGGCGGTCTCCTCGGTGCGGGCGCAGTCCCGGCCGGCCCTGGAGACACTGCTGGTCGTCGACCACAACGAGGCGCTGAGGGACCGGCTGCTGAAGGAGTACAAGGAGCGGCGGGACGTGCGGGTGCTCGCCAACGCGGGCCCCCGCGGCCTGTCCGCCGGCCGCAACACCGGGATCGCCGCCTCGCGCGGGGAGGTGATCGCCTTCCTCGACGACGACGCCGTGGCCGAGCGCGACTGGCTGCGGCACTTCGCCGAGGGGTACGCCGACCCGGCGGTCGTCGCCGTCGGCGGGCGCACGGTGCCCATCTGGGCGTCCGGGCGCCGGCCCGGCTGGTTCCCGGAGGAGTTCGACTGGGTGGTGGGCTGCACGTACCGTGGCCTGCCGCCCGGCCGGGTACGGGTGCGCAACGTGCTGGGCGGCAACGCCTCCTTCCGGCGCGAGGCGTTCGACGCGGCGGGCGGCTTCGCCACCGGCATCGGGCGCGACGGCGACAAGCGCCCGCTGGGCTGCGAGGAGACCGAACTGTGCATCCGGCTCTCCCGTGCCCGGCCCGACGCGGTGCTGCTGATCGACGACCGGGCGGTGATCCACCACCGGGTGCCCGAGGCCCGCGAGCACTTCGGCTACTTCCGTACCCGCGCCTACGCCGAGGGCCTGTCGAAGGCCCTGGTGGCACGCAGCGTCGGCGCGGACAAGGGCCTCGAGTCCGAACGCCGGTACGCCACCCGGGTGCTGCCGGCCGGGGTGGTGCGCGGGCTGCGCGACGCCGTGCTGGCCCGGCCGGGCGGCGCGGGACGGGCGGGCGCGATCGTCGCCGGGGTGCTCACGGCGGCGGGCGGCTACGTGGTGGGGAGCGTGCGGGCGCGGCGGGGCGGGGCCACGTTCACGGTGGCGGCCGTCGAGGGGGGCGCGCATGGCTGAGCAGGTCCGCGAGGCCGACGCGCGCGTGCCGGTCCTGATGTACCACGCGGTCGCGGACGAGCCCGACGACGCGACCCGCGTGCTGTCGGTGACCCCGGAGGCGTTCGCCGAGCAGATGGCGGCGATCGCCGACCGGGGCCTGACGCCGGTCGGCACGGCGGAGCTGGCCGCCGCCTGGCGCTCCGGCCGCCCGCTGCCGAAGCGGCCCGTCCTCATCACCTTCGACGACGGCTACGAGGGCGTGCACCGCCACGCCCTGCCCGCCCTCGCCGAACACGGCTTCCCGGCCACCCTGTTCGTCTCGACCGGCTGGCTGCGCGGCCCGCACGACACCGGGGGCGCCCTGGACACGATGCTCGACTGGGACCAGGTCCGCGAGCTCGCCGCCGCCGGCGTGGAGATCGGCGGACACAGCCACACCCATCCGCAGCTCGACCGACTCGGCGAGCGGCGGCTGCGGTACGAACTGATCCACTGCAAGGAGATCGTCGCCGACCAGCTGGGCACCGTACCGGCCTCGTTCGCCTACCCCTACGGGTACTCCGACCGCCGGGTGCGGCGGGCGGTGCGCGAGACGGGGTACGCGCAGGCGCTCGCCGTCGGCAACGGCCTGGCGCGCCGCGCCCAGGGGCCGTACGCGCTGCGGCGGGTCACCGTGCGCAGGAGTACGGGGCCCGACGAGTTCGCACGGCTGATCGAGGGTCGTGCGATCGCCCGTACCTTCGCCCGGGACCGGGCCCTCACCAAGGGGTACGCCGTACTCCGCGGGACGCGGCGGGTACGGGGGCGGATGCTGGGGGCCGGCGCCTGAACCGCCGGCCGTCGGCCGGACCGTGCCGGAGGGCGCGGGAGCCGCGGGTACCCGGGAAACCGGGTGCACGCGGCGGCCGGGTGCCGGATCATGGCGGCATGTCCGTCAACCCTCACGAGGCCCTGCCGATCCGGCTCAACGTCGACGACAGCGACTCCCCGTCCGATGTCGTCGACGCGCTGTTCCTCGGCCGTTTCGCGACCGGCGAGCAGCCCTTCGCGCACGCGGCGAACATCGACCGCGTGCGCTCCGGGGCGACGCTGCTGCCGCCCGGCGCGCGCGTGCTGCGGATCGCTCGCGACGACGACCGCAGCGCGACGCTGGCGGAGGGCGACGGCTGGACGCTGCTGGTCTCACGCTGGAACCGCGGCGCCGACGTCACGGTGACGGCGACCAGCGCCGACCTGGCCGAGAAGGTGCTCGGCGACGCGACGGACGGCGCGGCGGACGAGCCCGAGCCGCAGCCGGAGAACGTCACGATGGGCTTCTGGTACGTCTCCCCGCGGCGCGGCCCGCACCGCACCACGCGGCAGATCTCCGCGGGTACCTGGGACGAGGTCCGGGCCAACTACACGGCGCCGGTCGCCGACGCGATGGACACCCTGATGAAGACGACCCCCGAGGACATCGCGGGCCGGCTGCTGCTCCTGCACGGGCCCCCCGGCACCGGCAAGACCTCGGCGCTGCGCACGCTCGCCCGGTCCTGGCGGGACTGGTGCCAGGTGGACTGCGTACTGGACCCGGAACGGCTCTTCTCCGACGTCGGCTACCTGATGGACATCGCGATCGGCGAGGAGGACGCGGCGGGCAAGGGCCGTTGGCGGCTGCTGTTGCTGGAGGACTGCGACGAGCTGATCCGCGGCGAGGCGAAGCACACCGCCGGCCAGGCCCTCTCCCGGCTGCTGAACCTGACCGACGGACTGCTCGGCCAGGGCCGCAACGTCCTGGTCGGCGTCACGACCAACGAGGACCTGGAACGCCTGCACCCCGCAGTCGTCCGCCCCGGCCGCTGCCTGGCCCGCATCGAGGTCGGAGCGCTGACCCGCCGCGAGGCGGTGGACTGGCTGGGCACCGAGGAGGGTGTCGGCCGCGAGGGCGCCACGCTGGCCGAGCTGTACGCCCTGCGCCGGGGCACCTCGCCGACGGCGCTGCCGGAGCCACGGGACGGCGCCGAGGCGGGGCTCTACCTCTAGCGGGGCGGCCGGGTGCTTTGATGGGGGTATGACCCTGTTCGTCGGCACGTCCGGCTGGCAGTACCGGGACTGGCGGGGCGTCCTGTACCCGCCCGGCCTGCCCGTCCGGCTGTGGCTGGAGCGGTACGCGGCCGGTTTCGCGACGGTCGAGATCAACAACGCGTTCTACCGGCTGCCCGCGCGCGAGACGTTCGAGGCGTGGCGCGATCGGGTACCGGCGGACTTCACCGTCGCCGTCAAGGCGAGCCGCTACCTCACCCACATCAAGCGGCTGCGGGACCCGGAGGAGCCGGTCGACCGCCTGATGAGCCACGCGGCGGGCCTGGGCGACCGCCTCGGCCCGGTCCTGCTGCAGCTCCCGCCGACGCTGCGGGGCGACGCGGGCCTCCTGGACGCCTGCCTCGCCCGCTTCCCGCCCGGCACGCGGGTCGCGGTCGAGCCCCGGCACGAGTCCTGGTGGACGCCCGAGGTGCGCGGGGTCCTGGAGTCCCGGGGCGCCGCGCTGTGCTGGGCCGACGTCCGGGCCCGTCCGGCCACTCCGCTGTGGAGCACCACCGACTGGGGCTACGTCCGCTTCCACCAGGGGCGCGCCGCGCCGTGGCCGCACTACGGCCGTCGGTCTCTGGCGACATGGGTCGACCGCATCGCGAACACCTGGCCGGACGACCACGACGTCTACGTGTACTTCAACAACGACCCGAACGCGGCGGCGGTGCGCGACGCGGTGCTGTTCGGCCGACTCGCTCGAACGGCGAACCTTTCGGTCACCCGTACGCCGAAAGGGGCGCGGGGAACCGCGCGACCAGCCACGGCGCACCCGCGGCCGGGCGACACCCCCGACCGGCACGGCGCTCAGTCCCGATAGGCCGCCCGCAGGGCATCCCGCACCGCGCCCAGCGCATCCGCCTCCGCGATCCCGAGCCGCCGTGCCCGCGAGGCGTACCCCTGCGCGGCGGCCGCCAACTCCCGCTCGGCGGCTGAACCGGCGGCGGCGACGAACGTCCCGTTGCGCCCCCGGGTCTCGATCACCCCGTCCCCCTCCAGCGCCCGGTACGCCTTGGCGACCGTGTTGGCGGCGAGTCCCAGGGACTCGGCCAGTCCGCGCACGGTGGGCAGCCGGTACCCCACCGGCAGCGCCCCCGACCGCGCCTGTTCGGAGATCTGCGCGCGCACCTGCTCGTAGGGCGGGGCGCCGTCATCGATGTGGATCTTCAAGGTCACGCAGCGATTGTCCCGTATCCCCGGGAAAATGAGAGGCATCCGACCGACCGCTCGCCGTAGCGTGCGCCCACATGACCGTTCTTGTGCGCGACCTGCGTCCCGACGATCCGGCCGACGTCGCGGCCTTCGCCCATGTCCGCCATGTCGCCCTGCCGTTCATGCTGTGGACGCCCGAGGCCGTCGTCCACCACCTCCTGGGCACCCACCCGGACGCCCGGAGCCGGTCCCTCGTCGCGGAGCAGGACGGGGAGGTGATCGGGACGGCCCAGGTGGGGCTGGTGCACGACAGCCCGGAGCCCGGCCAGGCATACCTCAACATCTACGTCCGCCCGGACAGGCTCCGGCGCGGGGCCGGCGGGCTGCTGGTGCGCACGGCCGAGGAGTACCTCGCCACCGAGGGGGCGACGAAGCTGTTCGCCTGGGTGCTGGACGAGCCCGCCGGCCTGGCCTTCGCCGAGCGGCACGGTTACGAGCGGCGGCGCTCGGCCCACTTCCTCCGCCTCGACCTGGCCGACGGCACCCTGCCGACCCGGCCGTCCCCTCCCCCCGGCGTCGAACTGCGCACCGCGGCCGACTTCGCCGACGATCCCCGTCCGGTGTTCGAACTTGACGCGGAGACGCTGAAGGACGAACCGAGCGACGTCGCCGTCGAGTTCACGGACTACGAGGCCTGGCTCGCGGAGACCTGGCGGCACCCGCTGCTCGACCGCGAACTGACCACGGTCGCGGTGGCCGACGGCCGCCCCGTCGCCTTCAGCGTCGCCTACACGGACGGCGGCACCCGCTACTCCACCGCGATGACCGGCACCGTCCGGGCCCACCGCGGCCGGGGTCTCGCCAAGCTCACCAAGACCGACTCCCTGTACCGGGCCCGCGCCGCCGGGTACACGGAGGCCTTCACGGGCAACGACTCCGACAACGGCCCGATGCTCGCCGTCAACAAGTGGCTCGGGTACGAGGTCTGCGGGACGGAGACGCGTTATGTCCGCGAACTCGGCTGAGGCGACGCCCGGGGTGGACGTCGTCCTGGTCAAGGCGGGCCGTACGAAGATCCGGTACGCGGGCGAGCTGCTGCACGACGACGGCGTCCGCCTCGCCGTCCGCGCCCCCTGGGCCGGGGCGGGCGTCCGCGACTTCGGCTTCGTGCGCTTCGAGGCCGGGGACGTCTTCACCGAGTACTACTGGCGCGACCGGTGGTACTCGGTGAAGGAGGTCCGGACGGCGGCCGGTGCGCTGAAGGGCTGGTACTGCGACATCACCCGCCCCGCCGTACTGACCGGCGGGGAACTGGTCGTGGAGGACCTCGACCTGGACCTGTGGCGCTCCGCCGACGGCACGGACGTACGGCGGCTGGACGAGGACGAGTTCGCCGAGAGCGGTCTGGCGGAGCGGGACCCGGAGGCCGCTGCCGCCGCCGTGGCCGCGCTGGACGAGCTGGAGCGGCTGGCCCGCTCGGATGGCTTCAGCGGCCTGCTGGAATAGCACGGGGCGGACGGCTCACCCGGGTATCGCCACCATCGCGTACCGCTCGTCCGCCACGTCCCTCCCCCACAGCGACGGGTCGTCCGACAGCCGCTCCACGCGCACCTGCCCGGCGAGCGGGGCGAGGAGCGCGGTGAGCCGGCCGGCGGGTATGCCGGCCGGTGCGACGGTCCCCCACACCCCCTCGACCAGGACCAGCCGCCCTCCGGGACGCAGCAACTCCCGCCAGTGCCGCAGGGCCCGGCCGGGGTCGGGCAGCGTCCACAGCACGTGCCGGACCAGCACGGCGTCGAAGCGCTGCCCGCCCACCGGCGGTGCCGCCGCGTCACCGGTCAGGAACACGGCGTCACGACCGGCGAGTTTGGACCTGGCCCGCCCCACCATGGCCGGGGACAGGTCGACACCGGTGACGCGGTGTCCCCGCTCGGCCGCGAGGAGCGACAGGCTGCCGGTGCCGCACCCCAGGTCGAGGACGTCGCCGGGCCGCGTGGGCAGCCAGGATGCCAACCGGGCCGCCCAGGCCCGGCGCACGTCCGCGTCGCGCAGACCGTGGTCCGGCTCGTCGTCGAAGACGGCGGCCCGCGCGTCCCAGTCGATACCCGGCGCGGTCGCCTCGTCACTGTGGTTCGCCATGCCGCCAAGAGTGACACCCGCCACTGACAACGGGATCGGGACACCGGATCGTGACAACCGCCACTGACAGCCATGCTTCGATGGGTAAGTCTCGGGGAAAGGGTCTACCTCCGTGAGAACGCGGAACCCGGTGGATCCGTAAGGAGGCAGCCATGCGCCGTCTGACCGTGCAGAAGCCCCTGAAGAAGACCGACGCCCGCCGAGTCCGTGAGGAGGCCGACGAGCGTCCCTCTGGACGCCCGGAGGTCCGCAAGGACATCGCGCGCACGTGGTGGCCGGACAGCTGACCGGACCGGTCACGTCATGAGACGCGTCAGAGCAGCCGCTTACGGTAGTGGACGCGGTCGTAGGGCCCGTCCACTCGACGTTCCACGACCTCGTAGCCGTATTTCGGGTAGATCTCCTGGTTCTCCCACATCAACGCGTTCGTGTAGAGCCTGACCTCGGGCAGGTCCAGCGCACGGGCGCGTGCGTCCACGAAGCGCAGCAGCCGCCGCCCCACGCCCCTGCCGTGCGCGTCGGGGTGGACGGCGACGCTGTCGAGGAAGAGGTGGTCCGGGTGTGCCTCCAGGACGACGAGACCCACAACGCCCACCACGGGTCCGCCCGAGGCCTCCGTGACGAACACCCTTCCCGCGGCCACGTTCGCCGCGTGGTCCGCCTCCATGGGCTGCGGCACCACCCCGATGCGCTCGACGTAGGGGCGGTAGGCGGCGTCGGTGACGTCTTCCACCGCCGGCAGGTCGGCGGCGACCGCCTGCCGGACCTGCTCTTCTCGTTCCCGTGCCATGCCGCGAACGGTAGCTACCTCAGCGCAGCCTGAGCACTCCCTTAACGCGGCCATAAGGATCTCCACCACCCGTCGCCGACAGGCGATTTCGCGGTTTCTCGGGGCTAGTTTGCTGATCACCCCACGGGTTCCCGGCTCAAGTCCCCACGTCCCAGAGACCGTTTCGAGGAGTTCCCCATGCCCGCACCGTCCGCGTCCCGCAAGGCCGCCGCCGTCGCCGTCGCCGGCCTCGCCCCACTCGCCCTGACCACGCTGGCCGCCGCCCCGGCGTCCGCGCACGGTTCGATGGGCGATCCCGTCAGCCGGGTGTCCCAGTGCCACGCCGAGGGCCCGGAGAGCCCCAAGTCGGACGCCTGCAAGGCGGCGGTCGCGGCCGGCGGCACGCAGGCGCTCTACGACTGGAACGGCATCCGCATCGGCAACGCGGCCGGCAAGCACCAGGAGCTGATCCCGGACGGCAAGCTGTGCAGCGCCAACGACCCGGCCTTCAAGGGCATGGACCTGGCCCGCGCCGACTGGCCCGCCACCAGCGTGAGCAGCGGCTCGTACACCTTCAAGTACCGCGTGACGGCCCCGCACAAGGGCACTTTCAAGGTGTACGTCACCAAGCCCGGCTACGACCCGGCCAAGCCGCTGGGCTGGGGCGACCTGGACCTGTCCGCCCCGGTGGCCACCGCCACCGACCCGGCCGCCTCGGGCGGCTTCTACACCTTCTCCGGGAGTCTTCCCGAGCGGTCGGGCAAGCACCTGCTGTACGCGGTGTGGCAGCGCTCGGACAGCCCGGAGGCGTTCTACTCCTGCTCCGACGTCTCCTTCGGGGGCGGCAGCGGCAGCGGCAGCGGCAACGGCGGTGGCGCCGCGAGTGACGACTCAGCGGGCGGCGGCTCCGCCGGCGGTGGCGCCCCGGCCCCCGCGGCCTCCGCCCCGTCGGAGGAGCAGATCGCGGCCGCGGCCGACAAGTCGACGGTCGAACACAACGGCCACGGCGACCAGGACGCCGGGACGACGACGGACCCGACGGACCCCGCCGCCCCGGACGAGCCGTCGGACGAGCCGTCGGGCGGGACGCCGGAGGACGCCTCGACGCCCGCCGCCGGTGGGGAGCCCAACCAGGTCAAGGCCGCCGGCGCGGGCACCGGGAACCTCGCCGAGACGGGCGGGGACAGCACCACTCCCTACGTCGCCGTCGGTGGCGCAGCCGCCCTGGCGGTGGGCGCGGCCGTCATGTTCGCGTCGGTCCGCCGACGGGCCACGACCGGGGGCCGGCACAGCGGCTGACCCACGGCTCGGGGGAACGCGGGGCCTGTCCGGCGGCTCAGGCCGGACAGGCCCCGCGTGGTGCGCCGGGCACCGCGCCCGGTCGAAGTCAGCCGAAGTCAGCCGGAGACCGCGGGCGGTGGGGGCTCACCAGGCGGGCCGCACAGGCCCGTGGGGCGCGACACGCAGCAGACGGTCGCGCAGCGCGCGGACCTCGCCCTCACCCAGCACGTCGACCCATGCGCGCACGGCCTCCGCCGCCGCCTCCTCCGCGGCCCGCGTACAGGCCCACCCCGACTCGGTCAGCACGACCAGCCGGGCCCGCGCGTCGTCGGGATGCGCCCGGCGTTCGGCGTATCCCTTGCGGACCAGTTCCTCGACAAGCTGGCTCGCGGCCTGCTTGGTCGTCCCGAGGTGCGCGGCGAGGTCGGTGACCGTCGCACCGTCCGGGGCGAGCCGGGCGAACGCGAAGCCGTGCGCGGGCCGCAGCCCCGCGAAGCCGCGGGCGACGACACCCTCGTGGATGCGCCGCGTCAGCCCACCGGCGGCGGCGAGCAGGGCGGCGGACAGGGCCATGGCGTCGGAGTTCTGCACGGGGGCATTGAAACACCCTTGACGTATTGGTCAAGCGACTTGACCATAGGCAGCGATCAGATAGTCAAGCTACTTGACCATAACCTCTGCCGTTCGCCAGGAGACCGCCATGCCCGTCGTCCGCTCGTCCGAAGCCGTGACCCACGAGATCCACGGCGCCCGTTTCGTCTCGTACGCCACTCCTCGCAGCGGCAGCAAGGAGCTGTGCGCCTGGCGGGGCGAGATCCCGGCGGGCACGAAGGCGCCCGCGCACACCGTCAACCGGGAGGAGATCCTCCACCTGCTCACCGGCGAACTGCTGATCGTCCTCGACGGCCGCGCCGAGCGCGTCACCGCGGGCGACACGGTGATCGTCAACGCGGGGGCGACCCTCGCCGTGGAGAACCCCACCGACCGGACCGCGACCTCCTGGGTGACCACCTCCGTCGGCCTGGAGGCGGAGCTGGCCGACGGCACCCGGATCACTCCTCCGTGGGCCAACTGACCCCCGGAGGCGTCATGCCGCCAGCGACCCCGGCATCACCGCCCTCGGTCCGAACTTCGCCCGCGCGCGGTCCGCGACCTCCTCGATCCGGCGGGCCTTCTCGTCCACGGGGTCGAAGGTGAGCTGGTGGGAGGCCTGCTCGGCGGGGGCGAGGCCCTCGGCGCGCAGGGCGATCGAGCGGACCCGGGCGCGCTGGAGGCCGAGCGCCTCGTACATGCCGTACGCGGCCCGGGTCAGGGCCGCCGAGTGGGCGGTCGGCTCCTTCAGGGTGCGGCTGCGGGTGGTCGCCGACCTGTCGGCGTAGCGCACGGTGAGGGTGAGGGTGCGGCACACCTTGTCCACGGCGCGCAGCCGGGTGCCCAGCTCCTCGGCGGCCGAGAGCAGGGCGCGGCGGTGCCGGCCGGGGTCGAGTTCGTCGCGGGTGAAGGGGCGTTCGGTGGCCAGGGAGCGGGAGACGCCGTTGGGGACGACCCGGCCGCGGTCGGTGCCGTTCGCCTTCTCGTGCAGCTCACGGCCGGCCTTCGCGCCGACCAGGCGCTGGAGCGTGGACAAGGGCGCGGCGGCGACCCGGCCGAGGGTGTCGAGGCCGTACTCGCACAGGGTGCGGGCGGTCGCGGCGCCGACGCCGGGCAGCGCGGCGACGGGCTTGCCGGCGAGGAACTCCCGCACCTCGCCCTCGGGTACCGCACGGGTCAGCCCCGGCCGGGCGTCCCGCAGGGCCATCCGGGCCAGCATCGGGCCCGGCCCGGCGCCGGTCACGCAGTCGACGCCGTACAGCGCGAGGGCGCGGACGCGGATCACCGAGGCCAGTTCCACGGCGTCGCGCCCGAAGTACCGCTCGGCGCCCCGCAGATCGGCCAGCGCCCCGTCCGGCGGCAGCGCCTCGACGACCGGCGTGAACTCCTCCAGCAATCCGAGCAGCTGGGGCAGGGCCGCCTCGTACATCGGCGGCAGCTGGAAACGTACGCAGAGAATCGTCATCCCGCACTCCCCGGGCTCTGGTGCCACAACTTCCTTCCCACCGCGGGCCCTTCGCCCGCCGGGCGCAGATCGGCCCATGGATGCATCTCGTACCCCGTGGACATGCGGATGCTCCGCTGCCGCTCCATCGGGTCCTGGGCCGCGGAACCCGTCGGCGCCGGCTGCCCGTCCGAACCGGCCAGGCGACTGCGCGCCGGACCGCCCTCGGGGTCGTCGCCCTGGGCCCCGCCGGTTCCGGCCAGCCGGGCCGCGACGCCCTCCAGCCCCTCCTCCCGGCGCACCTCCAGCAGGCCGGCGAGGTTCCAGGCGGCGGAGCCCACCACACTGAGGCTGCGCGGTCCGCGCCGCTGCACCACCCCCCGCACCAGCAGCAGCCAGGAGTGGAAGACGGTGTGCGCGCAGGCGTCGTGCGAGTCGCCGAAGAAGGCGAGGTCGACCAGGCCGGTGCCGTCGTCGAGGGTGGAGAAGATAACCCGGCGGCCGGAGCGGATCGGCGGTGTCTGGGTGGCCGCCTTGGCGCCCGCGACCAGCACCGTCTCCCCGTGCCGGGCCTCGCGCAGCCGCTTGGCCGACACCACGCCCAGCTCGTCCAGGAAGGTGCGGTGGTCGTCCATCAGGTTGCGCGAGGCGTCCATGGAGAGCACGCCCAGTTCGGCGCTGAGTCTCTCCGCCGAGGTGAGGTCGGGGAGTCCGGCCGGAGCGGTCTTCCGTCCGCCGGACAGGGGGAGCTGGTCGCCGCGCCCGGCCCGGGCGCCGCGGTGCAGCTCGGTCAGGTGCAGTTGCAGGTCGCGGCGATTGGCGCCGAACGCGTCCAGCGCGCCGACCTGGGCGAGCCGTCCGGCCAGCGGCCTGCTGGGGCGGGCCCGTTCCCAGAAGTCGAGCAGGGAGGCGTACGGCTGCCCCTCGGCGATCCGCGCCGCCTCGGCCTCGCTGATGCCGTGCACGTCCAAGAGGGCGAGGCGCAGGCCCCACACCTTCGCCCGACGCGGAGATTCACACACCAGTTCGATCCTGTGTGCGGCCCCCGACTTGTTCACGTCCAACGGCAGGATCGGCACCCCGCGCCGCCGCGCGTCCGCCAGCAGCAGCCGCTTCGGGTACATGCCGGGGTCGTGGGTGAGCAGCCCCGCATAGAAGGCGGCCGGGTGATGGGCCTTCAGCCACGCCGACTGGTACGTCGGCACGGCGAAGGCGACCGCGTGCGCCTTGCAGAAGCCGTACGAACCGAAGGCCTCGACGATCTCCCAGGTCCGCTGAATCGTTTCCGCGTCGTACCCGTTCGCCGCCGCGTGCTGCGCGAACCACACCTTGATCCGCCCCTGCGACTCCGGGTCGGACAGCCCGCGCCGCACGCGGTCGGCCTCACCGCGCCCGCAGCCGGTCATGATGTCCACGATGTCGATGATCTGCTCGTGGAAGACGACGACTCCGTGCGTGCCCTCCAGCGGCTCCGACAGGTTCTCGTGCGGGTAGCGCACCGGCGCCCGCCCGTGCCGGGCCTCGATGAACGGCCGCACCATGTCGGCGGCGACCGGGCCGGGCCTGAAGAGCGAGATGTCGACGACCAGGTCGTGGAAGGTGGCCGGCTGGAGCCTGCCGACCAGGTCCCGCTGCCCCGGCGACTCGATCTGGAAGCAGCCCAGCGTCTCGGTGGAGCGGATCAGCCGGTACGTCGCCGGATCGCCGTCCGGCACCGCGTCCAGGTCCACCTCGGCGCCCGTCGCCCGCTTCACCTCGGCGACCGCGTGTGCCATCGCCGACTGCATCCGCACGCCGAGCACGTCCAGCTTGAGCAGGCCGAGGTCCTCCACGTCGTCCTTGTCGAACTGCGCCATGGGGAAGCCCTCACCGCTGGTCGGCATGACCGGCGTACGGGAGAGCAGGGAGGCGTCCGACAGCAGCACTCCGCAGGGGTGCATGGCGACGCCGCGCGGAAGGGCGTCGAGGCCCTCCACCAGCTCCCAGAGCTTCCCGTACTTCTCCTTCTCCCCCGCCAGCCGCCTCAGCTCGGGCAACTCCTCCAGCGCGGCGCGGGCGTCGCGGGCGCGGATGTGCGGGAAGGACTTGGCGACGCGGTCGATCTCGGCCGGGTCCATGGACAGGGCGGCGCCCACGTCGCGGATGGCATGGCGCACGCGGTACGTCTCCGGCATCGCGACCGTGGCCACCCGCTCGGTGCCGAAGCGGCCGATGATCGCGCGGTAGACCTCCAGGCGGCGCGCGGACTCCACGTCGATGTCGATGTCGGGCAGCACGACCCGCTCCCTGGACAGGAAGCGCTCCATCAGCAGCCCGTGTTCGACCGGGTCGGCGTGCGCGATGCCGAGGAGGTGGTTGACGAGCGAGCCCGCGCCGGAGCCGCGCGCGGCGACCCGGATGCCCATGTCCCGTACGTCGTCCACGACCTGGGCGACGGTGAGGAAGTACGAGGCGAAGCCGTGGTGGGCGATGATGTCCAGCTCGTGGTGCATCCGCTCCCAGTACGCGCGGCGCCGGTCGTAGCCGCGCAGCACCATGCCCGCCGCCGCCCGGGAGGCGAGCGCGCGCTGGGCGGTGCGGCGGCCGGCTCCCACGAGGTGCGGTTCGGGGAAGTGGACGGCGCCCATGCCGAGGTCGTCCTCGGGGTCGACCAGGCACTCGGCGGCCGTCGCCTGCGTCTGCTCCAGCAGGCGGTGGGCCACCTCGCGCCGGAAGCCCGCGGACTCGACGATCCGCTCGGCGGCGTGCCGCATGGCGCCCGGGTCCTTGAGCCAGGCCTCGCCGGAGTCCAGTTCCCTGGTGGCGTCGACGGGGACCAGGCGGCGGGCGGCGTCCAGGACGTCGGCGACCGGGCCCTGGCCGGGGTCGGCGTAGCGGACGGCGTTGCCGAGCACCGGCCGGATTCCCTGCTCGGCCGCGAAGCCGACGGTGCGGGCGGCCAGGCGCAGAGAGCCGGGGCCGGTCCCTTCGCGGCCGTGCCAGACGGCCTCCAGGCGCAGGGCGTCGCCGTAGACCTCCCGCCAGGGGGCGAGGAGCCGGACGGCTCGGTCGGGGCGGCCGGCGGCGAGGGCGCGGCCGACGTCGGAGTCGGGGCCGAGCAGGACGGTCAGGCCGTCGGCGTGGTTGTCGGCCCAGGACAGCAGGGGGGTGCCCTCGGCCGTGTGGGCGGCTGAGACGAGGCGGCACAGGCCGGCCCAGCCGCGGGCGCCGTCCCGGGCGAGGAAGGTCACCCGCGGGGCCGACTCGTCGACGAAGGCGCCTCCGCGCACGGGGACGCGGTGCCGCTCCCGGCGCGCGGAGGTCTCCGTGCGTCCCGCTTCGGGCTCGGGGGCGGCCAACGCCAGCTCCGCGCCGAACAGCGGACGGACGCCCGCCTTCGCGCAGGCCTTGGCGAAACGGACCGTGCCCGCGAGGGTGTCGCGGTCGGTGAGGGCGAGGGCGTCCATGCCCCGCTCGAAGGCGCGCTCGGCCAGCCGCTCCGGGTGGGAGGCGCCGTAGCGGGCGGAGAACCCGGAGACGGTGTGCAGATGCGTGAAACCCGGCACACGCACCTCCGATCTCATGAACCCGACGCCTTATCGAACGTCTGTTCCCAACTACCTCACCCCCACCATAGACCAATTTTCGAATGTGTGTGCGACATCCGTTCGGCCCCGCCCCACCTGCGCAAACGCCCGCCGGCCCGGACCGTGGGGACATGTCGCACACCCCGGTCACCGACCGCCGCGGCGGCTCCTTCCTCGGTGAGGTGAAGGACGCCGTCACCCCGCGGGCCACCCTGCTCGTACTCGGCGTGATCGCGCTCCAGCTGCTGTTCATCGCCTCCTATGTGGGGGCACTGCACGACCCGAAGCCGAAGGACGTGCCCTTCGGGGTGGTCGCGCCCCCGGCCGCCGCCGAACGGACGGTGAGCAGACTGGAGCGGCTGCCCGGGTCGCCGCTGGATCCGCGCCCCGTGGCCGACGCGGCGAGCGCCCGGCGGCAGATCGAGAACCGGGAGATCGACGGTGCCCTGGTCGTCGACCCCTCCGGCCGCACCGACACCCTGCTGGTCGCCTCCGGTGGCGGCACCGTCCTCGCCACCACCCTGGAGGGCTTGGTCACCAAGGTGGAGCGGGCCGAGGACCGTACGGTGCGGACCGTCGACGTGGCCCCGGCCTCCGCCGACGACTTCGACGGCCTGTCGTCCTTCTACCTGGTCGTCGGCTGGTGCGTCGGCGGCTATCTGTGCGCCTCGATCCTGGCGATCAGCACCGGCGCCCGGCCCGCCAATCCGCGCCGCGCGGCGATCCGGCTGATCGTGATGGCCCTGGTGTCGATCGTCGGCGGGCTCGGCGGCGCGGTGATCATCGGGCCGGTCCTGGGCGCGCTGCCCGGCAGCGTGGTGGATCTGTGGGGGCTCGGCGCGCTGATCACGTTCGCCGTGGGCGCGGCCACCCTCGCACTCCAGGGCGTCTTCGGGATCGTCGGCATCGGACTGGCGATCCTGCTCGTGGTGATCGCGGGCAACCCGAGCGCGGGCGGCGCCTTCCCGCTGCCGATGCTGCCGCCGTTCTGGAAGGGGATCGGCCCCTGGCTGCCACCGGGCGCGGGCACCTGGGCGGCCCGCTCGATCGCCTACTTCAAGGGCAACGACACGACCGTCTCCCTGCTGGTGCTGTGGGCGTGGGCGGTCGCGGGGACGGTGATCACGATCCTGGCGGCCGCGCTGCGCCGCAGTCGGCAGGAGGCCGAGCTGCCCACCCAGGCCGGCTGACCCACGGGGCCGGCCGGCCCGCAGACCGGCCGACCCGCAGACCCGCAGACCCGCAGACCCGCAGACCGGCCGATCCGCAGACCCGCCGATCCGCAGACCCGCCGCACGCAGGCGGAGGCCCCTTCGCACACACGCGGAGCCCTCTCCCGCACACACGCGGAAGTCCCGCCCCTCGCGCGCGGGACGGGACTTCTGCTTGCGATGTGTGTGCGCTCAGCCGATCTGCGTACCGGTGGCCGACAGGGCCTCCGTCACCGGCTGGAAGAAGGTCTCGCCGCCGGAGGCGCAGTCGCCGCTGCCGCCGGAGGTGAGGCCGACCGCCTGGTCGCCCGAGAAGAGCGAGCCGCCGCTGTCGCCGGGCTCGGCGCAGACGTCGGTCTGGATCAGGCCGTTGACGATGTCGCCGTTGCCGTAGTTCACGGTGGCGTCCAGGCCGGTGACCGTGCCGGAGTGCACCTGGGTGGTGGAGCCGCTGCGGGTCACCTCCATGCCGACGGTGGCGTCGGTGGCACCCGCGATGGCCTGGGAGGAGCCGTCGTAGAGGTTCACCTCGCTCGGGTGGTCCACCCCGGCGGCGTACTTGACGAGGCCGTAGTCGTCGTCCGGGAAGCTGGACGCCTCGTTCTCGCCGATCACGTTCCCGGAGGAGTCCGACCAGCTCGTGATGCCCTCGGTGCAGTGGCCGGCGGTGAGGAAGTACGGCTCCCCGCCCTTGGTCACGTTGAAGCCGAGGGAGCAGCGCCCGCCGTTGCCGGTGATGGCGTCGCCGCCCGCGACGAAGGGCTTGTACTCACCCTTGGTCCGCTTGAGCTCGGCCTTGGCGCCGAGCTCGTCGACCACCTTGGTCAGCTTGGCCCACTCGGCCTTCGAGACCGTGCGGTCGGCGGTGACGACGACCTTGTTGGTGGTCGGGTCGGTCGCCCAGGAGGTGCCCGGGATGGTGGCGTCCTCGGTGAGGGTGGTGCGCGCGCTCTTCAGTTCGGCGAGCGAGTTCTCGACGACTCTCGCCTTGGCGCCGGCCTCCTCGACGGTCTGTGCGGCGGCCTCGTCGAGCACGTTGACCACGAGGCTCTTCGCCTGTGCGTCGTAGTAGGTGCCCGCCGCGTCGGTGCCGAGGTCGCCGAGCAGCGTGGAGGCGAGCTTTCCGGCCGCCGTGACCGACAGGGTCTCGGGGGCGGAGGCCTTCGGGGCCTCGCTGGCGTTCGCACTCTGGAAGGTGACTCCCGCGGCGACCAGTGCGGTGATACCCGCGCCGATCACGGCGGCCCGCCGCCTGGGTATGCGTCGGTGCTTCAACTCATGTCCTCCTGTGGGGGGTCGGCCCGGGAGGTTGTGGAGACCTCGCGGACCGGAAGGCTGGTTGACGAGCGCTAACTCTCCCAACCCCACAGGGGGCACACAAGGTCGACTTCAGGACGTGCGCACGACAACTTCAGCCCGCACACACGTCCTTCACCATTCATGTCCCGTCCAGCAGGATTCGCGCGGTGAACACTCCAGCAAACGCTACGAGCGAGTAGCCGGGGACCGGACGGCAAGGTTCGGCCCTGTCTCGAATTCGCCTCTTGCGCACAGGGTTCCGAGTGTGCGTCTACACGCGGTGGCGGCACCCCGGCGCGGGCAAGGGGGAGCCCCCGCACACCGGTTGGTGTGCGGGGGCCCGTGATCCGTCGGCTGCGTTCCGTTGAACGGCCGGACTAGTAGACGCTGACGCCGTAGGCGCTCAGGGCCTCCGTGACCGGCTGGAAGAACGTCGTACCGCCGGAACGGCAGTTGCCGCTGCCGCCGGAGGTGAGACCGTACGCAGTGCCGTTGCTGCCGTAGAGCGGGCCACCCGAGTCGCCGGGCTCGGCGCAGACCGTGGTCTGGATCAGCCCGCCGACGACGTCGCCGCCGCCGTAGTTGACGGTGGCGTTCAGGGCGGTGACCCGCCCGCTGTGGGTGCCGGTGGTGGAACCGTCACGGATGACGGTGGTGCCCACGCTCGGGGTGGCCGCACGGGTGATGTCCACGCCGTTCGCGGTGCCGGGCCTGCTGACCGACCCCGAGTACCGCACGATGCCGTAGTCGTTGCCCGGGAAGCTGGAACCGGCCGTCGAGCCGATGACCGACGTGCGCCCGGAGTTGGAGTACCAGGTGCCCGCGCCGTCGGTGCAGTGACCGGCGGTCAGGAAGTACTCGGCGCCGCTGCTGCTGCGGACGTTGAAGCCCAGGGAGCAGCGCCAGCTGCTCGCGTAGATGGCGTCGCCGCCCTGGATGAGCTTGTTGAACGTGCCGGGGGTGCGCTTGACCGTGAGCGCGCCGGCCTTGTCGCCGGCCTGCTTCTTGATCTTCGCGATCTCGGCCTGGGAGACCGTGCTGTCGACCGTGAGAAGCACCCGGCCGGACTTGCTGTCGACGGCCCAGGCGGTGCCCGGGACGTCCGCCTCGAGCACCGCGCCGCTGGCGCTGCCCAGCTCGGCGGCGCTGAAGGTGGCCGGGGTGGGTGCGGCGTTCGCGCTGGGGATCGCGATCGCCGCCGCGGCCACGATGCCGGTGGATACGGCGATCAGCCGGGTCCGTCTCGTGATGCCGCTGCGGGGGGTGGTGCGCTTGATCCTCACTTTTCGTTCCTCCACGGGGGAAGTCGGGGGCCCTCTTTGTGGGGTTGGGCCCGTGAGGCGCAGTCAGGGGTGGACGTCCGGGTTCCAAATGCGTCGTGCCCCTGACAAGCGCTGAGGTTGGAGTATTCGGCCGAACGACCGGTCGGCGCAAGAGTGCCTTTCGGCCGTCAACCTTTGAACGACTTCCGTCGACCCCCGGCGGACCTCAGCGCGGTTCGCGTTCCCCGGCCTCGATACGGGCGTCCAGCGTGTTCCCCGGCGGCGGAAAGGGACAGACGAAGTGGTCGGCGAACGCGCACGGCGGCAGCAGCGCCCGGTTGAAGTCGACCACCGTACGGCCCTCGGCGTCCGGCGCGGCCGGGCGCAGGAACCGGAAGCGGTAACTGGTGCTTGGGCTGGTGGCGTCGGCAAAGACGGCCCACAGCGAGCCGTCCGGCTCGACGCTCACCTGGAGCGTGCGGCGCCGCCCCTCCAGGATGAAGGACAGCTCACCGCCGAGACCGAGCCCGCGCTCCCGTCCGTCCGCGTTCGGCACCCGCACGCCGCGCCGCCCGGTGGCGTACGGCGTGCAGCGCCCCGGCACCGACCAGCGCGGATCGTGGGGCGTGGCCGCGATGCCCCGGAACGCCCGGCGCGCCCCGGCGGCCGGGTCGAAGTCGCGCACGCCCCACACGCCCTCGCGCAGCAGGACGACGATCCGCCGCTCGCCGTAGGCCACCCGGGCCGCGCTCGCCGGTCCCGGGTCGGCCGTGAGCCGTACCTCACCGTCGAGGGGCAGTCCGTCCGCGGTGAGCCCGGCCGTTCCGGTGGCCGTCAGCAGTACCGCGTCGCCGTCCGCCGACCAGTTCCCGGGGATGTCCGGAAGTTGCCCGTCCGGATAGTCCTCCAGCCAGTACGTGCCGGTCAGCGCGAGCGGCCCGTACGGCGCCGACACCGCCGCGACACGCTGCTCGTGCCACCGCTTCCACTCGGCGGATGCGTCCGTCGTCATGGGGGCGACCCTCGCACACCGGACCGCCTCAGCAGCTGCAGCCGCAGTCGCAGCCGTCGCACCCGCACCCGTCGTCACCGCAGCAGTTGCCGCAGCACTCGCAGCAACTGCAGCAGTCGCCGCACCCGCTGCAGTCGCAGTTGGTGCACGAACCCTCCTTCGGCTCCCCGCTCCAGGGGTCGTGGTACGTGCCGCAGCACAGCTGGCACGTACAGGCCAGCCCCAGCCACACGGCGCACCCCGCGAGCAGTCCGCGCCGGTCGCGGCGGGGCGGCTCCGGAGGCGTCGGCCCACCCGGCCCACCCGGGGCTCCGGGAGTGCCGGGCGGGGCGTACGGGTGGCTGCCGTGGGCGCAGGAGGCGGTGCCGAAGGCGCGGTCGACGGAGTTGCCCAGCTCGTGCACGAGCAGCCGGTGCACCAGCCGGCCGTCACCGAACTCGGCCTCGCGCAGTGCGAGCCGTATCCCGTGCACGGCGTCGTCCGCCAGCCGCCGGGCCCGCGTGAGCGAGGTCCCCGTGGCGGTGAGCGGGTTCCAGGCGCCCGACGCGGCGTCAGCTTCTTTGTCCTCCACGGCGTCGAGGAGATGGGCGAGCCGGCCGAAGAGGCGTCCGGCCTCGGCGAGCGGCTCCGCGTTGCGCGGCCGCCCGGCGAGGTGGGCGGTGTGCGCGAACGCGGCGGCGGTCGCGGTCTCGGTCGGCTCCGTGACGGTGAGCAGGGGCGTCCCGGGCCCGGCAAGCGCCTCGATACCGCCCTGCCGGTCCACGGCGTCGACCAGTACGGCGGTGTCGAACCCGACGGCACTCCCGCCCCGGGCCCCGGCGGCGTCCCAGCCGCCGGCGATCCGGCGGGCGGCGAGGGCCACCGGCCGACGGGCCAGCAGTCCGTCCCGGTCGGCGACGTGGTCGCGCACCTTGGCGGAGGCCAGTACCAGGGACACGGCCGCCGCGAGCCGGGCGCCGTCACCGTGCGCGACGGACGCGGTGCGCATCCCGCGCAGCGGACACGGCCCGGCCGTACGCCGCCCGGCACCCCTGTCCGCCCCGGCACCACGGCCGGCCTGAGCCTCCGTCAAAACCGATATGAGCAGCCCGTCATAGTTCGTCACGATCCGAGCGAACTGGCCGTGATCCTTGCGCAGGGCGAGGCACAACCCGCACAAATGCGCCATCCACTGACTCGTGAGGCTTTCCCCGAGCCGGTGCCTGCAAGGCCTGACGATTCCGAACACGACATTCCCCCGTGGTCCGTACGACGTTGAGCTGCGGCATCGTATCGACCGTCGCGTTCACCCGTACGCACCCCGCCTCACCCGTCCGCCGGGAAGAATCATATTTCACTCACAGTCAGCATCCGTTTGGGAAACGACCCTTGGGACACAAGGACTCTCGACGGATTCGCTGTGCACCAGTACCGTCACAAACCCCCCGGGCGGCGTCTATCCACTTGGCGCGACGTCCGCATCATGGATGACCATAGGGATGCGGAAGCACGAAAGACCGCTGTGAGAGGAGGCGTCCATGGGATCGGTACGCAAGGCGAGTGCGTGGCTCGGCCTCGTCGACGACAACGATGACGAGCGTTACTACGACGACGACTACACCGAGGGCACCGAGTCCGGGGACGCCTGGGTCACGGACCCGCGGGTGAAGGTGGCCTCGGACGTGGCCGAGGAGAAGGGCCGCCGCATCGCGACCGTCACCCCGGACAGCTTCCGGGACGCACGGTCCATCGGCGAGCTGTTCCGGGACGGGGTCCCGGTCATCATGAACCTGACGGCCATGGAGGCCACCGACGCCAAGCGGGTGGTCGACTTCGCGGCCGGACTGATCTTCGGTCTGCGCGGTTCGATCGAGCGGGTGTCCACCCGGGTGTTCCTGCTCAGCCCGGCCGACACCCAGGTCATCAGCGGCGAGCCGGCCGCGCACCGTTCCGACGGTTTCTTCAACCAGAGCTGAGGCGGGGCCGCACACCACAGCCCCGCACCGCCGGTCTACCGGGTCCACCGGGCCCACCGGCCCGCCGGGTCCACCGGGTCCGCCGGGTCCACCGGGTCCGCCGCCGGAGTCCTACCGGAAGGCGTCGAGTCCGGTGAGCGCCTTGCCCAGCACCAGCTGGTGCATCTCGACGGTGCCCTCGTAGGTGAGCACCGATTCCAGGTTCGTCGCGTGCCGCATCACGGGGTACTCGAGGGAGATCCCGTTGGCCCCGAGGATCGTGCGGGCCGTACGGCAGATGTCGATGGCCTCGCGTACGTTGTTGAGCTTGCCGAAGCTGACCTGCTCGGGACGCAGGCGGCCGGCGTCCATGCGCCGCCCCAGGTGGTGGGCGAGCAGAATCCCCTTGTGCAGTTCGACCGCCATGTCGGCGAGCTTGGCCTGGGTCAGCTGGAACCCTCCGATGGGCCGCCCGAACTGCTCCCGCGTCTTCGCGTACTCCACGGCCGCCTCGAAGGAGCTGCGGGCCGCGCCCATCGCGCCCCAGACGATGCCGTAGCGGGCGTGGGAGAGGCAGCTGAGCGGTCCGCGCAGACCGGTCGCCTCCGGCAGCACGGCGTCGGCGGGCAGCCGTACGCCGTCGAGGACGAGCTCGCTGGTGACGCTGGCGCGCAGCGACCACTTGTGCTTGATCTCGGGCGCGGAGAAGCCGGGGCTGTCGGTGGGCACGACGAAGCCGCGGATTCCCTCCTCGGTCTGCGCCCAGACGACGGCGACACCGGCCACCGACCCGTTGGTGATCCACATCTTGCGCCCGTCGAGCACCCAGTCCCCGCCGCCCTCGCGCTTGGCGTGGGTGCGCATGTTGGCGGGGTCCGAGCCGTGGTCGGGCTCGGTCAGCCCGAAGCAGCCGATGACCTCGCCGGCGGCCATGCGCGGCAGCCAGGCCCGCTTCTGCGCCTCGCTGCCGAAGCGGTGGATGGCGTACATGGCGAGGGAGCCCTGCACGGAGACGAGCGAGCGGATGCCGGAGTCGGCCGCCTCCAGCTCCAGGCAGGCGAGCCCGTACTGCACGGCACTCGCGCCGGCGCAGCCGTAGCCCTCGAGCGACATGCCGAGCGCGCCGAGGGAGCCCAGTTCGCGGGCGAGGTCCCGGATGCCGGGCAGCTCGCCGCTCTCGTACCACTGCGCGATGTACGGCAGCACGCGGTCCGTGGCCCAGGTGCGAACGGTGTCCCGGACCGCCAGGTCCTCCGGTTCGAGGAGGTCGTCGACGCCGAGGGGGTCGGCGGGGTCGAACGCGGGCAACTTGGGGGACGAGGCCATGGGACACCCTCCGGGACTGTGAAAACTAGCGCTGCTAGTCGCGGTTCCGTGCCGACGTTACGATGCGGCGCCTCGCACGTCCACCGTGCCACTCCCCCGGCGGCGCGCCCCCGCCGGCGACGTCCACCCGATGCCGTCCACCCGGTGACGCACGGCGAACGGGTGCGCGCGGCGGGAGACCGAACCGCTCACACGGAGACGCGTGACTCCACCGCGTCCCGAGGCGCCGGCACGGAAACCGCGTCGCACTGCATAACCCGCGGCAACCGCAACGCCATCACCGCGCCCAGCAACAACAATCCCGCACTCACCACCAACGTCACGTGCAGCCCATGCACGAACGCATCGGCGGCCGCCCGCCGCAGAGCGACCCCCGCAGGCCCCCCGAGCTGCGCGGCAACCTCGTACGCCTCCCCCAGCGAATGCCCCGCCGCCACCGACGCCGGCGCCGGCACCCCGGGCACTCCACCCGCCAGCCCGGGCGCGTACGCCGCGTTCATCACGCTGCCCAGCAGCGCGATCCCGATCCCGGCACCCAGCTGGTACGACGTCTCCCCGATCGCCGCCGCCCCGCCGGCCTGCTCCTGCGGCGCCTCGCTCAGCATCGACTCGTACGCCCCGAAGAGCGTGGTCTCCAGCCCGAAGCCGAGCAGCACGAACCCGGACAGCATCAGGGCGCAGTTGTCGGCCCGGCCCATCGCCGTCAGCAGCAGCACCGCCACGGCCGTCAGGCAGAACCCGGCGCACACCATCCGGCGCGGCCCGAACCGCCGCAGCAGCCGCGCGCCCGCCAGCCCCGCCGCCATCGCCGCGAAGGTCAGCGGCACCAGCCGCAGCCCGGTCTCCAGCGGGGACAGCCCGAGCACCAGTTGCAGATACTGGGCCGCGATCAGCTCCAGGCCCACCAGCGCCAGCATCGCCAGCACGATGCACCCCACCGACGTACTGAACGCCGGCCGCCGGAACATCTCCAGGTCCACCAGCGGATGCGCACGCCGTCGCTGCCGCCGTACGAAGGCGACCAGCAGGGCCGCGCCCACCACCAGCGGCAGCACGGTGAACACGCTCGCCACCGGATCCCCGCCGCCCAGCCGCTTCACGCCCAGGACGACGCCGAACAGGCCGCCCGCCGCCATCAGCGCGCCGGCCACGTCCCAGGGCCCGCGGCCGTCGCCCTTGGACTCGGGCAGCAGCAGCCGCCCCACCGGGAGGCTGACCAGCATCAGCGGGATGTTGACGAGGAAGACCGAGCCCCACCAGAAGTGCTCCAGCAGGAAGCCGCCGAGCAGCGGGCCGACCGCCGCGCCGACCGCGGCCACGGCGCTCCAGATGCCGATGGCCAGCGCCCGCTCCCGCCGGTCGGGGAAGACCTGGCGCAGGATCGACAGGGTCGCCGGCATGATCATCGCGCCGCCGACGCCGAGCAGCGCGCGGGCCGCGATCAGCACCTGGGCGCTGTCGGCGAGGGCCGCGAACGCGGAGGCGACGCCGAAGAGCGCGTAGCCGAGCAGGAGGACCCGTCTGCGGCCCACCCGGTCGCCCAGCGTGCCGAACAGGATCAGCAGCGAGGCGCAGACGAGCGGGTAGACGTCGACGATCCAGAGCAGTTCGATCGCACCGGGCCGCAGGTCCTCGGTGACGGCGGGGACCGCCACGTGCAGCACGGTCGCGTCGACGGCGACGAGCAGCAGGCTGACGCAGAGGACGACCAGGACCACCCAGCGGTTGGCACCGGCCCCGGCCGCCCGACGGCGCAGCGCGGCGGCAGCCGTGGTCGTCCCGGACATGTACGTACCTCCAAGATGTTCCCTCGCGTCCGGCGGGCTGCGCGGGGTGGGGACTCCCCTGCGGCTCGGCCGGAGAGGAGCGGGGGCTCCGGGCCGTGCAACGGAACGCGAGTGACTCGCCAGAGTACGCGAGAGAGGGCATCGCACACGTGGCGGGCCTCACACATCCCCCGTCACCTGTGTGGCATGCGCCACTGCGGCCGCCGTCCCCGCTGCCCCGGTCGGCGGGCGGCCACCGCGCCCGGCGGATAATCGAGCCCGTGACCGATCTTGAAACGCGTACGGCGGGCCGCCCCGGTGCCCTGCGCCGGGCCGCCCCGGCGCTCCTCGGCTACGCGGCCGTACGCGCCCTGGGCCTGCTCGCCCTGGCCCTGTGGAGCGCCGCGCGCGACAAGAGCGCGTACACCCTGCTGACCGCCCGCTGGGACTCCCTCTGGTACACCAGGGTCGCCGAACTGGGCTACGGCTACGAGGTGCGCCTCCCGAACGGCGACGTGCACTCCGACCTGGCCTTCTTCCCGCTGCTGCCCTGGCTGGAGCGGCTCGGTGCGGCGGTGACGCCGTTGTCGCACGCGGACGCCGGGTTCGTCGTCTCGCTGCTCGCCTCGCTCGCCGCGGCCTGGGGGATCTTCGCGGTGGCGGAGCACGTGTACGGCCGCCGGGCCGGTGTGTGCGCGGTGCTGCTGTGGGCCGTGCTGCCGGTCGGGATCGTGCAGTCGATGGCGTACAGCGAGTCCCTGTTCACGGCGCTGGCCGCCTGGTCGCTGTACGCCGTGCTGACCGGGCGCTGGGTGACTGCGGGAGCGCTGGCCGCGCCGGCCGGGCTGGCCCGCCCGGTCGGGCTCGCGTTGGCGGCGGCGGTGTGGGCGGCCGCCGTCGTGGCATTCGCGCGAAGCCGGAGCGATGCCGTCCCGGACGGCGCCCGCGGCCCGGAGCGCGCCCCCGGTGACGGCGCGCGGCGCGCGCTCGGCATGCTCCTCGCACCCCTGGGCGCCGCCGGTTACGTGCTGTGGGTCGGGCACCGCACGGGCCAGGGCCCGCTCGGCTATCTCGACGTCCAGGCCGGCTGGCGCAACGGCTTCGACGGAGGCGTGGCCTTCGCCCGTTTCGTCGCCGGGAAGTTCACGTCCTTCCCGTCGGCCCTGGCGGGCGTCGGGCTGATCGTCGGGGTCGCGCTGCTGGTCTGGCTGTACGTCGTGTGCGTACGGCAGCGCCAGCCGCTCGCGCTGCTGGTGTACGCGGGGATCGTCACCGCCCTCGCCCTGTGCGCGTCGAGCTACTTCGGCTCGAAGCCCCGGCTGCTGATGCCCGCCTTCCCGCTGCTGCTGCCCCTCGCCGTCGCCCTGGCCCGACTGCGAACCTCCGGGTCGGCGCTGGTCGTGGGGGGTGTCGCGGTGGCGTCGGCGGTGTACGGGGCGTTCTGGCTGAACGGCTCCGGCCCGCCCTGACCGGCCCGGAACGCCCGATGGCCGCCGGGAGAATTCCGCACCAGCATTCGGTGAACGAATTCATAAGCACGATAAAACCGCCGACCGGGCCGATCAAAGGAATTGAAGTCCACAGGGGCCCGGATTGCGGGATTCCTCGAAAATAAACCAGGCGCTGAGAGGAATCCCACATCACATCGTCATCACAAAGCCGTTGATTCGTCAGGGATCACTCCTCACTCGCTGTAACGTCGATTGGGTGCGTACCGAACGGAACCTCACCCGTCTGGACCGGGTGTTCGCGAGACTGGACCGGGAGCCGGAACGGCCGGCCCACCTAGATGTGCCGGAGATGAGCCGGCACCGGATTGCGCTGCTCGCCGGGACCCTCGCGTTCTATATCGCGATCGTGTGGGCCGTGCTCATCACCTCGTGGCTGGTCCGGCTCGACTGGCAGGTCATGTTCTTCCGGCCCTACCAGCAGTGGCCGGAGATCCACGCGTTCGTCGACTACTACGTGGTGCTGGGCCAGCGCGGCCCCACCGCGGTGATGGTCACGGCCTGGCTCGGCTGGCGCTCCTGGCGGCAGCACACCCTGCGACCCCTGCTCGCGCTCGGTGTCTCCCTGCTCCTGCTGAACGTCACGGTGGGCGCCGCCAAGATCGGCATGGGCCGGCTCGGGCCGCACTACGCGACCACGATCGGCGCGAACGAGATGTGGCTCGGCGGCGATATATTTCCGAGCGGTCACACCGCGAACGCCGTCGTGACCTGGGGCATCCTGGCCTATCTGGCCTCGACGCCGAGGGCGCGGCGCTGGCTGTCGGCCCTGTCGGCGGTCGTTTCCCTCGGGGTGGGCATGTCCACCGTCTACCTCGGTACGCACTGGCTCAGCGACGTGCTCCTCGGCTGGGCGGCGGGGCTGCTGATCCTGCTGGCGCTGCCGTGGTTCGAGCCGCTGATCACCCGGGCCGAGGCCCGGATCCTCGACCTGCGCGACCGCTGGTTCGCCCGCCTCGGACGTACGGCGGCGAGGAAGCGGCCGGTCGGCCCGCCCGTGGTCGTCACGCCGGCCGCCCCCGGCCGGGAGGAGACGCCGGTCCACGAGCCGGTCGCCGCTTCCCGCGGCCGGGCCCCGGCCTACCTCGCCCCGGGCCCGCACACGGCCCGCTCGGACCGTACGCCGGTGAGCCCGGCCGGCAGCCGCCGGCCGCCGCACGCCGACCGCCACCCGCGAGGCGCGGCCCCGGCCGCGCGCCCCCTGTCGGGCGGCTGACCGCTCGCACCACGGCGCGGGGGCCGGTACGCACAGCCTCTCCCCCGCGCGTCAGCCCTTCCAGGACCGCGCCACACGGCCGTCCTTCACCTCGAAGTTGAGGCGGCCCACGCGGTACTCCATGGTGATGACCGTCCCGGGTTCCAGTGACCGCACCGTCGACCAGCCGCGCTCCCGCGCGAGCCGTTCGGCCGCGCCGGATTCGAGGCCGACGTATGCGTCCGGACTGTCCTGTGGTTCGGCCGGGGGTGTCGGAATCGGTGCCATGCCGCCACGCTAAGCCCTGCCCCACGACCGGGGAAGCCCAGGCCGGTAACACGGGCCGCGGATGCACCTACGGTCACATTTCTGTCACAGGATCACGGGCCCTGTTTTGGTCGAACTCCGTCACACGGACGGACGGTTTTGTACGCCTTCCGTGGGCATGCCAGTTGAATTGCCGCGTGTCGCGCCGCCTCATCGAATAAGCGGACGGAATAGGCCTTCGAAGCAGCCCGGCGACTGGCCCCGCATTTCACGTTCGAACGGTGCCGAACGGGCTTGCGGGTGACTTGCGGGTGACTTGCGGGGACCGGACATCAGCACAGGAAACACATCGACCGCTCACAGGTTTCCGTCGTCGGGCCCGGGCCGCTCGGACCGGGACAGGGCGCGCGTGAGCCGGTCGCGTCCGGTCCGGATCGCCTCCGTCAGCGCGGCCGGCTCCAGCACCTCGAAGTCGACGCCGAGCATCATCAGGTGCACCACCATCACGTCGACGCCCCCGGCGCCCGTGCGCAGGAGGCAGCTGTCCGGGCCCTCGGCCTCCAGGACCCCCGCGGTGGGCGAGACCTGCTCGGCGGCCTCCGCCAGGGGCACCGGGAGCCGGACCACCGCGTGGGTGGCGTACGCGCGCGTGGAGACGCCCTCGGAGACGTAGGCGGCCAGATCCTCGGCGGGCGGCTCGCGCGGGAGGAAGCGGGGACCGTGCGGCGGCTTCGGCGTGACGCGGTCCACCCGGAAGGTGCGCCAGTCCGCGCGGTCGAGGTCGAAGGCGACCAGGTACCAGCGGCGCTCGGAGCACACCAGCCGGTAGGGCTCCACGGTGCGGCGGCTGTCGGTGCCGTCGTGGTCCCGGTAGGTGAAGCGCAGCCGCTCACCGTCCCGGCACAGGTTGGCCAGCTCGGTCAGGACGTTCGGGTCGACGGCGGAGGGCCGGGGTCCGCGCAGCATCGGCACCGTGAAGGCGTTGAGGGCGCCCACGCGGCGCCGCAGGCGGTTCGGCAGTACCTGCTCCAGCTTGGCGAGGGCACGGACGGAGCTCTCGCCGATGCCCTCGATGCCCTGTCCGGCGGCCGTGCGCAGCCCCACGGCGACGGCGACCGCCTCGTCGTCGTCCAGCAGCAGCGGCGGCAGCTCGGCGCCCGCGCCCAGCTGGTAGCCGCCGCCGGTGCCGGGGCTGGCGTTGACCGGATAGCCGAGCTCGCGCAGCCGGTCCACGTCCCTGCGCACGGTGCGCGGGGAGACGCCGAGTCGGTCGGCCAGGTCGGTACCGGACCACTCGCGGTGGGCCTGGAGCAGGGAGAGCAGGCGCAGGAGCCGTGCCGAGGTCTCGAGCATGGTCCGAGTCTGCCGCCGGTTGCGGACAGGCTCTGTCCGCGGTGGTCCGCAGTCTGCCTGCGGCCGTTTCCGCCCCCGGTCGTTCCTTCCGCCCGGTCGTTCTCGCCGCTGTCGTTCTCTCCGCTGTCGTTCTCTCCGCTGTCGTTCTCGCCGCTGTCGTTCTCGCCCGCGGTCGTCACGACTCCAGTGGAGTGACCGAGAGTGACAGGTCGTTGTCCCGGGTGTAGTACGGTCCGGCCTCGACCGGGCCGTGCGGCGTCCGCACCCGCGCGCGTGGATAGGTGAAGACGGGGTGCTTGTCGGCGACGTCGTCCAGCAGCCGCGCGAGGCGCACGACCGGGCCCGGCTCACCGGCGGGCCGCAGCCACAGGTCCCATTCGCCCGGCGCCAGGGTGTCGTAGGGCACGGTGAAACCGAACTCCGCCCGGTCGGCCGCGACCGCCAGCCGGCGTACGCCGCCCTCCGGGGCGCCGGGTCTGGCCCGCAGCTCGACGTGGGCGCCGGGGGCGAGCTGAGTCCCGTACACCCGTCCCCGTACGGTCAGCCCGCCGTCGGTGACAGCCAGCTCCCCCGTCTCCGCGTGCGGGGCACGCAGCCAGCTGCGGACGGTCAGATTGCCCTGCCGGGTGGCGTACGGAATGCGGACGGCCACGTGGCCGAGCAGTTCGCCGGGGGTGCGGTCGGCGAGGGAGCGCAGGTCGGTGACGCCTGGCAACAGGCGCCGCGGCTCGCCGTCGGCCAGGCGCGCGTAGGCGTCCCAGCGGCCCTCGGGGAGGGCCACGCTGCTGGGCAGCGCGGCACGCAGCCGGCCCTCGGCGGCCGGGGCCAGCGGCAGGCTGACCGTGTCGCCGGCGGCCTCGGTCTCGCGGCGGCGCAGTATGAGGAGGGCCGCCCGGGTGTCGTCGTGCGCGGCGACGTCGAAGGTCAGACCGCCCGCGGAGTCGCCGATGCAGTCGGCGCGCAGCGGGGCGGCCGGTGGGGCCGGCGGCGTCATGCGGTGCGGTTCCTCCCTGGGCTTCTCGTCGTCCGGTTAGACCCGGAACCCCGCCTTCTGGTTGCCCGTGTCCGATTGCGATGTGGTCACGGCCGGAAGACGGGGCGGCGTACAGCACGCGGTCGTCGCGCTCCGCCCCGTCCGGCCGGATCAGCCAACGGCTCGTCACTCCAGGCCAGTAGGCTGTTACCCCAGGTAGCGGTCATTTTCGGACACCCACTTCATTCGCTGATTTCCTGATTTATCGACCAACCGGCACGGCGACCTGTGCCCCACCTCACCGGGTCAAGAGCCTTGCGCTTCACACCAGTTGACCGTGAGTGAGCAATTCCGGCCGACAGCTGACCGTGTGCGCCGGATGGTGCGATTCCGTTGGCCATGGGGCGTGACTCCCGCCACAGATCGCCCGTTGTCTTTGCATGAGCCGGGGACCCGCCCGGACCACGGCCCGGGAGCCACCCGGTCCGGCCACGCACCGCATCCCGAGGGAGCCACCCGTGCCGCGCATGCTCGACGTCAGCGACGACGTACGCGCCGAGATCGGCGACGAAGAAGCCGACCGCCTGCTCGCCGGGGAGTCCGCCCCGGGCAGCTACGACTGCACGTCCTGCCGCACCCCGGGCGACTGCGAGCAGGAGCGCACCAGCACCGTTCTCTTCATCGGGGACGAGACCGCCGTCCTCGCCTTCGCCCACGCCGGCTGCCTGCCCTCACAGGTCGTCAAGGTCACCGAGGAGCAGCTCCAGGGCGCCGTGAAGTCCATCAACGCCGACAACGCCCGCCCCGGGCCCGAGCAGGCCGCGCCCGAGAAGGTGGCACCCGAGCAGGCCGTGCTCGGCGTCACCAGCGGACTGATCCTGATCGCCGGCGAGCTGCACCCGGCCCTCGTGGTGGAACCGACCGCGCCCATCGCGCGCCCCGGCACGGCCGGCGCCGGCGACGACTTCCTGCCGCTCCTCATCGAACAGGGCTTCATGCCGGTCACCGAGCTGTCCACCGCGCCGGCCGTGCTGCACGGCTGGTCGGTACTGCTCGCGATGGGCCAGCTGCACGCGGTGCTCCAGCCGGGGACGAACGGCGGCCGGCCGGTGGCCTGGTGGCAGGCGCACCAGCCCCTCCAGGTCACCGAGGGCTGGCGCACGGCGGCCAACAAGCACCAGCAGGTGCTGATGTTCGCGGCGCCCGTCGGGTCGATCGGCCGGCAGCCGCGCGAGGACCTGCTGCGGGACGCGCTGGACAAGGCGGCGGCGAACGGACAGCTGGTCGCGGCGGCACTGCCGCTGGCGGGAACCTGAGCACCGCCGTCCGTGCGGCCGCCGGACGCCCACGGCCTGAGCCGCATCTCTTCCCGCGCAAGGTCGTTTGGACATACGTGTACGCATACGACGCCTTCCACCGCCAGGGCGGCCCCTCGGCCACGCCGATCTACGACGCGCTCTACGCCGAGTACGTCAGGTCCTTCCGATCACTGCCGGGCGATCGCAGCGGCGAGGAGGAGCTGGGATTCACGTCCTTCCGGAGCATCCCGCGCAGCAGGGGCACGTACAGCGCCTACAGCGCGGGGGCCCACAGCGCCCGCGTCGGCCAGCAGTCGGTGTGGCAGCGCGTCGGCACGCACCACGTCCCGGCCGCGCTGCCACCGGCTCCCCGCAGAGGTGCCTGACCGCCACCTGAACGACGAGAGGGCGACCCCGGCCGGGGTCGCCCTCTCGTCGGCTTGGTCCACTCGTCGTCTTTCGCGGTGCCGCTACTTCTTCTTCGCGCCGCGCTTCTCGCGCACCCGCACCGAGATGTGGATCGGCGTCCCGTCGAAGCCGAACTCCTCGCGCAGCCGGCGCTCGATGAAGCGCCGGTAGCCCGCCTCGATGAAGCCGGAGGCGAAGAGCACGAACCGCGGCGGCTTGGTGCCCGCCTGCGTACCGAACAGGATGCGGGGCTGCTTGCCGCCGCGCACCGGGTGCGGGTGGGCGGCGACCAGCTCGCCGAGGAAGGCGTTCAGCCGGCCCGTCGGGACGCGGGTCTCCCAGCCGGCCAGGGCCGTCTCGATCGCCGGGACCAGCTTCTCCATGTGCCGGCCGGTCTGCGCGGAGACGTTGACCCGCGGCGCCCACGCCACCTGGCCGAGCTCGGTCTCGATCTCCCGCTCCAGGTAGTAGCGGCGCTCCTCGTCGAGGGTGTCCCACTTGTTGTAGGCGACGACGATCGCGCGGCCCGCCTCGACGGCCATGGTGACGATCCGCTGGTCCTGGACCGAGATCGACTCGGAGGCGTCGATGAGGACGACGGCGACCTCCGCCTTCTCGACGGCGGCGGCGGTGCGCAGCGAGGCGTAGTAGTCGGCGCCCTGCTGGAGGTGGACGCGCTTGCGGATACCCGCCGTGTCGACGAACTTCCAGGTCACGCCGCCCAGCTCGATCAGCTCGTCGACCGGGTCGCGGGTGGTGCCGGCCATCTCGTTGACGACGACACGGTCCTCGCCCGCCACCTTGTTCAGCAGCGAGGACTTGCCGACGTTGGGCCGGCCGATCAGGGCGATGCGGCGCGGGCCGCCGATGGCGGTGCCGAAGGTCTGGGCGGGAGCCTCGGGCAGGGCCTCCAGGACCCGGTCCAGCATGTCGCCGGTGCCGCGGCCGTGCAGCGCGGAGACCGGGGACGGCTCCCCCAGCCCCAGCGACCACAGGTAGGCGGCGTCGGCCTCGCCGCTCTGGCCGTCCACCTTGTTGGCGCACAGCACGACGGGCTTGCCGGCCTTGCGCAGCAGCCGTACGACCGCCTCGTCGGTGTCGGTGGCGCCGACCTTGGCGTCCACGACGAAGACGACCGCGTCGGCGGCCTCGATCGCGTACTCGGCCTGCGCGGCCACGGAGGCGTCGATGCCGAGGACGTCCTGCTCCCAGCCGCCGGTGTCGACGACCTTGAAGCGGCGGCCGGCCCATTCGGCCTCGTAGGTGACGCGGTCGCGGGTGACGCCGGGCTTGTCCTCGACGACGGCCTCGCGGCGGCCGATGATCCGGTTCACCAGGGTCGACTTGCCGACATTGGGGCGGCCGACGACGGCGAGGACGGGCAGCGGGCCGTGCCCGGCCGCCTCGATCGCGCCCTCGACCTCCTCGGCGTCGAAGCCCTCTTCCGCGGCGAGCTCCATGAACGCCTCGAATTCGGCGTCGCCAAGCGCCCCGTGGTCGTGCTCCTCGCCCGAGCCCTCGGAGTGGATGTGGTCGTTCATGAAGTCCGTACCTCGTTCATCGTGGTGATCGTGGCGCACCCTGCTTCGCCGGGCGGGCCACTACTCAGTGTCGCCTAGCGCCCGGTGAGGCGCCTGGCGTTTTCCAGGTGCGCGGTGAGCTGCTTCTGGATGCGTTCGGTCGCTTCGTCCAGCGCCCTGCGGGTCCGCCGCCCGCTGCCGTCGCCCGCGTCGAAGGGGTCACCGAAGACCACGTCGACGCGCGAGCGCAGCGGAGGCAGCGCCTTTATCAACCGTCCGGGCCGGTCGGTGCTTCCCAGCACCGCGACCGGGACGATCGGCGCGCCGCTGCGGACCGCGAAGTACGCGAGCCCGGCACGCAGCGCGGCGAAGTCGCCCTCGCCCCGGGTGCCCTCCGGGAAGATGCCCAGCACGCCGCCGTTGCCCAGGATGCCGAGCGCCTGGGTGATGGCGGTGCGGTCGGCGGTCGAGCGATCCACCTTCACCTGGCCGATGCCGAGCAGGAAGGGGTCCAGCGGGCCGATGAACGCCTCCTTCTTGATCAGGAAGTGCGTCGGCCGGGGTGCCACGCCCATGACCATCGGGCCGTCGATGTTGTGCGAGTGGTTGACGGCGTAGATCACCGGGCCGGTCGCCGGCACCCGCCAGGCGCCCAGCACGCGCGGCTTCCACAGCCCGTACATCAGGCCGACGCCGATGCGCCGCCCGATCTCGGCGCCCTTCTCGGAGGGAACGGGCGGGGTGGAGGGTGCGGTCACTTCGCCGCCCGCTTCTCCTCGACGAGGGTGACGACACACTCGATGACCTGCTCGAGGGTGAGGTCGGTGGTGTCCACCTCGACCGCGTCGTCGGCCTTGGCCAGCGGCGACGCCTTGCGGCTGGAGTCGGCCGCGTCCCGCTTGATCAGGGCCTCGCGGGTGACGTTGACGTCGGCGCCCTTGAGCTCGCCGCTGCGGCGGGCGGCGCGGGCCTCCGCCGAGGCGGTGAGGAAGATCTTGAGGTCGGCGTCCGGCAGCACGGTCGTCCCGATGTCCCGGCCCTCGACGACGATGCCGCGCGGCGCGGCGGCCGCGATCGTGCGCTGCAGCTCGGTGATCCGCGTCCGCACCTCGGGGACGGCGCTGACCGCGCTGACCTTGGAGGTGACCTCCTGGGTGCGGATCGGGCCGGCCACGTCCACGCCGTCGACCGTGATGGCGGGGCCCGCCGGGTCGGTGCCGGAGAGGATCTCGGGCTTGCCCGCCGCGGCGGCGACCGCGTGCGGGTCGTCGGTGTCGATGCCGTTGTTGACCATCCACCACGTGATCGCCCGGTACTGGGCGCCGGTGTCCAGGTAGCTCAGGCCGAGCTGTGCGGCGACGGCCTTCGACGTGCTCGACTTGCCCGTGCCGGAGGGGCCGTCGATGGCGACAATCACGGCCGGGACGGTCGGGGCGGCGCCGTTTTCCACGAGGGGACACCTTCCTGGTGCGGTGCGGTGGGTGGTGTGCGGGACGCGAACGCGTCCCGCACAAGGTTACTGGCTTCCCGGGACCCCTCCGACAGCCGCCCGGAACCGGGGGATCACTGCCGGATCGCCCAGCCCCTGTCCCTGAGGGCCGCGGTCAGCACCGGAGCGGCCTTGGGCTCGACCATCAGCTGCATCAGACCGGCCTGCTGCCCGGTCGCGTGCTCGATCCGTACGTCCTCGATGTTGACCCCGGCCCGTCCCGCGTCCGCGAAGATGCGGGCCAGCTGGCCGGGCTGGTCGTCGATGAGGACCGCCACGGTCTCGTACACCCGGGGCGCGCTGCCGTGCTTGCCCGGGACCCGCACCTGTCCGGCGTTGCCCCGCCGCAGCACCTCGGCGATGCCGGTGCCGCCCTCGCGGCGCTTGTCCTCGTCGCAGGACTGCAGGGCGCGCAGCGCCCGCACCGTCTCCTCCAGGTCGGCGGCGACGTCGGTGAGCAGGTCGGCGACCGGCCCGGGGTTGGCGGAGAGGATGTCGATCCACATCCGGGGGTCGGAGGCGGCGATCCGGGTCACGTCGCGGATGCCCTGCCCGCACAGCCGTACGGCGGCCTCCTCGGCGTGCTCCAGCCGGGCCGCGACCATGCTGGAGACCAGGTGGGGCATGTGGGAGACGAGGGCCACGGCACGGTCGTGCGCGTCGGCGTCCATCACCACCGGCACCGCTCGGCAGTGCGAGACCAGCTCCAGGGCGAGGTTCAGCACCTCCGTGTCGGTGTCCCGGGTCGGGGTCAGCACCCACGGGCGGCCCTCGAAGAGGTCGCCGGTGGCGGCCAGCGGCCCGGACTTCTCGCGCCCGGACATGGGGTGCGTGCCGATGTACGCCGCGAGGTCGAGCCCCCGCGCCTCCAGCTCGCGCCGGGGGCCGCCCTTGACGCTGGCCACGTCGATGTACCCACGCGCGGCGCCGCGCGCCATGACGTCGGCGAGCACGTCGGCCACCAGGGCCGGCGGGGCGGCGACGATCGCGAGGTCGACCGGCCCGTCCGGGACCTCGTCGGTGCCGGCGCCCAGCGCGGCGGCCGTCCGGACCTGCTCGGGGTCGCGGTCGGCCAGGTGGACGGTGACACCCCGCCCGCTCAGGGCGAGGGCGGCGGAGGTGCCGATGAGGCCGGTGCCGATGACGAGTGCGGTTCTCACTGGGCGATGTCCTTGCGCAGGGCCGCGGCGGCGCCGAGGTAGACGTGGGCGATCTCGGCACGCGGCCGGTCGGACTCGATGTGGGCGAGGACCCGGACGACGCGGGGCATCGCCCCCTCGATGTCCAGCTCCTGTGCGCAGATCAGCGGGACGTCGGTGATGCCGAGCTTGCGGGCCGCGGCGGCCGGGAAGTCGCTGTGCAGGTCGGGGGTGGCCGTGAACCAGATGCTGATCAGGTCGTCACCGGTCAGGCCGTTGCGCTCCAGGACGGCGGTCAGCAGGGCCGCGACCCGCTCGTCCATGTGCCCGGCCTCGTCCCGCTCCAGTTGGACGGCGCCCCGGACCGCTCGTACCGCCACGGCGATGCTCCTTGCTGACGTGTGTATCGGTTCTTGGTCCGTCCAGCCTAGTCAGCCCGCCGCGTACCGGCCCGGGGCGCCCGCCTCCTGAGACGCTGGCCCCGGCCGGAATCTTCCCCTCCCCGCACCCCGGAGTGACGACATGCCCCACAGCCCGACACGCCGTACGGTCCTCCTCTCCACGGGCGCGGCGGCGCTCGCCGCGGGCTGCGGAGGCGGCGACGGTGACGGTGCCGCCTCGGCCGCCTCGCCCGGTCGGGAACTGGCGCCGACGAGCGACATCCCGGTCGGCGGCGGCAAGGTCTTCCCCGGCGAGAAGATCGTGGTGACCCAGCCGGAACAGGGCGAGTTCAAGGCGTTCTCGGCGGTGTGCACCCACCAGAACTGCCTCGTGTCGGACGTGCGGGACGGCACCGTCGACTGCGCCTGCCACGGCAGCCGGTTCAGCATCACCGACGGCGCCGTGGAACAGGGCCCGGCCACCAGGCCGCTGCCCGGGGAGCGGATCGAGGTGGAGGGAAATTCGGTCCGCCTGGCGTGAGGCGCCCGCGTACGCTCCCGCCATGCACCCCGACACCCCGGCGACCCCGCAGGCCCCGGCGCGCCCTCGGGCCTCCGGGCCGCTCCCGGAGGTCCTGGTACGCGACCACACGATCTACGCCTGCGTCATGGGTTCACGCGCCTTCGGTCTGGCGACGGAGGACAGCGACACCGACCGCCGGGGCGTGTTCGTCGCCCCCACTCCGCTGTTCTGGCGCTTCGAGAAACCGCCGGCGCACGTGGAGGGGCCGGCCGAGGAGCAGTTCAGCTGGGAGCTGGAGCGCTTCTGCGAGCTGGCCCTGCGCGCCAACCCGAACGTCCTGGAGTGCCTGCATTCCCCGCTCGTCGAGCACGTCGACGACACGGGCCGTGAACTGCTCGCCCTGCGCCACGCCTTTCTCTCCCGCCGGGCCCACGAGACGTTCACCCGGTACGCGCACGGCCAGCACCGCAAGCTGGACGCCGACGTGCGCACGCACGGCGCCCCGCGCTGGAAGCACGCGATGCACCTGCTGCGGCTGCTGATGTCCGCCCGCGACCTGCTGCGCACGGGCAGGCTCACCATCGACGTCGGCGACCGGCGTGAGTCTCTGCTGGCCGTGAAGCGCGGCGAGGTGCCCTGGCCGGAGGTCGAGTCCCGGATGAACCGGCTGGCCGAGGAGGGCGGGGAGGCCGCCCGGCGCAGCCCGCTGCCCGAGGAGCCGGACCGGCGCCGCGTCGAGGACTTCCTCGTCCGCACCCGCCGCGCCTCAGCCCTCCGGACGGACCAGACGGATCCGTACGACGAAGTCGTGCAGGGCGTCGTACGCGGTGGCGGCGTCGGACAGCGCTGACGCCGCCTGCGCCTCGTCCAGTACGCCGTGCAACCGCTCCACGTCGGCGCGCACGCGCGCGTGGTCGACACCGGCGTCCGCGTGCTCACGTTCGGCCTTGGCGGCGATCAGCTCCGGCAGGCAGTCCGGGGCGGCGTCGACCTCGCCGAGGAGCGTGGGCAGATGGGGCTGCACCTCGCCCGCGCGCATCAGATGGATGCCGGTGAGCAGTACCCGGAAGGTGTACAGCAGCGGTTTGAGCTCGCCGTTCCTCTCGAACAGCCGCCACTGCGTCTGTGCGAAGCCCCGGTAGTGGTGGGCGTGGTGGCTGGTGAGGACGCCCGGCGCGAGGGCGGCCAGTTCCCGGTGCGCTTCGGTGGTGTGCACGACGAGCGGGGACAGCAGCTGCTCCAGCACATAGCCGTTGCGCCGCAGCATCAGCCGTACGAACTTGCGCAGGTCGTGCGTGACCAGGTCCATCTCGACGCCGTCCCGGTCCCACATCCGCGACCTGGTCTCCTCCGGCTCGCGCAGCCCGACCAGGTCGGCGGCGGGCAGCAGGTGGACGCCGCGCAGGTCGACGTCCGAGTCTCGGGAGGGGAAGCCGTAGAGGTGGGCGCCGGAGACGGTGGCGAACAGCACCGGGAAGGGCTGCTCGGCCACCACCGGGGCCAGGTCGATGTCCAGGGCCTCGATCATGCGCTCAAGCGTCCCAGAGCGCTCCCAGGGCCAGCAGGTCGCCCCGGTACTCGATGCGGCCGGCCCACTCGGCGGGCCAGGCGTCGGCGCCCAGGTGCGCGCCCGCGAAGGCGCCCGCGAGGCAGGCGATGGAGTCGGAGTCGCCCGAGGTGCAGGCGCCGCGGCGCAGGGCGGTCAGCGGCTCGTCGACGAAGAGCAGGAAGCAGAGCAGCCCGGCCGCCATCGCTTCTTCGGCGATCCAGCCCTCGCCGACCACCAGGCAGGGATCGGTCTCCGGCGAGGCGGTGCGCACCGCCTGCCGGAGGCGGTCGAGTATCGCCAGGCACTCGTCCCAGCCGCGGGCGATGAAGTGCTCGGGCGTCGGGTCCTGGGAGCGGGTCCACAGGTCACCGAGCCAGCGCTCGTGGTAGCGGGTGCGGTTGTCGTAGGCGTACGACCTCAGCAGTCCGACCAGTCCGGTCGGTTCGGCGCCCTCGGCGAGGAGCCGCACGGCGTGCGCGGTGAGGTCGGAGGCGGCGAGCGCGGTGGGGTGGCCGTGGGTGAGCGCGGACTGCAACTGGGCGGCGCCCGCGCGCTGTTCGTCACTCAGACCGGGGACCAGCCCGACCGGCGCGACGCGCATGTTGGCGCCGCAGCCCTTGGAGTGGATCTGGCTGGCGTCCTGCCAGGGGCGGTCCGGACGCTCCAGGAGGTCACAGGCCGTGAGGCAGGTGTTGCCCGGGGCCCGGTTGTTCTCCGGCGACCGGTTCCATGCGATGAACTCCTGTCGTACGGGCTCCGCCATCGCCTCGGGCCCGAGGACTCCGTGGTCCACGGCCGTCCGCAGCCCCTTCCCCAGCGCCAGCGTCATCTGGGTGTCGTCGGTGACGATCGCGGGCCGGGGCAGCTCCATCTCCCGCCAGGGCCCGCACTTGGCGAGGATCGCCGGGACGTCGTCGAACTCGGTCGGGAAGCCGAGCGCGTCCCCGAGGGCGAGGCCGGTGAGGGCCCCGGTGGCGGCGCGCTTGGTGACGGTGGCCGTGGTCATGCGGGGCGTCCTTCCCGAGGGGTGCGGAGCAGGGGCGGGTGCAGGGTGGTGGCCGGACCCGCGCGGTACAGAGCGGCCGGTTTGCCACGGCCGCCGGTGAGGCGCGCGGCGCCCGGGACGGATTCGACGAAGCCCGGGGTGGCGAGGACCTTGCGGCGGAAGTTGGGCCGGTCGAGGGCGGCGCCCCACACGGTCTCGTAGACCTGCTGCAACTCGCCGAGCGTGAACTCGGCCGGGCAGAAGGCGGTGGCCAGGCAGCTGTACTCCAGCTTGGCGCCGACGCGTTCCCGGGCGTCGGCCAGGATCCGGTCGTGGTCGAAGGCGAGGTCGCGGGCCTTGTCGTACGGCACCCAGCGGGCCTCTGCCACGTCACCGCCGCCGCGCGGTTCGGGAGGGTCGGGCAGCAGGGCGGCGAACGCGACCGACACGACCCGCATCCGGGGATCGCGGCCGGGCTCGCTGTAGGTGCGCAGCTGCTCCAGGTGCAGCGTGCTCACGTCGGCCAGGCCGGTCTCCTCGGCCAGCTCCCGGCGGGCCGCCGCCTCCGCCGACTCGTCCGGCAGCAGAAAGCCGCCGGGGAGTGCCCAGCGGCCGGCGTACGGCTCCTGTCCCCGCTCGACGAGCAGCACGTGCAGCGCGTCCGCGCGGAGCGTGAGGACGGCGAGGTCGACGGTGACGGCGAAGGGCTCGAAGGCGTACTTGTCGTAGCCGTGTTCGTAGCCGTGCACAGGCGGCCACCCCCTTAATAGTCACTGCGACTATAAAGGGGGTGGGTGGCCCGTCACAACCCTCGCGGCGCTCGAGCGCTCAGAGCTCGACCTCCTGCATCAGCATCCCGACCTCCGTGTTGGACAGCCGGCGCAGCCAGCCCGACTTCTGGTCACCCAGGGTGATCGGACCGAAGGCGGTGCGCACCAGCTTGTCGACGGGGAAGCCCGCCTCCGCCAGCATCCGGCGGACGATGTGCTTGCGGCCCTCGTGGAGGGTGACCTCGACCAGGTAGTTCTTGCCGGTCTGCTCGACGACCCGGAAGTGGTCCGCGCGCGCGTACCCGTCCTCCAGCTGGATGCCGTCCTTGAGGCGCTTGCCGAGGTCGCGCGGGATCGGGCCCACGATGTGCGCGAGGTAGGTCTTCTTCACGCCGTACCGGGGGTGGGTCAGCCGGTGCGCCAGCTCACCGTGGTTGGTGAGCAGGATGACGCCCTCGGTCTCGGTGTCCAGCCGGCCGACGTGGAAGAGCCGGGTCTCGCGGTTGGTGACGTAGTCGCCGAGGCACTGCCGGCCGTCCGGGTCCTCCATGGTGGAGACGACACCGGCGGGCTTGTTGAGCGAGAAGAACTGGTACGACTGGGTCGCGACGGTCAGCCCGTCGACCTTGACCTCGTCCTTCTCCGGGTCGACCCGCCTGCCCTGCTCCAGGACGATCTCGCCGTTGACCTCGACCCGCGCCTGCTCGATCAGCTCCTCGCAGGAGCGCCGGGAGCCGTAGCCCGCGCGCGCGAGGACCTTCTGCAGCCGCTCGCCCTCCTGCTCGGCGCCCGGGAAGGTCTTGGGCGGCCTGACGTCCTTCTTGCCCGCGTACCGCTCGCGGTTGCGCTCCTCGGCCCGTGCCTCGTACTCGCGGGACGTGGCCGGGACCGAGCGCCCCCGCTGGAGGGGCTTCTTCGGCCCGCCCTTGGCGCCGCCGCGGGCCGCCGGGCCGCGGCCCGACTTCGGGCCCTCGTGCGTGGCGCCGGGCCCCACGTCGTAGCGCCGCTCCTCGGGGCGCGGGTTCTTCGGACGGCCGCCCTGCTTGTTGTCGCGGTTGCCACCGGCGCCGCGGGGGTTACCGCGGCCACCGCTGCTCCCGCCGCGGCCGCCGCTGTTGCCACCACGGCTCCCGCCGTTGTTTCCGCTGCTGTTCCTGCCGCTGCTGCTTCGCATCAAAGTTCCGTCTTGTCGTCTGCGTCCTCGGAATCCGGGGCGTCCGGATCGAACGACGGGACCCCTTCCAGTGTGTCGGCCTCGATCGCCGCCGCCTCGGGGAGGAAGGGCGCGAGCTCCGGGAGCTCGTCCAGGCCGCGCAGGCCCATCCGCTCCAGGAAGTAGTTCGTCGTCACGTACAGGATCGCACCTGTTTCGGGTTCCGTGCCCGCCTCCTCGACCAGACCCCGTTGCAGGAGGGTGCGCATCACGCCGTCGCAGTTCACGCCGCGCACCGCGGAGACGCGGCCGCGGCTGACCGGCTGGCGGTAGGCGACCACCGCGAGAGTCTCCAGGGCGGCCTGGGTGAGGCGGGCGTGCTGGCCGTCCAGGACGAAGCCCTCGACGGCCGCGGCGTACCCCGGGCGGCTGTAGAAGCGCCAGCCGCCCGCGATCAGGCGCAGCTCGAAGCCGCGGCCCTGGACGGTGTACTCGTCGGCCAGCTCGCGCAACGCGTCGGCGATCTGTCGCCGGGGCCGCTGGAGTATCCGGGCGAGGTGCTCCTCGGTCGCGGGTTCGTCGACGACCATGAGGACGGCTTCCAGCGCGGGCTTGAGTTCGAGGTCGGCGACGGCCTCCGGTCCGCCCACGGCCTCCGTGGTCTCCTCACTCACGTCTTCCGCTCCTCCTCGGTCCTCTCCGGCGGCCGGTCGAACTCGTCGGTCACCACCGGCTCGGTGTCCGCGTCCCCGCCCGTCCAGCGCACCAGCAGGTCACCGAGCGCGGTCTCCTGGTCCAGCTCGACGGCCTTCTCCCGGTACAGCTCCAGGAGGGCGAGGAACCGGGCGACGACCGTCAGCGTGTCCTCGGTGTCCTCCACCAGGAGGCGGAAACTGGCCTCCCCCAGCTCCTTCAGCCGGGCGACGACGATCCCGGCCTGCTCCTGCACGCTGACCAGGGGCGCGTGGATGTGCTCGACGTAGACCTGCGGCCTGGGCTTGGGCTGCATCGCCTTGACGGCGAGCTTGGCGAAGCCCTCCGGCCCGATGCTGATGACGACCTCGGGCAGCAGTTCGGCGTGGTGGGGCTCCAGGCCGACGGTACGGGGAAAGCGGCGGGCCTCGGCTTCGAGCCGCTCGTTGAAGATCTCCGCGATCTGTTTGTACGCGCGGTACTGCAGCAGCCGCGCGAAGAGCAGGTCGCGGGCCTCCAGCAGCGCCAGGTCGGCCTCGTCCTCCACCTCGGCCGCGGGCAGCAGGCGGGCCGCCTTCAGGTCGAGCAGCGTGGCCGCGACCACGAGGAACTCGGTCGTCTCGTCGAGGTCCCAGTCCGGTCCCATCGCCCGGATGTGCGCCATGAACTCGTCGGTCACCCTGGAGAGCGCGACCTCGGTGACGTCCATCTTGTGCTTGGAGATCAGCTGGAGGAGCAGGTCGAACGGCCCCTCGAAGTTGGCGAGCCGCACCTTGAACACACCGTCGCCACCGTCACCCCCGTCATCGGGCGCGTCCTCGGCCGGGACGCGGGGCGCGTCTGCGGCCTCCGGCGGCCGCTCGGCCCCGCCTCGCGGTGGGCCCGCCGGCTCCCCGGACGCGGAGCCCGTCCCCGCCGCCGCACCGTGCGCCACCGTCCCGCCGGGCTCTGGATCCACCTGAGGCACGCTCTCGCGGCCTGCGGGACGGTACGCCGCCCCGGGGGCCTCCGCGGCGACGGCGCAAGCCTGCGGCCCGGTTCCCGGGACGACGGCGGACGCGGGCACCGCGGCGGACGCCTGCGGCGTTCCCGCCGGGACGCCGGACACCGCCGCCGCGCCGGACGGCCGCGGCGCGGTGTCCGGCCGCGGGCTCGCCGGGGCTTCCGGCTCATTGCGCGTTTCGGCCTTCAGCCGGGTGCGCTCCGCCTCCGGCCCGTCCGCCGCGTGGAGGGTGTCCTCAGAGGTCGCGCCGGTCCGCGGTGGGGCCTCCGGAGCCGTGGTGTCCGCCGGCTCCCCGGGCGGCGCCGCCCGCACGGCCGCGGGCTCGGGCGACTCGGTCCCGGGCGGCGCCGCCTCGGGCGTCTCGGGCGCCCCGGGCGTCTCGGCGAGCGGCGGGCCCGGCGGAGCCACGCGTTCCCCGGGGCCTCGCCCCAGCGCACGCCGGCGGCCGGCGCGGGTGCCGGGGCGGGGGGCGTCGTTCGAGGTCATGGCCCCCGCAGGCTACCGCTACCGTCCGCGCAGCCGTCGTACGAGGATGCTGGCGTCCCCGCGGGTCTCCAGATCGGCGAGGACGACGGCGACCGCCTCGCGGACGATGCGGCCGCGGTCGACGGCCAGTCCGTGCTCGCCCCGGAGCACCAGGCGGGCGTGCTCCAGGTCCATGAGCTCCTCGGCGGAGACATACACGGTGATCTTCTCGTCGTGGCGCTCACGGCCACTGGGACGGCGTGCGGCGGCCCGGCCGCGCTTGCGGGACTGGCCGGCGGCGGCAGAACCTTCCTGCGCGCCCGTTCCCGGCCCGGGGCCCCGCGCGGAGCGGTCCGCGCCCCGGCTGCGCGACTCGCCCGCCGAGCCCGGTTCCGCGTCCGCCGCGGCATGCTCCGCGCCCTCACCGTCCCCGCCCTGCGCGGGCACCGACTGCGGTGCGTCCTCGGCGGCGGCCTGATCGCTCTCCCCCGCCGGCGCCGGCACCCGGGCTTCGCCGTTGGCCGGTCGCCGCGGGGAGGACGCCTGGAGCGCCATTCCCCCTGTCGTACGGAAGAGTTCGTCGGCCCCCGGCAGACTCACTCGGCGTGACACCGGGCGAGCACCTCCCTGGCGAGCTGGCGGTAGGCGGCGGCACCGACGGAGTTGGAGGCGTACGTGGTGATCGGCTCGCCGGCGACCGTGGTCTCCGGGAAGCGGACCGTGCGCCCGATGACCGTGTGGTAGACGTGGTCGTCGAACGCCTCGACGACACGCGCGAGCACCTCACGGCTGTGCACCGTGCGCGAGTCGTACATCGTGGCGAGGATGCCGTCGAGCTCCAGGTCGGGGTTGAGCCGCTCCTGGACCTTCTCGATCGTCTCGGTCAGCAGGGCCACACCACGCAGCGCGAAGAACTCGCACTCCAGCGGCACGATCACCTTGTGCGCGGCCGTCAGCGCGTTGACCGTGAGCAGGCCGAGCGAGGGCTGGCAGTCGATCACGATGTAGTCGTAGTCGTCCAGCAGCGGCTTCAGCGCCCGCTGCAGCGTGGACTCGCGCGCGACCTCGCTGACCAGCTGTACCTCGGCCGCCGACAGGTCGATGTTGCTGGGCAGCAGGTCCATGTTGGGGACCGCGGTCTTCAGCAGCACCTCGTCGGCCGCCATGCCCCGCTCCATGAGCAGGTTGTAGACGGTGAGGTCGAGCTCCATCGGGTTGACGCCGAGACCGACCGAGAGCGCGCCCTGCGGGTCGAAGTCGACGAGCAGCACCCGGCGCCCGTACTCGGCGAGCGCGGCACCCAGGTTGATGGTCGACGTGGTCTTGCCGACGCCGCCCTTCTGGTTGCACATCGCGATGATCTTCGCGGGACCGTGTTCGGTCAGCGGGCCCGGAATCGGGAAGTAGGGCAGCGGGCGTCCGGTCGGACCGATGCGCTCACGGCGCTGGCGGGCCGCGTCGGGCGCGAGCGTGGCGGCGTACTCGGGATCGGGCTCGTACTCCGCGTCCGGATCGTAGAAGTGCCCTTCGGGCAGTTCGTCGTAGTCGGCGAAGTGGTTGCGGGACGCGCCACTTCCGTTGCCGGCCATGGCGTTCACGTGTTGGCCATCCATACTCATGTGTGCTGTCTGAGTTGCCTGTGGACTCTGGTGGGCTGCGAAGGTGCGTACAGCGACGGAGCCGACAGCCTCGAGACGCCCGGGGCCGTGGGCCCGTGCAGGCATTCCTGGTTGACCACCCCCGGGAGTAAATGTCGACTCATTCACAAGTCGTCTTACCTCCTTGGTGACCAGGAAACTTCTAGACAGGTCAGCGTGGCACCATGCCGACGTTCGGCGACTCTATGGCGTGTCGGCCGTCCGCAGCAACACAATCCGCCGGACCCGGCCCGATGTGTCGGCAATGAAACATCCCTCTGTCAAGGGCGTACGGCCGTCGCACGGCAGGTTTCACCGGTGCGCGAATCGGTTGAAGCGTTACGTTCGAGGCGAGTTGGCCCAGAATCGCAAAGTGACCATACACACACCCGGCCGGACCTTGTCGGGCAAGGTCCGGCCGGGTGTGCGGGGTTGACGGCGACTGTTGACGTATCGCCTTTCCCGGTTGATGACTTAGCCGATTTACCGGCCGCCGGGACTCGCGTGGAGGCTCAGGCGAGCAGGGCGGCGAGCTCGACGTGCTCGAGGCCGTGCGCCTCGGCGACCTCCTTGTAAACGACCTTGCCGTCATGGGTGTTGAGGCCCTTGGCCAGCGCGGGGTCGCGGCGCAGCGCGTCGGCCCAGCCGCGGTCGGCCAGCTCCACGATGTACGGCAGCGTGGCGTTGGTCAGCGCGTAGGTGGAGGTGTTCGGCACCGCGCCGGGCATGTTGGCGACGCAGTAGAAGACCGAGTTGTGGACCGGGAAGGTCGGCTCGGCGTGCGTGGTCGGGTGGGAGTCCTCGAAGCAGCCGCCCTGGTCGATCGCGATGTCGACAAGAACACTTCCGGGCTTCATCCGGGACACCAGCTCGTTGGTGACCAGCTTGGGGGCCTTGGCACCCGGGATCAGCACGGCGCCGATCACGAGGTCGGCCTCCAGACAGGCCTTCTCCAGCTCGAAGGCGTTGGAGACGACCGTCTGGATCTTCGTGCCGAAGATCTTGTCGGCTTCCTTGAGCTTGTTGATGTCCTTGTCGAGCAGGGTCACGTGGAAGCCCATGCCGATGGCGATCTGCGCCGCGTTCCAGCCGGAGACCCCGCCGCCGATGACGACGGCCTTGCCGGCCAGCACGCCGGGGACGCCGCCGGGCAGCACGCCGCGGCCGCCGTTGGCGGCCATCAGGTGGTAGGCGCCCACCTGGGGGGCCAGTCGGCCCGCGACCTCGGACATCGGGGCGAGCAGCGGCAGCGCGCGGCTGGGCAGCTCGACCGTCTCGTAGGCGATGGCGGTGGTGCCGGACTCGATGAGCGCGTCCGTGCACTCCTTGGAGGCGGCCAGGTGCAGGTAGGTGAAGAGCGTCTGGTCCTTGCGGAGGCGGTGGTACTCCTCCGCGATGGGCTCCTTGACCTTCAGCACCAGGTCGGCGGTGGCCCAGACCTCGTCGGCGGTGTCGAGTATCCGCGCGCCGGCGGCGACGTACTCGGCGTCCGGGATCGAGGAGCCGACGCCGGCCTCGCGCTCGATGACGACCTGGTGCCCGTGGCGCACCAGCTCGTGCACACCGGCGGGGGTGATGGCCACCCGGAACTCGTTGTTCTTGACCTCGCGGGGGATACCGACCTTCACGTCGATCACGGTCCTTGGCTCAGAGGGTTGGGCTATTTGTACACATACCCGCGCACACGTGGGCACAACGGGAGAGACCGCAAGAACGTGCGGCAGAGCCAGTCTAATGAAGGTGTTCCCGCTGTCTAGCCTTTCAAAGTATCAATCTTCAGACGATGCGCTGCGGATTTCGCAGGCCTCATCGGGATCTTCCCTCAGCATGCGATCCGCCGCGCTCCGGTGCAGGCCGGCGGCGGCGGGGTCACCGAGGTGGTCGAGCGTGTCGGCCAGCCGCAGGTGCAGCGCCGCCTGGAGCCGGACGTCCCCGGCCCGGCGGGCCCAGTCGACGGCCTCCTCGCAGGTGCGCAGCGACTCCTCGGGGCGCCCGGCGTACTCCTGGACGCGGGCCAGCTCGCTCAACGCCCGCGCGTGCGCGGCCACGTCGCCCGTCCTGCGGTACCCGGCGACCGCGGCGCGCCAGCCCCGCAGCGCCTCGCCGTAGCGGCCGGCGTAGGTGTGGGCGGTGGCGAGCCGGCCGTAGACGCGGGCGGCGTCGGCGCGCTCGTCCCGGGCGAGGCGCTGGGCGAGGGCCCGGCCGAACCAGTCGGCGGCCCGGTCGTAGTCGCCGAGCTCGAGATGGGCGCCGCCTACGGATTCCATCGCGCGGCCGGTCGCGTACGGGTCGTTCGCCTCGCGTCCGGCGTCCAGCGCGGCCCGGTAGCGCGCCAGGGCCTCGGCGGTGCGGCCGGTACGGGCGTCCAGGTCGGCCAGGTTCAGCAGGGCCGCCGCCCTCTCCCGGGGCAGCTCCCGGCGCTCGGCCACGTCGAGGACGAGGCGGTGGATGCCGTACAGGTCGGGGGCCGCCGCGTGGGTGCCGAAGTGGGCCACCATGGTCCGCACCAGCTGGGACATCAGTCTCCGGGCGAGAGTGTCCAGCTCCCCGTCGGCGACCGCGAGCCGCGCCGCGGCCAGCAGGGCGGGCCGGCGGACCCGCAGCCAGTCGGCGGCGGCCCTCGGATGGGGGAAGCGCAGGGCGCGCGGCATGGCGAGGAGCTTCTCGCGGGCCTGCGGGCTGTCGGTCTCGGTGGCCGCCCGGCAGGACTGGAGCAGCCGCACCGTCCGCTCCAGCATGCGGGCGCGGGCGAGCTGAAGCTCCGCGGGCCGGTCGTGGGTCTCGGCGAGGGCCCGCAGCTGAGCGTGCAGGCACCCGGGAACCTCGTACTCGGGCAGCGGCGAGTCGACCGCCCGCAGCACGCCGAGGGCGACGAAGTCGTCCAGGGTGGTGCGGGCACCGTTGACCGAGCAGCCGGCGAGCGCCGAGGCGGTGTGCGGGTCGACCAGCCCGGCCGGAGCGAGGGAGAGCAGCCGCAGCATCCGCGCGGCGGGGCTGGGCAGGGACGCGTAGGCGAGGCGGAAGACGCGGCTGAGGGCGGTGCCCTCGTCGCCCTCCGCGTGCACGTGCTTGGCGAGGTCGGCGACGGCCGCCTGGGGGCGGGCGGCGAGCCAGCCGCCGGCCAGGGTCAGCGCGGCGGGCTGGGCCTGGCAGACCTCGACCAGTTGCTCGGCGGCCCGGGGGTCGACGGTGATGCGCACGGAGCCGGTGTGCCGGGACAGGAGTTCCACGGCCGACTTGGTGTCCAGCCCGCCCAGGGTGCAGGGGCGTACGTCGGCGATTCCGGTCAGCGGGCCCTCGGCGACGGCGACGGCCAGGCAGTCCGGGGTGTCCGGCAGCAGGGCGTCGACCTGCTCGGCGTCGGCGGCGTCGTCGAGCAGGAGCAGGGCCTTGCGGTCGGCGAGGGCGGCGCGCAGGGCGTCGGTGAGGTCGTCCTCGTCGGCCCCGGGCGGGGCGGGCCGGTCCAGCTCGCCCAGCAGGTCCCGGGCGAGCCGCCCGACGGACACGCGCGTACCGTCCGGTTCGCTCAGCCGGGCGCGCAGTACGCCGTCGGGGTAACCGTCCGCGACCTGCGCGACCAGCTCCTCGGCGAGCGCGGTGCGGCCGGATCCGGGCCGGCCCGCGATGAGCAGCACGCGCGCGCGGGGCGCCTTGCGGCCGGAAAGGGTGTCCAGGCCCGCGCGCTCGATGTCGGCGCGCAGCTCCTTCAGCTCCCGGGTGCGGCCCAGGAACCGATTCTCCTCAGCAGGGTCCTCCGACAGCCGTACGCCGTCCGTGTCCACCGCCTGATCCGTCACGGGCCACACTCCCGATCCCACCGCACTCCGGCGCCCGCCGGAACCCCGGTTCGGGCGTTTCCAGAGCCTAGTTCACGCTCTGCTACGTTCCCGGCGGAGCGCGGCGGGCACATCCCTCGATCGGATCAACCGATGGTCACACCACGGCGAAGGAACTCGGGCGGGCGTCAAGGAGCGGCGTCGAGGAGCGGCGTCGAGGAGTGTCCGGCGGGGCTCAGGCCTCGAACGGACGCGCCGGCCACGGCGCGTCCGCGGGGCGGAGGGTGTCGAGCCCGTCGCCCCGCTCCGCCGCCACGAGCGAGAGCACACCCACGACCAGGCAGTTGTTGTGCAGCTCCCCGGTGAGCACCCCCCGGACCAGGTCCGCCACGGGCACCCGCGCCAGCTCCATGTCGGCCTCTTCGTCCGCGACCTCGAAGCGCTCGCCCTCGGCCTCGGACAGGTTGCGGGCGAGGAAGATCCGCACGGCCTCGTCACAGCCGCCGGGGGTGGTGTACACGTCGGTCAGCACCCGCCAGTCCTCGGCCTTGACGTGCGCCTCCTCGTACAGCTCGCGCTGGGCGGCGTGCAGCGGGTTCTCGCCGGGGACGTCGAGGAGGCCGGCCGGGATCTCCCACAGCTTCTCGCGCACCGGGTGGCGGTACTGCCGGATGACCAGCACGCGTCCCTCGTCGTCCAGGGCGAGGACGGCCACGGAGCCGGGATGGACCTGGTAGTCGCGGGTCACCACGGAGCCGTCGGGCATGACCACGTCGTCCGTGCGGACGGAGGTCTTGTTGCCCCGGAAGGGGGTCTCGGTCGCCCGGACCTCCCACTTCTCGGGGATGTCCCTGATCGTGCTGCCCGTCATGCCTGACCTGCCCTTTCAGACGTACGCGAAAAGCCGGGGCCCGCGCCGTTGAATGCGCGCGCCCCGGCCACCGTACAACTGGTGTGTTACTTCGACGTCTTCCGCTCGACCGCGGCCTTGACCAGCCCGGCGAAGAGGGGGTGCGGGCGGGTCGGGCGCGAGCGCAGCTCCGGGTGCGCCTGCGTGGCGACCAGGTAGGGGTGGACGTCGCGCGGGTACTCGACGTACTCGACGAGCTTGCCGTCCGGGGAGGTGCCCGAGAAGAGGATGCCGGCCTTCTTCTCCAGCTCCGCGCGGTAGGTGTTGTTCACCTCGTAGCGGTGGCGGTGCCGCTCCTCGACGTACTCCTTGCCGTCGTGGACCTCGCGCACGATGGAGCCCTCGGCCAGCTTGGCCGGGTACATGCCGAGCCGCATCGTGCCGCCCATGTCGCCGTCGCCGGCCACGATGTCCAGCTGCTCGGCCATGGTGGAGATGACCGGGTGGGCGGTGGCCGGGTCGAACTCGGTGGAGTTGGCGTCCGTGATGCCGGCCAGGTTGCGCGCGGCCTCGACGACGATGCACTGCAGGCCCAGGCAGAGACCCAGGAGCGGGATCTTGTTTTCGCGGGCGTAGCGGATCGCGCCGACCTTGCCGAGCACGCCGCGGTCGCCGAAGCCGCCCGGGATGCAGATGGCGTCGACGTCACCGAGCTGCGCCTTGGCGCCGGCCGCCGTCTTGCAGTCGTCGGACGTGACCCACTTGATCTTCACGCGGGCCTTGTTGGCGAAGCCGCCCGCGCGCAGCGCCTCGGTGACCGACAGGTAGGCGTCGGGCAGGTCGATGTACTTGCCGACCAGGGCCATGGTGATCTCGTGGTCGGGGTTGTGGACGCGGTCGAGCAGGTCGTCCCAGGTCGTCCAGTCCACATCGCGGAACGGCAGGTCCATCTTGCGGACGACGTAGGCGTCCAGGCCCTCGGTGTGGATGACCTTGGGGATGTCGTAGATCGAGCGGGCGTCGGGGCAGGCCACCACGGCGGCCTCGTCGACGTCGCACATCAGGGAGATCTTGCGCTTGATCGCGGTCGGCACCTCGCGGTCGCAGCGCAGCACGATCGCGTCCGGCTGGATACCGATGTTGCGCAGCGCCGCGACGGAGTGCTGGGTCGGCTTCGTCTTCAGCTCGCCGGAGGGGCCGATGTACGGCAGGAGCGAGATGTGGACGACGAAGACGTTGTCGCGGCCGACCTCGTGCCGGACCTGGCGGACCGTCTCCAGGAACGGCAGCGACTCGATGTCGCCGACCGTGCCGCCGACCTCGGTGATCACGACGTCCACCTCGTCCGTCGCCATGCGGCGGATGCGGTGCTTGATCTCGTTGGTGATGTGCGGGATGACCTGCACCGTGTCGCCCAGGTACTCGCCGCGCCGCTCCTTGGCGATCACCGTGGAGTACACCTGGCCGGTGGTGACGTTGGCGGAGCCGTCGAGGTCGCGGTCGAGGAAGCGCTCGTAGTGGCCGATGTCCAGGTCTGTCTCAGCGCCGTCGTTGGTGACGAACACCTCACCGTGCTGGAAGGGGTTCATCGTGCCAGGGTCGACATTGAGGTACGGATCGAGCTTCTGCATCACGACGCGCAGACCCCGTGCCTTGAGCAGCATGCCGAGGCTGGAGGCGGTCAGCCCCTTACCGAGCGAGGAGGCGACACCCCCGGTGACGAAGATGTGCTTGGTCGTCGAGGATTTGGGCGGCATGGCCAAAGGGGGGCTCCCGTGGTCGCGGTCTGGGGTGCGGTGCGCTCGTCGTCCGACCCGGTCGTCCCGGGTCGTCGTCGGCGGCGCCGTCGCTGCGGTTCCGGGGTTTTTCTCCCACCGGTCCACGGGCTACCAGCGTATCAGCGCCTCGGCGCGGCGGCTTCCGGCCACCCTCCGCGCACGCCCGGACACTCAGGCGCGCGGCTCACCGTTTCCTCACCCGGTGGTCACTCGTTCGGCGGACCCGGGTTGCCCGGAGCGGCACACAGATCATCTACGTGCGTCGTATCCTGCTCGGACGTTCGCTGCCGAGCCCGCCCGGCGACATGGCACCACCCCTCGCCCGTCAGCACCGGAACAACGAGAGCTCGTCAGTTCGTTGAACAACAATTGTCGTTTGCGGCACAGCGTTTGGCTTCACGGCCGGACGGCTGCTTTGCTTCATGGCTCAACGACGCATGACACACACCCCTGACCCCACCCTTGACCGCACTAGCGACCGCCCCCACGCGGGGTGACGTGGCCGTTCGACTGGAGTTGCACGTGGCCGGGCGCATCGAAGATTACGCACTCATCGGAGACATGCAGACCGCCGCCCTGGTCTGCCGGGACGGCACAGTCGACTGGCTGTGCCTGCCCCGCTTCGACTCGCATGCCATCTTCGCCGGTCTGCTGGGCACCGGGGAACACGGCTTCTGGCGGCTCGGACCCGCCTACGCCCCCGGCGCCGAACCGCCCACCGCGGACCGGCGGACCTACCGCGGCGACTCGCTGATCCTGGAGTCCGAGTGGGACACCCCGCGCGGCACGGTCAGGGTGACCGATTTCATGCCGCCGCGCGACGGCGCGCCGCAGCTGATCCGGATCGTGGAGGGCGTCTCCGGCCGGGTGCCGATGCGCTCGGAGCTGCGGATGCGGTTCAGCTACGGCCGTGTGGTCCCCTGGGTGCACAAGCACGAGGGCCGCACCGTGGCCGTCGCGGGCCCCGACTCCGTGTGGTTCGACACAGAGGCCGAGACCTACGGCAAGGCGCTCACCACGTACGCGGACTTCACGGTCGCCCCGGGTGACCGGATCGCGTTCACCATCTCGTGGGAGCCCTCGCACAAGGAGCCGCCCGCGCTGCCCGAGCCCGAGCAGTCGCTGGTGGCCACCGAGGACTTCTGGCACGACTGGGTCGAGCACTGCACGTACCACGGCCCCTACCGGGAGGCCGTGGTCCGCTCCCTGATCACGCTGAAGGCCCTCACCTACGCCCCCACCGGCGGCATCGTCGCCGCGCCCACCACCTCACTGCCGGAGGACATCGGCGGTGTCCGCAACTGGGACTACCGCTACACCTGGCTGCGCGACGCGGCGATCACCCTGTCCTCGCTGCTGCGCACCGGCTATCGCGAGGAGGCCCGCGCCTGGCGCGAGTGGCTGCTGCGCGCGGTCGCCGGCGACCCGGAGAACCTGCAGATCATGTACGGCATCGCCGGTGAACGCGAGCTCGGCGAGGCGGAGCTGGACTGGCTGCCCGGCTACGAGGGCTCGACGCCGGTGCGGGTCGGCAACGGCGCCGCGCACCAGCTCCAGCTGGACGTCTACGGCGAGGTCACCGAGGCCCTGCACCTGGGGCACATGACGGGCCTGGCCCGCAACGACTACGCGTCGCTGCTCCAGCTCAAGCTGATCCGCTACCTGGAGGACCACTGGCAGGAGCCGGACGAGGGCATCTGGGAGGTGCGCGGCCCGCGCCGCCACTTCGTGCACTCCAAGGTGATGGCCTGGGTCGCCGTCGACCGCACCATCAAGCTGATCGAGTCCGGCGACGCCGACGGCCCGCTGGAGCGCTGGAAGCAGCTGCGCGACGACATCCACCGCGACGTGTGCGAGAAGGGCTACGACAAGGAACGCAACACCTTCACGCAGTCCTACGGCTCCCAGGAGCTGGACGCCTCCCTGCTGCTGATCCCGCAGATGGGCTTCCTGCCCCCGGACGACAAGCGGGTCATCGGCACCATCGAGGCCATCCAGCGTGAGCTGTCCACGTCGGACGGTTTCATCCTGCGCTACCCGACGGAGGGCGGCGACGAGGGCGTCGACGGTCTGCCCGGCGACGAGGGCGCCTTCCTCGCCTGCTCGTTCTGGATGGCCGACGACTTGGCGATGATCGGCCGCGTGGACGAGGCCCGCAGGCTCTTCGAGAAGCTCCTCGCCCTGCGCAACGACGTGGGCCTCCTGGCCGAGGAATGGGACCCCCGCCTCCAGCGCCAGGTCGGCAACTTCCCCCAGGCCTTCAGCCACGTGCCGCTGATCGACACGGCACTTCGCCTCACGGCGAGCGGGGCGTACGGAGGCTGAACCCCCGCCACTGCCCGCAGCCGCGCCGCGTAGCTGCGGGCAGTCGTGGCGCGTAGCTGCGGGCAGTCGTGGCGCCTGGCGGCCGGCAGTCCCGCATGGCTGCGGACGCTCGCGCCGCCCGGCGGCGGGCAGTCGTGCCTCCCCAGTGCCTGGACGGCTGGGAGGTGCCCCAAGGTGCGGCACGGGTGGCCGCTGAGGCCGTCCCCTCCGGGGAAGGAGCCCCGTAGCGCCGGGCCGCGCGCCCCGCCTCCGGCACACGTGACGCGGGCAGCCGACAAGCGCCGGGCGGCTCGGCCCACCGCCCCCGCCCCACACCGCCGCTCGGGCAACGGCACGGGACGCCGAAGATGTCCCCGCCCGGCACCCCCGGGTACCGTCCGCTCCATGAACACCCCCAGCGCACCCCCACCCTCGGGGATCACCGTGCAGCGCGCCCTGGAACTCCCCGGCCTCCGCAGCGGCCTCCCGGAGACCCTCGCCGGCGCCGACCGCCTGCACCGCACCGTGCGCTGGGTGCACGCCGGCGAGGTACCCAACATCGCCTCCCTCCTCAAGGGCGGCGAACTCCTCCTGACCACGGGCTACGGCCTCGGCACCCGCCCCGCCGAACAGCGCGCCTTCGTCCGCACCCTCGCCGAGCGCGGCATCGCGGCCCTGGTCGTGGAACTCGGCCCGCGCTTCGCGAAACTCCCCGCCGCCCTCGTGGACACCGCGCGCGCGGCCGGCCTCCCGCTCGTCCAGCTGCACCGCGAGGTGCCGTTCGTGACGGTCACCGAGGAGATCCACACCGAGATCGTCAACGGCCACTACGCACTGCTCCAGCGGGCCGAGGAGGTGCACCGCCGCTGCACGGAGGCCCTCCTCGGCGGCGGCGGTGTGCCCCAGGTACTCGGCATCCTGGCCGACTTCGGCGACAACCCGGTCTTCCTGGAGACCACCGACGGCCGCCTGCTGTACGCCGCCGGCTCCGGACCCGAGGGCGCCGACCCCCTCCAGGTCTGGGAGGGGCTGCGCGGCCCGCACAAGGACGCCCCTCCCCCGGCGGGCTCGGTCCTGGTCGACGTGCCCGGCGGCGGACCCGGCACGGGGTCGGTACGCGCACGGCTCGTCCTGCTGCCCGTACGGTCCCCGCTGGCGCCGGTGCACCGGATGGCGGCGGAGCGGGCGGCGGGCATCCTCGCCGTGGTGCTGATGCAGGCGCGGCAGGAGGAGGAGCTGGCGGCGCGCGGGCGCGGCGACTTCCTCACCGACCTCGCCGAGGGCCGGATCGCCGCGGAGGACGCCCCGGCGCAGGCCCGCGTCCTGGGCTTCAAACCGGGCACCGGCCCACTGCTCCCCGTGGTGATGCGGCTCGGCGAGAGCCTGTCCCCCGCCGGCGGCGGCTGGGCGGTGCTGGCGCGCGCGGTCGCCGAGGAGCTGGCCTCGGTAGGGGTGCCGGTCCTGCTGGGCGTACGGCCGGTGGAGGGCCGGGTCCCGCTCCTGCTGGGCCTGCGCTCGGAGTCGGAGCGGGCGGCGGTCGCCGACCGGGTCTCGGCGGCACTGCGGGCGGGCGTGGAGCGGGCCGGGATGCAACCGCCGGGGGCGCAGCCGCCCGTCGTGGTCGTCGGAGTGGCCGGCGGCTGGGCGGCGGCGTCGGCGGGCCTCAGGCACGCGGCGGAGACGGCGACCGCGGCCCAGGGTCTCACCGACCGGCCCTGGTACGACGCCCGGCGCCTGGACATCGACCTGCTGCTGTGGCGGCTGCGCGAGCATCCGGACCTCGCGGCCTTCGTGGACCGGGCGATCGGCCCCCTGCGCGACCACGACAACCGCTCCAAGCCGCCTCTGCTGCCCACCCTCCAGACGTACCTGGCGCACGCGGGCCGCAAGGCGGAGACGGCGCGCGAGCTCCACCTCAACCGGCAGACGCTCTACAACCGCCTGGCGCGGATCGGGGAGCTGCTGGGCACCGACCTCGACGACCCGCACACCGTCCTGGCGTTGAGCCTGGCCCTGCGCGCCCGCCGCCACGTGCCGTGAAACAGCGCGCTCAAAGCATCGGAGTCGGCTGCGTCAACTCGTCGTAGACACTGAGGACCTGGGCGACGGTCTCGTCCTCGGTCGGCCAGGTGGCCGCCTGCCCTTCGCCCCTGTCCTTGAGCTCCTCGCACCGGCCGGGATCGGCGAGCAGCCGCACGACGGTGTCCGCGAGGGCCCGCGCGTCCCCGTCGGGGACGAGTTCGGCGGCGTCGCCGACGAGTTCGGGGATGCCGCCCACATCGCTCGCGACGAGCGGCACACGCGCGTGGAGGGCCTCCTGGGCGAGGACGGAGCGCGCCTCCCGACGGCTCGGAAGCAGGGCCAGGTCGGCCGCCGCCAGAAGGTCGCCGACGTCGTCGCGGCTGCCGATGAGCACCACCGGCAGCCCCTCGTCCTCGATCCGCCGCTGCAACACCGCGCGCAGGGGGCCCTCCCCGGCGACGACGACCAGCGGTACCGGGTCGAGCCGCCGCCAGACACGGGCGGCGTCGAGCAGGACGTCGTAGCCCCGGTGGCCCTCCAGGGAGCCGACCGCCATCAGCAACGGCCGGCCGATGGCGCCGAGTTCGGCCCGGATCTTCGGGCGCCGCCGGTCGGGATCGTCGGGTTCGGCCGGCCGGCGCGGCCGGGCGGGGAGCGCGACGGGGCCCAGCCGGGCGTCCCGCGCGCCCGTTCGCCGCGCCCGGTCGACCAGCTCCGAGGTGGCCCCCAGCACCACGGTGGCGGCCTTCATCACCCGTCGTTCCAGCACGCGCAGCAGTTGGGCGCGCGCTCCCTCGGCATGGACCCGGTCGTGCCAGGTGACGATGAACGGGGTGCGGATCCGGCGGCCGCCGAGAGCCAGCGCGGCGCGGAAGGAGGCGTGCAGCCCGTGCGCGTGCACGAGGTCGGCGTCCGCGCACGCCGCCCGCAGCGCGGCCACGGACACGGGATCGCTGCTGCGCGGCACGTGCACGTGGTCGGCTCCGACGCCGGTGAAGTCATAGGTGCGTTCCGCATCGGCGGGGGCGCACACCGTTACTTTCACGCCCCGTGCGACGAGCCCCGCGGCCAGGGAGCGCACGTGTGTGCTGCTGCCGGCGTTGCCGCCGCCCAGCACCTGCACGGTGCGCAGCGGCGACTGGCCGTGCGGTGAGTGGCTGCTCACGGGGGTCACGTGGCCGGGAACTCCTGGATCGGCGGGGGCGGTCACGAAGAACGTACAGAAGGATGGTGCGGAGGGGACGCGCCGCGCGGCTTCCGGCGCCTCACTCCGTCAAGGATGCCAGGCCGTACGGGTGTTCCGGGAACGACGACCGTCCCGCGCGGGCGACCGCCGGGGCAACGGGACCGGGGCGGTTCACTCACACGAGTGAGCGTGCCGCCTCGCTCACCTTCTCCCCGTACGCCGCCGCGGCCACGAGGGCGACGGCGTGCGCGGCAAGCGCCGCCCGGCCGTTCCCGGCCACCACCGCCACCCCCAGGGCCGCGCCCAGCGCGTGCGCTCCGGTGTCGCCGAGCATCGTGCGCTCGGCGAGGTCGTCGGGCAGTACGGCCGCGGCGGCCCCCATGGCGGCGGCGGCCGTCTCCGCTCCGGGTCCCTTGCGCAGCAAGCCCGGCGCCCCGAGGGCGAGGACCGCCGCACCGGCCCGCCCGGGGCGTACGTCGACGAGGTTGACGAAGTGCGCCGCCCCGGCGATGACGACACCCGCGAGCGCCTTGTCCAGCGGCCGTTCCCTCAGCACCGCGCCCGCGGCGAGCCCGGCCGCGGAGATCCCGAGCAGCTTCACCGCCCCGCTGGTGACCTCGCCGTCCCGCAGCGCCGACAGATGGGCCCGGAACCCACGCCGGGGATCCCCGGCGCCCACCGCGTCGTCGTAGCCCCCGCAGGCCCCGGCGGCCGGCACGGCGATCCCGGCGGCGGGCCGCACCCGCGCCGTCCCCACCGCCGCCGCCGCCGCCGCCGCCACGGCGGACGCGGGCCCGGCGTACAGCTCCACGGTCCGTCCGGCGTGGTTCTTCCGCTCCCAGCGTTCCCGGCCGCCCGGAGCCGCGGCGCGCAGCGCGGTCAGGCCGGTGCGCGCGAGAACGGCGGCGAGGGCGAAGGAGGTGCCGGTCCGGCGAGCGCGGTCGATCATCGGGCCACCCTACGGGAGCCCGGCGAGTGCCTTCCGCCGGACGCCTCAAGGCGCCGGCCCGGCTCACCGGGCACCGCGCCCGCCCGGGCCGGACGCCCCCGAAGGCGGGTCCGGGCGGGCTCCCGGTGGCCGCGCGCGGCCACCGGGAGCCGCGGAAGCCTCACAGCACCGGCCCCCGGAACCGGCGAGTCGACGGCCACCGGATCCGACGGGGGCACCGCTTCGGCGCCGGACGCACCGCAGGCCCGCCCACCGCACCGCAGGCCCGGCCGCCGCACCGCAGGCCCGCCCGCCACACCGCAGGCCCGCCCGCCGCGGCGGCGGCCGACGTCATCGGCGCCTCCGCCGCGCGGGTGCACGCACCTGGCTCCGCCCACCCGCCTCGCCGGCGGAGCGCCGCCGATCGGCCCGACCCGCCGGACGGGCCTACGCGTCCGCCCTGGCCGTCGCGAGGAGTTCCTCCGCGTGGGCCCGGGCCGTCTCCGAGTCCTCCTGACCGGCCAGCATCCGGGACAGCTCCCGGATCCGCTCCTCGCCCTCGAGCACCTTCACGCCGGACCGGGTCACCGACCCGTCGTTCGTCTTCTCGACCAGCAACTGCCGGTCGGCGAACGCGGCCACCTGCGGAAGGTGCGTGACGACCACGACCTGCGCGCTCTTCGCGAGGCGCGCGAGGCGCCGCCCGATCTCCACCGCCGCCTTGCCGCCGACACCGGCGTCGACCTCGTCGAAGAGGTACGTCGGCACCGGATCCGTGCCCGCGAACACGACCTCCACGGCCAGCATGACGCGCGACAGCTCACCGCCGGACGCGCCCTTGGCGATCGGCCGCGGCGGCGCGCCCGGATGCGGGGCGAGCAGCAGCTCGACCTCGTCGGCGCCCGACGGCCCGTAAGCGACCGTGCGCCCGCCGACCTCCACGCCCTCCGGGTCCTCGGTCTGCCGGATCTCGAACGACACGCGCGCGTGGGGCATGGCGAGCGAGGCCAGCTCGGCGGTCACCGCGGCCGCGAACCGATCGGCCGCCTCCGTCCGCGCGTCCGTCAGCGCCTGCGCCAGCCCGCCCAGTTCCGCCCTGAGCGCGTCCCGCTCGGCGGTCAGCTCGCCGATCCGCTCGTCGTCACCGTCCAGCTCGGTCAACCGCGCGGCGCTCTGCTCGGCCCAGGTCAGCACGGCGGTGACGTCCTCGCCGTACTTCCGCGTCAGCGCGGTGAGCGCGGCCCGGCGCTCCTCGACCGCAGCCAGCCGCAGCGGGTCCGCGTCCAGGTCGTCGGCGTACCCCGCCAGCTCCCCGGCCACGTCGCGCAGCAGGATCCCGACCTCGCCGATCCGCTCGGCGAGGCCGGCCAGGGCCGGGTCGTGCGACCGCACGGCGTCCAGGGCCCGCTGCGCGCCCGCGACGAGCGTCGCCGCGTCCACGCCCTCGGGGTCCTCCGGATTACCCGCCAGCGCGGCGTGAGCGGCCGTGGCCGCCGACGCGAGCGCCTCGGCGTGGCCCAGCCGCTCCGCCTCCTGCGCCAGCTCCACGTCCTCACCGGCGCGCGGCTCGACGGCCGACACCTCGTCGAGGCCGTAGCGAAGCAGGTCGGCTTCCTGGGCCCGCTCACGCGCGCGCGTGGTGATCTCGTCCAGCTCCGTGGCGACGGTTCGCAGCCGCCGGTAGGCCTCGGTGTACTTGGCGAGCGGTCCGGCGACCGCGTCACCCGCGTACCGGTCCAGGGCCTGCCGCTGCCGGGACAGCTTGAGCAGCCCCTGCTGGTCGGTCTGCCCGTGCACGGCCACCAGTTCGTCGGCCAGCTCGGCGAGCACCCCCACGGGCACGGACCGCCCGCCCAGGTGCGCGCGCGACCGCCCCTCGGCGGAGACGGTACGGCTGACCAGCAGCGCCCCGTCGTCCAGCTCGGCCCCGGCCTCCTCGGCCCGGACGGCGACCGCGGCGTCCCCGGGCACGGCGATCCGCCCCTCGACGACCGCGTTCTTCGCCCCGATCCGCACGAGCGCCGCGTCCGCGCGTCCGCCCAGCAGCAGCCCCAGGCTGGTGACCACCATGGTCTTGCCGGCACCCGTCTCACCGGTGACAGCGGTGAACCCGGGTGACAGCTCGACCACGGCGTCGTCGATGACTCCGAGCGACCGTATCCGCATCTCCTCAAGCACGGACACGACCTTACGAGGTCGGGGGCGGGGAGCGCACACAGGCCGCCCATGTCACTCCGGGGAGCGCCTGCCGCTCAAGGGCGTCGACGTTGCCGGTGCGGCTGCGCCTCGGGGCGCGACCAGCCATGACGCGCCCGCACCAGCCGGCGGCGAGGACCGCGAGAACCACCCCATCGGGGTCGCTAGTGCGGCGCCCCGCGCCATCCGGAGACCGGCAACGCGAACTTCGCCACCAGCCGGTCCGTGAACGAGGCATGATGCAGCCGGGCCAACCGCACGGGCACCGCCCCCCGCCGCACCTCCACCCGCGCCCCCGGCGGCAGCTCCACCGTCCGCCGCCCGTCGCACCACAGCACTCCCGGCGGAATGTGCGGCAGCACCTCCACCGCCAGCACCGAATCCGGCGAGGTCACCAGCGGCTTCGCGAACAACGCGTGCGCACTGATCGGCACCATCAGCAAGGCCTCGACCTCGGGCCACACCACCGGCCCCCCGGCGGAGAAGGCGTACGCCGTCGAGCCGGTCGGCGTCGACAGCACGATGCCGTCGCAGCCGAACCCCGTCACCGGCCGTCCGTCGATCTCCAGCACGACTTCCAGCAGCTTCTCGGCACCGGCCTTCTGCACGGCGGCCTCGTTCAGCGCCCAGTCGGTGTGCACGATGTCGCCGTTGCGGTGCACGACGACGTCGACGGTCATCCGCTCCTCGACCTCGTACGCCCGGTTCACGACGCGGTCGACGACCTTGTCGAGGTCGTCGCGCTCGGCCTCCGCGAGGAAGCCGACCCGGCCGAGGTTGACGCCGAGCATCGGCACCCCGGAGGCGCGGGCGAACTCGGCGCCGCGCAGCAGGGTCCCGTCGCCGCCCAGCACGATCAGCAGCTCGCACCCGTCGAGGCACTGCGGGGTGGCCTCCCCGACCAGCTCCACCTCGCCCGGCAGCGGCAGATCGCACGCCTCCGCCTCCAGCACGCGCACCCCCAGCCCGGCGTTCAGCAGCCCCTTGACCACGAGCTCCGCACTGCGGATGGCCGCGGGACGCCCGGTGTGGGCGAGCAGGAAAACAGTACGAGCTCGGTTCTGTGTCAACGCGGCCCCTCCGCCACTGCACGGTCGACTTCGGCCGGGTCCAGTTCACCGGCCCCGGCCCGCAGCCACAGAAAGTACTCGACGTTCCCGGAGGGACCCGGCAGCGGGCTGGCGGCGACCCCCTTCACCCCGAGTCCCAGTTCCCAGGCCTTGCGGGCGACTCCCCGCACGGCCTCGGCCCGCAGCTGCGCACTGCGTACCACTCCCCCGCTGCCCAGCCGCTCCTTTCCCACCTCGAACTGCGGCTTCACCATCATCACCAGGTCGGCGTCCGGCCGGGTGCACCGCACCAGGGCGGGCAGTACCAGTCCGAGCGGGATGAAGGACAGATCCCCCACGACAAGGTCCACGGGCTCCCCATCGATCGCTTCCGGCGTCAACTCGCGTACGTTCGTACGGTCCTTGACGGTGACGCGTTCATCCTGCCGGAGAGACCAGGCGAGTTGTCCGTAACCGACGTCGACGGCCACGACGTGCGCGGCACCCGAGCGCAGCAGTACGTCGGTGAAGCCTCCGGTGGACGCGCCGGCGTCCAGCGCCCGCCGGCCCTCGACGACGAGCCCCTGCGGGACGAACGCCGACAGGGCGCCGGCGAGCTTGTGGCCGCCGCGCGAGACGTAGTCGGGGTCGCTGTCGTCGGTGGTCACCACGATCGCGGCGGCCGTCTCCACCTGCGTGGCGGGCTTGGTCGCGACGGTCTTGCCGACGGTGACCCGCCCGGCGGCGATGAGCTGGCTCGCGTGCTCGCGCGAGCGCGCCAGCTTGCGGCGGACCAGCTCCGCGTCGAGACGGCGGCGTGCGACTCCTGCCACGTTCGGTTCAGCTCCTGTGTTCGTGAGGCCGTGGGGGCGCCGGAGGTCCCGGGCGGGCGTCGAGCGCGGTGAGCGCATCACGCAGCCCCCGGTGTACATCCTCGTACACCTCGACATGTCCGTCCGTGGTCAGGTGGTCGGCGTCGGCCAGCCGCGCCAGCCCGGCGTCCACCTCGGCGTTGCCGGTGGGAGGGCGGGGGACGTCCAGGGGGGCGGGAGCCGCGGGCTCGTGCGCCTGCTCCGCGCCCTGGGGCTCCGGCTCCGGTACTGCGTCGCTCATGCCCCGACGCTACCGCGTACGGCTGCGGTACGGTCGGTCCCGATGGCGACGACTGAGGAGTGCCGCGCCGCACTCGACAAGCTCTCGGACAGCATGCGGGACGCCGAAGGGGACGTGCGGTCGGCCACCGAGCTGGACCGCTCGGTGAGCTGTCACATCACCGACCTGGACGTCACCTTCGCCGGGCGCATGGCGGACGGCCGGATCGACGTACGCGAGACCCTCGAGGGCCCGCCGCGCGAGAAGGCCGAGATCAGGCTGGCGATGACCGGCGACGACCTGGTGGCACTGGTCGGCGGCGAGCTGAACTTCGCCAAGGCCTGGGGCTCGGGCCGGGTGAGGCTGGAGGCGGGCCTGCGGGACCTGTTCCGCCTCAGGAAGCTCTTGTAGCCGCCACCTTTTCGCCCGCCTTCTCACCCGACTTCTCGTCCGACTTCTCACCCGACTTCTCAAGCTGGGTGTTGCCCGCGCCCCGTGCCCTGCGCGCGGCCGGCACCACCAGCGGCGTACCCGTCTCCGGGTCGTCGATGACCTGGCAGCGCAGCCCGAAGACGCGCTCGACCAGTTCGGCCGTGACGATGTCCCTCGGCGCGCCCTCGGCGATGATCTCTCCGCCGCGCAGGGCGATGAGGTGGGTGGCGTACCGGGCGGCGTGGTTGAGGTCGTGCAGGACGGCCACGAGCGTGCGGCCCTGCTCCTCGTGGAGTTCCGCGCACAGGTCGAGGACGTCGATCTGGTGCTGGATGTCCAGGTACGTCGTCGGTTCGTCGAGCAGCAGCAGCGGGGTCTGCTGGGCGAGCGCCATGGCGATCCACACGCGCTGACGCTGACCGCCGGAGAGCTCGTCGACGTAGCGGTCGGCGAGTTCCGAGACGCCGGTCTGGGCCATCGACTCCTGGACGACCCGCTCGTCCTCGGTCGACCACTGGCGCAGGATGCCCTGGTGCGGGTACCGGCCCCGGCCGACGAGGTCGCCGACGGTGATCCCGTCGGGTGCGATGGACGACTGCGGCAGCAGGCCGAGGGTCCGCGCGACGTGCTTCGCGGGCATCGACTGGATCACCGATCCGTCGAGCAGAACCCGGCCCTGGGTGGGCCTGAGCATCCGCGACAGGGCCCGCAGCAGGGTCGACTTGCCGCACGCGTTCGGTCCGACGATCACCGTGAAGGAGTTGTCGGGTATCTCCACCGACAGCTTCTCCGCGATGACGCGCTGGTCATAGGCGAGGGTGACGTTCTCGGCTGTCAGGCGGCTCACGTTGCTCCTTTGGTTGTTCAGGCCGCTGCGGTTACCGGTGCCGGCGCTCATATCCGGCCCGCCTTGCGTTCGGTGACCAGCAGCCACAGCAGATAGACGCCGCCGAGCACGCCGGTGACCACACCCACGGGCAGCTGATCGGCCCCGAAGGCCCGCTGCGAGATCCAGTCGGCGCTGACGAGCAGGGCGGCGCCCATGCACAGGGACGGCAGCAGGTTGGGGCCCGGCGAACGGGTCAGGCGCCGGGCGAGCTGCGGCGCGGTGAGCGCGACGAAGCTGACCGGCCCCGCGGCGGCGGTGGCCGCGGCGGTGAGCAACACTGCGGCCACCATCAGCAGCGCCCGCACGCGCTCGACGCGCACTCCGAGGGCGTACGAGACGTCGTCGCCCATCTCCATCATCCGCAGCGCCCGCCCGTTGGTGAGAACGAGCGGGACGAGCACGGCGCACAGCCCGAGCAGCGGCCAGACCTGCCCCCAGTCACGGCCGCTGAGGGAACCGGTCATCCAGACCACGGCGCGGGTGGCGTCGACGATGTCGGCGCGGGTGAGCAGATAGCCGTTGACCGCCGTGACGATCGCGGACATGCCGATGCCGACCAGGACCAGCCGGTACCCGTGCACCCCCCGCTTCCAGGCGAGCAGATAGATGGCGAGGCCGGTCACCAGTCCGCCCACGAGCGCACCGACGGTGACCTGCGCCGAGCTGCCGGAGAACAGGACGATCATGGTGAGGGCGCCGGCGGTCGCGCCCTGCCCGAGGCCGAGCACGTCCGGACTGCCGAGCGGATTGCGCGAGATGGCCTGGAACAGCGCACCGCCCAGCCCCAGCGCGGCGCCGACCAGCAGTCCGACCAGGACGCGCGGCAGCCGCAGTTCGTTGACAATGAACTCCTGGCTCGCGTTGCCCTCGCCGACCAGGGTCCTGAGCACGTCGGCGGCCGGTATCTCGAAATCGCCCGTGCCGATCAGTACGACGCTCGCCGCCAACGCGACGACCAGCAACAGGGCGACGACCACGGTGGCGCGAACGTCCAGACGGAACGAGAGCCCACCCGGGCTTCGCACAGCACGGTTGGTCTTCACGGCTTTCCCGGTCTCCACGGCACTCCCGGTCTCCACGGCTTTCCCGGACTCCACGGCTTTCCCGGACTCCACGGCTTTCCCGGACTCCACGGCTTTCCCGGACTCCACGGCTTTCCCGTTCCTCACAGCTGGGCCGTCCTCCGCCGTCGTACGAGATAGATGAAGACCGGCCCGCCCAGGACGGCGGTGACGATGCCGACCTGAAGCTCCGAGGGCCGGGCGACGATCCGGCCCAGGACGTCCGCGCCGAGCAGCAGCACGGGCGACAGGATCGCGGCGTACGGCAGGATCCATCGCATGTCGGGCCCGGTGAAGGAGCGCACAATGTGCGGGACCATCAGGCCGACGAACACGATCGGCCCGCAGGCGGCGGTCGCGGCCCCGCACAGTACGGTCGCGGCGAGCATGGACAGCGCCCGGGTCCGGTTCAGGTTGGCGCCGAGGGCCTTGGCCGTGTCGTCGCCCATCTCCATGGCGTTGAGCGGCCGGGCGAGCGCGAGGGCCAGGACCGTGCCCGCCACGAAGAACGGCAGCACCTCCTTGATGGTGCCGTTCGTCGCCGAGGCGAGCGAACCGACCGTCCAGAAGCGCATCCTGCCCAGCGCCGCGTCGTCCATGATCATCACGGCCTGGAGGTAGCCGAAGAGCGCGGCGCTGATCGCGGTGCCGGCCAGCACCAGCCGCACCGGCGTGGCCCCCCGGCTGCCGCCCAGGAACCAGACGAGCGCGCCGACCCCCGCGGCACCGGCGAAGGCGAACCACACGTATCCGGTCAGCGAGGTGACGCCGAAGAAGGTGATGGCCGTGACGACCGCCGCGGAGGCACCCGCGTTGATGCCGAGCAGGCCGGGGTCGGCCAGCGGATTGCGGGTGAGCGCCTGCAGCACGGCTCCCGCGAGACCCAGCGCGGCACCGGCGAGCACTCCGAGCGCGGTCCGCGACAGGCGCTCGCTCACCACTACGTCGCCGTACGCGCCCGAGTCGTGGAACAGGCCGTGCCAGACCTGCGCAAGGGACAGGTCCTTGGCGCCGATGGCGATGCTCGTCAACGCGAGGAGCACCAGGGCCGCCAGAGCGACGGGCAGTCCGACGGCACGCAGGACACGTCGCTTGGGGGGCGGCGCGGGGGCGGTCTCCGCGCGCTGTTCTGGGGGACTGTCGACCAACACGCAGTTAGGTTAGCCTACCCTCCCAACCGATCACGATCCCGAGCATGCTCCCCGCCCGGCACCCGCCATGCTCCCAACTCCTGCGCCTCGCATCTACGGCTCACAACCCCAGTCGCGCCAGCGCCTTCCCCGAGTCCAGCTCGCACCCAGCCTCCCCGCCCGCCGTCCAGGCCGCCGCGCACAGCGCACGCAAGCCGTCCAGCGCCGTGCCCTCGCCCTCCAGCTCCAGCCGCTCATCGCCGGCCGTGGCCGTCCAGCCGCCGCATTGGAAGCCGCCGCTCCCGGCCGCGTCCCCCGTGACCTCCGGCTGCCCGGTGAGCAGCCCGCGCAGATCGGCGTCGACATACGTCGGCCGGTGCCGCGGCGGCGCGGCCAGCAGCTGCACCCCGTCGGTCACGCCGGTCAGGACGAGCAGCGAGTCGACCTCACCGTTGAAAGCGCCCTCGATGTCCGTGTCCAGCCGGTCGCCCACCACCAACGGCCGCTGCGCGCCGGTGCGCAGGATCGTCTCCCGGTGCATGGGAGGCAACGGCTTCCCCGCCACCTGCGGCTCAGCCCCGGTGGCGATCCGTACGACCTCCACCGCCGCGCCGTTGCCCGGTGCGATCCCGCGGGCGCCCGGAATCGTCAGGTCGGTGTTGGAGGCGTACCACGGCACGCCGCGCGCGATGGCGTAGCAGGCCTCCGCGAACCGCCCCCACGGCAGCTCCGGCCCGCCGAATCCCTGCACGACGGCCGCCGGATCGTCCTCCGCCGACTCCACGGGCTCCAGCCCGCGCTCCCGCAGCGCCACCCGCAACCCCTCGCCGCCGATCACCAGCACCCGCGAGCCCGAGGGCACCTGCTCGGCGATCAGCCGGGCCACCGCCTGAGCCGACGTGATGACGTCGTCGGCAGCGGTCGGTATGCCCAGCTCGGTCAGGTGCTCGGCCACCGCGCCGGGAGTCCGGAGCGCGTTGTTGGTGACGTACGCCAGGCGCATGCCGCCCGCGCGGGCCGTGGCGAGCGAGTCGACCGCGTGAGCGATCGCGTTCCCCCCGGCGTACACCACGCCGTCCAGGTCGAGCAGCGCCGTGTCGTACGCCTCGCTCAGGCCCCGCCCACTGCCCTCGGGCCTCGTCCTGACGCTCCGGCTCATTGCACATCGCTCCTCGTTCGACGCCTTTCCCCCGATCATCCCCCATGCCACTGACACACGTACGATGCCGGGATGAACACAGCAGGTCACCCGGAAGCAACGGCGCGCCGGGGCCTGGAACTCACCCCGTTCCGAGGCCTCCGCTACGACCCCGACCGGGTCGGCAGCCTGGCCGCCGTGACGTCCCCGCCCTACGACGTCGTGGTCCGCCCCGACGGCCTGCTCCACCTCGAGTCCGCCGACCCGCACAACATCGTCCGCCTGATCCTGCCCCAGGCCGCCACGCCCGAAGCGCGCAACGAACAGGCCGCCGACACCCTGCGCCGCTGGATGTCGGAAGGCGTCCTCACCGCCGACCCCGAACCCGGCCTGTACGTCTACGAACAGCGCGACGGCGACGGCATGCTGCAACGCGGCATCATCGGCGCCCTGCGCGTGTCGGACCCGTCGGAGCAGGTCGTCCTACCGCACGAGGACGTCATGCCGCACGTCGTCGCCGACCGCGCGGCCCTCATGCGAGCCACCTGGGCCAACCTCGAACCCCTACTCCTCACCTACCGCGGCGACGGCCCCACCGCGGCCACGACCACCGTCGTGGAACGCACCGCCGAACAGCCCCCGCTGCTCTCGACGACCACGGAGGACGGCTTCTGCCACCGCCTGTGGTCGGTGACGGACCCCGACGACCTGGTCCGTGTCCAATCCGAGCTGGCGCGGCACCAGGCTCTCATCGCCGACGGCCACCACCGCTGGGCGACCTACCGCACGCTCCGCGCGGAGCACCCTTCCCCCAGCCCCTGGGACCACGGCCTGGTCCTCCTGGTCGACACGGCCCGCTACCCGCTCCGGGTCCGCGCCATCCACCGCCTGCTGCACGGCCTCCCGGTGAGCGACGCCGTGACCGCCCTGGACGGCCACTTCCGCGTCCGCCGCCTCGACACGCCGCCGGCTGAGTCCATGGACGTCCTGGCGAAGGCGGCCGAGGCGGGCAACGCCTTCCTCCTCGCCGGCGACGGCGCCTTCCATCTCGTGGACCGCCCGGACCCCGCCCTGCTGGCCCGCACGGTCCCCACCGACCGCCCCGAGGCCTGGCGCACCCTGGACGCCACGGTTCTGCACGCCACCCTCCTCGCCCACGTCTGGCACATCCCGGACGACTCGGCGGCCCACATCTCCTACATCCACGACACGGCGGCCACCGTCGAGAAGGCGGTACGCGACGGCGGTACGGCGGTACTGATGCACCCGGTCCGCGAGGAGGTCGTCCGCGAGCTGGCCCAGCAGGGCGTCACGATGCCCCGCAAGTCGACGTCCTTCGGCCCGAAGCCGGCCTCGGGCCTGGTACTGCGCGCGCTGGACCTGTGACCCGGCATGACGAAGGGGCGGGACCGTGCACCGGTCCCGCCCCTTCGTCGTCGTGTCCCGGACGTCAGTCCTTCTCGCCGTCCGTCGTCCCGCTCGCGCCCTCGGCCTCGGCCTCGGGCCCGGGCCCGGCCTCTTCGTCAGCCTCGGCCTCGGCGTCCCCGGAGGTGCCCGCCACGCCGCTCTCGCCCTCCCGCTCGTCAAGGGCGTCCATGAACTCCACGCCGTCCAGCTCGGCGAGCCGGTCGGAGGCGTCCGTGCTGCCGTCCCGGTCGGACTCCACGGCCTTGGCGAACCACTCCCGCGCCTCCTGCTCCCGGCCGGCGGCCAGCAGCGCGTCGGCGTAGGCGTACCGCAGCCGCGCGGTCCAGGGCTGTACGGAGTTGGAGGCCAGCTCGGGGCTCTGCAGCGTCACGATGGCCGCGTCCAGCTGCCCCATGTCGCGCCGGGCACCGGCCGCGACGAGCCGCATCTCGACCTGACCGGCCTTGTCCAGCTTGTGCACCTCGGGAGCACCGGCCATGTCCAGCGCCTTCTCCGGCCGGCCGAGCCCGCGCTCGCAGTCGGCCATGACCGGCCACAGCTCGACGGACCCCGTCATCCGCCGCGCGGCCCTGAACTCGGCCAGGGCCTCGCTGTACTTCTGATTGGCGTACGCGGCGAACCCACCCGCCTCCCGGACGGCAGCAACACGGGACGCCAGACGCAGGGCGATCCTGGAGTAGGCGTACGCGGTCTCCGGGTCCTCGTCGATGAGCCGGGCGACCATCACCAGGTTCCTGGCGACGTCCTCGGCAAGCGTCTTGGGCAGGCTCTGCAGCTCCTGCCGTACGTCCTTGTCGATCTCGTCGCCCGTGACCTCCTCGGGGATCGGCAGGCGCTTGATCGGCTCGCGGTCACGGTCCCGCTCCTCACGGAAACGGCCACCACCGCCGTGCCGGTCGTCCCGCCCACGGAAACCGCCGGGTCGCCCGTCACGGTCGTCGCGCCGGGGCCCGCGTCCGCCACGGTCGTCCCGGCCGCGGTATCCACCACGGTCGCCGCGGCTGTCCTCACGGCGGCCGAAACCACCGCGCTCACCACGATTGTCGTCACGACGGAAGCCACCACGGTCACCGCGGTCATCACGCCGGTAGGACGGACGGTCTCCACCTCGCTCGTCCCGGCGGTCATCACGCCGGTCATCGCGACGGAAGGGCGGACGCTCGCCCCGGTCGTCACGGCGGAAGGGCGGACGGTCACCGCCCCGGTCGCTGCTCCGGTCATCGCGACGGTACGAGGGACGGTCACCACGGTCATCACGCCGGAACGAGGGACGGTCACCACGGTCATCACGCCGGAAGGGCGGACGCTCGCCCCGGTCGTCACGGCGGAAGGGCGGACGGTCACCGCCGCCCCGCTCATCACGACGCGGCCCACGGTCCCCACCACGGTCACGGTCATCACGACGCGGCCCACGGTCACGGTCATCACGACGCCCGTACCCGCCACCACCGCGACTGTCATCACGCCGGTCATCACGACGGTCATCCCGCCGGTCGTCACGACGGAAACCACCACGCTGCCCACCGCGGTCATCACCACGATTGTCCTCGCGCCGGCCGAAACCGCCCCGGTCTCCCCGGTCGTCACGGCGGAAGGGCGGACGGTCACCACCCCGGTCGCCGCCCCGGTCATCGCGACGGTACGAGGGACGATCGCCACGGTCATCACGCCGGAACGAGGGACGGTCACCACGGTCATCACGCCGGAAGGGCGGACGCTCGCCCCGGTCGTCACGGCGGAAGGGCGGACGGTCACCGCCGCCCCGCTCATCACGACGCGGCCCACGGTCCCCACCACGGTCACGGTCATCACGACGCGGCCCACGGTCACGGTCATCACGACGCCCGTACCCGCCACCACCGCGATTGTCATCACGCCGGTCGTCACGACGGTCATCCCGCCGGTCGTCACGACGGAAACCACCACGCTGCCCACCGCGGTCATCACCACGATTGTCACGGCGGAACCCACCGCGATCTCCGCGCTGACCGCTACGGTCACCGCGGTCACCGCTGTCCCGTCGCCGCTGGTCGCGCTCCGGTCGGTCGTCGGGAGAGTTGGTGGACATCGGTGACTCCTGTCTTCGGTACTGCAAGTCATTCTCGCGCAACCGGGTACCCGGTGCGCCCTGAAAAAACGAAAGGACCCCTGGTCCCCAGCTGAACGCTGGGGACCAGGGGTCCTTTCCAAAGATTGTTCGGCGGCGTCCTACTCTCCCACAGGGTCCCCCCTGCAGTACCATCGGCGCTGTAAGGCTTAGCTTCCGGGTTCGAAATGTAACCGGGC
>NZ_JBVHVP010000016.1:0-162711 GCF_055564775.1 Streptomyces sp. NPDC028991 | reverse complement strand
GGGGGGGGCGAGGTTGGGGGGGGAGGGGGGGGAGGCTTTTTGTGGGGGAAGGAGGACGAACGGAGAGAGGAGAGAAGGACGGGGGGGGGGGGGGGGGCGGTGGTCCCCCCCCCCCCCCCCCCCCCCCCCACCGTCGTACGGTCGTCGGCCCTTGACGTATGGCGTCGGTCCTCGGCCTGTGGCGTCAGTCCTTGCGGTGCCTGCCGCCGCGTGCGGCGTCCACGGCGGGCTCCACGGATGCGCCCTCCAGGGCCTCGCGCTCGGCCTTCTCGCGCTCCGCCTTCTCCTCCGCGGCCTTCTCGGCCTTCTCGGCCGCCTCCATCTCCGCGAACACGTCGATGGGGGCCGGCGCCTTCGCCAGGAACACCCAGGTCAGCCACACGGCGAGCAGGAACGGCGGGATCTTCAGGGTGACCAGGACCCACCCGAGCTGCTCGGTGTCGGCCCACCAGTACAGCGGGAAGAGGATCGCGCTCTTGCCGAGCAGGATCAGACCCCAGGCGTAGCTGGCCTTGGTGTACGCCTTCTTGCGGCCCGGGTTGCGGGTGCGCCAGGAGAGGTTCTCCTTGAAGACCGGGCCGAGAATCAGGCCGATCAGCGGTACCCCGGCCAGCGAGGTGACGATGTACGCCATGGCCAGGCCCAGGGTGTAGAGCATGCCCGGCAGGTAGAAGTTCTTGGCGTTGTCGGTCATCATCGCGAAGACCACGCCGAAGGCGACGCCGAAGACCCCGCTGAAGGCGTGCTTGACGGTGTCCTTCATCGCCAGCCGGACCACGACCAGCACCAGCGAAACGGCCAGCGCGGCGATCGCCGACATGTGCAGGTCGTTGTTGAGCGTGAAGATGGTGACGAAGAGCAGCCCCGGCAGCACCGTCTCGACCATGCCCCGCACGCCGCCGAACGCTTCGAACAGCGCGGCCTCCGTCACCGCCCGGGCGTCGTCCGCTTCCGTCTCTTCGGTCGGCTTGTCGAGCGACGTCACCGGCTACTCCCGTCCGAGGGGTCTCAGTTCGTATTTCGGGTTGAAGAGCACCCGGCGGCCCCGGCTCATCGAGATCCGGCCCGATGCGATGAGCTTGCGCCCCGGCTCTATGCCCACGATCGAGCGTCTGCCCAGCCACACCACGTCCAGGGCGGCGGAACCGTCGAAGAGCTCGGCCTCCAGCGCCGGGACGCCCGCACGCGGTCGCAGGGTGACCGTGCGCAAGGTACCAGTAACCGACACGATCTGCCGGTCCTGACAGTCACAGATGCGGGTGCAGCCGGCGGTGTCGGCGTCCTCGCGCAGTTCCTCCGACTCCAGGTCCTCCTGCGACGAGGAGAGCCGGTCGAACATGCGCCGGAACCGGCCCACCGGCTTGTCGGGACGCGGAGCAGCACTCATATCTGAAGCGTACCGGGGCGCGCCGACAGCCAGACACCCTCTTCGGGCCGGTATCGCGAGGCTCACTCTCCGCACGCCTCGCTTCCCCGTCCCGCCCGTCACCCGCTCACTCCTCCGCCCCGCCTCCCGCTCACTTCTCCGCCCCGCCTCCCGCTCACTTCTCGAAGCGGTACCCCATGCCCGGCTCGGTGACGAAGTGCCGCGGGTGTGCGGGGTCCGCCTCCAGCTTGCGGCGCAGCTGCGCCATGTAGACCCGCAGGTAGTTCGTCTCCGTCCCGTACGACGGCCCCCACACCTCCTGCAGCAGCTGCTTCTGGCTGACCAGGCGACCGGTGTTGCGCACCAGCACCTCCAGCAGATGCCACTCGGTGGGGGTGAGCCGTACGTCCTTCCCGCCCCGGTTCACCTTTTTCGCGGCCAGGTCGACGGTGAACTCCGCGGTGTCCACGACCACGTCGTCCTCGCCGCCCGGGACCGGCTCGGCCCGGCGGACGGCGGCGCGCAGCCGGGCGAGCAGTTCGTCCATGCCGAAGGGCTTGGTGACGTAGTCGTCGGCGCCCGCGTCGAGCGCCTCCACCTTCTCGTCCGAGGACTGCCGCGCGGAGAGCACCAGGATCGGCACCCGGGTCCAGCCGCGCAGCCCTCTGATCACCTCGACACCGTCCATGTCGGGCAGGCCCAGGTCCAGGACGATCACGTCCGGGTGGCGGGCGGCGGCGAGCTGGAGGGCGGTGGCGCCGTCGTGGGCGGCGTCGACCTCGTAGTGCCGGGCCTTGAGATTGATCACGAGGGCACGCACGATCTGCGGTTCGTCGTCGATCACGAGCACCCGGGTCATCGGGCGGCCTGCCTTTCTGCTGTCGTGAGATGGGGGGCGCGGGCGGGTGATCCCGCCGCGCGGAGGGTGAGCACCATCGTGAGGCCGCCGCCGGGGGTGTCCTCGGCGTTCAGGGTGCCGCCCATCGCCTCGGCGAAGCCGCGGGCCACGGCCAGGCCGAGCCCCACGCCGGCGCCGCGCGGGGCGTCACCGTAACGCTGGAAGGGCTCGAAGATGCGGTCCTTGGCCTCGTCCGGCACCCCCTGCCCCCGGTCGACGACCCGTACCTCGACGCGGTCCGCGAGGGCGCTGGCGGCGACCAGGACGGTCCGGCCGCCGGGGCTGTACTTGACGGCGTTCTCCACCAGGTTGGCCATCGCCCGCTCCAGGAGACCGGCGTCGACGGCGGCCATGGGGAGGGTCTCGGGGACGTCCAGCTCGACGCTCCCCTCGGGCACCCCGCCGAGCGCCATGGGCACCACCTCGTCGACGTCGATCTCGCGGATCAGGGGCGTGACCGTGCCGGTCTGGAGGCGGGACATGTCGAGCAGGTTGCCGACCAGGTGGTCGAGCCGGTCGGCGCCCTCCTCGATGCCCTCGAGCAGTTCCGCCTCGTCCTCCTCGGACCACGCCACGTCGTCGGACCGGAGGCTGGTGACCGCCGCCTTGATCCCGGCGAGCGGCGTACGCAGGTCGTGGCTGACGGCGGCGAGCAGCGCGGTGCGGATGCGGTTGCCCTCGGCCAGCGCGCGGGCCCGGTCGGCCTCCTCGCGCAGGCGCCGCCGGTCCAGGACGACGGCGGCCTGGTTGGCGAAGGCGGCCAGTACCCGGCGGTCCTCGGCGGGCAGGACCCGGCCGGACAGCGCGAGGGCCATGTGGTCCCCGACCGGCATGTCCACGTCCGCGTCCTCCGGGCGCCGCACCGGCGGCCCCGTCCCGGCCCGGCCGGCGCAGGTCCAGGGCGCCACGTCGCCCTCCCGTTCCAGCAGGGCGGCCGACTCCATGCCGAAGGTCTCGCGGACCCGTTCCAAAAGCGCCTCCAGGCTGGTCTCGCCGCGCAGGACGTTGCCCGCGAGGAAGGAGAGGATCTCGGACTCGGCGCGGAGCCGGGCGGCCTGGTGGGTGCGGCGGGCCGCGACGTCGACCACGGAGGCCACGGAGAGCGCCACGCCCACGAATATGGCGAGTGCAAGCATGTTCCTGGGGTCGGCGATGGTGATCCGGTTGACCGGGGGTGTGAAGTACCAGTTCAGGAGAAGGGACCCGACCGCGGCCGAGGCGAGCGCCGGGTACAGTCCGCCGAGCAGGGCCGCGGCCACGGTCAGCGCCAGGTAGAGCAGGACGTCGTTGGCGAGGCCGAGGTGGACGGTGTTCAGCAGCAGCGTCAGCAGCACGGGCCCGCCGAGTCCCGCGAGCCAGCCCCACACGATCCGGGAGCGGCCGAGCCGCGCACCCCTGGCCACCGGCAGTCCGCGGCCCTTGGCGGCCTCCTCGTGGGTCACGATGTGGACGTCCAGGTCGGCTCCGGACTCGCGGGCGACCGTGGCGCCGACGCCGGGACCGAAGACGTACTGCCAGGCCTTGCGGCGCGAGGAACCGAGGATGATCTGGGTGGCGTTGACGCCGCGCGCGAAGTCGAGCAGGGCGGCCGGTATGTCCTCGCCGAGCACGTGGTGGAAGGTGCCGCCGAGGTCCTCCACCAGGGTGCGCTGCACCGCGAGTTCCTTCGGGGAGGCGGAGGTCAGCCCGTCACTGCGGGCTATGTAGACGGCCAGCACCTCACCGCCGGCGCCCTTCTCGGCGAGGCGCGCGGCCCGCCGTATCAGCGTCCTGCCCTCGGGGCCGCCGGTCAGGCCGACCACGATGCGCTCGCGCGAGCCCCAGATCTTCGACACGCGGTGCTCGCTGCGGTACTGCTGCAGGTACTCGTCGACCCGGTCCGCCACCCACAGGAGCGCGAGTTCCCGCAGGGCGGTGAGGTTGCCGGGCCGGAAGTAGTTGGAGAGGGCGGCGTCGACCTTGTCCGGCTGGTAGACGTTGCCGTGGGCCATGCGGCGGCGCAGTGCCTGCGGTGACATGTCGACCAGTTCCACCTGGTCGGCACGCCGCACCACCTCGTCCGGCACGGTCTCCTGCTGCCGCACCCCGGTGATCGACGCCACGACGTCGCCGAGCGATTCGAGGTGCTGGATGTTGACGGTCGAGATCACGTCGATCCCGGCGGCCAGCAGCTCCTCCACGTCCTGCCACCGCTTGGCGTTGCGGGCGCCCGGGATGTTGGTGTGGGCCAGCTCGTCCACCAGCGCCACCCGGGGGGCGCGGGCCAGCACCGCGTCCAGGTCCAGCTCCGTGAAGACCGCGCCGCGGTGCTCCAGCTCCCGGCGCGGCACCTGCTCCAGGCCGTGCAGCAGCACTTCGGTGCGCGACCTGCCGTGGTGTTCCACGAAGGCCACCACGCAGTCGGTGCCCCGTTCCGCGCGGCGGTGCGCTTCGGACAGCATCGCGTACGTCTTGCCGACGCCCGGCGCCGCGCCGAGGTAGATCCGAAGCTTGCCACGTCCCATGGCCTCATTGTCTTCCGGTCAACGCTGATCGCGCAGCGTCGACCCTACGGCGAGCAATCCCGACAAATCAGGGCGGGGGACGGGATGCGGGTGCTCTTTGACGGAACCCTGACGTCCGCGGCCGTCATGACTTGGCACTCGCTCGGTTACGAAAGCTGCGGCGACCGTCTGTGGTGTCCAGTGGCGCGGGGGTGTCCAGCGGCGCGGGCATGTCCAATCGGCGCGGGCATGTCCAGTGGCGCGGGCATGTCCAGTGGCGCGGGGATGTCCAGTGGCGCGAGGATGTCCGGTGGCGCGGTTCGTGGGCGGCGACCAGGACGGTGGCTCTCCCCTCATGGCCAGGGCGGCCTCGGGTGCCCCCGGCCCCGGGCAACGACCCGCCGCGGCTCCACCACGGCGTGCCGGTCTCCGCGTACGGCCGGCCGGTGGGATCGTCGGCCCGAACAGCGACGGAGCTGTCGGCGAGAGCCTCACGAACGCGTGCCGCTCCACTCGGCGGCCCGGCCCGGATCACCACCGGTGCCCCAGTACGGCAGGAGGGCCGCGTCCCGTACGGGACGCGGCCCTCCGTTGGGAGTCGTTGCCTAGCGGACCTCGGTGATCTCCGGTCCGCGCTGGAGCTGGCCCATGCCGCCGGAGAAGCGGGAGCCCTCCTCCTGCTGGACGCCCTCGGGGACCATCTGCGCGTCGTTCGGCAGCTTGAGGACGATCGGGTCGCGGGGGGCCATCGGGCCGTCACCGCGGACCACGACCGTGTCCCGGAAGATCTGCTCCAGCAGACCGGCGGCCTGGGGCTGCACCGCGCCCTGGCCCGAGATCACTCCGCGCAGGAACCAGCGGGGGCCGTCCACACCGACGAACCGCACGACCTGGAAACCGCCCGTGCCGTCCGGCAGCTGCACCGGCACCTGGGCCCGCAGCTCCCAGCCCAGCGGGCCCTCGACCTCGTCGATGATGCCACCCTGCTGGGTGATGCCGGAGCCGATCTCCTCGCGCACCTCGCCCCAGATGCCCTCCCGCTTGGGCGCCGCGAAACCCTGCAACTGGATGGCGCTGTCGCGCAGCACGACGGTCGCGGCGACGATCGCGTCACCCGCGACCTCCACGCGCAGTTCCATGCCGTCGACTCCGGGTACGAACAGGCCGCCCAGGTCCACCCGGCCCTCCGCCGGGTCGCGTACCTCGGTGCTGTCCCAGGGCCCGTCGGGCCGCGGTTCGGGCTCGAGTCGCACGCGCTCGCGCTCTTCGTCCGCCTCGGTGTCGACGCTGTCGACGACCTGCTCGGTCTCGCCGGCCGCGTCCTCGGCGGCATCCCTCTTCTTGCGACGTCCGAACACGTCACTGTCCTTCCCGGTCGGATACGACCGAAGCGTATCGATTCCCACCCGTCGGGCCGCCTTCGGCGACCTGACCGCTTGTGCCGCTTGCACGGTCCGTTCCGGCGTGGCCGCCGGTGGACCCGAAGCCCCCTCCGGCCCGCGCCGAGTCGGGAAGCTCCGCGACCTGGCGGAAGCGGACCCTCTCGACCTGCTGGACGACCAGTTGGGCAATCCGGTCGAAGCGCTCGAACCGCACGGTCTCGCGCGGGTCGAGATTCACCACGATCACCTTGATCTCCCCACGGTACCCGGCATCAATCGTCCCCGGGGCATTCACGAGGGCGACACCGCAGCGGGCGGCCAGCCCGGAACGTGGATGCACGAAGGCCGCGTACCCCTCCGGGAGCGCCACAGACACGCCCGTGGGCAGTACGGCCCGCTCGCCGGGAGCGAGTTCGCAGTCGGCGGTGGTGCGCAGGTCGGCGCCCGCGTCGCCGGGCTGCGCGTACGCGGGAAGCGGTACGTCGGGGTCGACGCGGCGGATCAGGACCTCGAGGTCCGGCCTGGACTCCCGGCTCACGGGTTCACCTCGAAGGCGCGGGTGCGGCGGACCTGGTCCGGGTCGTCCATGGCGGCGCGGATCTCCTCCTCGCGGCCGTGGTCGACGAAGTGATCGATCTTGACCTCGATGAACAGCGCGTCGGCGCGCACGGCCACCGGTCCGTCGGGGCCGCCGATCCGGCCGGTGGCGGTCGAGTAGATCTTCCGGCCGGCCACGGCGGTCACCTCGGCCTCCAGGTGCAGCGTCGTGTCGACGGGCACCGGCCGCAGGAAGTCGGTCTCCAGCCGTCCGGTCACCGCGATCGTGCGCAGCAGCCAGTTCAGCGAACCGAGGGTCTCGTCCAGGGCCGTGGCCAGCACGCCGCCGTGCGCCAGTCCGGGGGCGCCCTGGTGGGCGGGCTGCACGGTGAACTCGGCGGTGATCGACACGCCTTCGCCCGCCCGCGCCTGGAGGTGCAGTCCGTGGGGCTGGTCGCCGCCGCAGCCGAAGCACTGGCCGTAGTGCGCGCCGAGCAGTTCGCCGGGGGCGGGCGCGTCGGGGTGCCGTACGGGTTTCACGGCGTCGGCGGGGGGCTGAAGACCTGGGGAAGTACCACTCACAGGCGCAGACCTTACCCGCGCGTCGGCCGAACACCGATACCGTGCCAAGCTTGGTTCATGCAGCTCTCCACCGCCCCGTACGAAGAACGCCTCACCGCGCCCCGCTCCTGGTGGCTGGTCTCCTTCCTGGTGGGGCTCTCGTTCGCCCTGATCCTGCTGCCCTTCGGCACGCTGCCGATGCTGGGCGGCCTGGCCGGCGGGACGGCGGTGGCGGCGGTGGCCGCCAGTTCGTACGGCGCGGTCCGCATCCGTGTGGTGGGGGACTCGCTGATCGCGGGCGAGGCGAAGGTGCCGGTCTCGGCGTTGGGCGAGGCGGAGATCCTCGACCCGGAGGAGGCCCGCGCCTGGCGCACCCACAAGGCCGACACCCGCGCCTTCCTGCTGCTGCGCGCCTACATCCCGAGGGCCGTGCGCGTGGTGGTCACGGACCCAGAGGACCCGACTCCTTACCTGTACCTGTCGACCCGCGAGCCGGAGCGGCTGGTGGAGGCCCTGACCGCGGCGAAGGCCGCGGCGTAGCGCACGCGCGGGTCAGTGTCCGTCGTCCCCTCCGGGACGGCGGCTGAGCCCTTTGGGGTCGAATCCCTTCGTGAGTGCGCCCATGTCCAGCGCGTCCCGCGGTCCCTCCAGCGCCGGGAGTTCGCCGAGAGCGCTCCACGGCACCTGCTTCCCGCGCAGGTCCGTCCGGATTCTGGTGGCCAGCTTTCTGGTGTCGTGGCGGTTCATGACGGCGCCGACGGCCGCGCCCACCATGAAGGGCATCAGGTTCGGCAGGTCACGCACCATCCGCTTCATGATCTGCTGACGCAGCTGGCGCTTCATGTGGCTGTTCATGGCCGAGCCGAGAGTCGACGGCTTGGACACGTCGACGCCGCGCTCGTCCGACCAGGAGTTCAGGTAAGCGGTGCTGCGCTGCGCGAGGTTGCCGGGCGGTCGTACGCCGTAGACCTCGTGGAGTTCGGCGATCATCTTGAGTTCGATCGCCGCGACGCCGGTGATCTCGGCGGCCAGTTCCGTGGGCATCGCGGGCGGTACGGGCATCATCGCGGCCGCGCCGATGCCCGCGCCGACGGTCGCGGTGCCCTTGGCGGCGCCCGCCACCAGCCGGTCTGCGAGCTCCTCGGGTCCCAGGCCCGGGAACTGCCTGCGGAGCGTCGCCAGGTCCCGTACGGGCACGCGCGGGGCCAGGTCGATGATCCGGTCTGCGAGGTGCGCCAGGGCGGCCCTGGCGCGCTGGCCGCCATTGCGGACGCCCTGTCCGGCCTTGCGCCGGAACGCCGCTGCCCGGCGCCGGGCAGCGGGTACCGGCGGCTCCGCGGTCGCCGGGAGGTCACCCCGGTCGACCACTGATTCGAGCGAGGCCGTCCCCGTATCGGTCGGGCCCCGCTCGTCGTCACGCGCTCTGTAGGGACCGTCGGACGGTCCTTGGTCCGCTCCCCGCCGGGAGAAGCGGCGCTTCCAGGGAGGGGTCGAGCCAGTCACGGCCGACCCCGCCTCAGTCGCAGTCGCGGCAGATCGGCTGGCCGTTCTTCTCCCGGGCCAGCTGGCTGCGGTGGTGCACCAGGAAGCAGCTCATGCAGGTGAACTCGTCCTGCTGCTTCGGAAGTACACGGACGGCCAGTTCCTCGTTCGAGAGGTCGGCGCCGGGAAGTTCGAGGCCTTCCGCGGCCTCGAATTCGTCGACGTCGACGGCCGAGGCGGACTTGTCGTTCCGCCTGGCCTTCAGCTCTTCGAGGCTGTCCGAGTCGACGTCGTCGTCGGTCTTGCGTGGAGTGTCGTAATCGGTTGCCATGGTCGCTCTCCCCCTCTGGGTGTCTGCGGGTGTCTCCAGCGCACGTAACGCGTGAGAGGCCGGACTTGTGCCCGACCTGAGGCGGAGATTTTGCCTCACATCAAGGTCTGTTACTCAATCGACACCCAACCGGACCCCTCATGAGTGATCGGCTTGGATGGCGATGGGGACCGTACACGGTCCTAATACCGCACTTCAAAGGCGTCCCACCGTGTACTTCCCGTGATCAGGACCCCTGAAAACCGGGATTTTCCCGGCTTTCCGACAGGGTGCATGATCACCGAGAGTGAATAGCAGGAAAACCTTCGCTGTGATCGATCACACAGGCGACTCCGGGGCCGATGGCCTGCGAATTCCGCTCAAAGCGAACATCCTTGGGTCTCGGCGAGATGTCGGGGTCATGATCTCAGACTGGCAGCGTCACTCGCATCACGAGCCCTCCGCCCTCGCGCGGCTGTGCGTAGATGTGGCCGCCGTGCGCCCGGGCCACGGACCGGGCGATGGACAGGCCCAGGCCGACGCCCTTGTCGCTGCCCGTGCGCTCGGTGCGCAGCCGCCGGAACGGCTCGAAGAGGTTGTCGATCTCGTACGCCGGCACGACCGGGCCCGTGTTGGTGACCACGAGGACCGCCTGACTGTTCTCGACGGCGGTGGTGACCTCCACCCAGCCCTGTTCGGCCACGTTGTAGCGCACGGCGTTCTGCACCAGGTTCAGGGCGATGCGCTCGAGCAGGACGCCGTTGCCCTGGACCACGGCGGGCTCGCGGGCTCCCCGGATCTCGACGCCCTTGGTGTCCGCCTCGGCACGTACCTGGTCGATGGCCTGGCCGGCTACCTCGGCGAGGTCCACCGGCTTGCGCTCGACGATCTGGTTGTCGCTGCGGGCCAGCAGCAACAGGCCCTCGACGAGCTGCTCGCTGCGTTCGTTGGTGGCCAGCAGCGTCTTGCCGAGCTGCTGGAGCTCCACCGGGGCGTTCGGATCCGACAGATGCACTTCCAGGAGGGTGCGGTTGATCGCCAGCGGCGTGCGCAGCTCGTGGGAGGCGTTGCCGACGAAGCGCTGCTGGGCGGTGAAGGCCCGTTGCAGCCGCTCCAGCATGTCGTCGAAGGTGTCCGCCAGCTCCTTCAGCTCGTCGTCCGGGCCGTCCAGCTCGATCCGCCGGGACAGGTCGGAGCCCGCAACAGCGCGCGCGGTGCGGGTGATCCGGCCCAGCGGCGACAGGACGCGTCCGGCCATGGCGTAGCCGAAGGCGAAGGCGATCACGGCGAGGCCGAGCAGGGCCAGCAGCGAGCGGCTGAGCAGCCGGTCCAGGGCGACCTGGCGCTGGTGGTCGATGCAGTCGCTGATCGCGGCGTTGAACTGCGACAGCGACAGATTGCCGTTGGTGACTCCGGGACAGTCGTTGCTCGCGACCTGGAGGTCCTGGAAATCGACGATCTTGTAGAGCGGCTGGTTGCCGGTGCGTACCGCCTGGGCGGCGAGCAGGTAGATGATCGACAGCAGCAGTATGCCGGCGATCAGGAACATGCCGCCGTACAGCAGCGTGAGCCTTATCCGGATGGTGGGCCGCAGCCACGGCAGCGGGGTGGCCGACCGCGGGTCCCAGGTGGGCTTCGGAGGCGCCCCGGGGGGCGCGGGTGTCGTCGCCACGGTCGATCAGATCCGGTAACCCGAGCCGGGGACGGTGACGATGACGGGCGGCTCGCCCAGCTTGCGGCGCAGGGTCATCACCGTCACGCGCACGACGTTGGTGAACGGGTCGGTGTTCTCGTCCCAGGCCTTCTCCAGCAGCTGCTCCGCGGAGACGACCGCGCCCTCGCTGCGCATGAGCACCTCCAGCACGGCGAACTCCTTGGGGGCGAGCTGTACCTCCTTGCCGTCCCGGAACACCTCTCGGCGGTTCGGGTCGAGCTTGATGCCGGCCCGCTCCAGGACGGGCGGCAGGGGCACGCTGGTGCGCCGGCCCAGGGCGCGCACGCGCGCGATGAGCTCGCTGAACGCGAAGGGCTTGGGCAGGTAGTCGTCGGCGCCGATCTCCAGGCCCTCGACCCGGTCGCTGACGTCGCCGGAGGCCGTGAGCATCAGCACGCGTGTGGGCATGCCCAGCTCGACGATCTTGCGGCAGACGTCGTCGCCGTGTACGAGCGGGAGGTCGCGGTCGAGGACGACCACGTCGTAGTCGTTGACGCCGATGCGCTCCAGGGCGGCCGCACCGTCGTACACGACGTCGACGGCCATGGCCTCCCGGCGCAGTCCGGTGGCCACCGCATCGGCGAGCAGTTGCTCGTCCTCGACGACGAGTACGCGCACGTCGCTTGTCCTTCCTGTGTCCACCCGCGTAGCGCTTCTCGGGCGCACGAGGGCAGGGGGCTGGTGGGTGTGTTGCCTCCATCCTGCCCTTTTCGGCCATAAGTCGGCTGTAAGGCGGGGGAGACCGGCGCCGGCCCGGCGGCGAGCCGACGGCGAACCCGGAGCGGACCGCGCCGGTCGGGACGGCCCGGGAAGACGGCGGACGCGGGAATGCGAGATTTTCTCTCACGGTTGAGGTTTCCGCGGAAGGGAGTGGGGGGAGGACGGCTTTACACCCCGCGATCACGCTCTGCCTGTACCGCGTTACCGCGCGGTATGCCGCGGTCCGCTTCCGCAGAGCGGGCGTGGGTGTCCGGCACCGCCGCCGCCCGGCAGGGCAGCGCTGGGCACTCCACCGGAGACGTGATCGTCCCTTTCGAACGGCACACCCCCGTGCCACCGACCCACGACCCAGGACGAGGGGGCGCAGCATGGACGCTTTCACCGCAGGACTTCTGCAGCGCATAAAGACGACCGAGTCCGACCTGTCCCGGGCCCGCGACGAGGGGGACGAGTTCCTCGTCGAGGTGGAGCTGGGAGAGCTCGACGATCTGCGCCGTCTCGCTGCCGAGCACGGTGTGGAGGTCGGCGCGACCAGCGTCTGATCTGCCCGTGAACGACAGGCCCCGGCGGGATCCAGCGCCGGGGCCTCGTCGTGCGTGTCGCCTTCCGCCGGTGATCGGTTGGAGACGTCGGCGGTGATCGAGGGGAAGGCGTCGCCGGGGCGGAGGCGCCTGGGCTTGCGTGAGTGCTCAGTGCCTGGGCGTGTCTGAGTGCCTGGGGGCCTGGGTGTGCCTGAGTGCCTGGGGGCCTGGGCGTGTCTGAATGCCTGGGGGCCTGGGCGTGTCTGAATGCCTGGGGGCCTGGGCGTGTCTGAATGCCTGGGGGCCTGGGCGTGTCTGAATGCCTCGGTGCGCCTGGCGGCACCAGCGTGCCGAGCGGGCAATGGCGCCTGGCGGCGCGAGGGGAGCCTGGCGATCCCGATACCGCGATACGGGTTCCTGCCATATCCAGCAGTACCAGAGCGTGCCGACCAGCGGCACGGCGCCCAGCAGTACCAGGGGCAAGCAGCAGTACCAGGGGCAAGCAGCAGTACCAGGGGCACCCGGCGGTACCGGCGGCGCCCGGCGGCACCAAACGCCCCGGCGGCACCAAGGGCCCCGGCGGCGCCAGCGTGCCGCCTGGTGCCCGCGCAGGACCGTGCCCTGCCGATCACGCCGCAGACTCGGGAGACCGGCACCCCCTCCGCGCTGATCGGGCGCGCCGCTCTCCCCCGGCCCGATCCGCCGGACAGGCTTACGCGCCGAAGTCCACCAGGAGCCGCTGGAGGGGGCCGAACACGTCCGGGGTGGCGGCGATCGTCAGGTCGCCGGACGGGCGCTCACCGGGGCGTCCGCCGGTCACCGCGCCCGCCTCCCGGGCGATCAGGTCGCCCGCCGCCAGGTCCCAGGGGTGCAGTCCACGCTCGTAGTAGCCGTCGAGGCGCCCCGCGGCCACGTCGCACAGGTCGATCGCGGCCGAGCCGCCGCGCCGGATGTCGCGCACCAGCGGAATGAGCCGCCGCGCGATCTCGGCCTGTTCGGCGCGGACGTCGGCGACGTAGTTGAAGCCGGTGGAGACCAGCGCCTGGTCGAGCGGGGCCGCGGAGCGGCAGGCGAGCCTGCGCTCACCGTCCCAGGCGCCCGTGGCCCAGGCTCCACCGCCCAGTACCGCGTGGTACGACTCGCCCCGCATGGGGGCGACGACCACCCCGGCCACCCGCTCGCCGTCCTGCTCGGCGGCGACGGAGACCGCCCAGGTGGGCAGTCCGTAGAGGTAGTTGACCGTGCCGTCGAGCGGGTCGATCACCCAGCGGACGCCGCTCGTGCCCTCGGTGGCGGAACCCTCCTCGCCGAGGATCCCGTCGTCGGGGCGGCGGTCGGCGATCAGGCCCGTGATCAGCTTCTCGGCCGCGATGTCCATCTCGGTGACCACGTCGATGGGGCTGGACTTGGTGGCGGCGACCGCGAGGTCGGCCGGGCGGCCGTCGCGCAGCAGCTCGCCCGCGCGGTGGGCGGCCTCCTGGGCGATCTTCAGCAGCTCGGTGTGGAGGGGGTCGGGCGTCACGTCGGTCACGGGGCTCCTCACGCGTAGGTGCTGTCGGCGCCCGCGGCGGCGGGGCGGGGGGCGCGGGCGGGGCAGCAGCCGACCGGGCAAAGGTTGTGGCTCGCGCCGAGCGCGCCGAGGGCACACGGTGCTGTCTCCTGCCCGCGCTCGTCGGCGGCCCGCTCCAGGACGAGGTTCCGGACCGCGGCGGCGAACCGCGGGTCGGCGCCGACGGTGGCCGAGCGGCTCACCGGCAGTCCCAGCTCCTGCGCCTTGGCCGTGGCCTCCGTGTCGAGGTCGTACAGGACCTCCATGTGGTCGGAGACGAAGCCGATGGGCGCCATCACCACGGCGGGGACGCCGGCCGCGTGACGCTCCTCCAGGTGGTCGCAGATGTCCGGCTCGAGCCACGGGATGTGCGGGGCGCCGGACCGCGACTGGTACACGAGCTGCCAGGGGTGGTCGACGCCGGTGCGCTCGCGGACGGCGTCGGCGATCACCTGCGCCACGTCCAGGTGCTGGCGTACGTACGCCCCGCCGTCACCGTGCTCCTCGACCGGGCCGGAGGTGTCCGCTGCCGAGGTGGGGATCGAGTGGGTCGAGAAGGCGATGTGCGCGCGGTCCCGGACCTCCTCGGGCAGCTCGGCGAGGGACCGGACGACTCCGTCGACCATGGGCTCGACGAAGCCCGTGTGGTTGAAGTAGTGCCGGAGCTTGTCGATCTCCGGCAGCTCCAGTCCCTCCGCCTCCAGGGCGGCGAGCGCGTCCGCGAGGTTCTCGCGGTACTGGCGGCAGCCCGAGTACGAGGCGTAGGCGCTGGTGGCCAGGACGAGGACGCGGCGGCGGCCGTCGCGGACCATCTCGCGCAGGGTGTCCGTCAGGTACGGCGCCCAGTTGCGGTTGCCCCAGTAGATCGGCAGGTCCAGGCCGTGCTCGGCGAAGTCCTTGCGGAGGGCGTCCAGCAGGGCGCGGTTCTGGTCGTTGATGGGGCTGACCCCGCCGAAGAGGAAGTAGTGCTGACCGACTTCCTTGAGGCGTTCCTTGGGGATGCCGCGCCCGCGCGTCACGTTCTCCAGGAACGGGACCACGTCGTCCGCGCCCTGCGGGCCGCCGAACGAGAGCAGGAGCAGGGCGTCGTAGGGGCTGGCATCGAGCACGTCTGGCATGTCTCGATCCTGCCACCCGGCACTGACAGCGGGAAAACGGCGGGGTGCCGACCGTGCGTTTCGCCAGGTTCGCGGGGCTGTTTCCGGGCGGTCGGCCGAGTAAGCTGTATCGACTGCGTTCGCACCTTACTAAGCCACTTCTGAGCTGTCACTGAGCCGTTCCGGAGACCTCGTTGCCCAGCCCCTACCGCGCCCTGTTCGCCGCCCCCGGCACCAAGGCCTTCTCGACCGCGGGCTTCCTCGGCCGAATGCCCCTGTCGATGATGGGCATCGGCGTGGTGACGATGATCTCGCAGCTCACCGGGCGGTACGGACTGGCCGGGGCGCTGTCGGCCACCATCGCGCTCGCCGCCGCCGTGGCCGGACCCCAGGTCTCCCGCCTGGTGGACCGGTACGGCCAGCGACGGGTGCTGCGCCCGGCGACCCTCGTGTCGCTCACCGCGGCGGCCGTGCTGCTGCCGGCCGCGCACTACGGATGGCCGGACTGGGTGCTGTTCGTCGCCTGTGTCGGCATCGGCTGCGTGCCGAGCCTCGGCGCGATGGTCCGGGCCCGCTGGGCGGCCCTGTACCGCGGGACCCCGAAGTTGCACACCGCGTACTCCTTCGAGTCCGTGGTGGACGAGATCTGCTTCATCTTCGGGCCGATCATCTCCATCGGCCTGTCCACGGCCTGGTTCCCGGAGGCCGGGCCGCTGCTCGCCGCCTGCTTCCTCGCGACCGGCGTCTTCTGGCTGACCTCGCAGCGCGCCACCGAGCCGGCGCCGCACCCGCGCGAGCACAAGGGCGGCGGCACCGCGTTGCGCTCCCGGGGGCTCCAGGTCCTGGTCACCACGTTCGTGGCGACGGGCACGATCTTCGGAGCCATCGACGTGGTCACCGTGGCCTTCGCCGAGGAGGAGGGGCACAAGGCCGCCGCCAGTCTGGTGCTCGCCCTGTACGCGGCGGGGTCCTGCACGGCGGCCATGGTCTTCGGGCTGCTGCGCTTCGCCGGGCCGCCGGAACGTCGCTGGCTGCTGGGCGTCTGTGCGATGGCCGTGAGTATGATCCCCCTCCTACTGGTCGGAAACCTGCTGTTTCTGGCCGCGGCGCTGTTCGTTGCGGGTCTGTCCATCGCTCCCACGATGATCACGACGATGTCCCTCATCGAAGAGCACGTACCACGCACGCAGCTCACCGAGGGCATGACCTGGGTGAGCACCGGCCTCGCGGTCGGGGTCGCGCTCGGCTCCTCCGCGGGCGGCTGGGTGATCGACGCCTCCGGGGCGCGTGCGGGGTACGGGGTTCCGGCGGTGGCCGGGGCCGTCGCGGTCGCGGTCGGTTTCCTCGGGTACCGCCGGCTCAAGCGGCCGGATCCGCGTCGGGGAGGGACCGTTGAGCAGTACACGCACGGCGAGCGGGATGACGAGCGGGAAGAACGGCACATGGCGTAACTGGGGCGGCAACGTCTCCGCGCGCCCCACGCGGGAGGTCACTCCCGCCTCCGTGGACGAACTGGCCGAGGCCGTTCGCCGGGCGGCCGAGGAGGGACAGCGGGTCAAGGCCGTCGGAACCGGGCACTCCTTCACGTCCATAGCCTCGACGGACGGTGTGTTGATACGCCCTCAACTGTTGACCGGCATCCGCAGTGTTGATCGCGGCGCCATGACGGTCACGGTCGAGGCCGGCACGCCGCTCAAGAGGCTCAACCTCGCCCTCGCTCGGGAGGGTCTGTCGCTGACGAACATGGGCGACATCATGGAACAGACCGTCGCCGGGGCCACCAGTACCGGCACCCACGGTACGGGGCGCGACTCGGCCTCGATCGCCGCCCAGATCCGGGGCCTGGAACTGGTCACGGCGGACGGCTCGGTGCTGACCTGTTCCGAGCAGGAGAATCCCGAGGTGTTCGCCGCGGCCCGGATCGGCCTGGGCGCGCTGGGCGTCGTCACCGCGATCACCTTCGCGGTGGAGCCGATCTTCCTGCTCACGGCCCGCGAGGAGCCGATGCCCTTCGACCGGGTCCTCGCCGACTTCGACGAACTGTGGACCGAGAACGAGCACTTCGAGTTCTACTGGTTCCCGCACACCGGCAGCACCAACACCAAGCGCAACAACCGCAGCGCCGGCCCCGATCAGCCGGTGGGGCGGCTCCAGGGCTGGTTCGAGGACGAGTTCCTGTCCAACGGTGTCTTCCAGGCGGCCAACTGGGTCGGCCGCGCGGTGCCCGCCACCATTCCCTCGATCGCCCGGATCTCCAGCAGGGCGCTGTCCGCGCGGACGTACACGGACACCCCCTACAAGGTCTTCACATCTCCGCGCCGGGTGCGCTTCGTGGAGATGGAGTACGCCGTTCCCCGCGAGGCCGTCGTGGAGACGCTGCGTGAGCTGAGGGCGATGGTGGACCGGTCGCGGCTGCGGATCAGCTTCCCGGTCGAGGTGCGTACGGCTCCGGCCGACGACATCGCGCTGTCCACGGCATCGGGCCGCGACAGCGCGTACATCGCCGTCCACATGTTCCGGGGCACGCCCTACCAGGCGTATTTCACCGCCGCCGAGCGCATCTTCACGGCGCACGAGGGGCGGCCGCACTGGGGCAAGATCCACACCCGGGACGCCGAGTACTTCTCCCGGGTGTATCCGCGCTTCGGCGAGTTCACGGCGCTGCGGGACCGTCTTGACCCTGATCGTCTGTTCCGGAACGACTACTTGCGCCGGGTTCTGGGGCCGTAGCCGAGGCGTCGGGGGCCGGGCTCGCGGCGTCTCCGGAGCCGTCGGTTCCGGGGGCGTCCGGGGTGGGCGTCGGCGTCGGACTGGACGCCGTACCGCCGTCCTCGGTGGAGGCGCCGTCCGACGACGTGCCGTCGGCGGTTTCGCCCGGGGCTCCGGACGGGGTGGCCACCGGGGTGTCGCCGCCGGAGCCGGAGTCCTTCGAGCCGTCGGGCCCGCCGGATTCCTGATCGCCCTGGTTGCCCTGGGGGTCCTCTCCGGACTCGTCGGAATCGCCGGAATCCCCCGCATCCGAGGCGGACTTGCCATGACCGGTGAAGGCACTGCCGACCGTGGTGTCGGGGCCGCCGCTCAGGCTCTCGCCGGAGGCGAGTTCGTAGGTGGTGATTCCGGCCATGGTGACGCCGAAGACGAGGGTCGCCGCGATCACCGGGCGCTTCCAGCCCTTGGCTCGCGCGCGGTAGACGGTGCCCTCCGTGAACTCGGTGAACTCGCCGGGAACCGGCGCGGTTTGCCCGCCGCTCCGCACGGCGCCGACGGTGCGCTTCACTCTGAGCTGCTCGCCGGTGCGCTTGAAGAAGTGCTGGAGGACCGAGCCTCCACACGTGGCGACGACACTGATCAGGCCGGCCCCGAGGATCGTGCCGTACACACCGAAGGAGGAGGCGAGTTTCGCGGCCACCACCGCCGCGAGGGCGCTGCCGGCGACCTGGGGCACGCTCAGATCGATTCGCTTGGGCTTCACCTCCTCAAGCGCGTCCGTTTCGCCTGTGCCGTCGGGCTTTTCACGCATCCCCGGACCTTGCCTGTCTTTCCCGTACATGATCGATCAACTGCACGAGAAAGGGACGTGCGGACGAAACCATTAGTTCCGTTTCTGGTGATTCCGTGAAGTACGCCACGCCCAAGATCGCGGAAATCGCACCGGGGCGGCCATGTGCCACTCCTTGCCGGAAGTTGGGCGGCGTGCCAATCCACGCACGTGGCCCGAATGGAGTACTGTTGCGAGCCCTGGGTCCGGTCTCCCGACAGGGGGTTCAGGGCCTTGAAGGACCGCCGGGAGGGGGCTAGTTGCACAGGGTGACGAAGTTGGTCACTTAGCGTTGCGAATAGGTAACCGTGCCATAACGGCGATCCAGGGCCCGTGCCCGACACGCCGGGCAACTCGGCAAGGTTGTGGCAGGCTGCACCCGGGCAGGCCACACTCGACAGAGCGGAAGCAGCGACGCACGTGACGTCGGCAGGCACCACCCGGGAGGTCCCCATGCCCGAACTGCGTGTCGTGGCCGTCTCGAATGACGGCACACGGCTGGTGCTGAAGGCTGCGGACAGCACGGAGTACACGCTTCCGATCGACGAGCGGCTCCGGGCCGCCGTACGCGGCGACCGTCCCCGCCTCGGCCAGATCGAGATCGAGGTGGAGAGTCATCTCCGCCCCCGCGACATCCAGGCGCGTATACGTGCCGGCGCGACCGCGGAAGAGGTCGCGCAGATGGCCGGCATCCCCGTCGATCGCGTACGGCGGTTCGAGGGTCCCGTGCTGGCCGAGCGCGCCTTCATGGCGGAGCGGGCCCGCAAGACCCCCGTCCGCCGTCCCGGCGAGAATTCCGGGCCACCCCTCGGGGAGGCCGTCCAGGAGCGGCTGCTGTTGCGTGGCGCCGACAAGGACACTGCCCAGTGGGACTCCTGGCGCCGCGACGACGGCACCTGGGAAGTTCTGCTTGTGTACCTGGTCGCGGGCGAGCCGCACTCGGCGAGCTGGACGTACGACCCGCCCCGGCGGCTGGTCCAGGCCGTCGACGCGGAGGCACGCACACTGATCGGCGAGTCCGACGACCTCGCCGCGGCCGAGCCCAGCTTCCCGTTCGTCCCGCGCATCGCCCGACTGCCGCGCGACCGGCCGCTGGACCGTTCCCTCGACCGGGAGCAGCGGGAGCGGCCGAGCCTGCCCCCGCCGCCGTCCGAACCGGCCGAGGAGACCACGACCGCGGCCACCGCCTCGGCCGAACGCGAACGCGATTCCCTCACCAGCCTGCTGGAGGCGGTACCGAGCTTCCGGGGCGACCTGGTGGTGCCCGAGCGCGTTCCGGAACCGGCGGAGGAGCCGGTCGAGGAGCCCGAGGTGGAGGAGCCCCCGGCGCCTGCGGCGTCGGCCGGGTCGGCCTACGCGGACGTGCTCATGCCGCGTTCCGTGGCCAGCCACCGCGACCGCCTCACCGGCTCCACCGACCGTCAGGCGGAGGCCGACGGCGTCCGCCCGGGCCGCCGGGCTGCGGTGCCGAGCTGGGACGAGATCGTGTTCGGGACGCGGCGGAAGAAGCAGGAGTAGGGCGGTCTGCGGTGATCGGGGCCGGGGCCGCACCCACGTGCGCGGCACCGGCCCCGATCACCGCGCCGGCCCCGATCACCGCGCCGGCCGGGCGCCGCACCGGGCCCCCTGCGACCGCGGCTTCATCGCACCGCTGCGGACGTGTTTCCCACCACGTCCTCGTCGGCACCGCCCGGCCCGATCCCCCCCCCACGTCCCCCTCGGCACCGCCCGGTCCGATCCCCCATGCCCTCGTCACATGCGTGCGGAGCCGCCCCCACCTGCTCGGAAGTCGGCTCAACCGCTCCTTGCCGGGTCTACTGCGGTTCCGGCCCCACCGCGACCGGTCGGCCCGGATCCGACGACCACTCCGACCACGAGCCCACGTACAGCGCCGCCGGGATGCCCGCCACGGCCAGCGCCAGCACCTCGTGAGCGGCCGACACGCCCGAGCCGCAGTACACGCCCACCGCACCGTCCGCCGTGGCGCCCAACGTCTTGAAGCGCGCCCGCAGTTCCTCCGCGGGCAGGAACCGGCCGTCCGCCGCCACGTTGTCGGTCGTCGGCGCGGACACCGCCCCCGGAATGTGACCAGCGACCGGATCGATCGGCTCGACCTCGCCCCGGTAACGCTCCCCCGCGCGGGCGTCGAGCAGCAGCCCGGTGCGGGCGAGGGCGGCGGCCCCGTCGGCGTCCAGCAGCCCCACCGCACCCGGCTCCGGAGTGAAGTCGCCCTCCGCGGGCGCGGGGACGTCCGTCGACAGCGGCGCCTGCCAGGCCGGCAACCCGCCGTCCAGGACTCGCACGTTCGGGTGACCCGTCCAGCGCAGCAGCCACCAGGCGCGGGCCGCCGCCCACCCCTGCCCGCCGTCGTACACGACTACGGGCCGGCCGGACGACACGCCCGCCCGGCGCATCGCCGCGCCGAACTCCGCCAGGCCGGGCAGCGGATGCCGACCGCGCCCGCCGGGTGCGGAGGCGAGTTCCCCGTCCAGGTCGACGAAGACGGCACCCGGAAGGTGCCCGGCCGCGTACTCGGCCCTGCCGTCGAACGGCGCGGCACCGGCCGCCTTGGCCGTGCTCAGCTGCCAGCGGATGTCGAGCAGGACCGGCGGGTTCCCACCCGCCAGTTCGGTCGCGAGTTCGGATGCGGAGATGATGGCGTTCATGGCCCCATCCTGGCGTACCGAGTGGCCGCCGCGTCGATGTCGGGCTACTCTGCCCGCCGGACAGTACCGATCACGAGGCGTACGGGTTCGGGCACAAGCTGTGCCACCCGGGCAGCCGGGCTGCCCCACGGGCGCGGCCGAAGCGCGCGGCACCGGGTCCGGTGCCGGCATCGGCGCGAAGGTCCGTCAGAGCGGAAGCGGACGCACGGCCCGCGGAGGGCCGAGAAGAGAGTGACGATGACCGACGCACGGGGGTCGGCCGGCCGGAACGGCGAGACGAACGCCCGGCGCACGCCCGGCACACCCTGCTGGGTGAGTCTGATGGTGCACGGGCCGGCCGCGACCCAGGAGTTCTACGGCGCACTGTTCGGCTGGGAGTTCCAGCCCGGCCCGCAGCAGCTGGGCCCCTACGTACGGGCTCTGCTCGACGGGCGCGAGGTGGCGGGTATCGGCCAACTGCCCCCGGACCGGCACCTGCCCATCGCCTGGACGCCCTACTTCGCCTCCGACGACGTCAACCGGACGGCCGAAACGGTACGCTTGTGCGGTGGCACGATCGGCGTGGGCCCGCTGGACGCGGGTGAGGCCGGCCGCCTGGCCATCGGCTCCGACCCCTCGGGCGCCGTCTTCGGCATCTGGCAGGCGGCGGCGCACCTCGGCACGGCCGTCACCGACGTGCCGGGCACCCCGGCCTGGAACGAGCTGATGACCTACGAGTCGGCGAGCGTCGCCAAGTTCTACGAGACCGTTTTCGGCTTCGAGCTGGAGCCGGAGGTCTCCGCCGACCTCGACTACGTGACCCTGTGCCTCGACGGCCGTCCCGTCGCCGGTATCCACGGGGTCGGAAACGCTTTGCCCCGCGACCGGGGGCCGCACTGGGTGACGTACTTCGAGGTGGCCGACGCGGAGGAGTCCCTGGAGCACCTCGCCGATCTCGGCGGGCACGTGCTCAAGCCCGCCCGGGACACGCCTCACGGCCGGGTGGCGATGGTGGCGGACCCGGAGGGGGCGCGGTTGTCGCTGCTGGAGCGCCGTCGGGGCCCGAGCGCGCGGTCCCGGGGTCGCTCAGGCGGGTGATACCGGCAGCACGTCCGGCGACAGCGCCGCCGCGTGGGCCGTCGCGGCGGTGGTACGGCGCCGGTGGTGCCGTCGGCACAGCACCTCGTAGCCGACCTCGTCGGGGGACTGCGCCACGTCGCCGACGACCACCTGGGCGCCCTCGACGACCATGACGCCGCCCACGGTGCGGGCGTTGTGCGTGGCGCGGGCGCCGCACCAGCACAGGGCCTCGACCTGGAGCACCTCGACACGGTCGGCGAGTTCGACCAGGCGCTGGGAGCCGGGGAAGAGTTTGGAGCGGAAGTCGGTGGTGATGCCGAAGGCGTACACGTCGATGCCGAGATCGTCGACCACGCGCGCGAGCTGGTCGATCTGGTCCGGCGTGAGGAACTGTGCCTCGTCCGCGATCACGTAGTCCGCGCGACCACCCTGCGAGAGGTGGTCGACGAGGTACGCGTACAGGTCCTGTCCGTCCTCGACCTCCACCGCGTCGGTGACCAGACCGAGGCGGGAGGAGAGCTTGCCCTCGCCCGCGCGGTCGTCACGGGTGAAGATCATGCCGGCCAGGCCGCGTGCCGAGCGGTTGTGCTCGATCTGGAGGGCCAGCGTCGACTTCCCGCAGTCCATCGTTCCGGAGAAGAACACCAGCTCGGACATGAGGGGTTGAGCACCTTTCGACAGCGGCGGGGCACGGCGGAACCGGGTGGGGCGGGCTGGAGCGGAGAATCAGGAGCGTACTTCGAGCAGGGGGACGAGTTGCTCGGCGGGGGTCATCGAACCGTGGTTGCCGACCATCGCCGATTCCTTCGGCTCCCGCTCGGAGGCGATGAGCAGGACGTCGTCCCGGGCGGCGGCGACTACGTCGCCGATGCGGTCGTACACCCGGTCGTCGATGCGGGGGCCGAACCAACCCGCCGCGACCGCCTCGTCCCGCGACGCCACCCAGAACTGCTCGCCGAGCACCTCGCGCCAGCACGTCAGCACGTCGTTCTGCGCGCCGGGGACGGCGTACACGTGCCGGGCGCGGCCCTCGCCGCCGAGGAGGGCGACGCCCGCCTTCAGTTCCCAGTCGTCGTCGAAGTCGATGCGGTGGTCCTCGTCGAAGGGCACGTCGATCATGCCGTGGTCGGCGGTGACGTACAGAGCGCTGCGCGGCGGCAGCTGTTCGGCGAGGCGCTGGACGAGCCGGTCGACGTGTCCCAACTGGCCGCGCCAGGTGTCGGAGTCGACGCCGAAGCGGTGGCCGGCGCCGTCGACCTCGGCGTAGTACGTGTAGACCAGGGCTCGGTCGGCCCCGGCCAGTTGCTCGGCGGCGCAGTCCATGCGGTCCTCGCCGGACAGCCGTCCGTGGAACGTGCCGCCACTGAGCGCGACCTTCGTCAGCGGGGTGTTCGCGAAGGTCGGGGAGGAGACCTGGGCGGCGCGCACACCCGCCTTGTGGGCGAGGTGGAAGACGGTGGGGTACGGCTGCCAGGCGCCGGGCGCGGTCCACGGCTGCCAGCGCAGCTGGTTCATCAGCGCGCCGGTGGCCGGATCGCGCACGGTGTAGCCGGGCAGGCCGTGGGCGCCCGGCGGCAGGCCGGTGCCGACGGAGGCGAGGGAGGTCGCGGTGGTCGCCGGATAGCCGGCGGTGATCGGGCGTCCGGTGCCGCCGCGCGAGGTGCCCAGCAGCGAGCTGAGGAAGGGGGCGTCCTCCGGGTGCGCCCGCAGTTGCTCCCAGCCGAGGCCGTCGATCAGGAACACGCAGTTCCGGTCGGCGGGGGCCAGCTCCGTGATGCCCGCGGTCATGCCGGGGACGCCGAGGCCGGCGGCCAGGGTGGGCAGCAGGTCGGCGAGCGAGCCCGTGCCGTACTCGGGTACGGGGGCGGAGTCTACGGGGAGGGGCTCCGGGTCGGTTTCCCAGGCGGCGGGCTGGACCATCAGCGGGCGGAGTCCGCGGTCGCTTCGGAGAGGGCCTGGGCGAAGCTGAGCGCCTGGCGCACCGTCTCCGGGCCGTCCCCGGCCTCGCTGACGCGCAGGCTGAGGTCGTCGGCCGTCGAACTGCCCGTGTAGCCGTGGTCGGCCTCGCAGTTGGGGTCACCGCAGGCGGCCGGCTCCAGGTCGATGCGGGAGACGGCGCCCCAGCCGATGGTCAGCACGATCTCGCGGGGCAGCGTGCCCGGCTTGTACTGCTCCGGGTCGGCGACCACGCGGCTGACGACGATGGACGAGATCCGGCCGAGCTTGACGGATTCCGTGGAGGTGGTGGCGTAGGGCGAGGGGGAGGTGTCGTCGGCGGCCTGCTCGTCGGTGTGGCTGACGATGAAGCGGTTGCCGGTGAGCACGAGCACGGTGACGTGCCGGCGCACCTCGTTCTGGTCGAACGTCGTCTCCTGGTGGACCAGGTACGACCTGACGGGCTCGCCGCCCACGGCGGCCTCCACCGCCTCGGCCACGAGGGCCGGGTAGTAGCCGCTGCGCTCGATCGCCGCTCGCAGCCCCTGGGTCGTCGTACTGGTCTTGGCCATGCCGTCCATCCTACGGGGGCGCACTGACTGCGAGGCACGCTCGTGCGGGACCCGCCCCCGGGCGGCGGGCGGTCAGTACGCCGGCAGGGTCCGCGGGCCGAGGTCGTCCCTGGCGGGAGGAGGCGCGAGGCGGACGGTGGCGCCGAGGACGCTCAGGCCGCGTGGGGCCACGACGACCGGTTCCAGGGTGACCGCGACGACCTCCGGGTGGTCGTCGACCAGCCGGGAGACCCGCAGAAGCAGCTCCTCCAGGGCGGAGCTGTCGACCGGCGCCGAGCCGCGCCAGCCGAAGAGGAGGGGCGCCGTGCGAATCGAACGGATGAGCGAAGTGGCCTCCCGGTCGGTGACCGGGATCAGCCGGTGCGCCATGTCGCCGAGCAGCTGGGTGGCGGCCCCGGCGAGCCCGAAGGACAGCACGGCACCGGCCGCCGGGTCGATGACCGCCCGCACGACCGTGTCCACGCCGCGCGGTGCCATGCCCTGCACCACCGGTCTCAGCTCCTCGGGCTTCCCGAACAGCTCGGTCAACTCCACGTACGCCCGCCGCAGTTGCTCCTCGTCCGCGAGGTCCAGGCGTACGCCGCCCAGGTCGGCGCGGTGGCGCAGGTGCGGAGCGGTGGCCTTGAGGGCCACGGGGTAGCCGATGGACCGCGCGGCCGCGACGGCGTCGTCGGGAGAGGGCGCGGGCAGGGCCCGGTGGACGTGGATGCCGTACCTGCCGAGCAGGTCGCAGGTCTCCTGTGTGCCGAGTGTGAGCCCCTGCCCGCGCGCGAGGTGCCCGGTTATCAGCTCGGCGGCGCCCTTCTCGTCGATGTCCTCGTACTCCGGCACCTTCCCGGGGTCGGCCGCGTCGCGTCGCCACTGGGCGTAGGCGACGGCCTGGGCGAGGGCGCGGACGGCCCGTTCGGCGGCGGGGTAGGCGGGGATGAGGCGGGCTCCTTCGGGAGCCCCTGCGGGCTCGGACGCGGGAGCGGCCGACGGGGCGATACTCGCCGGGGACGCCGGGGACGGCGAGGACGGCGAGGACGGCGAGGACGGCGAGGACGGCGAGGACGCCTGAGGGTGGGCGGGCGGCGCCGCCTGACGCCCGGAAGCCGAGGTCGTCTGCGGCTCGCCGGGCGGGATCGCCCCGCTCTCTCCGGGCGCGGTCGCCCGCGAGCCGGGTGTCTCGGCCGCCCGGGGCCGCGCGGGCGGGCCGGCCTCGGGGCCGGCGGGCGCGGCGGTCCGCGGCTCACCGGGCAAGACCGCCTGTGGCGCCGTGCTCGCCGCCGCGGACAGGGCTTCGGCCAAGCCGCCCAGTTCCACGTGGACCACCAAGACCGGCTTTGCGGGTACCGCGGCCGCCGCCGATCGCAGGGCCTCGGCCAGGGACGCGTCACCCGCCGCTCCCTCCCCCACCGTCGGGATGGCGGTCACCACCACCGCGTCGCAGGTGTCGTCGGCCAGGGCACGGGAGAGAGCCGCGTGGAAATCGTCCGCCGAGGCCGCCGTCGTCAGGTCCAGGGGAGGACGCGGACGCAGCCCCTCGGAGAGGCAGGCGTCATACGTCAGGAGGCCCAGTGATTCGGAGTTGCCCAGGATCGCCACCCTCGGCCCGGCGGGCAGCGGCTGGCGGGCGAGGAGCAGCCCCGCGTCGACCAGGTCGGTGATCGTGTCGACGCGGATCACGCCGGCCTGCCTCAGCAGCGCGGAGACCGTCGCGTGGGGCAGCCGTGTCGCCCGTACCGCGTGCCCCTGCGGCGCCACGCCGCCGTGCCGGGCGCCCTGGACCACCACCAGCGGCTTGACGGCCGCCGTCCGCCGGGCCAGGCGGGTGAACTTGCGCGGGTTGCCGATGGACTCCAGGTACATCAGCGCGACGTCGGTCTCCGGGTCGTCGTACCAGTACTGGAGGACGTCGTTGCCCGAGACGTCGGCCCGGTTGCCGGAGGAGACGAAGGTCGACACGCCGGTGACGCCGGTGACGCCGCCGCCTCGCCGGTGCAGCCGGGACAGCAGGGCGATCCCGATGGCGCCGGACTGGGCGAACAGACCGATCCGGCCGGGGCGCGGCATCTCGGGGGCGAGGGAGGCGTTGAGCCGCACGTCCGGGGAGGTGTTGATGATCCCGAAGGCGTTGGGGCCGATGATCCGCATGCCGTACGTGCGCGCGTGCCGCACGAGGGCGCGCTGGCGTTCACGTCCGTCGGGACCGCTGTCGGCATACCCGGCGGTGATCACCACGAGGCCCTGCACACCGTGCTCGCCGCACTCGGTGACGACCTCGGGGACCTGCTCGGCGGGCACGGTGACGACCGCGAGGTCGACCGGCCCGTCGATCTCGCGCACCGAGCGGCGGGCGGGCGCCCCGTCGAGCTCCTTCTGCCCCTCGGGAAGGGCCTTGTTCACGGCGTACAGCCGGCCGGTGTAGCCCGCGTCCCGGATGTTGCCGAGGATGCTGCGACCGACGCCTCCCGGTGCGCGGCCGGTACCGACGACCGCGACCGAACCGGGCTGCAACAGCCGCCGAACGGAACGCGCCTCCGCGCGGTGCTCACGCGCGTACTGCACGGCGAGCGAGCGGTCGGTGGGTTCGAGGTCGAACTCCAGGCGGACCACGCCGTCCTCGAAGCTGCGCTTCTGGGTGTACCCGGCGTCCATGAACACCTTGATCATCTTGGTGTTGGCAGGCAGCACCTCGGCGGCGAAGCGGCGGATGCCGCGCTCGCGGGCGACGGCGGCGATGTGTTCCAGCAGCGCGGAGGCGACGCCACGGCCCTGGTGGGCGTCCTGGACGAGGAAGGCGACCTCGGCCTCGTCGGCCGGTGCCGAGGCGGGTGTTCCACCGGCGCCGATCCGGTCGTAGCGTACGGTGGCGATGAACTCGCCGCCGATGGTGGCCGCGAGTCCCACCCGGTCCACAAAGTCGTGGTGCGTGAAGCGGTGGACGTCCTTGGCGGACAGGCGAGGGTACGGCGCGAAGAAGCGGTAGTACTTCGACTCGTCGGAGACCTGCTCGTAGAAGCTGACCAGGCGCTCGGCGTCATCAACGGTGATGGGGCGGACGCGCGCGGTGCCGCCGTCGCGCAGCACCACGTCGGCCTCCCAGTGGGCGGGGTACTCGTGCCGGTCCGACGAGGTCTGCATGGGCCCCAGAGTACGGCTCGCGTACGACAACGGCGCGAGGCAGTCTGTGGAGGACGGAAGGCCGGGCCGAGGCCGCGGTCCGGCGACCACACGGGACGGTGCACGGTGCCGTCCCGGCACGCTTCACGATGTGGGAAACTGGTCTAGACAAGACTGGTCTAGACAACATGAAACCTTGAACACCTGAAGGGCAGCATCACATGGCTGAGCGCCGCGTCAACGTCGGCTGGGCCGAGGGTCTCCACGCCCGCCCCGCCTCCATCTTCGTCCGAGCCGCCACGGCCACAGGCGTCCCGGTGACGATCGCCAAGGCCGACGGTTCCCCCGTCAACGCGGCCTCCATGCTGGCCGTCCTCGGCCTCGGCGCCCAGGGCGGCGAGGAGATCGTCCTCGCCGCCGACGCCGAGGGTGCGGACGCCGCCCTGGACCGACTGGCGAAGCTGGTCTCCGAAGGACTCGAGGAACTCCCCGAGACCGTCTGATCAACGGCAGCACCGAAAGGCCCGCCCGGAACACTGGGCGGGCCTTTCGCTTTCGCTTTCCGCTCCCCCACACTTTCGAGCACAACAGGAAATAGGCAGCAGAGAACACCCCCCCCCCGAATTACCCCCTCTTTGTATACGGCCCCCGTGTTAATGCCGCAGGCTCGGCGTGTTTACGGGACGTTGCGAGTTCCTCACACGCTCCGTCCGCCCGCCGCCGGAGGTGAATCGCAGTCTGAGCGCCGACGCCGACCGCTCGGTGTGCAGCGTCATGAGCGCCCGCGCGCGCTCGCCGTCGCCCCGGGCCACCGCGTCCACGATCGCGCCGTGCTCCGCCCAGCACTCCACGGGTCCGGCCGGCGCCTCAACGACGTACATCCAGGCGATCTTGTGGCGCAGCTGGGTCAGCAAGGCCGCCAGGGAAGAGCTGCCGGCGGACTGGGCGAGGGTCTCGTGGAACCATCCGCCCAGTGAGCGCAGGTCCTCGCTGTTGCCCTGCCTGGCACGCTCCTGCCCGAGCCTCACCAGCCCGCGGAGCACCTTGAGGTGCGCCTCGGTGCGGCGCCGGGCCGCGCGGGAGGCGCCGAGGGGCTCGAGGAGCGTACGCGTCTCCAGCAGGTCGGCGGCCTCCTGCTCGGTGGGTTCCGCGACGCACGCGCCCGCGTGCCGCCGCGTCACCACGAAGCCCTCGGCCTCCAGCGTACGCAGGGCCTCGCGGACGGGGACGCGGGAGACGCCGTAGCGGCGGGCCAGAAGTTCCTCGGTGAGCCGGCTGCCGCGTCCGTGGACGCCGGTGACGATGTCGTCCCGGATCGCCGTGCACACCGAGTGCGCCGGAATACGCATACCCGACCTCCGCCTTAATCCCCGTGAAACGTCGACGATTGACGCGTGTTCAGTGACTCTAGGCCAATCAAGCGGATATTCCGACGGTGCGGCGGATTTCATGGACGTTTTTTGGACGACGGCGCTTCCGGGACCCGCGCGGAAATGCGAAAGCCCCGGCTCGGGAAGCCGGGGCTTTCGGGTGCCGTACCCGCGCTACGTCAGAGGTTCACACCGTGGGAGCGGAGGTAGGCGACGGGGTCCATGTCCGAACCGTACTCGGAACTCGTGCGGGCCTCGAAGTGCAGGTGCGGTCCGGTGACGTTGCCGGTGGCGCCGGAGAGGCCGATCTGCTGCCCGGCGCCGACCGACTGGCCGACCGAGACGCCGATGGACGACAGGTGGCCGTACTGCGTGTACGTACCGTCGTGCATCTTGATGACGACCTGGTTGCCGTACGCCCCGCCCCAGCCGGCCTCCACGACGGTGCCGACGCCGACCGCGTGCACGGAGGTGCCGCTGGCGGCGTGGAAGTCGATGCCGGTGTGGCTGCCGGACGACCACAGAGAGCTGCCGGCCTGGTAGGCGGTGGAGACGTAGGAGGCGGTGATCGGCGACACGAAGGTGTTGAGGCGCTTGCGCTCCGCCTCGCGTGCGGCGCGCTCCTTGGCCTCGCGCGCCTCCTTCGCCGCCTCGGCCGCCCGCTCGCGCGCGGCCTCCTGGGCCGCCTCACGGGCGGCGGCGTGCAGGGCCGCCTGCTCCTGCGCGGTGGCCTGGGCGTCGATCTCGTGGGCTATGGAGTCGCCGATGGTGACGACCGGGGTGAGTCCGCTCTGCTCCGCCTCGGACTCGGCGGCGAGCGCAGGAGCCGCGAGGGTGCCGACGACGCCGGTGGTGGCGAGGGCCGCGACACCCGCCGCGCGGGCGGTGGTGCGGTGCACCCGGCTGGGACGGCGGTGCTTCCCGGTGGCGCGCGTGAACGCCATGTAGAGGCTGGTCCTTTCCTTCCCTCTCGCCTACCGGGTTAGCTGACGGGTTCGGAGGTGGAAGGTCTCCTACGGACCCCCTCGCTGCGCGCGGGCGTCCGATTCACCCCAGGGACTGCATGGGTCCCCGGCTCCCCTGGCTCGCGCCGTACGGGGACTCGGCGATGGCTGTCCGGTGCCGCGGGTGCGGCGCACTGCCTGACGAACAGCCCGGATGACGCTAAACGCGGCTGTCTTCAATCCTCAAACGCAACAAGCTTTTTGTAGCGCACGCCACAGGGCAGACGGGCAGCCTCTCCCTCAATTCGGACAAAAGGCGGCCCTGATGACACTCGGGTCACCAGGGCCGCCACGCGCGCGTGCCGCTACTCGGCCGCAACCACGGTGACTTCACCGATACCGAGAGCCTCGACGGGCTCCTTGATCTGCGCCGCGTCGCCGACGAGGACGGTGACCAGACGGTCGCCCGGGAAGGCGTTGACGACCGCGGCCGTGGCCTCCACCGTGCCGGTGGCGGCGAGTTGGCGGTACAGCGTCCCCTGGTAGTCGTCGGGCAGGTGCTGCTCGACCTGGTCGGCGAGAGTGCTCGCCACGGCCGCCGCCGTCTCGTACTTCAGCGGCGCCACGCCCACCAGATTCTGCACGGCCACGTCGCGCTCGGCGTCGGTGAGCCCTTCCGCGGCGAGCTTGCGCAGCACCGTCCACAGGTCGTCCAGGGCGGGACCGGTGTTGGGGGTGTCCACGGAGCCGCTGATGGCGAGCATGGCGGCACCCGTGCCGTCGGGCGCGGAACGCAGGACCTGCCCGAACGCCCGTACGCCGTAGGTGTAGCCCTTCTCCTCGCGCAGGACGCGGTCCAGGCGCGAGGTGAGGGTGCCGCCGAGGCAGTACGTCCCGAGCACCTGCGCGGGCCACACACGGTCGTGCCGGTCCGCGCCGGTGCGGCCGATGAGCAGCTGCGTCTGGACGGCACCGGGGCGGTCCACGATGACGACCCGGCCGGTGTCGTCGGCGGTCACCGGGGGTACCGGGCGCGCCTCGGCCGCGGAGCCGGTCCACGCGCCCAGCGTCTCGCCGAGCAGCGCGTCGAGGTCGACGCCGGTGAGGTCGCCGACGACCACGGCGGTGGCCGTGGCGGGCCGGACGTGCTTCTCGTAGAAGGCCCGCACGGCCGCCGAGTCGATGCTCGCGACCGTCTCCTCGGTGCCCTGCCGGGGGCGCGACATGCGCGTACCGGCCGGGAACAGCTCCTTGTACAGCTCCTTGGCCGCACGGCGGGCGGGGTTGGCCAGCTCGTGCGGGATCTCGTCGAGCCGGTTGCGGACCAGCCGTTCGACCTCGCCGTCCGCGAAGGCGGGCGCCCTGAGGGCGTCGGCGACCAGGCCGAGGGCCTTGGCGAGGCGCGAGACGGGCACCTCCAGGCTCAGCCGGACACCGGGGTGGTCGGCGTGTGCGTCGAGGGTGGCTCCGCAGCGCTCCAGCTCGGCGGCGAACTCCTCGGCGGAGTGCTTGTCGGTGCCCTCGGAGAAGGCACGCGCCATGATCGTGGCGACACCGTCGAGACCGGCCGGCTCGGCGTCCAGGGGCGCGTCCAGGAGCACCTCCACGGCGACGACCTGCTGACCGGGGCGATGACAGCGCAGCACGGTGAGGCCGTTGCCGAGGCTGCCGCGCCCGGGCGCCGGGAAGGCCCACGGCTTGGGCTCGCCGGCTTGCGGCTGGGCGTGGAATTCCATGGTGGCGAGCTCGGTCACTTGGCCGCCTCCTCGTTCTCGTCGGTGGCGTCGTTCGTGTCGGCGTCGGTGTCCTCTGCGGGGGCGGTCGGCTCGTAGACGAGCACCGCGCGGTTGTCGGGGCGCAGGCGGGCCTTGGCGACCTCCTGGACCTCCTCGGCCGTCACCTCGAGCACCCGCTGTACGGCGGTGAGGGCGAGCTGCGGGTCGCCGAACAGGACGGTGTACCGGCACAGTTCGTCGGCGCGGCCCGCGACGGTGCCCAGGCGGTCCAGCCACTCGCGCTCCAACTGGGCCTGGGCGCGCTCCATCTCCTCCGCCGTGGGTCCCTCCTCGGCGAACCGGGCGAGCTCCTCGTCGATGGCGGTCTCGATGACCGGCACCTCGACGTCACCGGACGTCTTCACGTCCAGCCACCCCAGGGAGGGCGCTCCGGCGAGCCGCAGCAGGCCGAATCCGGCGGCGACGGCCGTGCGGTCGCGGCGTACCAGCCGGTTGTACAGACGGGAAGACTCGCCGCCGCCCAGGACGGTGAGGGCCAGGTCGGCCGCGTCGCACGCGCGCGTGCCGTCCTCCGGCAGGCGGTAGGCGGCCATCAGGGCGCGGGCCGGGACGTCCTCCTCGAGGATCTCGCGCAGCTGCCCGCCCATGACGTCGGGCAGCGAGCCGTCCCGGGGGGCCTGCTTGCCGTCGTGCGAGGCGATGGAGCCGAAGTACTTCTCGATCCATGCGAGCGTCTGCTCGGGGTCGATGTCGCCGACGACCGAGAGCACCGCGTTGTTCGGCGCGTAGTAGGTGCGGAAGAACGCGCGCGCGTCCTCCAGCGTCGCCGCGTCCAGGTCGGCCATGGAGCCGATCGGCGTGTGGTGGTAGGGGTGGCCCTCCGGGTAGGCGAGGGCGGTCAGCTTCTCGAACGCCGTGCCGTAGGGCACGTTGTCGTAGCGCTGGCGGCGTTCGTTCTTGACGACGTCCCGCTGGTTCTCCATGGACTCGTCGTCCAGCGCGGACAGCAGGGAGCCCATGCGGTCGGCCTCCAGCCAGAGGGCGAGCTCCAGCTGGTGGGCGGGCATGGTCTCGAAGTAGTTGGTGCGCTCGAAGCTGGTGGTGCCGTTGAGCGAGCCGCCGGCCCCCTGCACCAGTTCGAAGTGGCCGTTGCCCTTGACCTGGGCGGAGCCCTGGAACATGAGGTGCTCGAAAAGGTGAGCCAGGCCGGTACGCCCCTTGACCTCGTGGCGCGAGCCGACGTCGTACCAGAGGCACACCGCCGCGACCGGGGTCAGGTGGTCCTCGGAGAGCACCACGCGCAGGCCGTTGGCCAGGCGGTGCTCGGTCGCTGTCAGGCCGCCGGAGCCTGCCTGGGCTGTGGCCGTGTGACCCATGGGCATGTACGTCCCTTCGATCGCGGAATCCTTGGTGGAAACACTTGGTGGATCATTGGGCGGAACTGCGGGATTCCGCCGATCCTGCCACTGTATGCAAGCGTGCGGGGCGCCGGTGGAGTTCCCGGACCTCGTACGCCGAGAGCGAGAACGGGCTCAGCGGCCCGACGGGGGCGAGCGCGTGTGACGAGGGCGTACTCTGCGGGCAGCGCCGGGCCGGGCAGCCCGTGACGGGTCCTGGTCGGTCGCTGTCAGTGCCGCAGTCCACAATGGACCGCGTCAGATCACCGTTCACGCTTCAGCAAGGAGCCGGCAGCGATGGCCCGCCGTAGTACGAAGACCCCGCCGCCCGACGATTCGTACGAGGAGAAGATCCTCGACATCGACGTCGTCGACGAGATGCAGGGCTCCTTCCTCGAGTACGCGTACTCGGTCATCTACTCCCGTGCGCTGCCGGACGCCCGCGACGGCCTCAAGCCGGTGCACCGCCGCATCGTCTACCAGATGAACGAGATGGGCCTGCGGCCCGAGCGCAGCTACGTGAAGTGCGCCCGTGTCGTCGGCGAGGTCATGGGCAAGCTGCACCCGCACGGCGACGCGTCGATCTACGACGCCCTGGTGCGCATGGCCCAGCCGTTCTCCATGCGCGTCCCCCTGGTCGACGGCCACGGCAACTTCGGCTCCCTGGGCAACGACGACCCGCCGGCCGCCATGCGGTACACCGAGTGCCGGATGGCCGAGGCCGCCAGCCTGATGACGGAGTCCATCGACGAGGACACCGTCGACTTCGGCCCCAACTACGACGGCCAGGAGCAGGAGCCGGTGGCGCTGCCCGCCGCCTTCCCGAACCTGCTGGTCAACGGCGCCTCCGGCATCGCGGTCGGCATGGCCACGAACATGCCGCCGCACAATCTGCGCGAGGTGATCGCGGCCGCCCGGCACCTGATCCGGTACCCGAACGCCGACCTCGAAGCCCTGATGAAGCACGTTCCGGGCCCCGACCTGCCCACCGGCGGCCGGATCGTCGGCCTGCCCGGCATCCGGGACGCCTACGAGACGGGCCGCGGCACCTTCAAGATCCGGGCGACGGTCGCCGTCGACACGGTGACGGCCCGCCGCAAGGGTCTCGTCGTGACCGAGCTGCCCTTCGCGGTCGGCCCGGAGAAGGTGATCGCCAAGATCAAGGATCTGGTCGGCGCGAAGAAGCTCCAGGGCATCGCCGACGTCAAGGACCTCACCGACCGCGAGCACGGGCTGCGCCTGGTCATCGAGATCAAGAACGGCTTCGTGCCGGAGGCCGTCCTGGAGCAGCTGTACAAGCTGACGCCGATGGAGGAGTCCTTCGGCATCAACAACGTCGCCCTGGTGGACGGCCAGCCGCTCACGCTGGGTCTCAAGGAGCTGCTGGAGGTCTACCTCGACCACCGGTTCAACGTCGTGCGGCGCCGCAGCGAGTTCCGCCGCAGCAAGAAGCGCGACCGTCTGCACCTGGTCGAGGGCCTGCTCACCGCCCTGGTCGACATCGACGAGGTCATCCGCCTCATCCGCTCCAGCGAGAACTCCGCACAGGCCAAGCAGCGCTTGATGGAGCGCTTCTCGCTGAGCGACGTCCAGACCCAGTACATCCTGGACACGCCGCTGCGCCGGCTCACCAAGTACGACCGCATCGAGCTCGAGTCGGAGAAGGAGCGGCTGAACGCGGAGATCGAGGAGCTGACCCGGATCCTCGACTCGGACGCGGAGCTGCGCAAGCTGGTCTCGGCGGAACTGGCCGCGGTGGCCAAGAAGTTCGGCACCGACCGCCGTACGATGCTGCTGGAGTCGTCCGGTGCACCGGTCGCCACCGTTCCGCTCCAGGTGGCGGACGACCCGTGCCGGGTGCTGCTGTCCTCGACGGGCCTGCTCGCCCGCACCGCGAACGACGAGCCCCTCGTCACCGAGGCCGGCGCCAAGCGCGTCAAGCACGACCTGATCGTCTCGGCGGTGCCGGCCACGGCCCGCGGCGAGGTGGGCGTGGTCACGTCGGCCGGGCGCCTGCTGCGGGTGAACGTCGTGGACCTGCCCCAGCTCCCGGAGCCCATGCCGACGCCGAACCTCTCGGGTGGCGCGCCGCTGGCGGAGTTCGTGACCCTGGAGGACGACGAGACCGTCGTCTGCCTGACCACACTGGACGAGTCCTCGCCGGGCCTGGCGCTCGGTACGGAACAGGGTGTCGTCAAGCGGGTGGTGCCCGACTACCCGTCCAACAAGGACGAGTTGGAGGTCATCACCCTCAAGGAGGGTGACCGGATCGTCGGCGGCGCCGAGCTGCGCACCGGCGACGAGGACCTGGTCTTCATCACGGACGACGCGCAGCTGCTGCGCTACCAGGCCTCACAGGTCCGACCGCAGGGCCGTCCGGCGGGCGGTGTGGCGGGCGTCAAGCTGACCGACGGCGCCAAGGTCATCTCCTTCACGGCGGTGGACCCGGCCGCGGAGGCGGTCGTCTTCACGGTCGCCGGTTCGCGCGGCACGCTGGACGACTCCGTCCAGACCACGGCCAAGCTCACGCCGTTCGACCAATACCCGCGCAAGGGTCGGGCCACGGGTGGCGTGCGCTGCCAGCGGTTCCTGAAGGGCGAGGACTGTCTGGCCTTCGCCTGGGCGGGCGCCACCCCGGCGCTCGCCGCGCAGAAGAACGGCACCCCCGCCCAGCTCCCGGACATCGACCCGCGCCGCGACGGCTCGGGCGTGTCGCTGCCGAAGACGGTGTCGGTGGTGGCGGGGCCGGCCTAGGGCCCGTCCTGGGGCCCGTCCTGGGACCCCCCGGGCGGCCGATCCTCGCCGCCCGGTTCCTCGACGTCGGGGGCCGGTACGGCGGGGTCCGCTCCGTCGGGGTCCGGTACGTAGCGCAGGACGCCCCACATGCCGTGCTCGTCGGCGTGCGGGGCGTCGGCGTCCCCGCGGCACGCTTCGAGTTCCTCGGCGAGGGCCGGCGCGTCGATGCCGGAGCCGATGAGGACGAGTTGGGTGCGGCGGGCGTCGGCGGGCCTCCAGGGCTCCGGGTAGAAGCGCAGGAAACGGCCGACGGCGTGGACGGCGTACCGATTGCGCGTGTCGTGTGGGCCGAAGTCCACGTATCCCTTGATCCGGTACAGGCCCTCGGGCCGGCTGTCGAGGAACCGCATGAGCCGGCGCGGGTCGAACGGCAGGTCGGAGACGAACGACACGGTGTCGTAGGCGGCGTGCAGATGCTCCGCGTGTTCGCCGCCCCTGGAGTGGTCGTGCAGGTCGTCGAAGGACAGCTGCCCCACACGCTCCTCGCTCGGCCGGCAGTCGTAGAGGAACTCCGGGTCGATCCGGCCGTAGGTCGCGGGCACGACGGCGGCCCGGTCGCCGAGCGACCGGACGAGCGCGAGCACGCGCTCGGCGTCCGGGGCCCGGTCGGTCTTGTTGACCACGACCAGGTCGGCGAGCGCCAGATGCCGGTCGATCTCGGGGTGCTTGGCGCGCGTGTCGTCGAACTCGGCGGCGTCGACGACCTCGACGAGCCCGCCGTAGACCACCCCGGGCTGCTCGCTGGCGAGGAGCATGCGCACGAGTTCCTGTGGCTCGGCGAGACCGCTGGCCTCGATGACGATGACGTCGATGCCCGCTTCCGGGCGAGCCAGCCGCTCCAAGTACCCGTCCAGTTCACTCGCGTCGACGGCACAGCAGAGACACCCGTTGCCCAGCGAAACGGTGGAGTCGCCGAGCGCGCCGGCGACGGCCATCGCGTCGATCTCGATCGAGCCGAAGTCGTTGACGATGGCGCCGATACGGCTGCCTCCGCTGCGGTGGAGGAGGTGGTTGAGGAGTGTGGTCTTCCCGGAGCCGAGGAATCCGGCGAGCACGACGACCGGGATCTGCTGCGGAGTCGGGCGATGCCCCACCGTGCGACCTCTCTCTCACCCACGCGTACGCCGGCCCGCGGCAAGGCGTACACCCATGTACGGAATTGCCTGCTCAGGATACGAGCCGGTGGAGTGCCCGCGGAGTGAACGATTGTTAGCAGCACTCGCTGGGCAGACGTTTTGCATGGCGCCGGACTGTGCGACCCTCGCTTCCCTCCGTGCGCCGCCTCTCCGCCTCCCCGCCGGTCAGCGCCGCTCGGCACTCTGGAGGCGGCAGCGCCACCCATCGCTCGCCGGTCCCCGTCAGCCGACCCGCACTCGACGACCGGCGGGCGGTCGCCTGATTCGGGGGTTGACATGGTCACACGGAAGAACGTCACGGGGAGGTTCGGCTCCGCCGCGGCCGGCATACTGCTGGCCACCGCGGGAGTGTCGCTGGCCGCCCGCCGACGAGGGCTGGAGAAGGCCCGTCTGCACGAGCGACAGCTGGAGCTGGAAGAGCTGGCGATCAGGCGCGAGTCGCTGCAGCATCAGCAGCGCACGCACTGGGAGTTGCTGGCCCGGGCGATCGACGATCCCTCCCTGGCCGAGGTCATCGACACGTACGACAAGGACATCCCGGCCGCGAGGCGCCGCCAGTTCTTCTACGCCAACGCCTGGTACGTGTACCTGTACCACACCCATCAGATGGGGCTGCTGGACCGGGAGGGGTTGTACAGGCACCTGCGTGAGTTCTTCCAGAGCCCCGTGTTCCGCGAGTACTGGCAGGCGTCGGGACACATGCGCGACTCCCTCAACGAGGCGTCCGAGGAAGCGCGGCTGGGACGCATGGTCGACGGCCTCGTCAGGGACCTCGACGAGGCCGATACGGAGGAATGGTGGGTCGTGGGGAATCCCCCGCCCGACTGACCAATCGCTCGCTCAGCGCACGGTCAACACCCCCGTCTCGGGGACACGACGGAGTGGGTTCGGCCTCCCAGTCACGAGAGTCCCGGAAACACCAGTACCGTGTGCTCGCCATCACTCCGCAGACTCTCTGTTCATAAGGACCGGTACCTTTGAAGATCGTGCGCCGCATCGGTGTGCCTCCCAGCGCCCGGGGCAGTAACTCGGGATCCACCTGCCCTGACGTGTTCGAACTGAGCGACGGCAACTTCGCCGTCATCGGCACCGAGGCCACCGAGGCGCTTGAGCGTGAACTGCCCGCCGACGCCGCCCGTGCCGACTACGAACGGATCGTCGTGGTCAGCCGGGAAACCCTGATCCGCGCCAAGGCGGACATCCCCGACGCCTGACGCCACCGCCCGCGTCTCCGGTCCGGCCGCCACCACCGTCACCCGCGCCGGACGCCCCACCGCCGAGCAGCCCGGCACCCCGTCCTCGCTCGACGCTTCCCCGACCAGGCCTGGCGCCCGAACGGCACCAGGCCACTCGCATGCTCCACCCCGCCGTATGCTCCAGCCCTGCCGCGTGCTCCAACCGCCGCATGGTCAACCCGCCGCGTGGTCAACCCGCCGCAGGCACCCCGACCGGGGCTCCCGGCCCCACGTACCGCGCCGCCGGACGGATGATCTTCGAGTCCCGCGCCTGCTCCAGGATGTTGGCGCTCCACCCCACCACCCGCGCTGCCGCGAACGTCGGCGTGAACATCTCGCGCGGCAGGCCGCAGAGCTCCATGACCACGCCCGCGTAGAACTCGACGTTCGTGTGGAGCTCGCGCCCCGGCTTCAGCTCCGCGAGGATCGCCTCGACCTGTCGCTCCACCTCGACGGCGAACTCCACGCGCGGACCGCCGAACCGCTGTGCCACCTCTCGCAGCATCCGGGAGCGCGGGTCCTCGGTGCGGTAGACCGCGTGGCCGAAACCCATGATGCGGTCGCCGGCGAGCACCCGCTCGCGGATCCACGAGTCGATGCGGTCGGGAGTGCCGATCGCGTCCAGGGTGTCCAGTGCCCTGCTCGGCGCCCCGCCGTGCAGCGGACCGGACAACGCCGACACCGCTCCGGCCAGGCAGGCCGCGACATCCGCCCCCGTCGAGGCGATGACCCGCGCGGTGAAGGTTGACGCGTTGAAACCGTGATCAATGGTTGAGATCAAGTATTGCTCGACCGCCCGCGTCCGCCACTCGTCCGGCTCCCTACCGGTCAGCATGTAGAGGTAGTTGGCGGCGTACGACAGATCCTCGCGAGGCTCCACGGGTTCGAGTCCCCTCCCCAACCGGTGCAGCGCGGTGAGCAGTGTCGGTACGGCCGCGGCGGCCACGAGGGTGTCCTGGCGGCGCTGATCGGCCGACAGGTCGTACACGGGCCGGAAGCCCCGGGCCGCGCCCAGCAGGGACAGGCCCGTGCGCATCCCGGCGAGCGGGCCGGAGTGGCCGCCGGCCGCAGCGACGGCGGGCAGTGCCGTGCGCACCGCGTCGGGGAGCCGGCGCAGGGCCGCGGTCTCCGCGGCGAAGGCGGCACCGCGACGGGCGTCCGGCAGTTCCCCGTGGACCAGGAGATGCCAGACGTCCTCGAAGCCACGGCTCCGTGCGAGTTCGACAGCCGAGTACTGGCGGTAGTGGTAGAAGCCCTCGAGGCCTCGCACGTCTCCGACCTCGGTGTCGGCCACCACGACGCCCGCGAGTCCTCGCGGCGCCTCGACGAGCGTTGCGGCGGCTGCGGCTTTGTTGACGGACATGATTACCTCCTCGGCCATGAGTCAACTGTCCATAGTTGACCAAAGCTCTGTCAATATTGATTGAATCAATACGACCACTCAAGACGGACGCGCAGAGTCGATACGGTGGCCCCATGCGCGATCAAGAGCCCGATCACCCCGACGACAGCGAGCGGCGCCTGACCACCAGGGAGGCGGCCGAACTGCTCGGAGTGAAACCCGAGACCGTGTACGCGTACGTCAGCCGCGGCCAGCTCGGCAGCCGACGCACGCCCGGCGGCCGGGGCAGCACCTTCGACGCGGAGGAGGTGCGGACCCTCGCCCGGCGCAACAGGCGCGTCAGCGGCGCCCCCGCTGGCTCCGGCCAGGAGTTGGCGGTGCGCACCCGCGTCACGCTCATCGAGAGCGACCGGTTCTACTACCGGGGCGTCGACGCGGTCGAACTCGCCGCGCGCCACAGCTACGAAGAAGTGGCCGAGTGGCTCTGGACCGGGCAGTTGCGCCCCGGCATCGCCTTCACCGCGCCCGACGCCTCCGTGGCCGCCGCCCGCCGGGCCGTCGACGCGCTGCCCGAGCACGCCGGCCCCACCGACAGGCTGCGCGTCGCGGCCATCGCCGCCGGGGCCGCGGACCCGCTCCGCTTCGATCTGTCCGAGGGCGCCGTGCTGGGCACCGCGCGCATCCTCATCCCGACCCTCGTCGCCGCGCTGCCGCCCGTACTCCACGACGGGCACGACCGGGGCCCGCTCGCGCATCGCCTGTGGACACGGCTCAGCGGACGGCCCGCCGACGAGGCAGCGCTGCACGCCCTCGACACGGCGCTCTCCCTGCTCGTCGACCACGACCTGGCCGCCTCCACGCTCGCCGTACGCGTCGCGGCGTCGGCCCGGGCGCACGCCTACGCGGCCGTGTCCGCCGGACTCGGCGTGATCGAGGGTCCGCTGCACGGCGCGGCCGGCGGACTCGCCCACCGGCTGCTGCTGGAAGTGCTCGACCAGGGCAGCGCGGCACCGGTGGTCGCGGAGGAACTGCGGGCAGGCCGCCGCATCCCCGGACTCGGCCATCGGCTCTACCCCGGCGAGGACCCACGCGCGCGTGCCCTCTTCGCCCTCCTGGAGGACATCCCCCGCGCGGCGCCCGCGCTCGCGGCGGCCCGCGACATCCAGGCCACCGCCGCCCGCCACACCCCTTTGCACGCCAACGTCGACCTGGCGCTCGCCGTGCTCACCGCTTCCTCCGGCATGCCCTCCACGGCGGCCGAGACGATCTTCGCAGTGGCCCGGACGGCGGGCTGGATCGCGCATGCGCTGGAGGAGTACGGGGAGCGGCCGCTGCGTATGCGTCCAAGCGGGCTCTACTCGGGTCCGAGACCGCCTCAGCCACTGCCGGAGTAGCGTTCAGGCGCGGCTGGAAGTCACCGCGGCGGAAGTCAGGTTAGGCTCACCTCTGTGAGTACGTGCTCAACCGTCTCCCGGAGCCTCGCCGAGCCCGTCTCGGGCACCGCGCCCGTCGCGAGGACCTGGTTGCTGCTCGAACAATCCGGCCCGTGGGGCTCCAAGGCGCTCACGTCGAGCCACCTGGACCCCGCGCTGGGGCGCGCCCTGGAGGCGGCGGCGAAGGGCACGGGAGTGCGCATCGCGCTCATCCGCCGTCCCGGCCGCCACGCGGACGCTGACCGTGGCACCCCCGCAGAGCGCCGGGTGTACGCGGCACACACCGTGCCGGGAAACGTGTGGTTGCACGCCACCAGGCTCACCGACCCCCGTCGGCTGCTCGACCTCGACTTCGCCGCGCTCGGCAGGGGGGATCGCCGTACCTTCGACTCGGCGCTCGAGGGCGGTCCCCATCCGGGTGATCCGCTCGCTCTCGTCTGCACCAACGGCAAGCGCGACCGGTGCTGCGCGCTCCTCGGCCGGCCGCTGGCGGCCGAACTCGCGGCGTCCGGGGCCGAGGGCGTCTGGGAGGTCACCCATCTGGGTGGTCACCGATTCTCACCGACGGTGCTCGTACTGCCCCACGGATACGCGTACGGCCGGGTCCAGACCCACACCGTCAAGGAGGTCCTGCACGGGGCCGCCGAGGGGCGGATCGTCGTCGAGGGCTGCCGCGGCAACTCCGCGTGGGAGCGTCCCGGCCAGGCGGCCGAGCTGGCCGTGCGCTCGGCCGTCGGCGAGGACGCGGCCGAGGCGCTGAACGTCGTACGGACGGACGGTGCCGCTCCGCGCTGGGAGGTGACCCTGGCCCACGCCGACGGCCGGCACTGGCGGGTGACCGTCGAACAGGGCGCGTCGGCGCCGCCGCGTCCGGAGAGCTGCGGGGCCTCGGTGCTGGGCTCGCCGGCGCGGATGGAGGTCACGGCGGTGCGCGAACTCTCGGTGACGGCGGCGCTCGCGAGCTGACGCTCCGACCCCGCTCTGGAGGCGCCCGGGAGATCCGCGCCACACCCCATACGGCATGCCCCCGCCTCCCACGTACCGTCATGGGTATGAGCCCCACTCCCTCCGTACGCCGCCTGCGCCTCGGCCTGCCGCGGCGGGTGTTCTCGCAGGTGCTGCTGATGCAGCTGGCGATCGCCGCGGGAGTCGCCGTGCTCGCGACCGGGCTGTTCCTGGCGCCGCTCGGTGACCAGCTGGACGACCAGGCGATGCGCCGTGCGCTCGCGATCGCGCAGACCACCGCGCAGCAACCGCAGGTCGTACGGGACCTGCGGACGACCCGTCCGGCGCCGGACGGCCCGGTGCAACGGGAAGCGGAACGGGTCCGGCAGGCCACCCATGCGGAGTACGTCGTCGTGATGGACCGGCAGGGCGTGCGCTGGTCGCACACCGACCCGGAGCGGATCGGCGAGATCGTCTCGACCGACCCCGGGCAGGCCCTGGCCGGGCGCGAGGTCATGGAGATCGACGACGGCACCCTGGGCCGGTCCGCGCGCGGCAAGGTGCCGCTGCGCGACAGCGACGGCGACATCGTCGGCGCGGTCTCGGTCGGCATCGCGTACGACAGCGTCCGGGCCCGGCTGATCCACGCCATCCCCGGACTGTTCGCGTACGCGGGTGGTGCCCTCGCCGTGGGCGCGGTGGCCGCCTGGCTCATCTCGCGCCGTGTCCAGCGGCAGACCCGTGACCTGGCCTTCTCGGACATCGCGGGGCTGCTCGCGGAGCGAGAGGCCATGCTGCACGGCATCCGGGAGGGCGTCGTCGCCCTGGACCGCGGCGGCAGGGTGCGCCTGCTCAACGACGAGGCGCAGCGCCTGCTGGGCATCGGCGGCGAGGCCGTCGGCAGCTCCCCCGAGGAAGCACTCGGCGGCGGGCGTACGGCCGACGTCCTGGCCGGCCGGGTGACCGGCACCGACTTGCTGACCGTGCGCGGCCAGCGGGTCCTGGTCGCCAACCGGATGCCGACCGACGACGGTGGCGCCGTCGCCACCCTGCGTGACCGCACCGAGCTGGAGCAGCTGGGCCGGGAACTCGACTCGACGCGCGGCCTGATCGACGCCCTGCGCGCGCAGGACCACGAGCACGCCAATCGCATGCACACCCTGCTGGGGCTGCTCGAACTCGAGATGTACGACGACGCCGTGGAGTTCGTCGGCGAGGTGGTCGGCGACCACCGGGTCACCGCTGAGCAGATCACCGAGCGGATCCAGGACCCCCTCCTCGCCGCCCTGCTGGTAGGCAAGGCGACCGTCGCGGCCGAACGCGGAGTCGTGCTGTGGGTGTCGGACCGGACGCGGCTGCCCGACCGACTGGTCGACCCCACAGGCCTCGTCACGGTGGTCGGCAACCTGGTCGACAACGCGCTCGACGCCGCCGCGGGAACGCCGCACGCGCGCGTGGAGGTCGAATTGCGTGCGCGAGGGCGTGCCGTCACGCTCCGGGTGCGTGACACGGGACCCGGGATTCCGGAGGAACACCGCGAGCTGGTGTTCACGGCGGGGTGGTCCACCAAGGAGCCGCCGGCGCACCGCCAGCGCGGCATCGGACTGTCGCTGGTACGCAGGTTCGCCGAACGGCAGGGCGGCAGCGCCACCGTCCGGGAGGCGCACGGTGGGGGCGCCGAATTCGTCGTCGTCCTGCCGGAGGCGCTGGCCGAACCGGACCTGGACCCCGCCCTCACCGGCCCCGCCCTCGCCGGCCCCGCCCTCGCCGGTCCGGCCCGCACCACCCCCGTGAGCACCACTGCCGAGGAGGAGTCCCGATGATCGAGGTCTTGGTCGTGGACGACGACACGCGGGTCGCGCGGGTCAACGCCGCCTACGTCGGGAAGGTACCGGGCTTCCACGTCGCCGGCGAGGCGCACAGCGCGCTGGAGGCGCTGCGGAGGGTGGAGACGCTGCCCCGCCTGGACCTGATCCTGCTGGACCACTACCTGCCCGACCGGACCGGTCTGGAGGTCGTCCAGGAGATGCGGCGACGCGGCCACCAGACCGACGTGATCATGGTGACGGCGGCCCGGGACGTGTCGACCGTCCAGGCGGCGATGCGCCAGGGTGCCCTGCAGTACCTGGTCAAGCCGTTCGCGTTCGCGGGGCTGCGCGCCAAGCTGGAGGCGTACGCGGAGCTACGGCGCACTCTCGACGGCGGTGGCGAGGCGGAGCAGGCGCAGGTCGACCGCATCTTCGGCGCCCTGTCGGCGCCGTCGGAGCCAGGGCTGCCCAAGGGGCACTCTCCCACCACCGCCGAGCTTGTGCGCCAGTGTCTGATCAAGGCGGACGGTGCGCTCTCCGCCCAGGAGATCGCCGAGCGGACCGGGGTGAGCCGGCAGACCGCTCAGCGCTATCTGAAGCTCCTGGAACGCACGGGTCGGGCCCGGCTGACCCTCAAGTACGGCGACGCCGGCCGACCGGAACACCGCTACGAGTGGGCGACCCACGTCTGAGGAGAACCGGGGACGATCGCGCCGCCGCCTACACGGCGCCCGCCCCGGTCAGCGACCGCACCTCCGTCTCGGCGTACTTGGCCTCGTCCGGGGCCTCCCGTGAGGTGACCGTGCCGAGCCAGCCAGCGACGAAGCCCAGCGGGATCGAGACCAGGCCGGGGTTCCGCAGTGGGAAGTACTGGAAGTCGACGCCCGGGATCAGCGACTGCGGGCTGCCGGACACCACCGGGGACAGCAGCACGAGCACCACGGACGGTACGAGCCCACCGTAGACGGACCACACGGCGCCGCGCGTGGTGAAGCCGCGCCAGAACAGCGAATAGAGCAGCACCGGCAGGTTTGCGGACGCGGCGACGGCGAAGGCGAGGCCCACCAGGAAGGCGACGTTGAGATCGCGGGCGAGCAGGCCGAGAGCGATCGCGGCGGCGCCGATACCGACGGCGGCGACACGCGCCACGGCGACCTCACTGCGCGGTTTCGCGCCACGGCGGCGCAGGGACGCGTAGAGGTCGTGGGCCACGGACGCCGAGGAGGCCAGCGTGATGCCGGCGACCACCGCGAGGATGGTGGCGAAGGCGACGGCGGCGACGACCGCGAACAGGACCGCTCCCCCGGTGGACCCCGCGCCGCCGCCCAGGTCGAGGGCGAGCAACGGGACCGCCGTGTTCCCCGCGGCGTTCGACGCCCGTACGGCGTCCGGCCCGACCAGGGCGGCGGCGCCGAACCCGAGCACGATCGTCATCAGGTAGAAGCCTCCGATGAGGCCGATCGACCAGACGACCGACCGCCTCGCCGCCGGGGCGGTGGGCACGGTGTAGAAGCGGGACAGGATGTGCGGCAGCCCGGCCGTGCCCAGCACCAGGGCGAGCCCCAGACTGATGAAGTCGAACCGCGAGGTCCAGTCCCCGCCGTACGCCAGCCCGGGTGCCAGGAAGGCCTCGCCGTGACCGCTGCGCTCGGCCGCGGTGCGCAGCAGCCGGTCGAAGTCGCCGTGGAAGCGCACCAGGACGAGTGCGGTCAGGGCCACGGTACCGCCGAGGAGCAGCACGGCCTTCACGATCTGGATCCAGGTGGTGGCCCGCATCCCTCCCAGCGACACGTAGATCACCATGAGGGCGCCGACGCCGATGACCGTCCACGTCCGCGCCGCCTCGGTCGTACCGCCGAGGAGCAGCGCGACCAGGCTGCCCGCGCCCACCATCTGCGCCACCAGGTACATGACGGACACGGTGACCGAGGAGGTTCCCGCCGCGATCCGTACCGGCCGCTCGCGCATTCGTGCCGCCACGACGTCGGCGAGGGTGAACCTGCCGCAGTTGCGCACCAGTTCGGCTACGAGGAACAGCACGACGAGCCAGGCGACCAGAAAGCCCACCGAGTACAGCATGCCGTCGTAGCCGTAGAGCGCGATGAGCCCCGAGATGCCGAGGAAGGAGGCGGCCGACATGTAGTCGCCGGCGATGGCAAAACCATTCTCCAGCGGGGAGAACAGGCGGCCGCCCGCGTAGAACTCCTCCGCCGAGCCCTGCCTCTTGCGGCTCACCCAGGTCGTGATCGCCAGCGTGACGGCGACGAACGTGCTGAACAGCAGCAGCGCCAGCGTCTGGTGGTCGCTCGTCACGACGCACCGCCGCGCGCCCCGCGCGTCAGCTCCTGGGTGTCCCAGCGCAGTTCGAGCGCGGCCCGGTCCCGGCGCAGGCGGGCGTGCCGGGCGTACGCCCAGGTGAGCAGGAACGTGGTGAGGAACTGCCCGAGCCCGGCGACCATCGCCACGTTCACCGCTCCGGCCACCGGCCGGGCCATCAGCGCGGGCGCAGTCGTGGCGGCCACCACATAGGCGACATACCACGTGAAGAAGGCGGCGACGGCCGGCCCCACGAACCTCCGGTACCGGCTGCGGACCTCCTGGAAGGCCGCGCTGCGCTGGACCTCCAGGTACACGTCGGCCGCGGTCGGGGGTGGCTCCGCCACCGCTTCCCGGCGCATCGAGGGCAGCACGGGCTCGGGTCCCCCGGGGCCGGCCGGCTCGCCCCAGCCGGAGGCGAGGGCGTCGTACCACGGGTCGTCGTGCCCCAGCCCCGGAGAGGCCTCGGCGCGGACATCGTCCGGGGCCTGCCGGTGGTCGACCGCGCCGTCGGGGCCATCCCCGGCACCGTGGAGGCGATCGTTGCTTGACTGCATGCCCAAGGATGGACAGAACGGGAAGATCCCTGACTCTTCTTCCCTTCGCGCTTCACCCCATCAGGTGACTCGTCCCTTGAGCCCCGTCATGGCGGGCACGGGCCTCGCACACCGGGCCGGGCCCCGGTGTGCGACCCGGGCCCGGCTCGAAGGCTGCGCACGATTACGAATCGTCACGCATCGTTACGCGTCGATGCGCGACCGGTCCAGTGTCGCCGCCGAACTGGAGATGAACTCCTTGCGGGGAGCGACGTCGTTGCCCATCAGCAGGTCGAAGACCTGTTCGGCGGAGTCCAGGTCCGTGAGGTTGATCCGGCGCAGGGTGCGGCGTCGCGGGTCCATGGTCGTCTCCGCGAGCTGGTCGGCGTCCATCTCGCCCAGGCCCTTGTAGCGCTGGATGGAGTCCTTGTACCGGATGTTCTTGCTCTGGAACTCCATGAGCTTGTCGCGCAGCTCCCGGTCCGAGTAGGTGTAGACGTACTTATCCTGGCCCTTCTTCGGCTGGATGAGCTCGATGCGGTGCAGCGGCGGCACCGCGGCGAAGACCCGGCCCGACTCCACCATGGGCCGCATGTAGCGGTGGAACAGGGTCAGGAGCAGGGTGCGGATGTGGGAGCCGTCCACATCGGCGTCCGTCATCATGATGATCTTGCCGTAGCGGGCCGCGTCGATGTCGAAGGTACGGCCGGAGCCTGCTCCTATGACCTGGATGATCGCGCCGCACTCGGCGTTCTTCAGCATGTCGGTCACGGACGACTTCTGGACGTTGAGGATCTTGCCGCGGATGGGCAGCAGCGCCTGGAACTCGCTGTTCCGGGCGAGCTTCGCGGTGCCCAGCGCGGAGTCGCCCTCGACGATGAACAGCTCACTGCGGTCGACGTCGTCACTGCGGCAGTCGGCGAGCTTGGCGGGCAGCGAGGAGGACTCCAGGGCCGTCTTGCGGCGCTGGGCGTCCTTGTGCTGCCGGGCGGCGATGCGGGTGCGCGCCGCGGCGACGGCCTTCTCCATGACCACCCGGGCCTGCTGGGCCGCGTCACGCTTGGTGGAGGTCAGGAACGCCTTGAGTTCCTTGGTGATGACGTTGTTCACGATCCGGCGGGCCGCCGAGGTGCCGAGGACCTCCTTGGTCTGGCCCTCGAACTGGGGCTCGGCGAGGCGTACGGTCACGACCGCCGTGAGCCCCTCCAGGGCGTCGTCCTTGACGATGTCGTCCTCGGCGACGCGCAGCATCTTTTTGGTCCGCAGCACCTCGTTCATCGTCTTCGCCACCGCCTGCTCGAAGCCCGCGACGTGGGTGCCGCCCTTGGGCGTGGCGATGATGTTGACGAACGACTTGAGGGTGGTGTCGTACCCGGTGCCCCAGCGCATCGCGACGTCGACGCCGAGATCACGGGTGACCTCGGTGGGCGTCATCTGACCGTGCTCGTCGAGGACCGGGACCGTCTCCTTGAAGCTGCCCTGCCCGCTGAAGCGCAGAACGTCGCAGACGGGCCTGTCTCTGGCCAGGAACTCGCAGAACTCGCTGATGCCGCCGTCGAAGCGGAACGACTCCTCGCCCTTGCTGCCGCCGTCACCGAGCCCGTACTCGTCGCGGACGACGATGGTCAGCCCGGGCACCAGGAACGCGGTCTGGCGAGCCCGCTGGTGCAGGTTCTCCAGGGAGAGCTTGGCGTCCTTGAGGAAGATCTGGCGGTCGGCCCAGTACCGCACGCGCGTGCCGGTACGGCTCTTGGGGACTTTCTTGGCCTTGCGCAGCCCGCTCTTGGCCTCGAACTTGGCGTCCGGGCCCGCCCCCGTGAACGCGCCCGGGACGCCGCGCCGGAAGCTGATGGCGTTGGTGTGCCCGCCCCGGTCCACCTCGATGTCCAGCCGGGCGGACAGGGCGTTCACCACGGAGGCACCGACGCCGTGCAGGCCGCCGGAGGCGGCGTACGAGCCGCCGCCGAACTTTCCGCCGGCGTGCAGCTTGGTCATGACGACCTCGACACCGGACAGGCCGGTCTTGGGCTCCACGTCGACCGGGATGCCCCGGCCGTTGTCCCGGACCTCCACGGACGCGTCGTCGTGGAGGATCACCTCGATGTGGTCGCAGTGACCACCGAGGGCCTCGTCGACGGAGTTGTCGATGATCTCCCACAGGCAGTGCATCAGCCCACGGCTGTCGGTCGATCCGATGTACATGCCCGGACGCTTGCGTACGGCCTCGAGCCCCTCGAGGACGAGCAGGTGCCGCGCGGTGTAATTGGATCCGTCCCGGTCTGCTCCTGCCAGCAGCGCAGTGGACGGCACGGATGTCTCGGCGGTCACGCGGTTCGCTCCTCGCTGAATTTCAGATGGGGCCCCGCTGGGTAAGGGCGCGGCTCGGTTCACCGGTCTGAGGGTACCGAGGCCTGGTAGAGCCGTTGTAACGCCACCCTCGTCGCGGACACACCCTAGTCCAGCCTCGCATACCTGTTCGATCCCTCGATGGGGTGAAGTACACATCACGTTCCCTTCGAGGCATGAACCATTTAGGCTCCGGGCACGTCCTCATGAACAAACCGGCAACCCAGCCGGCGGGACCGACACTGACCGACTGCGCGAACCCGTACGACACACAGACACGCAATACGGCACATTCGCCGCCAACCGGCAACAGCCTGCCCCTCGAAAAGTTTTTTCGAGGAAAAGCCACGAGCGGGAACGTTTTGGGGCTGGTTGGATGTTGACCCTGGTACGACAGCTCGTCGAGCTAGAGAAGAGGCGACGTGACTACTGTTCTGACTTCCGCAAGCCCGCTGACGGCCGCCGATCGCTGCGACCGCTGCGGCGCCCAGGCCTACCTGCGCGTCGTCCTGCTGAGCGGCGGAGAACTGCTCTTCTGCGCCCACCATGGGCGCAAGTTCGAGCCGGAACTCAAGAAGATCGCCGCTGAGATACAGGACGAGACGGAGCGACTGACGGCCGTTCCGGAATCTTCCCCCGAGGAAGACCGCTGACCCTACGCGCCCGACGACGAGCCAGCCGGCACAAGCCGGTGCACGGGCGGCCGCCTCCCATCCGGAGGCGGCCGCCCGTGCGCTTGCCTGGCAAGCTCTCAGAGGCCGTCAGGCGCCCCCGCGCTGCCGCGCGGCGGCGTCGTCCCATCCCAGCGTCCGCAGAACGGCGGAGACGCGCGTGTACACCCCGGGACTACCCGGGCGCCCACAGCCGCTCCCCCACGACACGAGCCCGATGAGCCTCCCCTGGGCGACCAGCGGCCCCCCGCTGTCCCCCTGGCAGGCGTCGCGGCCACCTACGTCCTCACCGGCACAGAGCATGCTGTCGGAGAGATACCGCCCGTCATCGCTTCCGGGATACGCACGCTCACAGAGCGTGTCGGGGAGCACACGCACGCGTGCCGCCCGCAGGCCGTTCGCGTAGTCCCCGGCGCCCGAGGTGTCACCCCAGCCGTAGACGAGCGCCCCTGTCTCGGGCCCGTACGCGGGGTCGCCCTCTCCCGCCATCCCTATGACCGAGCCGGCGGGCAGGGCTCCGGAAAGGGTGAGCACCGCGAAGTCACCGGCGTTGCTGACGTCGTCGTGCGCCGGGTTCACCCAGACGTCGCGGACGGAGATCTCCTGACCCTGGTCCGAAAGCAGGTCGGTGCGGCCGGCGATGACCCTCAGGTCACGCACCTGCTCGGGCGGCGATCCGAGAACCTGCTCATCCAGGCAGTGTGCCGCCGTGAGCACGGTGGTGCGGCCGACGGCCACTCCCCCGCAGAACTGTCCCGCCCGCGTACCTCCGAACCGGTCACGACTGGACAGGGCGACGGTCCACGGACTGTCGGACACTTCGACCGGAAAGCCCCCGACGACGATGCTGTCGGCTGACGCGGGTGCGGCGGACACCAGCGGTATCGCGGTCGCCGCGGCCGCCAGGACCAGCGGCCGGGCCAGTGCCCGGGCAAAGAGGCGACGCATGCAGGCTCCTCACTCCGAGGTGGTGATGGAACACCCAGGGTGATCCAGCCCGCCGTGCCGCGCACCCGCTGATCAACGCGAAGGCCCGGTTCCCCACCTGGTGGAACCGGGCCTTGTCACTCGTACGACCGCGACCTAGTCGAGGTAGTCGCGCAGTATGGATGGGTGAGCGCTGTGCTTGGTGGGCATACACGCAGGTCGTTTGGAAGCGTGAGCCTGGAAATATCCTGGGTTGGGCCTTGACCGAGTTCAAGGCGGACACGTTGGCGCTAGCAGTCGCGACCCGGAGCGACCGGATCACGCACCATCACGGACGCCACGGACACCACGGACGCCTCCACCTACTCGTCCGAGAAGCCGGGGAAGTAAACGCTCTCTCAGCGCTCCCGCTTGGTCGCCTCGGCCACAGGGAGAAGGCGAGTCATAGACGAGACATCTGAATCTCGGGACTCAGGAGCTTCCAGCTGGGGCATCATTGGACTTCGCTATACGCGTGACCACGAGGTTTCAGTCAGCAGGAGGCTACGGATGTCTGGGCGAAGCCCCCTCCGGCTTGAAGACCTCACCCCTGGCCGCATGGTGGCAGGCATCGCCCCCGGCGTGGACGTCGCAATCGTCGCGTTGCAGATGTTCGGAATAGCCGCTGCCCAGGTGACGTACCGCCGTCCCGACGGCACCGTGGAGGAGCGGATCCTCTACGAGGAGGACGCTGAGCGGCTGGCCGAGGTGACCCCCAGCACAGCGGGCGGCGGCTTCGACGCGGACCCCGGGTTGTTCCGCCTGGCGGCCGAGGCGCTGCGGATCAGGATGGCGGCGCGCGGTGACGCGATGCTTGCCGTGTCCACGAGCCTCCTCGACCCACTGCCCCACCAGATCCAGGCCGTCTACAACGAGCTGCTGCCGCGCACCCCGCTGCGCTTCCTCCTCGCCGACGACCCCGGCGCCGGCAAGACCATCATGGCCGGGCTCTACATCAAGGAGCTGGCGCTCCGCGGCGACCTGGAGCGCTGCCTGATCGTCGTGCCGGGCGGGCTGGTTGATCAGTGGCAGGACGAGCTGCTGGAGAAGTTCGGCCTCGACTTCACCCTTCTCACCCGGCAGCTGACCGACGCGACGATCGACGGCAACGTCTTCGATCGGCATCCCCGGCTCATCGCGCGTATGGACGCCCTGGCCCGTTCCGAGGACCTGCAGCGACTGCTCGGGGAGAGCGGCTGGGACCTGGTCGTCGTGGACGAGGCACACCGGATGAGCGCCAGCTACTTCGGTACGGAGCTCAAGACCACCAAGCGTTACGAACTCGGCCGTCTCCTCGGCCGCCTCACCCGTCACCTGCTCCTGATGACCGCCACCCCACACGCGGGCAAGGAGGAAGACTTCCAGCTGTTCATGACACTGCTGGACAGCGACCGGTTCAGCGGCCGCTACCGGGCGGGCATCCACAGGCACGACGTCTCCGGCCTGATGCGCCGCATGATCAAGGAGGACCTGCTCACCTTCGATGGCAAGCGGCTCTTCCCTGAGCGCCGCGCCTACACCGTGCCGTATGAACTGTCGCCCGCCGAGCAGGAGTTGTACGAGCAGGTCACGGAGTACGTCCGCCAGGAAATGAACCGGGCAGAGCGACTGGACGGCCGACGCGGCAACCAGGTCGGTTTCGCGCTCGCTGTCCTCCAGCGCCGTCTTGCCTCCAGCCCGGCGGCGATCCACCGTTCCCTGGAACGCAGGCGGCTGCGGTTGGAGGCCCGGCGTCAGGAGATGCTGTCGGGGCAGTCTGTGGCGAACGCGGCCCCCGCCTCGGTGCCGTCCATCCCCGTCGAGGACGAGCTGGACGATCTGACCGGCGGCGAGCTGGAGGAGCTGGAGGAACAGGTCGTCGACGCTGCGACCGCCGCCCGCACCCTCCAGGAGCTGGAGCTGGAGATCGCCGCGCTGAGCGAGTTGGAGCGGCTCGCCGCACGGGTCCTTGCCTCCGGTGACGACCGCAAGTGGCGGGAACTGTCCGGGCTGCTCCAGGATGACCCGCTGCTGCGGGACGAGAAAGGGCTGCCGCGCAAGCTGATCGTCTTCACCGAGCACCGCGACACTCTCGACTACCTTTCCCGCCGGATCAGGAACCTGATCGGCCGCCCCGAGGCGGTCGTCGCCATCCACGGCGGCACCCCGCGCCCGCACCGCCGCGACATCCGTGACGCGTTCAACCAGGATCCCGAGGTCCGCGTCCTCGTTGCCACCGACGCCGCCGGCGAGGGCCTGAACCTCCAGCGCGCTCACCTCATGGTCAACTACGACCTGCCGTGGAACCCCAACCGCATCGAGCAACGCTTCGGTCGCATCCACCGCATCGGCCAGACCGAGGTCTGCCACCTGTGGAACCTTGTCGCAGCCGACACCCGCGAGGGCCAGGTCTTCCAACGGCTCCTCGACAAGATCGAACAGCAGTCGAAGGCGTACGACGGCAAGGTCTACAACGTCCTCGGCGAACTCTTCGAGGGCGAGCCGTTGCGCGGCCTGCTCATGGAGGCGATCCGCTACGGCGACCGTCCCGAGGTCAAGAGCCGCCTGGACCAGGTCATTGACGCCCGGGTAGGGGAGCGGGCGATGGAGCTGATCAAGGGGCTGGCACTCGACGCCCATGTCATGGGCCTGGAGGATGTCGAGGCGGTGCGGCTGCGTATGGAGGAGGCCCAGGCCAAGCGGCTGCATCCGCACTACGTACGGGCGTTCTTCCGTGACGCCTTCGACCGGCTCGGTGGCCACCTCAGGGCGCGGGAGAGTGGCCGGTACGAGATCACCCACATCCCGGCCGTCCTGCGCGACACAGGTCGCTTCGGGCTCGGGCTGGGCGGAGTCGTGCAGCGTCGCTACGAGCGGGTCAGCTTCGATCGCGAGCGCGTCAACGTCCCTGGCGCCGCCCGCGCAGACCTGATCGCCCCCGGGCACCCGCTCTTCGACGCCGTACTCGAGGAAACGGTCCACCGGCACGGTGACCTGCTCACCCGGGGCACGGTGCTTGTAGACGCCTCGGACGCGGGCGCGCGCCCCCGGCTGCTGACCGCGCTGGTCCAGGAGGTCGTCGACGGACACGGGCGGTCGGTCGACCGTTCCTTCGCCTTCGTGGAACTGCACCCCAATGGCACGGCTCATGACGCGGGCCCCGCTCCGTACCTTGACTACCGCCCGCCCACGCCCCGGGAGGCCGAAGCGGCAGGGGTGGTGCTCCTCAAGGAGGAGTGGCTACGGGACGGTGGTCCCGTCCGCGCCATGGAGTGGGCGGTGGGAGAGGCGGTCCCCCAGCACCTGAACCGGACCCGTGAGCGCCTCCTGCCCGTCATCGAGCGCACCCGCGCCCAGGTCGAGCAGCGCCTGCGCCAGGAGATCGGCTTCTGGTACGCGCAAGCGGGGAAACTCGAGCTGGACGTCGCCGAGGGCAAGAAGGTCCGCCACCGTCCGGAGACCGCCCGCGCCTGGGCCGAGGACCTTGAGCGCCGCCGCGAGCAGCGTCTGGCCGCGCTGGACAAGGACCAGGCACTCCAGGCCCTCCCGCCTGTGGTGGCGGGGTGCGCGCTCGTCGTGCCGGTCGGCTGGCTGGTCGGGCACGTCGGCCCTGCCGAGACTCTGGCGGAGAGGGCCACGCTGGACGCCCTCCACGCGGTGGACGGCTACGAGACCGATCGACGTGCTGTCGCTGCGGTGCTCGGCGCCGAGCGTGACCTGGGCCGTGTTCCGGAGGAGATGGCCCACAACAATCCCGGCTACGACATCCGATCGCTTAGTCTTGACGGTCACCTCGTGCACATCGAGGTGAAGGGCCGTCGGGAGGGCGCGGAGCACTTCTACGTCAGCCGCAACGAGGTCCTCGTCGCCAAGAACCGGGGCGAGCAGCACCGTCTCGCCCTGGTCTCCGTGAGCCCGCACGGTCCGGACCACGACGAGATCCGGTACCTGACCGACGCCTTCGCCGACACCGACTTCGGCGACCTGAAGACCGAGGGGCTCCTGCTGTCCTGGCAGGACGCCTGGAACAAGGGAGGAACCCCGCAGTGAGCGGCGCAACCGAAGACACGGCCCCGGCTCCAGAACCGGAGCGCCGCACCAAGCTCATCGAGGTGTCCCTCCCGCTGGAGGCGATCAACCGGGAGTCCGCCCGGGAGAAGTCCATCCGGCACGGGCATCCGTCGACCCTGCACCTGTGGTGGGCCCGCCGGCCGTTGGCGGCTGCGCGCGCGATGCTCTTCGCCCAGCTCGTGGACGACCCGGCCTCGCGGCCCGATCTCTATCCGGGGGACGGGGAGCAGAAGGCCGCGCGGCAGGAGCTGTTCGACCTCATCGAGGAGATGGTGCCGTGGGAGGCCACGCGCGATGAGCGGATCATGCGCAAGGTTCGGGAGAAGATCGCCGAGTCGCATGGGGAGGGCCCGCTTCCGGCTGTCCTCGATCCCTTCGCGGGCGGCGGGGCGATTCCGTTGGAGGCGCATCGGCTTGGGCTTGAGGCTCACGCCAGTGACCTGAACCCGGTTCCCGTCGTCATCAACAAAGCGCTGATCGAGATCCCGCCGAAGTGGGCGGGGCGCAAGCCGGTGTCTCCGACGGCGGAACTGCGGCACGAGGGGAGCTGGCGGGGGGCGAGTGGGCTCGCGGAGGATGTCCGGCAGTACGGGCAGTGGATGCGGGAGCGGGCGTTCGCGAAGATCGGCTCCCATTACCCGAAGGCCAAGCTGGAGGACGGGAGCGAGGCGCCGGTCATTGCTTGGCTTTGGGCGCGGACGGTGGCTTGTCCTGACCCTGCTTGCGGGGCGGAGATGCCGTTGGTGCGGTCGTTCTGGCTGAGTAAGAAGAAGGATCGGCCCCGTTACGTCGTCCCCGAGCCGGTGGATGGCCGGGCGACGTTCACGATCGGAGGTCCCGAGGGCGAGCCCCGTGAGGGGACTGTGGACGGCAAGGGCGCCGAGTGCCTGGTGTGCGGCAACCGGGCCACGCTGAAGTACGTCCGGGCCGAGGGAGTGGCCGGACGCATGGGCGCGATGATGATGGCCATGGTCGCGGAGGGGAAGCGGCAGCGGATCTACTTGGCGCCGACGGCAGAGCATGTTGGGGCGGCGGAGGTGGGGCGGCCTGCCAAGGTTCCGGAATCAGAACTGCCGGAAAAGGCGCTCAGCTTCCGGGTGCAGGCGTATGGGATGCGAAAGCACGCCGACCTGTTCACGAACCGGCAGTTGCTTGCGCTGACCACGTTCAGCGAACTGGTTGGCGAGGCCCGTGAGAGGGTTGAACAGGATGCACGAGACGCGGGCATAGCGGAAGCTGAGGCGGCCGAATACGGGAAGGCTGTGGCCACGTACCTGGGTTTTGCCGTAAGCCGGATGGCGGACTACGCATCCACGATCACCACGTGGGCCAGCAATCCGCAGATGGAGATTCTCCGTAGCACGTTTGCTCGGCAGGCGTTGCCTATGACGTGGGATTTCGCTGAAGGCGACCCGTTCGGTCCGTCGTCTGGAACCCTGGAGATCATGCTGAAGGCGATCGGGAAAAGCCTTGACGCCCTGCCTGCTCAGCCCGTCGAGGGCCACGTGGATCAGGCGGATGCCACCACCCGCCTCTACGACAACTACGTCATCAATACTGACCCTCCCTACTACGACAACATCGGCTACGCAGACCTTTCGGACTTCTTTTATGTCTGGCTCCGCCGTTCTCTCGGCAGTATCTACCCCGAGGTCATGACCACGATCCTCACCCCAAAGGAGCCCGAGCTTATTGCCTCCCCCTACCGGCACGGCGGGAGTCGGGAGAAGGCGGAGGCGCACTTCGAGAGCGGGTTCGTCGAGACCTTCACGCAAATGCGCGCGGGCCATCACCCCGACTTCCCCCTCGTCGTCTACTACGCCTTCAAGCAGGCGGAGACCGACAACGAGAACGGCATCGCGTCCACCGGCTGGGAGACCATGCTGAACGGCCTCATCCAGGCTGGCTGGTCCGTCACCGGCACCTGGCCCGTCCGTACCGAGCGCTCCGGCCGCTCCATCGGCATCGGCACCAACGCCCTCGCCTCCTCCGTAGTCCTAGCCTGCCGCCCCCGCCACGTCACCGCCGGCTCCACCGACCGCCGTGGCTTCCTCCGCGCCCTCCGCAGTGAACTCCCCGATAAGCTGCGCAAGTTGCAGGAGGGCAACCTCGCCCCTGTCGACCTCCCCCAGTCCGCGATCGGCCCCGGCATCGCTGTGTTCTCGCGGTACGCGAAGGTCACCGAGCCCGACGGCACTCCCATGCGCGTCCGCACCGCACTCGGACTCATCAACGACGTCTTGGCCGACGTGCTCAACGAACAAGAGGGCGAGTTCGACCAGGACACGCGTTGGGCGATCCGCTGGTTCGAGCAGTTCCAGTGGAACAAGGGCGCCTTCGGAGACGCCGAGACGCTCGCGAAGGCGTACAACGTGTCCGTGAGGGGGCTCCAGGACGCCCACATCACCGCGTCCGGTGACAGCAAGGTGTGGCTCGTCGCCCCGGCCGACCTGCCGGAGTCGTACGACCCGGAGACGGACAGCCGTATCTCCGTGTGGGAGGCGGCCATGCACCTGTCCCGCGTGCTGGACGGCAAGGGCGCCCAGTCTGGCGTGGGACCGGCCGGTGAGCTGCTCGCCGGGATCCGGGCGCGCAGGGAGTTCGACGAGGACACCATCCGCGACCTCGCCCACCTGCTCTACAGCATCTGTGACCGACGCCGCTGGTCGGAGAGCGGGCAGCGGTTTAACAACCTCGCCAGTGCCTGGTCCGACCTCCAGACCGAGGCTCGCAACGCCGAGAAGCGCGGCCCGCGTAAGCCACAACACCAGCCCCTCTTCTGAACGCCCGGCCACCCACAGGCACCCGGAAAGGCAGGACACCCGCACCATGGCGGTGAACAACCGAGACCGTGTCTACCGCATGATCGACATCCTTGGGGAGGGGCTGCTGCCCTTCCTGGAACGGGAGATGATTAAGCGGCAGGGCGACAGCTGGTTCGAGGACGCGGAGAGCGAGGCCCGGGGACAAGGAAAGCAGATCGGCAGGAACGATCCGCAGTTCCTGCTGAACCTCCTCCAGCGGTACTGGAGCACCTACTTCCGGCATCTGCTCCCGGCGAGCGCCCGTGGATTCGCCAGCGAGATGAACGCTGTACGCAACCAGTGGGCGCACAACGAGAAGTTCACCGCGGACGACACCCTGCGCGCGCTGGACACGGCGGAGCGGCTGCTACGGGCTGTGCACGCGGACCCCGCCCTGGTCGAGGAGGTCCGCGAGTCCCGGCAGACGCTGCACCGGCAGGTGACGGAGGAGGAGACGAAGAAGGCGGCCCGTCGGGCGCGTGCCGTGCCGAGCGTGGCCGCCGAGGGGCTGAGGCCCTGGCGTGACGTGCTCACCCCGCACGAGGACGTGGCGCGCGGCGACTTCAACGCCTCCGAGTTCGCCGCCGACCTGTGGCGGGTGGCGCGCGGGGAGGGCGCCGCCGAGTACACCGAACCGGAGGAGTTCTTCCAGCGGACGTACCTCACCGAGGGCCTGGAAGAGCTGCTTGCCAAGTCGTTGCGCCGGATCAGCGGTGACCCGAACGCGGCGCCCGTCATTAACCTCCAGACCAACTTCGGCGGCGGCAAGACCCACTCGATGATGGCGCTGTACCACCTGTACGCGCCGAGTCTGAAGGTGAACCGGCTGCCGCAGGACCTTCAGGAGCTGATCGCCGCGGCGCCGGGTGGCGGGCTGCCCGGCGGAACGGTGCACCGGGCCGTGCTGGTCGGTAACGAACTGGGCATCGGGCAGGCCGACGTCAAGCCCGACGGTACCGTCGTCAACACCATGTGGGGCCAGCTCGCCTGGGGGCTCGGCAAGAGGCAGGCGTACGACATCATCGCCGAAGCCGACCGCACCAGTACCAGCCCCGGCACCGCCCTGCTCCAGGACCTGATCGCGGCGTACGCACCCTGCGTCATCCTCATCGACGAGTGGGTGCAGTACGCGGGCCCGCTGTTCGGCAACGACAGCCTGACCGCCGGCTCCTTCGAGACGCATTTCTCCTTCGCGCAGTCCCTCACCGAGGCCGTCGCCTCGGTCGACGGGGCCCAGCTGCTGGTGTCCATTCCGGCCTCCGCGACCGGTGAGATCAGCGCCGCCGACCAGTACGACATCGGCGGGGAGAACAACCGCACCGCGCTGGAGCGGCTGCAGAACGTCGTCCACCGCAAGGCCGACGCCTGGCGGCCCGCCAGCCCCGACGAGTCCTTCGAGATCGTGCGCCGCCGTCTCTTCCAGACCCCCACCAGCGAGGTCCAGGCCGAGATCAACAAGGTGGCGCGGCTCTACACGCAGTTCTACGGCACCGAGAAGCGCGAGTTCCCGGCCGGTTGCGACACCATGGACTACGAGCGGCGGATCAAGTCGACGTATCCGATCCACCCGGAACTGTTCGCGCGGCTCTACGAGGACTGGTCCACACTGCCCAGGTTCCAGCGCACCCGGGGTGTGCTGCGGCTGATGAGCACCGTCATCCACGCGCTGTGGCGGGACCAGAACCAGAGCCCCATGATCATGCCCGGTGACGTGCCCATACACGACACCCGCGTCAACCAAGAGCTGACGTACTACCTGGAGGACCGCTGGAAGCCGATCATCGACGCCGACGTCGACGGGCCCGACTCCACGCCGGCCTCCGTCGACGCCGAGAAGCCCGTGCTCGGGCAGCGCGGCATGAGCCGGCGCGTGGCCCGGACCGTCTTCATGGGCTCCGCGCCCCGCGTGCACGCCGCCCGCAAGGGCCTGTCCGAGCCGCACATCCGGCTCGGCATGGCCATCCCCGGCGAACCGCTGGGCAACTTCCGCACCGCGCTCAACGCCCTCGCCGACCGTTCCACCTACCTCTACGGCGACGGCGAACGCCACTGGTACGACACCCACGCCAACATCACCCGCACCGCCAAGGACGAGGCGAACAAGCTTCTCGACGACGTCGACAAGGTGTGGGCGGACGTGGTGCGCCGGCTCAGCGTGGTCCAGGGCGTGCGCGGGCAGTTCCACGCCGTCCACGCGGCGCCGCTGCCCGCGAGCGACATCCCGGACAACGACAACGCCCGCCTGGTGCTGCTGCATCCTCGCTTCACCCACCGCAGCGCCAGAGACGTGCCCGACTCCGAGGCCCTGCGCTTCGCCCAGGAGGCACTCGACCAGTACCGCTCCGGAACCCGGCAGCACCGCAACGCCCTTGTCTTCCTCGCCCCCGATCGCAAGGAGATCGAGGAGGTCGCCGAGGCCGTCCGCGAGTACCTGGGCTGGAAGCAGGTCCTCACCCAGCACGTCCAGCTCGACCTGACGGAGAACCAGAGGACGCAGGCCAGGACCCGGATGGAGAAGGCGGACGAGACGGTCAGCCTTCGCCTCGGCAAGGCCTACCGCTGGGTCCTCGTCCCCGAGCAGGTCCCCGGTGCCAAGATCGAGTGGGTCAACTTCAAGGTCGATCTGCCCGCCATCGACGACGCCGCCATCCAGGTCGGCGACCGTCTCAAGCGCCAGGGCATGCTCTACGTCCTGCAGGCCCCTGCAGTCCTGCACCAGCGGATCAACGACGCCCTAGGCCAGGAGTGGAACCGGGACGGCCACATCTCCGTCGGCCGCCTGTGGGAACTGCACACCAAATACCCGTACATGAACCGGCTGCGCGACCGCACCGTCCTCGACCAGGGTATCGAGGACGTCCTCTCCCACGTCACCTGGGAAACCGACGGCTTCGCCCTCGCCACCGGCCACGACTCCGACACCGGCCGCTACCTGGGCCTCGTGCTGCCCTGCCGTAGCGCGTCCTTCGGCCAGATCACCGACAGCACGCTGTTGGTGCGCGCAGACGTCGCCGTCGCCCAGGAGACCGCCGACCTGGCGGCAGCCGCCGCGCGGCACCAGAAGCCGACCGATCAGGACGATGATGCCGACGACGGCACGGGTATCGGGACCGGGCAGGGCTCTGGCGGTCCGTCGGTATCCCCCCGCCCTGCGCCCGGCGCCCCGGTCCCGGCGCCTACTCCGCTACCGCGCACCCCGACCCGGTTCTATGCCCATGCCCGGCTAGACACCGAGCAGTACAGCAAGCACGCCACGAAGTACGCCTTCGAGATCCTCCAGCACCTCGAAGCCATCGGGGCGGACGTCGAGATCACGGTCGAGATCCAGGCGACCGCGCCCGGCGGCTTCCCCGCGGACAAGGTGCGCACTCTCACTGAAAACGCCAACACCCTCAAACTGCAAGCCCAGTTCGAGGAGGAGTAGGACATGCGGGCCGGGCCGGGCGATGCGTGCCCCGGCCCGGCCTGATCGTTTCGGCATCCGCCTGCCGTCTGGATACGCTGGTGAATCCAGTCGTCACCGAACGCCACGGGGGAGCACGGGCATGGCCGCACGCAACCGGGACAGAGTCATCCACTTCTACGAGATCGCCGACGGCGACGCCCCCACAAGTTCCCGCCTCCCGCACAGGGACTGGGGGGCACACATCCGCCGCCTGTGCGCCCAGCCGCCCGCGCAGCGCATCTCGCGCACCGGCGAAGAAGTCTTGATCGGCGCCGTCGACCCCCTCCAGACAGCCTCGCATCTGCTGCTCGCCAAGGTCCGCCAGGACGTGCCGCAGCTCTTCGACCAGGCCGACGGCACCCTCAGCCGCCTCCAACTCGCCGCAGACAAGGAGCTGGTGGACGTCACCACGGTGTACTTCCTGCCTTTCGGCAACGTCCTCGCCACCATGGCCGGCGGTATCTCCGCCCCTCGCGCCCAAGCCCTGAAGCGCTGGCTTGACGACATGCATGCTGCCGGCCCCGAGGTCCGCAACATCGAGCTGCGGCCGGTGGTCAACGCCCGCTCCCGGGAGAAGCTCGCGCACGCGGCGGCCATCGAGCAGCTGACTGTGCGGATCGCCCCCGAGCCGCCGGACAGCCCCACGGCCCTGCGTGCCAGCTCCAACCTTGGCACCGCACTTAGCCAACTGCACGAGGACAACCCGGACATGATCATCACGCTGAAGCTGGAGGTGCCGAAGAAGTCCCGCGTCCTCTCGCCCCGCCGCCGCGCCCGCGGGCACAACCAACTCCTCGACTCCACGCGGGTGTTCGCCAACGACATCGCGGACTGGCTGGACAACTCCGACGCTGTCGACACCGCCGCCGCGCAGGCCCGTATGGAGGCGTGGCATAGCGACGCCGACGACGAGAAGATCGACTTCGTCAGCGAGCGCATCACCGCGAAGTGTGTCGTGCCGTTCTCCTCCAGCGACGGTCACGCCATCGACCTCCAGGTAGCCCTGAACCAGTTGGAGCGGGTCTCCCTGCAGAACGAAAGGGTGCTGCGGGCCGCTGTCAGTGCCGACCTCTAGCCTGGAGGGCAGCTAGGGCGAAAGCCCTGGTCGGGGCGCGCGGGGGAGGGGCGGGTATGGCGAGTGTGGTGGAGGCGGTACGCGGGCTGCTGAACGCGTGGCGGTCACGGCCGGCGGCGGACTGGCTGGTGACCGCGGTCATCCTCGGCGGGCATGGTCTGCTGGTCGCACTGACCGGACGCGGCGACATCTTCGGCGCGCCCAACCGTGAACAGCGCTTGGATATCTACACGACGGGCGCCACCGTCGTAGCCTTGGTCGGCAGCTTCGTCACAGCGGCAATCTCGCAGTACGCAGCTGCTACGGGAAGGCGCATGCGGACGCTGCGCACAGCCGGGCATTTGGCATCCCAATTCCGGCGGAACTGGGTAAGTATTCTCTCGGCGACCCTCTTGATCTCGGGTACCTGCCTATTGGCCACAGTGCTGGACACCACGGAGGCCGATCCCGGCGGCGTCCACTGGATGGTGGAAGCAGCGCTTCTGCTTGGGGTAGCCCGGTCCTATCGGCTGCTCTGGCTGTTCGACTCGGTGATCAAGGCCACGGATCGAGACCTGGCAGATAGTCCGGAACCTCAGCGGCTACGGACGTGATGTGCAGCGAGCAGCCGCACATCACGGAGGCGTTCCGCCGCCGCAGGATCGACCGCATGTGGCGAATGACATTTCAGCGCTCGGGGGGGCCGGAACTTCGCGCGGGCTGCGGCTGCAGCTTGATCAACACGCAAAATTTTCACTGCGGGGAGAAAAGCGGTCGAGGGGGCGAGGTCGACCGCTGACCTGCGATTACGTCGAGACCCCTCCCCCTCCCTTCATCGACACCGACAGCGATGGGGGTGCCGACAGCGACAGCGATGGGGGGCCGACGGCGACACCCGGACAACCCCACCGACAACCCGCGCCGGACTCCCACACCGGCCGTCACCGACACAGCAGGCGCGACCCTAACGAGGGCGGACACGACAGGGGCACCAGCGGCGTCGCCGACGGTGTAACCCACGCGCCGCCGACACCGACGGCGACGGCGACGGCGACCGGATCAACACCATGCAGCTGGCACACTGCTGTGCCATGGACGGGGAGGGGTGGGTAGCGGTCATTAGCGCAGCGCTGCGGCTGGACTGGCAGGAGCGGCGCTGGGTGCGATCGGCGGGCACGTCAGGGTCGGGCTCAGGCACACGGCACCATGGAGGGCGTACGGCTGCAGCTTTTCTGAGCAGCGGGGCAGATGCTCTCTGGCAGGCCGAAACCGATGCGTGCGCCTTGTTCGTCGATGCTGGCCGCGTGCGCTGTTCAAGCAGGGACAGCTGCTGGCCATTGCAGAACTGCATCTTGAGCAGAAGCAACAAATGCACGCATATGGCATCGGATCGTGAGACCAGCTTGTTAGGGAAGCTAAGAGATATTCAGGTTGAGTGCCAACTTCGAGAGACTTACGCTACGTCTTCGCATGTCATCGACGTCGGCGGAGGGCGCCAGCCGTGGGCCATGCGCTGACCATCGCTACCGATGCCATGCTCCATCGGTAGTGTGCTGCTGAGGACGAACCAGAACGGCACCAAAGACGCTCCGGCGAAGCTGGTCGCACGTCGCCGCGAGTGACTGTCCGGTACCTGCGTGACGAATCAGGCGGACACTCGCAGGACGTACTCGCGCAGATAGGTGAGTACCGCGGACGAACCGACTCGGCCGTCGGGCCTGTTGTTGACCGTGTTCCACAGGCGCGCCGCTTCCTTCGCGGCTGCTTCGGAGTCCAGCTGCTCAGCCAGCTGGCGAATGACGCCCAAGTGGCGGCAGAAAACGTCACCATCGTGACGGTGATGAAGGGGGTCCCGTCACCATCGACATCACCAGGCATCGCCAAGGCCGTCACCATTCGATCAAAGCTCTGACCAGGTACTTCATCATTCGTCACTATCGAGTCACCGTCGCCGTCGCCACTTCACCATCGATCCTCCCCCCTATGTAAATAGGGGGACGGTGATGACCGAAGAAGGTGATGGACGGTGTCAGTAGGTGAGGGTCTGGTCGAGCCTCAGCCCGTGGCTGCGATCTCACGGAGCGCAGAAGCTTGGTCAGGCGTCAGCGTCCCCTCGCGCCACTTCTGGAGCACCTGATGGCCCAGGAGGGTGAGACGATAGCGGCTGCCCGTCTTCTCGACACAACCATTGCGAATTAGGGTGCCGACGTGGGACTCGGCGTTCTTCGACTCCCAGGGCTTGCCGCCCTCACGTGGGTTCAGCTCGTTCATCACGTCGCGGAGATTGCCGACGAGGGCACCGCCGACGGGGTCGTACTCGTCCATAGACCGCAGCATCCCCATCCGCTCCTCATCGAAGCCAGGCAGCACCGGGCGCTCCTGCCGGGTCCAGTCGTCGGTGATCTCCCTGTTCGGGCACAGCGACCCACGGCCGCCGTCCTCGGGCTCCCACTTGTCCAGGCGGAGAGTGAGGTCGTCGCGGCCCTCGTCGTCCTTCGACTTGCCGCCGTCGCCTTGCTTCGTGGACAGCATGACGGTCATCTTGTCGTCGGTCCGCTTCGTGACTATGACGGTGTTGGCGGCGGCGTACTGGGCACCAGAACCGCGCATGCCATTGCCCTTCTTGTCGAAGTGGTGGACGAGGATGACACACCCGCCGGTGGCCTCGCGAAGACTATGGCCGGCGTTGATGATGACGCCCATGCCTTCGGCGGTGTTTTCGTCCTGACCGACGGAGCACATGGCCTGCGTATCGAAGATGACCATGCCGAAGCGCTCCGCCTTGGCGTACGCGATCAGCGCGGGCATCTGTTCCTCGAAGTCGGCAAGCTGGATCGCGGCCGGGTAGTAGAAGACGTTCTCGACCTGGCCGTTGAACTTCTGCCAGGCGTTCTTCCGGTGCTTAAACATGGACGCGCCCTCGGCGACGATGTACAGCGCCCTGCCGTGGGCCATCGGGATGCCGTGGTAGCTCCCCCCGGGCTTCCCGTACCGCGCGGCTAGGTCGTGGGCGATGAACGACTTGAAGGTGCCCGAGGCGCCCGCGATCCAGTTCAGGGAGTCGCCGTAGAGCCATCCCGGCACGATCGGGTCAGGGTCCTCCATGGCATCCAGGTCGTTGGCGCTCATCACGCTCGTCCGCAGCGTCTCCAGGAACACGGCGGCGGCCGGGGACAGTTCCCCGCTGATCCGACTCTCAGCCTTCTCCCGCTTGATCCTTTCGCGGGCGGTGGCCTTCATCCGCTCCTGGTCGTCGAACTGCTTCTGCAACTCGTCCTGGTCGCCCTTGATGCGGGTCATCTCGGCGATGACGGCCTTGGTGAACGCCTGACGGACCCAGTTGTCCTCGGCCGCCTCACCGAACCAGAAAGTGTACTTCGAGGCCCGCTCCTCGTTGGAGGCGTAGGCGAGGCCGGTGGCGGCTGCGTACCATGCACCGGCATTCCAGCCAGCGGCGTCCCACGGGTACCGAGTGGGATCCTGCGGATCCCCCGCCTGAAACGTGTCGGTGTCGTTGACGGGCCGGCTGAAGGAGCTCATGCGGCACCGCCCTCGTCGTCGGTGAGGCATGCGCACCCGTCCTCGTGGAGGAACAGCGCCGGGATCACCTTTCCTGCCCGGGTCAGGGCTCGCCGCTGCTGGCGGTTGGGCATCTGGGGGCGGGCCCAGCAGTCAGGGCACTTCCCGTGCAGGTTGGCAGCGCGGCGGACAGCGAGCCCGTTCTTGAGCGTGTCGGGGGCGGAGTCGGGAATGGCCGGCTGGATGACCAGGGCCCGGTCTCCGTCGAACATGGTCAAACTGACGTCGTAGCTCTTGTGGCCCTCGGTATTCGCGTCCCGGAGGTCGCGGCTGTTATGCGACACCGTGGCCACCCCCGTTGCGGCTGGCGCGGGCCTTCGCGGCGCGAGCCTGAGAGGACTTGAGGGCGAGCCGGCGGAAGTGGCCCTTACGGGCGTGCTCGGCGCGACGTGCGCGCTCCTCGGGGGACAGGGTGCCCTCCGGGTCCACATCGCGCTCAAACCTGGCGAGGGAAGCCATGCGGGCGGGCAAGGTGTGCGCGATGGGATCTTCGCAGCTGGCCCACATCTCGTGGGCTGCGATCTGGGCGCGAAGACGGCGCTGTTCCGGCGTAAGGGGCATAGCTAGGGAAGCCCTTCTAAGGGTTCTTCCCGGCCCGTCGACCGGCCCGCTTAGGCCGCCGGTTCAAGTCACTGCCGCGTGCAGCTCGATCGACAGACGGTTACTCGGTGCCCCTTACAGGCGCCGGACTCACGAGTTTACGTCATGCGCTGCGCTAGGTGTGATCAGGACTGCGGTCTGCTTCACACGCGTTCTCCTGTACGCGCGATACTTCGGCGCCACCCGCCCCTTGGCGGCCTCGAAGACCCTGGTGTCGAATACGCCGCAGTTGTCATGGCCACCGCTCAGCTGAAGAGCGCCGTTCGACAGCACGTAGGCCACGATGCGGTGGCACACCGTGCAGCGAAGTGGCACGGCGACCGCAAGTGGCGGCGAAAACGGGCTGTCAGGCGGCGCGCCGCCGACGGGGTCGAAGTACTGCATTACAGATCCCCCAACCCGAGCCTGCGGGCTTCGTCCGCAGCCCGTCGCTCCGAGACGCCCGCGTGTAGCGGTCTAGCATGTCCCTGCGCGTCCACCCCGCGACGGCCATCAGCCCGCCCTCGCTGCCACCGGCCGCCAGCCACCTGCATGCAGCCGTGTGCCGCATCAGGTGGGGGTGGAAGCCATCGATTCCGGCCACCTCGGCACGGCCCTTCAGGGCGACGTAGAGGCCGTCGTAGCTGAAGCCTTTGCCGCGGTCGCCGAGCCAGAGGTCCGGCATGGATGCCAACCGGTGCGTCTTGCGTATGCGCAGATACCGGTCGATGGCCCGTCCGGTCTGGGCGCCGAACGGCACGGTACGGCCTTTTCCGCCCTTGCCCTTTCGGATTACCGCGCCGCCCTCTCTGAGGTTGACGTCGTCCAGCGCCATTGACACGACCTCTCCGGCGCGGGCTCCGGTCTCGATCATGAGCCTGATAATCGCCTCGTCGCGGCGGTCGCGCAGATCGTTCCCCTTGCACGCCTTTATCAGCGTCTTCAGCTGGTCATCATCCAGGGACTCGACGACCTTCACGTCCAGCTTCGGCGGGCGCAGGTTGACGAGCTGGTCGTCGCTGATCTCGCCCTCGTCGGCCAGCCAGGCCGAGAACCGGCGGACCGCGAACTGCCGCGAGCGGGCGGTGGACGCCTGCGCTCCGCCGTCGATCAGGTGCGCCGTGAAGGCGTTCACCGTGGGCCGGTCCAGGGCCGGAGGAATGCCGGTCGACGCCGTCCAACGCAGGAAGGCGCGGACGCCGTCGCCGTATGTCTTCAGGGTCTGGGCGGACTTCCGTTCGGCGGCGAGATGAAGCACCCAGGAGTCCAGAAGGGCACGCATGTCTGATTGATCCATGCCTGAAGCATATGCCAGACAGCGGCGTGTGATATCTGGGCTAGGAGCGCTGCGCTTGCCATGAAAAACGCCCCTGGCCCGCGAATCCGCAGGTCAGGGGCGTTCTGTAGGGGCTGGGCTCAGTCCAGGTAGTCGCGCAGCACCTGGGAGCGCGACGGGTGACGCAGCTTCGACATGGTCTTCGACTCGATCTGGCGAATGCGCTCACGCGTGACGCCGTACACCTTCCCGATCTCGTCGAGGGTCTTCGGCTGACCGTCGGTGAGACCGAAACGCATGGAGACGACGCCCGCCTCGCGCTCGGACAGGGTGTCGAGGACGGAGTGCAGCTGCTCCTGCAGGAGCGTGAAGCTGACCGCGTCGGCCGGGACGACCGCTTCGGAGTCCTCGATGAGGTCACCGAACTCGCTGTCGCCGTCCTCGCCCAGCGGGGTGTGCAGGGAGATGGGCTCGCGGCCGTACTTCTGGACCTCGATGACCTTCTCCGGGGTCATGTCGAGTTCCTTGGCCAGCTCCTCCGGGGTGGGCTCACGGCCCAGGTCCTGGAGCATCTGGCGCTGCACGCGCGCGAGCTTGTTGATGACCTCGACCATGTGCACCGGGATACGGATGGTGCGGGCCTGGTCGGCCATCGCGCGGGTGATCGCCTGACGGATCCACCAGGTGGCGTACGTGGAGAACTTGTAGCCCTTGGTGTAGTCGAACTTCTCCACCGCACGGATCAGACCGAGGTTGCCCTCCTGGATGAGGTCCAGGAAGAGCATGCCGCGGCCGGTGTAGCGCTTGGCCAGGGAGACCACCAGGCGGAGGTTGGCCTCCAGGAGGTGATTCTTGGCGCGGCGGCCGTCCTCGGCGATGATCTCCAGCTCACGCTTGAGCTTGGGCGCGAGCTTGTCGGAGTTCGCCAGCTTGTCCTCGGCGAACAGACCCGCCTCGATGCGCTTGGCGAGCTCGACCTCCTGCTCGGCGTTGAGCAGGGGGACCTTGCCGATCTGCTTGAGGTAGTCCTTGACCGGGTCCGCCGTGGCACCGGCCGCGGCGACCTGCTGGGCCGGAGCGTCGTCCTCGTCGTCGTCGGACAGTACGAAACCCGCGTTCTCGGTGCCCTCGGGCTCCTCGGTCGCGGCCTTCGGCTCCTCGATCGCCTCGTCCTCGAGAAGCTCACCGTCTTCCTTCTTGGCGGTGGTCTTCTTTGCCGCCGTCTTCTTGGCGGTCGTCTTCTTCGCTGCCGCCTTCTTGGCGGTCGTCTTCTTGGCCACCGCCTTCTTGGCGGTCGCCTCTTCCTCGACGGCGGGGTCGGGGGCAGGCGCCGCCGGGGCGGCGGGGGCGGTGGCCTTCCTGCTGGTCACCGGCTTGGCCGCGACCGCCTTGGTGGCGGTGCGCTTGGCCGGACTCTTCGCTGCGACGCTCTTACGGGTGCGCTTTGGCTCCGCGGCACTGACCATCAGCGTCACACCCTCTTCCTCGAGGATCTGGTTGAGGCTGCGCAGTACGTTCTTCCACTGAGTGGCCGGAATCTGGTCAGCTTCGAAGGCCCGACGCACGTCGTCGCCGGCGATCTGCCCCTCAGCCTTTCCCCGCTCAATGAGCGCCATGACAGAGACGGACTCGGCGATCTCCGGCGGGAGCGTACGGGATGTGCTGGCCGACACGAACAACCTCTCGGAACGTTGGAAAACGGCTTCCGGCCCCGTCCACGACGGACAGGAGCCGACCGCCGGCTTGGGAGTGGGCCGACGGCGCGGGCGCGCCGGGGAGATGCACAGCGCCATGAACGGCGTCCGTATTCCCTCCGCGGCTGTCACCTCTTAGGTCATCGCGTTGTTCCCACGAGCGTTACGCCCAATCCGCGTGGCCCGAGTCACACCCCATAAGCATTCAAAACCGGTCATACACGAATAAGTACGGTCACGAGCGAGTCTCAACCTGGCCATGCCAGGAGGCTCAGCCTCTCATCACACCGTCGGACCCCGTGGAATCACCAGGGATTCCACGGGGTCCGCGGTGGCGGCGTACCGGCCGGCCACTGCCATAGGAGGGGTCTGGAGTGTCCGGCCCGCGCCGTTGCGGCGGAACGCGGTCAGTGCTCGCGCGGGGCGGGCACCACGCGCTCCACCTCGGGGTGGACGGTCAGAAGTTGGCGCATGGCCGTCTCGGCCGCCGCGCCGTCCCCCGCGGCGAGAGCGTCGACGATCCTGCCGTGCTGCGCCAGCGAGACGTCGTTCGGCCGGTCACAGCCCGTGACCGGGCCGCCGGAGACGTGAAGCGCGGCGGAGACGATCCCGGAGAGGTGGTCCAGCATGCGGTTGCCGCCGATCTGGATGAGCAGCGAGTGGAACTCGGCGTCGGCACGCGAGAAGGTGAGCGCGTCGCCCTGCCCCATGGCGTGCCCCATGATCCCGACCATGTCGGACAGTCGCTGCTGGATGTCCTCGCGCCCGTGCCCGGCAGCCAGGCGCGCGGCGAGGGGCTCGATCGTCCAGCGCAGCTCGCTGAGCTCGCGGCGCTGGTCGTCGCGCTGCGGCCCGAAGGCACGCCACTCGATGATGTCCGGGTCCAGCAGGTTCCAGTCACTGACGGGACGCACGCGCGTGCCAACGTTCGGACGGGCACTGACCAGCCCTTTGGCCTCCAGGACGCGGAGGGACTCACGGACGACGGTGCGGGACACCTCGAAACGCTGGCCGATCTCCTCGGGCACCAGCGGGCGGTCTGCGCCCAGGTCGCCCGAAACGATCATCTGGCCGAGCTGCTGGACCAGTTGCCCGTGCAGCCCGCGGCCACGGCTGCCTGCGGTGCGCCGGCCCACGCGGCCCAGCTCGGGCTCCACCCCTTCCCAGGCGGGCACCCCGACGCGGTCGACGGCGGGCGCCTCGGCGTAGGGGTAGCGGTCGAGTTCGCCCGGGTTCGCGAGGCCGGAGTCGGCGGAGCGGGCGGCGGTCATCATGGTGTGCGCAAGGGTAGTCACGCATCCTTTGTCGGCGCCGTCCTCAACTCCCTTGAGGTCTTTGGTGAAAAGCACACGAAAGGGTGATCGCTCACCCCGTCGCAATTGACGCCTTATCGGAAAGAAATGGGCTTTCCCCGGGGAGTTGCGCACACGGTCGGACCGGAAGGGCGGGACCGACGTCATCGGACCCTGCTGCGCAGCGTCAGGAGCAGGTAGGCGCAGAGCAGCGTGGTCAGCGACAACGTCATTGCGCCGCCGACGGGTTGGGCGATCATGCGGAGCACCTCGGTCAGATACCGTTCGCCACCGAACGGCCACTGCGTCAGGAGGACCTCGCGCACCCGCATCGGGAGACCGGCGGCGGTCCGCACGGAGGGGCCCTCCCAGACTCTTTGTACGAGCGGTACGACGAGGACGGGAACCGCGACCACCGCGGCGAGCCCGGCGGTGGCGGACCGGAAGACGCCCGCGGCGAGCACGCCGGCCCAGGCGCATCCGACGACGAGCCCGAGCCAACCGGCGGTCAGCGCGGGCCAGTCGGCGGGAACCCTCACGAGCTCCCGTCCGTAGAACAGGTGGAGCATCTCGGCGTCGCAGCCCACCGTCAGAGCGGCCAGCACCAGCGCGGTGGCCGCGGAGACGACGAGCTTGGCGGTCAGCAGCCCCATCCGGCGGGGCACGGTGCCGCGGTCCGCCGCCAGGGCGGGGTGGCGGAACTCGTCGCCGAAGGCGAGCGCACCGAGCAGCCCCGCGCCGAGCGCCGCGGGCGGCAGCGGCAGCTCTCGCGGCCACGCGGCCAGGAGACGGGGCTGCGGGGTGTGTCCGACGCGCGCCAGGACCACAGCGGTGACAGCGGACACGACGATTGCGGCGGCCCCGGTGACGAACCCGGTACTGATACCGAGCGCCCGGCGGAATTCGTAGCGGAGGGGACGAAGGGGACTGGGGGCGGAGCGCACGGAGATGGGAGGCGGAAGCGAGGACGCCGCCTTCCGGGCGTCGGCTGCGGCGGGGACGAGGGAGACGTACGGGCGCGGACTCGGGCGCGTTGTGCGTGTGCGTGTGAGGGTGGCGATGGCGGATGGGGTGTGCGGGGGCCGGGGCGCAGAAGGGTTGGCGGGTGTGCGGGCGACGCGGAGCGTGGGGGCGTCGCCGCTGACTTCAAGGGTCTCACCGGGGGCAGGTGCGCCGTCGGGTGGTGTGGGAGCGTCGCGGAGCGTGGGGGCATCGCCGCTGACTTCAAGGGTCTCGCCGGGGGCAGGTGCGCCGTCGGGTGGTGTGGGAGCGTCGCTTGGTGCCAGAGCTTCCCCTGAGGCCTGAGTTTCTCCTGAGGCCAGAGCTGTCCCTGGTGCTAGGGCTTCCCCGGGTGCTTGGGCTTCCCCGGGTGCTTGGGCTACCCCTGGTGCTTGGGCTTCGCCCAGTGCAGGTGCGCCGACGGGTGTGGCGTGGGCGCCGGTTTGCGTGGCGGCAGGCGTCTGCTCGGCGCCGCCCGGGGGCGGTAGGTCGCTGGCAGGTGTCCGGAAGGCGCCGCCCCCGGGCCGAGGACCGTCGAGGGGGGCCTGGGAGGCGCCTGGGAGAGGCTCGGGTGCGGCGGGGGACCGCTCGGGAGCGGCGACCGCCGGCAGCGTCCCGGCAGCCGACTGCCGCGCTTCGACTGCGGCCTCCGACGACGTCGCCTCCGGCAACGGCCGTGGCGCTCCGACGGTGCGCGGCGGCTCCTCGACGGCGGGACCGGCCCCGTTGGCCGGTGGCCGAGGATCGCCGGCGAGGGGTGTTCCGGCTCGGGGCGGCTCGGTGGCGGGCGGTTGTGCTCCACTCGGCTGCGGGTTGTCGTCACCTCCGAAGGGCCGGTGCGGGCCGGTCCCGCCGGAGCCGGGCGCGCCCGATAGCGGTCGTAGGCCACCGAGCCGCGGCCCGTCCTCGCTCCCGAGGGGCCCGTGCGGTTCGGTCCCGCCCGAGCCGTTCCCGCCCGGGTGGGGTGGGTCGGCGGGTGACGGGCGAAGGGCGGCCGGGGCCCCCGCGTCCGGTGCCCGGCGGTCTTCGGCACCCCGTTGCCGGGCTGCGGGCACCGCCCCCGCTCCAGGGCCCATGTCGCCGATCTCGTCGGCCAGTTGGTGGACGAGGATCCCGTGTCGGAACGCGGCTTCACCGATGTCGGCACACGTACTGCCGTACACGGCGATGCGGTTGCCGCCTTCGCGCACGACCTCGACGGAACGGCGGGCCGCGCGTGCCTCTTTGGCCAGGAGGGCGGCGAGGCGGGCGGCATGAGGGCTGCGGACGGCGACGCGGGGGCGCAGACGGGTCCGGGAGAAGTCCGCCACCCCCTGATCGGCGACGACTCTGCCCCGTTCGAGCGTGACGACGTGGTCGGCGGTACGCGCGGCCTCCTTGGGATCCGCCGTACTGAACAGGACGGTGCCGCCCTGGGCGGCATGGGCGCGCAGCGTGCCGTGGAGGCGGCGGGCCTCGCCGGCGGCCAGCGCACCCGCGGGGTCGTCGAGCACCAGGGTGTGCGGGTCGGGAAGCAGGGCGCAGGCCAGTCCGAGGCGTCGGTCCATACCGCGGGAGAGTGTGCCGAGGCGTTCGTCGCGCAGGCTCACGAGTTCGGCCGATTCCAGGACTTCGTCAGCCCGCCGGACGGGAAGCCCGGCCGCGGCGCACAGCATGCGCAGATGGCCGCGCACCGTGCGGGCCGGGTGCCCCGGCACATCCCCCAGCAGGACGCCGACCTCTCGTGAGGGGTGGGCGATGCGGTGCAGGGGGCGGCCTCTGAAGTAGGTGAGACCACGGCCGCGCTGGAGTTCGAGCATGAGTCTGAGCGCCGTCGTCTTACCGGCGCCCGCCGCTCCTAGCAGTGCGGTGACTTGACCCGCGCGCGCCTCGAAGGAGACGTCGTCGACGGCGGGCGGAAGCTCCTTGCGGGGGTTGCTGGTCAGTCCGAAGGCCTGGATCACCCGTAGCAAGATAGCGTGCCATGTCCGTTTTTTCGGGCATGGCAAGGCTTGGCGGGCATGAAGGGACGGGTCCCGTCGCTCCCTTGTTCGGCGTTCGCCCCGGGCTCGCTCCCGCCCGCGCTCGCCGTCACACCTCGGGGCGCAGCATCGGAGGGTTGAGGAGGGTCGCGCCACCGGCCCGGAAGAGCTGAGCGGGACGGCCGCCCTGGCGGGTGGTCGTGCCCCCGGTGGGGACGAGGAAGCCGGGCGTGCCCGTCACCTTGCGATGGAAGTTACGCGGGTCGAGCGCCACGCTCCACACCGCCTCGTAGACGCGCCGCAGCTCGCCGACGGTGAACTCGGGCGGGCAGAACGCGGTGGCCAGCGACGAGTACTCGATCTTGGAGCGGGCTCGCTCCACCCCGTCCGCGAGGATCTGGGCGTGGTCGAAGGCCAGCGGCGCCACCGGCTCGCCGTCATGCCCGTAACCAGCCTGCTCCAGCAGCTCTTCGACCGGCGCCCAGCGCGCGTTGCTGGCATCGCCGCCCGCCCGTGGCGCGGGCAGGTCGGGAGCGAGTGCGAGGTGGGCGACGCTGACCACGCGCATCCGCGGATCCCGCTCGGGGTCGCCGTACGTCGCGAGCTGCTCGAGGTGGGCACCGTTGTCCTGAGTGGGCGCGACGGGGTCGTGGACGCACAGTCCCGTCTCCTCGGCCAGCTCCCGCGCCGCTGCCTGAGCCAGGTCCTCGTCGGCCCGTACGAAACCACCGGGCAGGGCCCAGCGGCCCTGGAACGGCGGCTCGCCCCGGCGCACCGCCAGCGCGCACAGGGAATGGCGGCGTACGGTCAGCACGACCAGGTCCACAGTGACGGCGAAGGGTGGAAAGGCTGACGGGTCGTAGGGCATGCGGCGATCATAGTCGTCTCCCTGACGATAAACACTCCCTTCGCCGACCGCTTCGGCGGTTGATCCACTCCGGTGGGGCGCGCGTCTCCCCGCCTGTTTCCCGGACGGTGTGCGACGCCGTTCATGCCAGGTCAGGCTCCCAGTTGCAGTCCGTCGGCGGCCTCTTCGACCATGGCCAGGCCGAGTCGGCTGACCCGCACCGAGAACGGCGCTCCGGCGACCCGCAGCCCTGTCAGTCCGAGCTCCCCCAGAGGCGCGTCGCGTACGGGACGCAGGGTGACGGTCTTGGCCGGGACGTCGGGGCGGATGCCCGCGAGCGTGGTCAGCAGCAGCACCCCCGCGGCCGCCGCGGTGGCCGCTGGGCGGCAGGCCGCCGGGTGCGGGAGGGGAGCGCTCGCGTCGGCGCGCTGCCCACCCGCGTACATCTCCGGCAGGCGGTGGCCGAAGGTGCCTGCCGCGGCCACCACGCCACGCAGCAGCGAACCCGCCTCCTTCTCATGACCCGCAGCGGCCAGACCCGCCACCGCGATCGCCGTCTCGTGGACGCGTACCGCCCCGGCGCGATGCCCGAAGGGGTTGTATCCCGCTTCCTTCTCGGCCAGTCCGCGCAGACCCCAGCCCGAGTCCATCGCCGGATTGCCCAGCAGCCGGGCGAGTCGACCGGTCCGCACCGAGTCGAGCAGGCCCGGGGCCGGGGTCCCCCCACCGAGCAGCCCGGTGTCGAGGAGGTGAGCCGCGGCCGCGCCCAGGTGTGGCACGACGCGTCCGTCGGAGGCCCGGGCCGCCGCGGGCCGCCCGCCTGCCGGGTCGTCGATCCAGAAGTCCCGCTGGAACGCCGTCCGCAACCGCCGGGCCCACTGACGCAGACCGTCACCGCCCGGCCTGCCGAAGGCGTCGAGCAACTCGGCGCCCAGCAGGGCGGCACGGTGGGCGTGGGCCTGGGTCTCGCAGCGGACGGTGCCGGCGGGGTGCGGATCGCGTACGTATGTGCCGTCCCCGGCAGTGGTGCGCAGCCAGGTCAGACACCGTTCGGCCGTCGGCATCAGTTCCTTGGCCTCGCTTTCGTCGAGGCCCCAGCGGCGGGCCTCCGCGAGGAGGACGGGGAAAAGCAGGGTCGCCTCGGTGCCGGTGCAGCCCGGCGGCAGGTGCGGGCCGGTGTCACGTCTGGGCCCGGGGATCATGCCGAACCGGGGGCCCGGCCCGCGGTGCTGGGTGCGGGCCAGGGAGCGCAGTGTGCCCGCGGCGAGCCGGGTGCCGAGGGGAAGTGTCATCCGGGCGGCGGCGAGAGCGTCGGCGGGTGCCGGACCGCAGCGCCAGGGGACGCCGGCCGCGAGATGGATGTCGGCTGGATGTGCGGGGTCGCGCAGCAGCAGGGCTCTGAGGTCCTCGATGCTGGTCCGCAAAAGGGCGTGGACCGCCGGGTCGTCACCGGTGGCGTGCGCGGAGGCCAGCGGGTCTGCCGCCGTGCGGGCCACCGCCCGGAGCGGCACCGCGCCGTCCGGTCGTACGCGCAGCTCGAGGCTCGTGCTACCGCCCGGAGGCAGCAGGAACTCCCAGCGCAGCAGTCCCGCGGACGCCAGTGCGTCGGCGGGCGGTGGGGCGGCCGTGACCGACGCGCCGCCCGCGGCGCCGGACCATCGCAGGCCTGAGTCGTGGACGCTGGCCGACAGGTCGGGGCCCGCGTTCCCGGCGGCGATCGATCCCAGGTCGGCCAGGTCCGTACCGAGGGAGACCTCGACGGGCAGCCGCAGTGGGTGGGGTGCCCAACTACGCAGCGTGATCCGCTCCGTACCGTCGGCGTCCCGGGTCCGCTCGACCATGACGTCCGGGTCCGGCCCCGGCGCGGTCGACGTGCGAAGTGTGCCGACGAAGTGGGCACGGTGGGCACCTGTCATCCGGGCATGCGTCGGGAGCGGTTCACGCCCGGCCACGCGAAGGCGACACCGGGAGAGCAGGCGTCGGCCCGCGCGGTAGAACCCCTCCAGTCCCAGGCCGGTCAGCTGCCCCTCCTCCGTGGAGATCACGAGACCGGGGAGCGCCACGCCGATCATGGTCCTGTGAGCGGGCGGCAGGTCTCCGGACCCGTGGGGCATCGCGGGCGGCGTGCTCCGGGGAGCCACCTGCTTCGCATCCGGCCACGACGAGGAGAGTGACGACACCGGCCGGGGGCGGACCGTCGGCGGGCCGAGGTTGTGATCCTGCCCCGAGCCGCGCCTTCCGGCACGCGCCACGGACGCGGCGAGGGGTGGCGCCGCGGACCTCCGTCCGACGGCAGTGGTGTCCGCGGGGGCGGCGGACGGGGTCGGCTGGTGCATGGGAGGGCTCCCTCGTGGTTCGGTGCGCCTCGGGTGGAACGGCGCCGTGTGGGTCCGGCCGGACGGCTGCGGTGCGGCGTCCCGGCCGGTCCGGGCGTTCCGCCACTCAGGTGAACGGAGTGGGTGTCCTCCGGGTCACGCTTGCGGCGGCTTCGTCCGGCAGACGAGGGCGCGGGCCGCGTGTCGCCTCCGCCGGCCTTGTCCGCGGGCACCCGCCGACCGGGCCGATGGACGAGGCGCGGAGGTCTCACGCCGCACGGCACCCGCCTCACCGGCCGACGTCGCCTGCCCGCCTCCCCTCTCCCGACGATCACCGGTGCCCCGAGGGGCCCGGCCGCCGCCTCCTCACACTCGCTCTCCGCCCCCTTCTGTCCCCTGCTCTCCCGCGCCTGCCCGTTCCGCGGCGGCCTCCTTCCGGACCGTGGCCTTCGCGCCCGAGTCGCGCGACCGCGTTCGGTCCGTCCGTGCGACGCCCGGGCGTTCGGTGCCCGAGGGGGTGCGGGGACGCACGATCCTCCCGCCCGGTTCACGGCCCTCGGCCCTCGCACGGCGACGGACTGCGTCGGCCGGGGCGACGGAGCGCGTGCGGCGTCGGCGACCGGACGACACCTGCGGGGCGGACGAGGGCTCGGCCGGCTCGCGTTCCAAGCGTTCGTCGACCCGCTCTTCACCGTCCGCGGCACGGGCTCCCCCGCCCCCGCGGCTCCCGCGCTCCGCTCGCAGGCAGCGGCGGACCGACTCGGGATCGAGGCCCTCGTTGCAGGCCTGGTGCAGGAGCCTGGCGAAGAGGTAGTCGGGGTCGGCGCCAAGTGCCATGGCCAGGGCCTCCCGGGCCTCCAGTTCGTCGCCGGTGGACCAGGCGACCCATCCCGCGAGGGTGAGGGGCGCGGCCGCGTGTTCGCCGTAGGAGCGGACGCAGCGGCGGGCCAGGGCTCGCCAGAGACGCAGCGCCGGTCGCGCCGCGTCGCCCTCCATCCACTCCGCCGCGCGGTCACGGGTCGTACGGTCCTGGAGGCCGAGGATCAGTGCGGCCGCCTCGTCGTGCCCGAGCAATTGGTCGTCACGCAGGTCCTCGGCGGGCACGCCGGACACGGGCGGGGCGTCATCGAGGCGGCGCATGACACGCCGCGCCAGATCCAGCGTCTCCTCGGCCACCTCCGAGCGGCCGGTGTCATCGAGGATCCGGGAGACCACCGTCACGGCGGCCGTGTCCAGGGCCGCCTCCTGTTCGAGTGCCTCGCCGTTCTCCCGGGGCAGCAGCCTGGCCCTCAGTTCACCCAGCGAGCCACGCACCTGGATACCGGCGTAGGTGGCCGCCGCGGCCAGCACGGACGTGCCCGGCAGTCCCATGGGGACGCCCTCGGCCGGGCAGCAGGCTTCTTCGTCGCAGCAGTACGACCAGAAGCGACCCGCCGAGACGCACAGGGCCTCGACGACCGGAACGTCGAGGGCGCCGCACTCGATGCGCAGCTTCTGGGCCAGCGGCCGCAGGCGCTCCATCACGTCCCGGCCGGTCTCGCCCCGCGCCGGTTCCTGGCAGAGGTAGACGACCATCTGCTCGGGCCTCACGCCGCGGCGCTCGCTACCGGTCACGAGGCCGCGTACCAGTTGTCCGGCGGCGGCCGCCCAGTCGTCCGCGTTGGCCGGAATGCCGAGCCTGGCCCGGCCGCCGAAGCGGCCCCGCCCGTCCCTGTCTCGGAGGGCGACCAGGACGATGCTGTCCTCGGGGCGGTACCCGAGCAGGTACGGGAGGGCGTCGGCCAACTCGGCGGGAGTACGCAGGGTGACCTGGTGCTCGTCACCGGGCCCCTCGTACGGCGTGGCGGCGGTCCGGCCGGGCTTCACGGGGCCCGGGATGTCGCCGTTCTCGGAGGATCCAGTCGTTTCGCTGTGGTTCGTCATGGCCCGACGATCTCGCGGATCGTGAAGTTCCGCTTTCCCCTGTGGATAACTCCCATCAGGGACACGTCACCGGCTGCGCTCGGCGACCGTGCCGTCCCGCCCCGCCCCGCCCCGCCCCGCCGCCCGGCTGTCAGTCCCGTCCTGTTGTATGGAACGCATGGAGCACACGAGCAACGCGGATCTCCGGACAGCGGCCGACGCCGTCCTCGCCCGCCTCGTCGGGGACGCCTCCGGCACCGCCCGGCTACGGGAGGACCAGTGGCGTGCGATCGAGGCGCTGGTAGCCGACCGGCGCCGGGCCCTGGTCGTCCAGCGCACGGGATGGGGCAAGTCCGCGGTCTATTTCGTGGCGACGGCGCTGCTGCGGGACCGAGGGGCAGGACCCACGGTGATCGTCTCCCCGCTGCTCGCGCTGATGCGCAACCAGGTCGGGGCCGCGGCACGGGCCGGCATCCGCGCCCGGACCATCAACTCCTCCAACACCGAGGAGTGGGAGACGGTCCAGGCCGAGATCGCCGCGGGCGAGGTCGACGTCCTGCTGGTCAGTCCCGAGCGGCTCAACAACCCGGACTTCCGCGATCAGGTGCTGCCGAAGCTCTCCGCCGCGACCGGGCTGCTGGTGGTGGACGAGGCCCACTGCATCTCCGACTGGGGCCATGACTTCCGCCCGGACTACCGGCGGCTGCGCACGATGCTCGCGGATCTCCCGCCCGGTGTGCCCGTCCTGGCGACCACGGCCACCGCCAACGCGCGCGTGACCGCCGACGTGGCGGAGCAGCTCGGCACCGGCGGCACGTCGGACGCCCTCGTGCTGCGCGGCCCGCTGGACCGGGAGAGCCTGAGCCTGGGGGTGCTGCGGCTGTCCGACGCCGCGCACCGGATGGCCTGGCTCGCCGACCACCTCCACCAGCTCCCGGGCTCGGGGATCATCTACACCCTCACCGTGGCCGCCGCCGAGGAGGTCACCGCCTTCCTGCGGCAGCGCGGCCACACCGTCGCTTCCTACACCGGCAAGACCGAGAACGCGGACCGTCAGCAGGCGGAGGACGACCTCCTCGCCAACCGGGTCAAGGCGCTGGTCGCCACGTCGGCGCTGGGCATGGGATTCGACAAACCCGACCTGGGTTTCGTGGTGCACCTGGGCTCGCCCTCCTCTCCCATCGCGTACTACCAGCAGGTGGGCCGTGCCGGTCGCGGTGTCGAGCATGCCGAGGTGCTCCTGCTGCCGGGGAGGGAGGACGAGGCGATCTGGGAGTACTTCGCCTCACTGGCCTTCCCCTCGGAGGACCTGGTTCGCCGCACTCTGGACATCCTCGCGAGCGCGGAGCGCCCCCTGTCGCTGCCCGCTCTGGAACCCTTGGTGGAGCTGCGCCGCTCCCGCCTGGAGACCATGCTCAAAGTCCTCGACGTGGACGGCGCGGTCAAGCGGGTCAAGGGCGGCTGGATCGCGACCGGACAGCCGTGGACGTACGACGCGGAGCGGTACGACTGGGTCGCGCGGCAACGGAAGGCCGAGCAGCAGGCGATGCGCGACTACGCCTCGACCACGGACTGCCGGATGGAGTTCCTGCAACGCCAGCTGGACGACGAGGGAGCCAAACCCTGCGGCCACTGCGACAACTGCGCGGGCCCGCGCCTCACCGCCGACACCTCCACCGCCGCCCTCGACGCGGCGCGGGTCGACCTGGGCCGGGCCGGCGTCGAGGTGGAGCCGCGCCGTATGTGGCCGACCGGACTGCCTACCGTCGGCGTCGAACTGAAGGGGCGCATTCCGGCCGGGGAACAGGCCGAGCCGGGCCGGGCGCTGGGCCGTCTGTCCGACATCGGCTGGGGCAACCGGCTGCGACCGATGCTCTCGCCCCAGGCTCCGGACGGCCCGGTGCCCGAGGATGTCGCGAAGGCCGTCGTGACAGTGCTGGCAGACTGGGCGAAGGGTCCCGGCGGCTGGGCCTCGGGCACGGCCGACGGCCGGCCACGTCCCGTCGGGGTGGTGACCGTCGCCTCGCGCACCCGGCCACAGCTCATCCACTCTCTCGGAGCACACATCGCCGAGGTCGGCCGGCTGCCGCTGCTCGGCTCGGTCGAGTACACGGGCGAGGCCCCCAGGGCGTCCCGCAGCAACAGCGCGCAGCGACTCAAGGCTCTCGACGGTGCGCTGACGGTGCCGCCCGCTCTCACCGCCGCGCTCACCGGCCTCGAGGGCCCGGTCCTGCTCGTGGACGACTGCACCGAGACCGGCTGGACCCTCGCGGTGGCGGCCCGGCTGCTCCGCCGCGCGGGTGCCCGGGGAGTGTTGCCGCTGGTCCTGGCCGTGCAGGGCTGATCGTCCGCCGCGGCGCCACAGCACCGGTCCCGAGTTCCGCGCTGTCGCGGGTGGCGCGTCCCGTGCGTCACCCGGCTGCGCTCTGGGTAGGGGATATGGGCAGGGGATATAGGACGCGCATCATCCGATAATGGCCGTCGGCCTCAATTGCTCGTTGCCGCAACCAAGTTCGACAGGAAGAATCGAAGTCCGCTCCCCGCACGGCTCGTCCGTGATCCGGCAGGGCTTCACTGCGGTGCGCGCTCCCCCGAATCCGACCCCGCCCGCAGTGTGGGCGCGTAGCCGAAGGGAGGAACGTGACCTTCGGATTCGCTCCGTCCTCGGCGGCCTCGTTGTCGTCGTCCGCCGCTTCCGCCACTCGCATGCTCGAACCGGCGGAGTGGGCCGCCGCCGGAATCCCGCTGCTGCGCAATCCGCGGGAGGTCGTCGGCGGACTGCACTCGCGGCACCACCCCAAGCCGGCGACCGCGATCGTGGCCGTACTCGATCCGGACGAACGACTGCGTGCGAGCGCCTCGTTCACCAGCCGACGGGCCCCGGCCGACGGTTGGATGTTCCGTAACACGCTGCTCGACCAGCTCCGCCGCGTCATCCCGCACGATCTGCGGCGCCGCACTCCGGTGCGCACCGCCGTGCTCCTCTACTGCCGTGAGGGCGACGCGCGCTGGACGGAGGAGGACGGCGCGTGGATGTGGGGGCTGCGGGACGCTTGCACGCTGCACGGGCTCCGCTGCGGCGCGTACATCACGCTGACCCGTGACGGCTGGCAGGTCCTCGGCGAGGGCCGCGGCGGGCGCCGGCCCAACGCGGCGTCCGCGCCGGAGCCGTTCGCCACGTCGGAGACGCCGCCACCGCCACCGCGCACCGGCGGCGTCGCGTCGGACGTGCTGCGCCGGGCGGCGGCTCGCTGAGCACCACGGGCGCGGCGCGTCCGGGGCGGCGCCGCTGCACCACACCGGCCGGATCAGCGGCCGGGACTGCCAGGTCGCGACGTCCCGGTCGACGTCGAAGTCCGCGAGAGTGTATGGCGACGCCGTACGCCGCCCGGCGGATGTCGCTCGGCCGCCCGGGCACACCCAGGCCCGACACCGCCGGGCCCGCGACCACGTGGGGGCCGGTTCGACGGCCCCCGGTGTCACGTCGGCGTCCGCCGCGCGCGGCGGAACGGGCTCAGACGCCCGCGCCCAGCACCGAGTTGATCCGCTGCGGGTCACCGCAGACGATCAGCAGGGCGCCGGCCCGGGAGTGGGCCACGGACAGTGCGGTGACAGCGGCGGCTTCGGGGCCGCCGTTGAGCGCGACCACGACCACGGCCCGCGACGCGGCACGGTCCGCGACCGCGGCGTCCGCGTAGAAGACGTCGTCACCCGCCTCGTGCTGCGCCCAGTAGGCCGCGTCGCCGAAGGACAGTTCGTGGGCGGCCCACGGGTGCGGTTCGCCGGTGGTGATCACCAGCACGTCACCGGGGGTGCGACCCGAGTCCAGCAGCAGGTCCACGGCCTCCTCCGCGGCGTCGAGCGCGCCTTCGGGGGTGGCCGGGATCAGCTGGATCTGCGGGGCGGCCGGGGCGGCTGCCGGAGCGGCCGGGCCCGACGGGCCGGGTTTGGCCGCGGCCGTGTCGCGCGACGCGCGTTGCGTCGGCGGGGCCGACCGCGCGGGGCCGGGACGGCCGGGGCGCGGCGGAGCCGCGGGACGGGGGCCGGGTACGGGGCGGGGGGTCGGCGCGGTGCGGCCGCTGGCCGGTGTGGCGCGGGGACCCTGGGCCTTCTCGTGAATCTGAGGCTCCTCGGGAATGAGAGGCATGAGCTGATATTTATCAAACGTTGGTGCGGCTCGCGTCGGCGGGTGGCACATGCCTGCGAGCGGAACCGTCAGAAATCGAATCCGAGCTGACCCTCGATTTCCGGAACGCTTCCGTCCACCCAACTGCGGACCTTCTTGAGGTGCCGCCACTGGGGCAGCGCATCAAGATACGCCCACGACAACCTGTGGTGCGGGGTGGGTCCCCGCTCCGCCAGTGCGGCCTTGTGCACGGGCGACGGATACCCGGCGTTGTCCGCAAAACCGAAGTCTGCATGGTCGACACCCAGTTCGGCCATCATTTTGTCGCGCTGGACCTTGGCGAGCACCGAAGCGGCCGCGACGGCCACGCAGGACTGGTCACCCTTGATCACCGTACGGACCTTCCAAGGCACCCCGAGATAGTCGTGCTTGCCGTCGAGAATGACGGCGTCGGGACGGACCGGCAGGGCCTCCAGGGCACGCACCGCCGCGAGTCGCAGCGCCGCCGTCATCCCCAGTGCGTCGATCTCCTCCGGAGAGGCGTGCCCCAGGGTGTAGGACGTCACCCACGTCCGCAACTCCGCGGCGAGTTCGGTGCGTCGCTTGATGGTGAGCAGCTTGGAGTCGGTGAGGCCGGCCGGGGGCCGACGCAGTCCGGTGATCGCGGCGCAGACGGTGACCGGACCGGCCCACGCGCCGCGCCCCACCTCGTCGACACCGGCAATGATCTTCGCTCCGGTCGTGGCGCGGAGAGAGCGCTCGACGGTGTGAGTAGGTGGTTCGTACGGCATGGCGTACTTAGCGTACGCCGCCCCGAACCTCCGGCGACACCCCGGTTCCCCAATTGGGACCGGAGCCCGCGCAGCCGGGGATCAGACGCTGTCGGGACGCAGCAACGGGACCATCAGCTGGTCGATCATCTCCTCGATCTCCCGGTCCGTCCATTCACTTCCACAAATCTTCGAGCGGTACATCATCATGGCCGGAATGGCGTCGAAGACGTATCCGTTCGCCGCGTCACGCCGGACCTCTCCTCGCTCTATTCCGCGGTTGACGACCTCGCGGAGCATCGTGAGGGTCGGCTCGACCACCCCCTTGACGATGACCGCGTGGAAGCGCTCCGCCTGCGTGGTGTCGCATTCGTGAATCACTGAACGCAAGGCCAGCCCGGGACGGGAGAACATCGCGTCGCGCGCCCTGAGGCACAGCGCCAGCAGGTCTTCGCGCACGCCGCCCAGGTCGGGCACCGTGTCGAAGTGCGGGAGCCCGGACCGCAGCGCGTCCGCGACGAGGTCCTCCTTGGAGGGCCAGCGGCGGTAGACCGCCGCCTTGCCGGTCTGGGCTCCGGCGGCCACACCCTCCATCGTCAGGCCGTTCCAGCCGACGGTGCCGAGTTGGTCCAGCGCGGCGTCGAGGATCGCGCGTTCGAGGACCGCGCCGCGCCGGCGGGAGGGCGTCTGGGCGGAGGCGGCCGCCCAGTGCGAAGCAACCATGTCGAGGGTCTCCAGGAAGCGGGGAAAGCGGGTTCTCGGGGACAGGAGGCGCGCCGCGCGGCCGCAGCGGGGGACGGGTCACGCGACAACGCGGTAAGTGAACGCTTGCGTTCACTGTCGGGGAGTCACTAACGTTGAGGCAACAGTGAACGCGAGCGTTCACTAAGCCTGCCGTGGGGGACACATAGTGACAACCTCTTCTCTGCTCAAAGACCACAAGCCGGGAGCGGCCCGCCGGGAGGGGCGTCCCGGCATCGCGCTCACGGTCATCGCGGCCTGCCAACTCATGGTGGTGCTCGACGCGACGATTGTGAACATCGCGCTCCCGCACATTCAAGAAGCGCTCAGCTTCAGCACCACCGACCTCACCTGGGTCGTCAGCGCCTACACGCTCACCTTCGGCGGTCTGCTCCTGCTCGGCGGCCGGGCCGGTGACATCCTCGGCCGTCGCCGGGTCTTCATGGCGGGCATCCTGCTGTTCACGTTCGCCTCGCTGCTCGGCGGCTTCGCCCAGGAACCCTGGCAGCTGCTGGCGGCGCGTGTCCTGCAAGGTGTGGGAGGCGCGATCGCGTCGCCCACCTCGCTCGCCCTCATCACCACCACCTTCCCCGAAGGACCGGAACGCAACCGGGCCTTCGGCGTCTTCGCGGCCGTGTCCGCGGGCGGCGGTGCCATAGGCCTGCTGGCGGGCGGCATGCTCACCGAGTGGCTCGACTGGCGCTGGGTGCTCTTCGTCAACGTGCCGATCGGTGTACTGATCGCCGTACTCACCCCGATGTACATCAGCGAGTCCGAACGGCACTCCGGGCGCTTCGACATCGCCGGGGCGGTGACCTCGACGGCGGGTATGGCATCTCTCGTCTACGGCTTCATCCGCGCCGCGGACGAGGGCTGGCGGGACAACCTGACCATCGGCTCCTTCGCGGCCGCGGTGGTCCTGCTGGTGTCCTTCGTGTTCATCGAGTCGCGGGCCAAGGAGCCGATCACCCCCCTGAGGATGTTCGCCGACCGCAACCGCGCCGGCACGTACGTGATCATGCTGAGCCTGGCCGCGGCGATGTTCGGCATGTTCTTCTACATCGTGCTGTTCGTTCAGAACGTACTGGGCTACACCCCCATCCAGGCCGGTCTGGCCTTTCTCCCGGTCACGGTGGTGATCGCGCTCGGCGCGGGGCTGTCGCAGCGGTTCCTGCCCGTGTTCGGCCCGAAGCCGTTCATGGTGGGGGGATCGGCACTCGCAGCGGTCGGGCTCGGCTGGCAGGCACTCATCAGTTCCGAGAGCTCCTATGTCGGCGGGGTCCTCGGTCCGATGCTGATCTTCGGGTTCGGCATGGGGCTGAACTTCGTGACGCTGACGCTGACGGCGGTCTCCGGGGTCGCCCAGCACGAGGCGGGCGCGGCGTCCGGCCTGCTCAACGCGATGCAGCAGGTGGGCGGATCGATCGGCCTCGCCATCCTGACCACGGTCTTCGGCACGGCCAGCAAGAACGAGGCCGAGAAGCGGGTGCCGGACTTCCTCACCAACGGCTCGGCGGAGCAGAAGGCGGAGTTCACCCAGACGCACCAGCTGCCGGCGCCATGGGGACACGACGTGCTGGCGCAGGGCATCTCGGCGGCCTTCATTCCGGCTGCCGCCATGGCCGTGCTCGCCCTGGCCACGGCGTGGCTGGTGATCCGGGTACGCAAGAGCGACCTGGAGGCCCTGTCCGGCTCGGCCGGACCGGGGATCGGCTGACCGTGCGGTACCGCGCGCCGGGCGGTGTCCACCGGCGGGCGTCGGTCGCGCCCGCCGGTGCCCGTCCCGGCGGGCCGCGGCCGACGGCGTGCGGGACCGGGCGAGCAGCACGAGGAAAAACAGCGCGAAGACCGGCACCGACAGCGTCCCCGTCCCCATGACCACCCCCTCGTGACACTCCGGGCCGCGCGGGGCTCACGCCTCGCACAACGGATGTCACGACAACGGGCGGCGGTCACGGAGAGTTCCCGTCACACACGGAGAGTTGACTTGCGGGTTGGACGCTCGTCTACCGCTGTCACCGGGGCGGCCCCGCTAGGCCGACGTCACCATCCACCCGGGCAGGTCCTCGACCCGCGCCGACCAGTCGGCCGGCGGCGCTCCCGCCTTTCCGGCGGCGACCACCCCGCCCACGATGGCGCAGGTCGTGTCCACATCCCCACCGACCTGTGCGGTCGTCCAGAAAGCGCGCTCGTAGTCTCCGAGAGCGCGCGCCGCGGACCAGAGGGCGAAGGGGACCGTGTCGTGGGCGGTGGTACGCCTGCCACAGCCCAGTACCGCCGCGACCGTGGCCGCGTCGTCGTAGTCGAGCATGTCCCTGGCACGTCTCAGCCCGGCGCCGACCGCGCTCTTCGGTACCAGCGCGATCACCTCGTCCAGGAGCGCGTGCGCGGTGGGCGGCCCGCCGGGGTCGGCGGCCAGAGCGGCGGCCGCGGCGACCGCCATGGCGCCGACCACCGCCTCGCGGTGCTGATGCGTCGGGTAGGCCGAGATCTCGGCCTGGTGGGTCGCCTGCTCGGGGTCGTCCGCGTACCAGGCCCCCAGGGGCGCGATGCGCATCGCGGCGCCGTTGCCCCAGGATCCCCGGCCGTTGAAGAGCGCCGCGGCGAGCTCGCGCCAGTCCCCGCCTTCCCGGACCAGCCTCAGCAGCCGGTTGACCGCGGGACCGTATCCGCGGTCGAAGTCGTGATGCCGGGCGAAGGAGAGCGCCAGCGCGTCCTGGTCGATGCGGTGGTGGGTGGCCAGGACGGAAACCACGGAACAGGCCATCTCCGTGTCGTCCGTCCACTGCCAGGTACCGGGGGGCAGCTCGCGGAGCTTCAGCAGCGGGTAGTTCGCGGGCACGAAGAACTGTGAGCCCAGCGCGTCCCCCACGGACAGTCCGCGCAGGCTGGACAGGGCCCGGTCCAGGCGCCCGTCAGGAGATGAATGAGGGGTCATCGCCCTGCCACTCTATCCGGTGATCCCGTACGGTTCCGGCTCTCGCCAGCGCTCGAACGGGCGGTCAAGGGTGTACTTGCCGTCCTCACCCAGAACGAGCATCCGCATCTCGCCGTTCCCGGGGTTCGACAGCGACTCGAACTCCGCGACCGTCCAGTGGAACCACCGCATGCAGAACAGCCGCATGGCCAGACCGTGGGTCACCAAGAGCACGTTCGGCGGATGATCGGGGGCCTCGAAGCTGCGGAACAGGCTCTCCAGGAAGCCGCCGACCCGGTCGTACACGTCGGCACCGGACTCGCCCTGGGCGAAGCGGTAGAAGAAGTGGCCGTAGGCGTCCCGGTAGGCCTTCTGCAGGCGCACGTCGTCCCGGTCCTGCCAGTTGCCCCAGTCCTGCTCACGCAGTCGGGGCTCCTCCCGTATCCGTATGAGTCCGGGATCGAGGCGAAAGGCGCGCAGCGTCTCGTGGGTCCGCCGGTACGGGGAGACGTACACGCTGATCCGCTCGCGGCCGAACACCTCGCGCAGCCCCTTACCCGTCTCCTCGGCCTGCGCCCGGCCCTGCTCGGTGAGGGCCAGCGCGTGGTCGGGTTCGCGCTCGTACACGGAGTCATCGACGTTGCCCGTCGACTCGCCGTGCCGGACAAGAACGATGCGCCGTGGTCGTGCCATGCCAGAACCCTAGATCGAGAACGGCGGAACCAAGGACTCGAAAGAGCCCCGTTCGGCGTACGTCACACAGTTTCCACATCCTGGGGCCGGCACGCGTCGGCCCCAGGGAGAGTCGGTCCGGTTCTCAAACCGTCCACGAGGGTTCCAGTTGCACGATGTCCCCCGTCAGGGCCGCGATGTCCGCCTCCGTCTGGGCGCGCAGGGCGAGCCGTTCCACCCGCTCGGTGCGGTACTTGCCGTGCTCGGCGGCCGACCGCCACATGGACAGCACCAGGTACTCGTTCCCCGGCGCCTCTCCGAACAGCCCGCGGACCATGCCGGGAGAGCCTGCCATCGCGGGGTTCCAGACCTTCTCCTGCATGAGGACGTAGTGCTCGGCCCGCTCCTCGTGGACTCGGCAGAGCGCCACCCGCAGCAGGTCGGCGTCCGTGAAGCGCGGTTCGAATCCGGTCTTCACGTCGAACCGGTGGTCGAAGAGCCTGACCTGGGCGTCCTTGAAGGTGCCCGCCTGCGTGGCGGCGAGCCGGTCGTGGGAGCGGGCCATGAAGGAGTCGTAGAAGGCGCGGCTCTCCCAGAAGGCGAAGACGTGCGCCACGTCCGGCCGTCCCCGGCTCCAGCCACCCCCCTGCCCCCGAAAACCCGGCTCCCCCGGAAGCCCCGCCCACTTTCGCTGCCCCCGCTCGAAACCGCGGCGGTCCACCACGGTGCAGCGAATCCACTTGACCAGCACCGCGCCATGGTAAGGCCAGGGAACGTGGCACCGGTCACTCCCCGGAGGACGACTTGTCCTCACCTGCCTCGCTCTGCGTGGCAGGATGGACAACCGGCCGTCACTGCTCGGCAGTTGAGTGGCCAGGCAGGGCGGGGGACCTGGGAAGGGGAAGTTCGTGAACGGCCTCAGCAAGGGAATCGGCAAGGTGGAGGTCGCGCTGCGGTGGGACCCGAGTCCGGCGGGGCAGCCACCCGCCGACCTGGACGTCGTCGCGGGGACGTACACGGCGGCGGATCCGTACGGCGCCCCCTCCTATGTGGTGCACTTCGACAGCCGTTCCCCCGACGGCACCATCTATCTCAACCGGGACAGCCAGGACGGCAAGGGTTTCGGTTTCGACGAGGTCATGACGCTGGAACTGGAGCGGCTCGACCCCCGGTACGCGCGCGTGGTGGTGGGCGTCGCGATCCAGCAACGCACCGAGGACCGGACCTTCGCCGACGTGGACAGTCCGGGCCTGCGCATCAGGGAGGGCTACACCGACCTGGCCACGGACGACTTCAGCGGCGTCCTGGGCGCGACGGCGGCCACGGTCGCGGAGTTCGTCCGGGACGAGACGGGTGCCTGGGAGTTCCGGGCCGGCGTGCACGGCTTCGAGGGCGATCCCGCGACGTTCGCCGCCACCATGGGCACGGCACGCCGACCCTGACGCCGGCAGACGCGTGTACAAGAACGTGCACAAGAGGTGGCTCGAGTAGGAACCGGCGTGGGTAGGAGCCGGCGTAGGTAAGGGGCGTCCGCCATTGGCGGACGCCCCTTACTCATGTGGACCTACGCGTCAGCTGCACCCGCTGGTCGAGCCGCAGCCCTCGCAGATGTAGCAGGAACCCGCGCGCTGCATCTTCGTGCCGCAGGAGAAGCACAGCGGGGCGTCGGCCTGGATACCCAGCTGCATCTCCACCAGCTCGGCGCTGGTGTGCGCCTGCTGCGGTGCGGGCTTGGCCGCCTCGACCTCGGCCTTCGGCGTGACGACAGCCTTCAGTTCCTGGGCACGCGGCGCCGACTGGGCCAGGCCCTCGACGTCGAGCTCGTCGTCGGACGGCTCGTACGAACCCGTCTCCAGGTGACGCTGGCGCTCCTCGGCGGAGTGGATGCCGAGGGCGGAGCGCGTCTCGAAGGGCAGGAAGTCCAGCGCCAGGCGGCGGAAGATGTAGTCGACGATCGACTGTGCCATCCGCACGTCCGGGTCGTCCGTCATGCCGGCCGGCTCGAAGCGCATGTTGGTGAACTTCGAGACGTACGTCTCCAGCGGCACCCCGTACTGGAGGCCGACGGAGACCGCGATGGAGAAGGCGTCCATCATGCCCGCGAGGGTCGAACCCTGCTTGGACATCTTCAGGAAGACCTCACCGAGACCGTCGTCCGGGTAGGAGTTCGCGGTCATGTAGCCCTCGGCGCCGCCGACCGTGAAGGAGGTGGTGATGCCGGGACGACCCTTCGGGAGGCGCTTGCGGACCGGGCGGTACTCGACGACCTTCTCGACCGTCTCGCGGATGGTCGCCTCGGCCTTCTCGGTGACCTCCGCCTTCTCCTTCTCCTTGGTCTTGGCGGAGAGGGGCTGGCCGACCTTGCAGTTGTCGCGGTAGATGGCGAGCGCCTTGACACCCATCTTCCACGCCTCGAAGTAGACCTCCTCGACGTCCTCGACGGTCGCCGACTCCGGCAGGTTGACCGTCTTGGACAGAGCGCCGGAGATCCACGGCTGGATCGCGGCCATCATGCGGACGTGGCCCATCGCGGAGATGGAACGCTCGCCCATGGCGCAGTCGAAGACCTCGTAGTGCTCGTGCTTGAGACCGGGGGCGTCGATCACGTTGCCGTGCTCGGCGATGTGGGCGACGATCGCCTCGATCTGCTCCTCCTGGTAGCCCAGGCGGCGCAGGGCCTGCGGGACGGTGCCGTTGACGATCTGCATCGAGCCGCCGCCGACCAGCTTCTTGAACTTGACCAGGGCGAGGTCGGGCTCGAGACCGGTGGTGTCGCAGGACATCGCCAGACCGATGGTGCCGGTCGGGGCGATGACGGACGCCTGGGAGTTGCGGAAGCCGTTCTTCTCGCCGAGGCGCAGCACGTCCTGCCAGGCCTCGGTGGCGGCGGCCCAGACCGGCGTGTCCAGGTCGTCCATGCGGACGGCCTTGGCGTTCTCGTCGGAGTGCTGCTTCATGACCCGCAGGTGCGGCTGCGCGTTGCGGGCGTAACCGTCGTACGGGCCGACGATCGCGGCGAGCTCGGCGGAGCGCCGGTACGACGTGCCGGTCATCAGCGAGGTGATGGCGCCGGCCAACGCGCGGCCGCCGTCGGAGTCGTAAGCGTGGCCGGTCGCCATCAGCAGGGCGCCGAGGTTGGCGTAGCCGATGCCGAGCTGGCGGAAGGCGCGGGTGTTCTCGCCGATCTTCTGCGTCGGGAAGTCCGCGAAGCAGATGGAGATGTCCATCGCCGTGATGACGAGCTCGACGACCTTGGCGAAGCGCTCGGCGTCGAAGGACTGGTTGCCCTTGCCGTCGTCCTTCAGGAACTTCATCAGGTTCAGCGAGGCGAGGTTGCAGGACGTGTTGTCCAGGTGCATGTACTCGCTGCAGGGGTTCGAGCCGTTGATGCGGCCGGACTCCGGGCAGGTGTGCCAGTGGTTGATCGTGTCGTCGTACTGGATGCCCGGGTCGGCGCAGGCCCACGCGGCCTCGGCCATCTTGCGGAAGAGCGACTTGGCGTCGACCTCCTCGATGACCTCGCCGGTCATACGGGACGTCAGGCCGAACTTGCCGCCGTCCTGGACGGCCTTCATGAACGTGTCGTTCACGCGGACCGAGTTGTTGGCGTTCTGGTACTGGACGGACGTGATGTCGTCGCCGCCCAGGTCCATGTCGAAGCCCGCGTCGCGCAGGGCGCGGATCTTCTCCTCCTCCTTGACCTTGGTCTGGATGAAGTCCTCGATGTCGGGGTGGTCGACGTCGAGGATGACCATCTTCGCGGCACGGCGGGTGGCGCCGCCGGACTTGATCGTGCCGGCGGAGGCGTCGGCGCCGCGCATGAAGGAGACCGGGCCGGAGGCGTTGCCGCCGGAGGAGAGGAGCTCCTTGGAGGAGCGGATCCGGGAGAGGTTCAGGCCGGCGCCCGAGCCGCCCTTGAAGATCATGCCCTCTTCCTTGTACCAGTCGAGGATCGACTCCATGGAGTCGTCGACGGACAGGATGAAGCAGGCGGAGACCTGCTGCGGCTGGGGCGTGCCCACGTTGAACCACACGGGGCTGTTGAAGCTGAAGATCTGGTGCAGGAGGGCGTAGGCCAGCTCGTGCTCGAAGATCTCGGCGTCGGCGGGCGAGGCGAAGTACTTGTGGTCCTCACCGGCCTTCCGGTACGTCTTCACGATGCGGTCGATGAGCTGCTTCAGGCTCACCTCGCGCTGCGGGGTGCCGACGGCACCGCGGAAGTACTTGCTGGTGACGATGTTGACCGCGTTCACCGACCAGAACTCGGGGAACTCGACGCCACGCTGCTCGAAGTTGACCGAGCCGTCGCGCCAGTTGGTCATGACGACGTCACGACGCTCCCAGGCCACCTCGTCGTAGGGGTGGACGCCGGGAGTGGTGTGGACGCGCTCAACGCGGAGTCCCTTGCCCGCCTTGGTGCCCTTGGCGCGGGAACTCCGTGCCGGACCGCTCGCCGTCTCTGTCATGCCGCCTCCCATGTACGGGCGTAAACGCCCTGAAGTGCCCCGATTGTTCCCGTGGCACGGTGTTCTGTCTGGTGTTGCGGGCATCTCTCGCGTCGCCCGCAACAGGTCTTCTCACTCGCCGCCGCCCGGCCGGAGCCCGGTGCCGAAGTCCGGGTCCGGCCCACCGGTCAGTCGGCGGCGCCTGCGGGCTCGGGGACCTGTGCCGCCCCCGTGGACCCGCGGTCGTTCTCCTGGCTCCCCGCGTCGGCGTCGTCGCCGTCTCCGCCGGGCCGCCCCGTCGCCTCCCTGAGCTCCGCGATCGCGGCCTCGAAGTCCTCGAGCGAGTCGAACGCCCGGTAGACGGAGGCGAATCGCAGATAAGCGACGAGGTCGAGTTCCTGCAGCGGGCCGAGTATGGCCAGCCCCACGTCGTGGGTGGTCAGCTCGGCACTTCCGGTGGCCCGCACCGCCTCCTCGACCCGCTGGCCGAGCTGGGCGAGCGCGTCCTCGGTGACGGGCCGGCCCTGGCAGGCCTTGCGCACACCATTGATGACCTTGGTGCGGCTGAACGGTTCGGTGACCCCGGACCGCTTCACCACCATGAGCGAGCACGTCTCCACGGTCGTGAAACGACGGGAGCAGTCAGGGCACTGGCGGCGCCGGCGGATCGACGTGCCGTCGTCAGTCGTACGACTGTCGACGACGCGGCTGTCGGGGTGCCTGCAGAAGGGGCAGTGCATGAACTCCGAACCCTCCTCACAGCAGACTCAATGACCTCGGAAGGCCCTTCAGGCCCCTCGAAGCAGCCCCCAGCATAGGCGATCGCGGCGGGCTCGAAGACCCGGGGGACCACAACTTGTGGGCCGCTGATGCAATCCAACCACTAGATGTGGGGATTGGCTCATACATACACGCCCTGCACGCGTGTCGCTCCGGTACGTGCAGGCACAGCTCGCCCGCGGCCGCGCGACGGGCACGCACACGCACGGCCGTATCGCCCGGGCGCATGCGGAGATACCGTGGGCACCGCGAGGAGGGGGCGTGGGGCTACCGCACAGATGAGGGACCCACGCCGTCGAACGGGATGCCGGGTGGCAGACTGGAGCGACCTCGCCGAGGCTGTCACCACGGCGGTGAAGAGTACAGCAATGGGCCCTTTTGTCCGCCAAGCACCGCGAGAGCCATACACCCGGACACACGATCTGGGCGGGCGATTCGCGATTTTTCACTCGAACGTGTGTTTGGCGCAACCTTTCGAAAGCTACTACCGTTGTGCAGCAGGGAGACCATCGAGAGGGGCCGACGTGACCACCACCGCCGACAGTGCCACCATCACTGCCCAGGACCGCCCCCAGGGCCGACCTGAGCCGGTGCACGCCATGAGCAACGCCACGAATCCCGAGGGGCCCAAGCGCTCCCTGCCAGGCCGACCTCCTGGCATCCGGGCCGACAGCTCGGGACTCACCGACCGCCAGCGCCGGGTGATCGAGGTCATCCGCGACTCCGTGCAGCGGCGCGGATACCCGCCGTCGATGCGGGAGATCGGCCAGGCCGTCGGCCTCTCCAGCACCTCCTCCGTCGCACACCAGCTGATGGCGCTGGAGCGCAAGGGCTTCCTGCGCCGCGACCCGCACCGTCCGCGCGCCTACGAGGTGCGCGGCTCCGACCAGGCCGCCGCCGTGCAGCCCACGGACACCGCCGGCAAGCCGGCCGCGTCGTACGTGCCACTCGTCGGGCGCATCGCCGCCGGTGGCCCGATCCTTGCCGAGGAGTCGGTCGAGGACGTCTTCCCCCTGCCCAGGCAGCTGGTCGGTGACGGCGAACTCTTCGTGCTGAAGGTCGTCGGCGACTCGATGATCGAGGCCGCCATCTGCGACGGCGACTGGGTCACGGTCCGCCGTCAGCCGGTCGCCGAGAACGGCGACATCGTGGCCGCGATGCTCGACGGCGAGGCCACCGTCAAGCGCTTCAAGCGCGAGGACGGCCACGTCTGGCTCCTCCCGCACAACTCGGCGTACGAGCCGATCCCCGGTGACGACGCGACCATCCTCGGCAAGGTGGTGGCCGTACTGCGCCGCGTCTGAGCGCCACGGCGGGCGGGCACGCCACGACGGCGACCCGCCGATTCGACCGGGCCCCGGAACCTCTGCGCCGGTTCCGGGGCCCCGCGCTGTCCGAGGACCAGGCCCCCTGACCGGCGCAAAAGCTCCGGGGCCCCGCGCTCAGTCGCCGTCCGCCGCCGTCTCCGTCTCCAACTCCGTCTCCGTCTGACGCGCCTTCGCATCGATGGCGGCCAGCGACTTGCGGACCTGGTTTCGGTCAGTGGTGAACCAGAAGTCGGGCAGTGACGCCTTCAGATAGCTTCCGTACCGGGCCGTCGCCAGTCGCTGGTCCAGCACGGCGACCACGCCGCGATCGCCCGACGCCCGTACGAGGCGGCCGGCGCCCTGGGCCATCAGCAGCGCGGCGTGCGTGGCGGCGACCGCCATGAAGCCGTTGCCGCCGGCCTCCTCCACCGCCTTCTGGCGAGCACTCATCAAGGGGTCGTCCGGGCGCGGGAACGGGATCTTGTCCATGACGACCAGCTGACAGCTCGGCCCCGGTACGTCGACGCCCTGCCAGAGCGACAGGGTGCCGAAGAGGCAGGTCCTCGGGTCGGCGGCGAAGTTCTTGATCAGCTCCCCGAGCGTCTCCTCGCCCTGGAGCAGGATCGGGTACTCCGGGATGCGGGAGCGCAGCTCCTCGGCGGCCAGCTGCGCCGCCCGCATCGAGGAGAACAGGCCCAGCGTGCGGCCGCCCGCCGCCTGGATCAGCTCCGTGAGCTCGTCGAGCATGTCGCCCCGGTCGCCGTCCCGAGCCGGACGCGCCAGGTGCTTGGCGACGTACAGGATGCCCTGCTTGCGATAGTCGAAGGGCGAGCCGACGTCGACGCCCTTCCACTGGGGCACGTCCTCGCCCTCGGTGCCCTCGGGCGCGAGGCCCAGGGAAGCCCCCACGCCGTTGAAGTCACCGCCAAGCTTCAGGGTCGCGGAGGTCAGGACGACCGAGCGGTCGGTGAACAGCTTCTCGCGCATCAGGCCCGCGACGGACATGGGGGCGACACGCAGCGAGGCACCGAACCGGTCGTGTCGCTCGTACCAGACGACGTCCCACTCGGAGCCGTTCGTGATCCGCTCCGCCACGTCGTGCACCGACTCGACGGAGGCCAGTGCCTGCTTGCGCACGGCGTCCTCGTCCTGCACGGACTTGTCGCGGGTCGCGCCGATCGCGGAGATGACCGTGCGGCAGGCGTCGCGCAACGCCATCAGCGCATAGCCGAGGTCCTCCGGAATCTCCTCGAGGCGGCCAGGCAGCGCCAGCTCCATGATCCGCTCGAAGCCCTCGGAAGCCGTCTGGAGCTGGTCGGCGGCCTTCTCGTTGACGAGCTTCGCGGCCCGCCGCACCGCTCGGTTGACCTGGCCCGGGGTGAGCTCGCCGGTGGCGACCCCGGTGACCCGGGAGACCAGCTCGTGCGCCTCGTCGACGATCAGCACCTCGTGCTGCGGCAGGACGGGAGCGCCCTCGATGGCGTCGATGGCGAGCAGCGCGTGGTTGGTGACGACCACCTCGGAGAGCTTGGCGCGCTCACGGGCCATCTCGGCGAAGCACTCGGCACCATAGGCGCACTTCGAGGCGCCGAGGCACTCCCGGGAGGACACCGACACCTGAGACCAGGCCCGGTCGGAGACACCGGGCGTGAGGTCGTCGCGGTCGCCCGTCTCCGTCTCGTCCGCCCAGTCGCGCATCCGCAGCAGGTCCTGGCCCAGCTTGCTGGTGGGTGCGGCGGCCTCGAACTGGTCGAAGAGGCCTTCCTCCTCGTCCTGCGGGACGCCCTCGTGGAGTCGGTGCAGGCACAGGTAGTTCGACCTGCCCTTGAGCATCGCGAACTCCGGGCGGCGGCGCAGCTGGGGGTGGAGGGCGTCGACCGTGCGGGGCAGGTCCCGCTCGACCAGCTGGCGCTGGAGGGCCAGGGTCGCGGTGGCCACCACTACCCGCTCTCCGTGTGCCAGGGCAGGCACCAGATAGCCCAGGGACTTGCCGGTGCCGGTGCCGGCCTGGACCAGCAGGTGGGAGCCGCCGTCGATGGCTTCCTCGACGGCTTCGGCCATGGCCACCTGGCCGGGACGCTCCGTGCCGCCGACGGCGGTGACGGCGGCGTGCAGGAGTTCGGGGAGTGAGGGCTTCGTCATAGCGCGACCACCCTACGGCCCGGCACTGACAACCGGGCGGGCAAGGCGGGCGCGCGGTGCCAGAGGTACTGGAGTTCCAGGTGCGGAAGGTGCGGAAGGTGCGGAAGGTGCAGGACGTGAAGGAGACGAAGACGGTGACTGAGGCGAAGGAGGTGCGACCGGAGCTGTGGGGAGGGGGGTGGCAAGGCTTGGCTCCTGGGCGGGCGGGGGCCGGTCGGTGAGGCGGGGCAGCACGGATCAGCCTGCGGACTGGGTCACGACGCTACGGCAGCTCGCGCGGCGTCCGGTCGCGGACCATGAGGGCGGCCCGCTTGCCGGGCAGGTCGACCTCGGCGACGGACCGGAAACCGGCGCCGAGGAACGCGGCCACGGAGGCCGTGTTGCGGACGTCGGGTTCGGCCAGCACGCGCGTGCAGGCGGGCCTCCTCTCGAGGACGAGGTCGGTGACGCTCCTGATCAGCGCGGTCCCGATGCCCTGCCCACGGTCGGCGGCATCGCCGATCAGGAGGTGGAGGCCGGTGTCGTGCGGCCGGACGAGGCAGTACCGGGCCAGCGGGTCGAGGTCGGCCCGGTAGATCTCCCAGTAGCTCATCGGCACTCCCTCCAGCACGCCGACGCACGGGACGCTGCGTCCGTCGCCGGCGAGCTGCGCCCGTACGTGCCCCTCGGTCACGCTCTGCGGTCCGGTCAGCTCCCAGAACGCGGCGACGGCGGGGTCGTTCATCCAGCGGGTGATGATCGGAACGTCCCGTTCGAAACGGACGGGCACCAGGTGGAACGCGCCCGCGGGGGTGACGGTCGGGCCCCAGTCGGCGACACGGTCGAGCAGGTCGTCGCCCGGCCGCGTCGTCGCCGTCGCGGCGGGGAGGTTCGCCTCGTCCCTCTTTCCGAAGAGGGCGACGAACTCCTCGGGGAGATGCAAATCCAGGGTGTCGTCGGCGCTCGCATCGGTGGAAGCCACGGTGTCGCTCTTTCGGAGAGGGGGACGGGAACGGAGTCGGGACAGGAACGGGGTCGAGACGGGTACGGGGTCGAGACGGATACGAGGTCGGGGTCGAGGCGGGTACGAGGTGGGGTCGGGAACGGGTTCGGGCCGGGGTTGTGTCGACGGTCTACTCAGACGTGCAGCGGGTTGGTGATGGTGACGTAGACGGACTGGGTGTCCACCGGGCCGACGAGTTCGTCCAGGCCGCGCAGCCGGGTCAGCAGGTTGGCCTTGCAGCGCAGCGCCGGCGAGTCGAGGAGGCGCGCGGGCAGTGGACTGCGCAGCGGGGCGGGGCCCGAGGCGAGATCGCTCAGGAAACGGCGGAAGGCCGCGAGCAGCAGCCGTTCGTCGGCGAGATGCTGGGAACCGAAAGCGCCGATGAGGCCGAACACGTTGTTGACGGCGAGGTAGTAGGCGAAGCGCTCGTCGGTGACCTCGTCGGAGACGAACGTGTCGCTGTGCTCGCCGATGCCGGGCAGCCGGGCTTCGAGTTCCGCGCGCCGGGACTCGCGGAAGTAGTAGCCCTGGTTGTCGCGGTAGCGACCGCCGACGGGCCAGCCGTCGGTGTCCAGCAGGACGAGCGTGTTCTGCTGGTGCGCCTCCAGGGCGATCCCGGCGTGTGCGTCCAGCCACAGGACGGGGCGTACGACGTGGTGGAGGTAGCGCAGGAACCACTCGGCGGCGACGGCCTGGCGGAGGCGGCCGGTCCGCCCGGCGAGTCGGGTGACGACCTCGGCCAGCCGGGAGGGCGGGACGTGGGCGGTGGGCCGGCCGGAACCGTCCGCCGGCCCACGGGGCCGGGGCGCGACGAGTCCCGCGACGCAGGAGACGTCGTCCGTGGGCCGGAAGGGGTTGTGCCGGATGACGACGTCGAGCCCTCGTACGGGCCTGCCGTCCGGTCCGTCGACGGCGAGCCAGGCCGGATCGCGGACGATGTCGAAGTCCGGGTGGGCGGCCTGCCACTGGCGGGCCACGCCGGTGCGCAGCAGACGGTGGACCTCGACGCCCCGGTGGAGTTCCTTGCGGAGGTTCTCCCGCCGGGAGTTGGTGATGTGCAGGGCCAGCGAGAGCTTGAGCATCGCGGGGGCGCCGGTCCGGTAGACGGTGCGCAGGGAGGAGGTGGCGTGCCAGGAGGCACCCTGGGGGCCGAGGTCCCTGAGCAGTCCGGCGTCCAGCAGGGCCGCCGTGTCCGGTCGGTGCCGTACCACGCGGAACTGCCATGGATGCAGGGGAAGGACCGCGTAGCCGTCCGGTGGGGCCGGCCCGTCTCCGGCGAGGCGCGCGGTGAGCCGGGGTGCGGTGACAGCGCGTCCGCGCTCGGTCCAAGCCGAGTCGCCGGCGAGAGCGGAGGGGGCGACGGCCACCCAGTGCAGTGGGAAGGAGCCCCGGACTTCGGGTGAGTACCGCTGTGCCTCCGTCTCCGTGAGCCCTTCGCGGCTCTTCGGTGCGGGGTGCAGTGGATGCCCGAGGAGCAGTGCCTGCTCGGCGGCGAGGAAGAGGTCGGGGCCGTCGGGTCCGCCGCGGGGGTGGTCCTCCGGATCCTCCCGGCGGTCGCGGAGGAAGACGGCGGTACGGCGGACGGAGTCGGCGACGCGCGCCACGAGGTCGGTCCCCTCTGGCCCCGCCCCCGCGTCGTCGGCCGTTTCCCGTACCAGCAGTGCGGCGACGGTGACGGCGTCGGCCGGTGGTGCCGAGTCAGGGGCGCCGGCCAGGCGCGGGGGCCCGAAGCGGTGCCGCCCCGTCGGTGACCAGTACTGGACGGGAACGGCCAGGGCAGTGCCGCTGGCCGGGAGCGGCACACGGAGCACACCGCTGCCGGGGGCGGTGGTGTCGGTCTCGCGCACCCAGCAGCGCAGCAGGTTCTCCACGGCTTCCGCCCCGGCTCCGCGGTACGGGTCCGGGTGGTCCAAGGAGTCGGCGGGACGTGGGGGCGCGGGCGCCTGAAGGCAAGCGCGGGCTGGTACGGAAGCTGACGCCGGGTCAGCGGTGGCGACTGATGCCGCCACCGGACTGTCGGCGGCGCCGGTCCCCGACGCAGGATGCGCGGAGGCGGCCGATGGCGCGGGAGCGGCGGCGGCAGGGGCAGCGGCAGCGGCAGCGGACGGCGGTACCGGAACGACAGCGGCAGCCGAGGGCGACGCCGGAACGACAGCGGCCGTGGCCGACGGCGGCCCGGAGACCGCGGTGGGGGCCGGTCGGGGTGCGGGGGTGGTGTGCAAGACGGTTCCTCGTGACGTGCTGTGGCCTGGTCGACGGATCTCAGCGCGCGACGCGCGCCCCGTGCGGTGGGGCGTGGTCGCCATGGCTTCGGTCCACCGCCTCCACCGCGTCGGCGAGGCGGTCCAGAACCGCCGACATCTGCTCCTCGGTGACGATCAGCGGCGGCAGCAGTCGTACGACGTTCGCGGACGGGCCCGCGAGGTCCACGATCAGTCCCCGGCGCAGGCACTCCCGCCGGACGGCGGCGGCGGCCTCGGTGGCGGTGCCCGGCACAGGGCCCGTGCCGTGGGCGGGGATGTCGTGCGCACCGTCGGGTGCTGCCAGTTCGACGCCGATCATCAGGCCCCGCCCCCGAACGTCACGGACGCACCGGAACTGCTCGGCAAGGCCGCGCAGCCGGCCCAGCATCCGCGCCCCCAGTACGGCGGCGTGCTCGGCGAGGCGGTGCTCGCGTACGTGGGCGAGGGTCGCGGCGCCCGCGGCCAGGGCGAGTTGGTTGCCGCGGAAGGCGCCGGCACCGGGCTCCCCCGTGTGCAGGTCGTCGCGGTGCACCACCGCCGCCAGCGGCAGGCTGCCGCCGATCGCCTTGGACAGGACGAGCGCGTCGGGGACGACACCGCTGTGTTCGATCGCCCAGAAGGCCCCGGTCCGTCCGACGCCCGTCTCGGTCTCGTCGACGATCAACGAGACGGAGCGTTCGGCCGTGATGCGGCGCATGCGTCGCATCCAGCCGTCCGGCACGGGAAGTACCCCGCCCTCGCTCTGGACCGGTTCCAGGATCATCCCGGCGGGCAGCGGCTCCCCCGACCGGCGGTCGTCGAGAACGGACTCGGCCCAGCGGGTGGCGAGTTCGGTCCCGCGCTCGCCCTCGATGCCCAACGGGCAGTGCCGGTCCTGCGGGTAGGGCAGGCGCGCGCGTCGGATGTCGCAGGGGTCGCCGGGCCCCGCACACGCCTCGGCGTTCGCTGCCTGGTGGCTACCGGTGAAGGCGATCACCTGGTTCCGCCCGGTGGCGGCTCGGACCAGTGCGACGGCGGAGGCGACCGGGTCCGTGCCGGACGGTCCGCAGAAGCGCACGCGCGCGCGGGCGGCGAGTTCGGGCGGCAAGGTGCGCAGCAGCTCGGTGACGAAGGCGTCCTCGACGGGGGTGGTGAGGTCCATGACCTGCAAGGGAGCGCCGGAGTCGAGGACCTTGCGGATCGCCTCGAGCACTATCGGGTGGTTGTGTCCCAGGGCGAGTGTCCCCGCGCCCGAGACGCAGTCCAGGTAGCGGCGGCCGTCGGCACCCTCGATGGTGAAACCCCGGGCCCGGACCGGTACGACGGGAAGGGCGCGTGCGTAAGTGCGCGCCGCGGATTCACGCGCCGGCTGACGCTTCGGGGCGCTCTCCTGCGCGGTACGCGCCCGTGCGGACGCCAGGTCCGGAGCTCCCGTCCTCGCGGTCGGCCCGGCTTTCCGGCCCTCGGACCCGATCCCCCTGCACGCGGATTCCGCCACGGCTCCCTGACCTCCCGCTGTCCAGCCGCGACCCGACGTGTCGGGGCGCCCTCGGCACGGGGGACCGCACTCGGACAGCGGGCCCCCCACCGCTACCAACAGCCGGCCGTTCGCCGGGTTACGGGTTGCCCGAAAATCCTCGCCGGGGCGGACGGCCGTCGTCCTCACGCGAGGCCCTCGCGGTGGCCGGCCGGATCACCAGGCGTTGGTGATCAGCCAACTCCCGCGAACGCGCCCGAAACAAGAGAGCGAGGCGCCGGGCCGGGGCCGGATTCCGCCGGGCCGGTCGTGACCGGCCCGAGGCGGTGTGGCGGGCCTCGAAGTGGCCTCGCCACACCGGCCGCCAAACCTGAGCGGTCGTCAGCAGCGGTAGCGGCCGGCCTTGTACGGGCCCTGCCTCGACGCCGGTGTACTCGGCCTGCTCCGGGCGGAGCCCGGTCAGCACCGGTGGTCGTGATCGGCCACATCGGCATCGACGAGTAGGCGGACGCGCCGGCCCGGGTGGACGGCCTGGGCACCCGGGCCCAGCCGGCCCGTCGCCCCGACGCTCTGACGGAACCCGGCCCTCACTTGACGGACGCGTGCCAGGTCAGACGGCTTGTATCCGAACCGTTGCCGTTCCGTCGGAACTCCCCCACAGCGAACGAATAGTGTGTGGTGCCGTTCCAGGGCAGTTCACCATAGGGGGAATCACCAGCATGCGATCCATACGGCCGTCGTTCAGCACGCGCGGGCACAGGCGCGGGCGGCGCAGAACCTCCCCCGTCCCGGTCACCGTGGCGCTCGTCTCGGCACTCGCGCTCACCGCCACCGCCTGCGAGTCGGGCGACCCCGAGGCAGGCGGCGACGCCTCGGCCTCCGCGTCCGCCGCTGACGCCGGCAACGGCGAGATCCGGATCCCGGACCACATCAAGGACAAGCTCAAGGAACACGGGATCGACGTCGACGAATGGAAGAACGGCGCCTGGAAGGACTGGAACAAGGACGACTGGCTGCGTGAGGCGCAGGACTTCGTCAATCCGATCATCGAGGACCTGTGGGACCCGGACCGCATGCGGGACGCCGAGGAGCCCGACCAGGAGGTCGACGACAGCGACCTCTCCGGTGACCAGGGCGTGACCGACCCGGAGCCGCAGCCGGTGCAGGCGCGGACGGTGCCGCCCAAGTACCACGACAGCGCCGCCACCGCGGGCAAGCTGCTCTTCGACTCCCCCCAGGGCTCGATGGTCTGCTCGGCAACGGTCGTGGAGGACCCGGCCAACCCGGGCAAGTCCAACCTGGTCTGGACGGCCGGCCACTGCGTGCACGCGGGCAAGAAGGGCGGCTGGTACCGCAACATCGCGTTCGTGCCCTCGTACAACGACGCCGGCAAGTCGACCGAGGAACTGCAGAACGCCACGAAGGAGGAGGTCGCTCCCTACGGCGTCTGGTGGGGCGACTGGGCGCAGACCTCGGACCAGTGGATCGAGCAGGGCGGCGCGACGGGCGGTGACGGCGCCTCGTACGACTACGCCGTCATCCATGTGACGCCGGAGAAGGGCAGCGACGGCAAGTCCCTGGAGGAGACGGTCGGCGACGCGCTTCCGGTGGACTTCGACGCGCCCGCGGTGCCGGAGGTGAAGAGCCTCAAGGCGATCGGCTACCCGGCCGCGGTGCCGTACGACGGCCAGAAGCTGTACCAGTGCGAGGACAAGCCCGGTCGACTGTCGATCGCCGCCTCCGACCCGACGATGTACCGCATCGGCTGCACCATGACCGGCGGTTCGTCCGGCGGCGGCTGGGTCTCGGCCGGTTCCGACGGCAAGCCGGCGCTGGTGTCCAACACCTCGATCGGCCCGGTGACGGCGGGCTGGCTGGCCGGTCCGCGGCTGGGCGAGGAGGCCAAGGGTGTGTTCGACGAGGTGAGCGGAAAGTTCGCCGGCCAGTGACCGCGCGCTGAGGCACAGCGCATCGACTCGGAAGACGGTGGGGTGCGTCGGGCGCACCCGGCACCCCACCGCGCCTTCGGTGACATTCGTACGTTCGGCATCCGCACGTTCCACATTTCGTACGTTCCGCCTTCGTACGTTCCGCCTTCGTACGCTCTGCCTTCGTACGCTCTGCATTTGTACGTTTCACATCCATACATTCCGCATTCATACGTTTCAACGGGGGTCCCACCATGCGTTCCGCACCAACGCCCGCCGCTCCACGGCATCGGCGGCGCACCGCGCTCGCCGCCACCGGTCTCGTCGCCGCCCTGGCGCTCACCGCGACCGCCTGTGGCGGTTCGGAGAAGGACGAGGCCGACGCCAAGCCCAGCGGCGGCACCTCGCAGGCCGCCGACGCCGGCGGCGACGGCAAGGTAGAGGTCCCGGCCGGCCTCGCGGACCGGCTCAAGAAGCACGGCATCGACGTCGACCAGTGGAAGGACGGCGGCTGGAAGAACTGGGACAAGGACAAGTGGCTCACTGAGGCCAAGGACTTCGTCAACCCGGTGATCGAGGGCCTGTGGAAGCCGGACCGGATGCGGTCCGCGACGGAGGCCGACAAGACCGTCACGACCAAGGACACCGCCGCCGACCAGGGCGCCACCGACCCGGAGCCGGCGCCCGTCGAGGCCGTGGCCGAGAAGACGCCGTACCACGACAACGCGGCCCCGGTCGGCAAGGTCTTCTTCGACTCCCCCGAGGGTTCGATGGTCTGCTCCGGCACCGTCATCAAGGACGCGAACAACCCGGGCAAGTCCAACCTGGTGTGGACGGCGGGCCACTGCGTGCACGCCGGCGGCAGCGGCGGCTGGTACCGCAACATCGCCTTCGTGCCCTCGTACAACGACCTCGGCAAGTCCGAGACGGAGCTGGCGGGCGCGACGACCACCGAGATGGCCCCGTACGGCACCTGGTGGGCCGACTGGGCCTCGACCTCCAACCAGTGGATCCAGGGCGGTGCGGCGGACGGCGGCGACGGCGCCGCGTACGACTACTCCGTGCTGCACGTGAAGCCGGAGCAGGGCAGCAAGTCCCTGGAGGAGACGGTCGGCGCCGCCTTGGAGGTGGATTTCTCCGCCCCCTCCGCGACTGAGGTCGCCAGCATGGGCGCCTGGGGCTACCCGGCCGCTCCGCCGTACAACGGCCTGGACATGTTCAAGTGCGTCGACCGGCCCGGCCGGCTGTCGCTGAGCCCGTCGCTGCCGACGATGTACCGCATCGGCTGCACCATGACCGGCGGCTCGTCCGGCGGTGGCTGGTTCCGGGTGGTGGACGGCGAGACCAAGCTGGTCTCGAACACCTCGATCGGCCCGCTGGAGAACACCTGGCTGGCGGGTCCGCAGCTGGGCCCGGAGGCTGAGGCGATGTACCAGAACATGAGCAAGACGTACGGCGGTCGGTGACCCGCACGCGCACGTGCTGAGGGCCCGCCCCCTGCCGGCAGCAGGGGGCGGGCCCTCGTCGTCGCTGTGCGACCGAGCCTAGGCAAGCGGCGCCGGAACGTACGGCATGAGCTCCGCCGCCAGCTCCTCGTGCACCCGCACCTTGAGCAGGGTGCCCTCCGGGGTGTGCTCCTCGGAGATCACCTCGCCCTCGTCATGGGCGCGGGCGACCAGCTTGCCGCGGGTGTACGGCACGAGCGCCTCGATCTCGACCGACGGGCGCGGCAGATCGTTGTCCAGCAGAGCGAGCAGCTCGTCGATGCCCTGGCCAGTGCGTGCCGAGACCGCGATGGACCGCTTCTCGACCCGCAGCAGCCGCTGGAGCACCAGCGGGTCGGCCATGTCCGCCTTGTTGATCACGACGATCTCGGGTACGTCGGTGGCGCCGACGTCCCTGATCACCTCGCGCACGGCGGCCAGCTGCTCCTCCGGGGCCGGGTGCGAACCGTCCACCACGTGCAGGATCAGGTCGGAGTCACCGACCTCCTCCATCGTGGAGCGGAACGCCTCGACCAGGTGGTGCGGCAGGTGCCGGACGAAGCCGACGGTGTCCGCCAGGGTGTACAGCCGTCCGCTCGGCGTCTCCGCGCGGCGCACGGTCGGGTCCAGGGTGGCGAACAGCGCGTTCTCCACCAGCACGCCCGCGCCCGTGAGGCGGTTGAGCAGCGAGGACTTGCCGGCGTTGGTGTAGCCCGCGATGGCGACGGACGGCACCTTGTGGCGCTTGCGCTCCTGGCGCTTGATCTCGCGGCCGGTCTTCATCTCCGCGATCTCCCGGCGCATCTTCGCCATCTTCTCGCGGATCCGGCGCCGGTCCGTCTCGATCTTGGTCTCACCGGGGCCGCGGGTGGCGAGGCCGCCGCCCTTGCCACCGCCCATCTGCCGGGACAGCGACTGACCCCAGCCGCGCAGCCGCGGCAGCATGTACTGCATCTGTGCGAGCGCGACCTGCGCCTTGCCCTCTCGGGACTTGGCGTGCTGGGCGAAGATGTCCAGGATCAGGGCCGTACGGTCGATGACCTTGACCTTGACGACGTCCTCGAGGTGGATCAGCTGTCCCGGGCTGAGCTCACCGTCGCAGATGACGGTGTCCGCGCCCGTGTCGTGGACGACGTCCCGCAGTTCCTCGGCCTTGCCGGAGCCGATGTAGGTGGCTGCGTCGGGCTTGTCGCGGCGCTGGACGACACCGTCGAGCACGAGCGCGCCGGCGGTCTCCGCGAGGGCGGCCAGCTCGGCCAGGGAGTTCTCCGCGTCCTGCACGGTGCCCGAGGTCCACACGCCGACGAGGACGACCCGCTCCAGACGGAGCTGGCGGTACTCGACCTCGGTGACGTCCTCGAGCTCGGTGGAGAGGCCCCCCACCCGGCGCAGCGCGGCGCGGTCGGAGCGGTCGAGCTGCTCGCCGTCCCACTTCGGGTCGATGTCGTGGTTCCAGGCGACGTCCTCTTCCATCAGGGCATCGGCCCGGAGGCCCTCGGGATAGGTCTGCTCGAGACGCTTGGTGTCCTGGGAGGGGGAAGAAGAGGAGGTCATTGGATCCTTACGTAGCTGGGATTCGAATCGCGCGGCACTGGTACCGCCACACTCGGCATAACGCGCGAGGCACCGGGGAGATTCCCGCGGCCCCTGCCGTGCCGTCCCGAAGATGGTCGCACGGCACGGGCCGTCTCGTCACCGGCTTATTCCCCGTGCGCCTTCCCGGTACCGGCCGCCGGTGCCTGTTCGGGCGCGGTCGGCTTCCAGTCCGGGTGGCCGGGCATGGGCGGGGTCTTCTCGCCGTACAGCCAGGCCTGGAAGAACTCGCCCAGGTCGCGGCCGGATACCTCGGAGGCGAGCCGGACGAAGTCGGCGGTGGTCGCCGTGCCGTCCCGGTGACGGGTGACCCAGGCACGTTCGAGGCGGTCGAAGGCGGGGCGGCCGATCTCCTGGCGCAGGGCGTAGAGCACGAGGGCGGCACCGTCGTACACGTTGGAGCGGAAGATCCCGGTCTTGCTGCCGTTCTTCGGCGGCTTCGGTGCGGCCGGCGGTCCGCCCGCCGCGCGCCAGCGGTCGGAGGCGCCGTAGGCGGCCTTCATGCGCGCCGCCATGGGCTTGTCCGCGGTCTCCTCCGCGTAAAGGGCCTCGTACCAGGTGGCGTGTCCCTCGTTGAGCCACAGGTCGGACCAGGTGCCCGGGCTGACGCTGTTGCCGAACCACTGGTGGGCCAGCTCGTGCACCATGATCGACTCGACGTACCACTGCGGGTAGGCGGGCTCGGTGAACAGCTCCCGCTCGAAGAGGGAGAGCGTCTGGGTCTCGAGTTCGAAGCCGGTGGTGGCGTCGGCCATGAGCAGGCCGTACGTCTCGAAGGGATAGCGCCCGACCTTGTCCTCCATCCAGTCGATCTGGTCGGGGGTCTTCTTCAGCCACGGTTCGAGCGCCGCGCGGTGCTTCGTCGGCACGACGTCACGCACGGGCAGTCCGCGCGGGCCGGTGCGGTGCAGGACCGTTGAGCGGCCGATGGACACCTGGGCCAGCTCGGTGGCCATGGGGTGCTCGGTGCGGTACGTCCAGGTGGTCGCTCCGCCGACCCGGTCCGCGCCCGTCGGCAGGCCGTTGGCTACGGCTGTGAGCCCGTCGGGGGCGGTCACGCTGATGGTGAAGCGCGCCTTGTCGGAGGGGTGGTCGTTGCAGGGGAACACCAGGTGGGCGACGTCGGCCTGGTTGGCCATGGCGAGGCCGTCGGCGGTGCGCACCCAGCCGCCCTGGCGGTCCTCGGGGTACACGGGGTCGCTGCTGTGCCGCACGGTGATCCGCGTCCGCTCGCCCTCGTCGAGCGCGTCCTCGGGCGTGACGACGAGGTCCTCGCCGGCCGTGGCGAAGCCGGCGGGCTCGCCGTCGACCTCGACGGATTCGACCTTCCCGTGGGCGAAGTCGAGGTTGACCCGGTCGAGGTCGGCCGTGGCCCGGGCGTCGATGGTGGTGACGGCCTTCAGCGGCTCGCTGTTGCTGCCGGAGTAGGTGAAGGACAGGTCGTAGGCCGTCACGTCGTAACCGGGGTTGCCCAGGTGCGGGAAGAGGCGGTCGCCGACGCCCAGGGGGGCGGGCGGGGCGCTGGCGGCGACCAGGCAGACGGAGACGGCCGAGGCGAGCAGCGCCGCGGCCCGGAACCGGCGGCGGGACCACGCGCGTGGTCGCGGAGTCGGGGTGTGAGGGGTGTGCAGCATCCCCCACGGCTATCAGCGCGTGCGTGCGCTGCGGCGACGGCGCGCGCCCGGAACACCCGAACGGGTACGTTCCGGCGGCCGACGACCTGCCCTCAGCACGACCGACCCGGGTGCGGCTCAGACGCCCGTGGTCTGCGGCTGCGCCCTGCTCACGTCGTACACCCCGGCGACGTCGCGCATCGCGCGCATGAGGGCGGGCAGCCGTGCGGCGTCCGGGAGCAGGACGGTGTAGGTGTGGCGGACCCGCTGCCGGTCGGGGGGCTCGACGGTCGCGGAGACGATCTCGGCGCCTTCGAGGGCCATGGCCTCGGTGAGGTCGGCCAGGAGGTGCGGGCGGCCGAACGATTCGGCGAGCAGGGTGACCCGGCACTGGGTGCTCTCCCCCCAGCGCACGCCGATCTCCGCGCGCCCGGCGCCCTTCATCCGCGCCACCACCGCGCACTGGGCGCGGTGGACGGTCACCACTCCTCCGCGCACGGCGAAGCCGGTGATCTCGTCGGGTGGTACGGGGGTGCAGCAGCCCGCCAGCCGTACGGTCGCGCCCGGCGGGTCGACGATCACGTCGGCGGAGGCGGGACGGGCGGCCGGTCCGTCGGACGTCGGGCGCGTGGCGGGCGCGTCGCCGGTGGCGGGACCGCGGGACGTCTCCTCAGCCTCGCCGGGCACCGGTTCCGGGTGGGCCGCGAGCCGGCGCTGGATGGCGATCCGCGCGGCGGGCGTGTGGGCGTGCTCCAGCCACTGTCTGGAGGGCTCGGAGGCGGGGTCCTGGCCCATCAGGAGCTGCACGGTGTCGCCGTCCCGCAGCACCGTGCTCATGGTCGCCAGGCGGCCGTTGACCCGGGCGCCGATGGTCGCGTGCGCGTCCTCGCCGTACTGGGCGTACGCGGCGTCCACGCAGGTCGCGCCCTCGGGCAGGCCGAGGGTACCGCCGTCGGGCCGGAAGACGGTGATCTCGCGGTCCTGGGCGAGGTCCTCGCGGAGGGTGGACCAGAAGGTGTCGGGGTCGGTGGCGCCGCGCTGCCAGTCGAGCAGCCGGGAGAGCCAGCCGGGCCGGGTCGGATCGGCGCGCTCGCCCTCGCCCGCGGTCTGCTCCTCCGACGGCGGGGCGTACGGGTTGCCGAGCGCGACGACGCCGGCCTCCGCGACCTTGTGCATCTGGTGGGTGCGGATGAGGACCTCGACGACCTGGCCGTCCTGCGCGCGGGCCACCGCGGTGTGCAGCGACTGGTACAGGTTGAACTTGGGTACGGCGATGAAGTCCTTGAACTCCGAGACGACGGGCGTCATGCAGGTGTGCAGTTCTCCCAGGACGGCGTAGCAGTCGGCGTCCTCCTGGACGAGCACCAGGAGGCGGCCGAAGTCGGCGCCGCCCAGGGGGCCGCGTTTGCGGGAGACACGGTGCACGGAGACGTAGTGACGGGGCCGGATGAGGACTTCGGCCGGGATGTCGGCCTCGCGCAGCACCTTGCGCACCTCGTCGGCGACGGCGGCCAGCGGGTCGTCCGCGCGGGCGGCGTTCTCGTCGACCAGCGCCCGCGTGTGCTGGTACTCCTCGGGGTGCATGACCGCGAAGACGAGATCCTCCAGCTCGGACTTGAGTGCCTGTACGCCGAGCCGTTCGGCCAGCGGGATGAGCACGTCCCGGGTGACCTTGGCGATGCGTTCCTGTTTCTCCCGGCGCATGACGCCGAGGGTGCGCATGTTGTGCAGCCGGTCGGCGAGCTTGATCGACATCACGCGGACGTCGTTGCCGGTGGCGAGGAGCATCTTGCGGAAGGTCTCGGGCTCGGCGGCGGCGCCGTAGTCGACCTTCTCCAGCTTGGTGACGCCGTCGACGAGGTAGCGGACCTCGGCGCCGAACTGCTCGCCGACCTGGTCGAGGGTCACCTCGGTGTCCTCGACGGTGTCGTGGAGGAGGGAGGCGGTCAGTGTGGTGGTCTCCGCGCCGAGTTCGGCGAGGATCAGGGTCACGGCGAGGGGGTGGGTGATGTACGGCTCGCCGCTCTTGCGCATCTGTCCGCGGTGCGAGGACTCGGCCAGCACGTAGGCGCGGCGCAGCGGGTCGAGGTCGGCGTCGGGATGATGGGCGCGGTGGGCCTCGACGACGTGGCCGATGGCGTCGGGCAGCCGGCCGCGAGCGGTGGAGCCGAGCAGTGCGGCGCGGCCCAGGCGGCGCAGGTCGATCCGGGGGCGGGACTTCCTGCGGGGCGCCGTCGGCGCGACGGGGCCGTTGGCCACGGGCGTCACAGGGCCTGGGCTCGCTGGATTCACGGCCTCCGCGTTCATGGGCACCTCCGGCTGCACGGACCGGCGGACGGGGTATCCCAGGGCGGACACGGCTCAGGGGATGGCGTCGGTCCCCCGTCCGGGCCGGTGCTTGATGCTATCGAGCCCATCACGTGCGGCCGACCGCCTCTCGCCGAGCGTGAAACGGATCACCCATTCGAGCGATGGTCCGAGGGTTTACGTTTTCGCACTGAGTGTCATGGTCTGAGTGCCATCGACCGGATCTTCGTTCAGGCGGTCACCCCTTCCAGCCATGCGGCGTCGATCTCGCCCTCGGCGACGATCACCGCGGGGCCGGTCATCTCGATCTCGCCGTCGGGGCGCTCGGTGATCACCAAGGTGCCACCGGGTACGTCGACGGTGTACGTCGCCGGGGTGCCGGTGACCGCCGGGTCGGCGCCGTCCCGGCGGGCGGTGGCGACGGCGACGGCGCACGCGCCGGTGCCGCAGGAACGGGTCTCACCGGAGCCGCGCTCGTGCACGCGCATCGCCACGTGGCGGGGGCCGCGGTCGACCACGAACTCGACGTTGACGCCGTCCGGGTAGGCGGTGGCGGGCCGGAAGGGCGGCGGAGAGTACAGATTGCCGGCGTGGGCGAGGTCGGCGACGAAGGCGACCGCGTGCGGGTTGCCCATGTTCACGTTCCGCGCGGGCCAGCTGCGCTCGCCGACGCTCACCTCGACGTCGCCCTCGGGGAGCAGCGCGCGGCCCATGCCTACGGTGATGTCGCCCGCGCCGGAGCCGCCGCCGGAACCGGTCTTGGCGATGTGCACGGTCTTCACGCCCCCGCGCGTGGCGACGGCGAGGTCGCCCTCGGTGACGTGCCCGGCGCGCTGGAGGTAGCGGGCGAAGACCCGTACGCCGTTGCCGCACATCTCCGCGACCGAGCCGTCGCCGTTGCGGTAGTCCATGAACCACTCCGCCTCGGCCGCCATGTCCTTGGCCTCGGGGTGCGCCGCGGACCGCACCACGTGCAGCAGTCCGTCACCGCCGATGCCCGCGCGACGGTCGCACAGAGCGGCGACGGCTGCGGGGGGCAGGTCGATGGCGTTCTCGGGGTCCGGGACGATCACGAAGTCGTTCTCGGTGCCGTGACCCTTGAGGAAGGCGATCCGCGTGCTCATTCCTCGATCGTACGGGGTCGGTACGACATGACGACGAGGGACGGACGCGTGGAGGAGGCGCGTCCGCGCGGATGAGCTGGAGGCGCGTCCGCGGGGAGGAGGCGCGAGGTGGAGGCGCGTCCGCGGGGAGGAGGCGCGAGGTGGAGGCGCGTCCGCGGGGAGGAGGCGCGAGGTGGAGGCGCGTCCGCGGGGAGGAGGGGCACGTGTGCCGCGGGGAGGAGGGGCACGTGTGCGCAGGGGGAGGGGCACGTGCGCGTAGAGGAGGCGGCGCGTGGCGGAAAAGAGGGAGGAGGCGCGGACGCGGAACGCGCACGTGGCCCCGGACCAGTGGGCTGGGCTCGCGTCAGCCGCGCAGGCGGGCCACCCGCCACACGGCGAGGACGACGACGGCCGCGACCGCGAGGGCGTACACGAGGATCATCCGCCAGTCCGCACGGCGGCCCGAGCCGCGCTGCGGCAGGCCCGGCCAGGTGTAGCCGACCCGGCGGGCGGCCATCATGCCCCAGCCTGCCGCGCAGGAGCAGATCAGCAGCCCCAGCATCGCGATGACGGCGCCGCTGTCGCCGAAGTCGAAGGCGAGCGGGAAGGCGAACATCAGGGAGCCGACCGCTGCCAGGCACACGATGGGCGCCAGCTGCCAGATCCGCAGCCGTCGCTGGGGACGCAGCTCGACCTCGACCTCGTCCCCGTACATCTCGTCGGGCTCGGGGCCGTCGGCGGCCACACCCTCCGGCGTCTCGTCGGGACCGTCGGGGCTCAGAGCGGCTCCGTCCGGCTCCGGGCCGCCGTGTTCGGCGGTGCCGTGCTCGGTGCTCGGTGCGGTGTCACGAGGGCCGGCCTCCATCGCCACGCGCCCTCCCAACTAGGACTCACTCGGTCGATCGAAGCTCGATGATGGCACGCCGCCGAAGGCCGGGATGACGGCCGGGGCGTCCCGATGCCATCACGTGATCAGGCTGTAACCGGTCGTTCGACCAACGACAGGGCCAGCCGCGGAAGTTCCGTGCGATCCACCACAGCCCCACTCAACCAGTGCACCCGCGGATCGCGCCTGAACCACGAATCCTGACGGCGCGCGAAGCGTTTGGTGGCACGGACGGTCTCGGCCCGCGCCTCGTCCAGCGTGCACTCGCCGGCGAGCGCCGCGAGCACCTGCTGGTAGCCGAGCGCGCGCGGCGCCGTGCGCCCCTCCCGCAAGCCCTGCGCCTCGAGTGCGCGCACCTCCTCGACCAGGCCCGCCTCCCACATCCGGTCGACTCGGTGGGCGATGCGCTCGTCCAGCTCGGGGCGCGCCACGTCGACGCCGATCTGCACGGTGTCGTAGACGGAGTCGTGACCGGGGAGGTTGGCGGTGAAGGGCCTGCCGGTGATCTCGATCACCTCGAGGGCGCGCACGATCCGGCGCCCGTTGCTGGGCAGGATGGCCCGCCCGGCCTCCGGGTCGGCCGCGGCCAGAACGGCGTGCAGCTCCCCGGAGCCCCGCAGTTCGAGCTCTTCCTCCAGCCGGGCCCTGACCTCGGGGTCGGTGCCGGGGAACTCCAGGTTGTCGACGGCGCCGCGGACGTAGAGGCCGGAGCCGCCGACCAGGACCGGCCAGCGCCCGTCGGCGAGCAGCGCGTCGATCCGCTCCCTCGCCAGCCTCTGGTACTCGGCGACGGACGCCGTGACCGTAACGTCCCAGATGTCGAGCAGATGGTGCGGGACGCCGCCGCGCTCCTCGGGCGTCAGCTTGGCGGTGCCGATGTCCATCCCGCGGTAGAGCTGCATGGAGTCGGCGTTGACGACCTCGCCGCCGAGCCGCTGGGCCAGAAAGACGCCCAGATCGGACTTTCCGGCCGCGGTGGGTCCGACTACGGCGATGACGCGGGGGGCGGGGGGTGCGCTGCTCACCGCACCAGTCTCGCAAACCTCTCGCCCGGCCCTCGAACGAGTTACGTGACGGCGCGTGGCCGCGATCGTTGCCCGTTGCGAGGTTCCCGCGCCCCGGAACACCGGGGCCACGGCCCCGGCCACGCAAACGGACGCACCGGATGCCGCGGGATTTCGCCCGCACGAGTAACGTATGGAGTTGATATGGGCGTTTTTGCACGGCTTTTTCGGAGGTCGAAGACCACGGAGGAGGCGCCGGCCGCCGAGACGTCGGCCGACACCCCGGAGCCCGAGCGTGCGGTGGAGGAGAACGCGGCCGAGACCGCGGAATCGGCCGAAGCCGGACCCCGGAACACGGCACGGCCCGCGGAGGCCGACGACACCACCGAGGCCGACGAGTCCGCCGGCTCGGAGAGCGTCGGCATCCCCAAGCAGCAGTCCGCCGGGGAGGCCGTCGACAGCGAGGCCGACAAGAGCGCCCGCACCTGACCGCCCCGTGAGGGAAGGCGAACCATGGGTCTGCTGGACAACTTGAAGGCCAAACTGGGACCGGCGAAGGGCAAGGTCTCGGACCTCGCGCAGCAGCACGGGGACAAGATCGATCGCGGTCTCGACAAGGTGGCGAGGACGGTCGACGAGAGGACCAAGGGCAAGTACAGCGACCGGATCCAGACCGGCACGGGCAAGGCGAAGGGCGCCGTGGACCGCCTCGCCCACAAGGACGCCGACGGCATGGACGGAGGCGGACACACACCCGGCACCACCCCGGGCGGCCCCACCCCGGGCGGGACCCCGCCCGCCGGACCGCCGCCGGCTTCCTGACCCACGCCCCGCGTCCGGGACACGGGCGGGTCACCGGCACATCGGCGGACGGCCATGAGCGGATCAGCTCCGGGCCGTCCGCCGGCTCGGGCGAGATGGCTGACCCGCGGTCCGCTTCCTACGACCAGGTGGCCGCGACGTAACCCACCCCGTAGGGCGCGTCCTCGTACCGCAGCGTGCCGACGAGGCCCGTGTCCCGGGCCGCGCCCGCGAGGACCTGCCAGGGCGCCCGGCCGGACGCCTTCAGCTCGCGGGCCAGTGCGGTGTCCAGCGCCGCGAGGGCGGAGACGTCCGCCGATCCCAGCGCACGCCCCACCTCGGCGTCGAAGGGCGCGGCCCGCTCGTCGAGGTACCCGGGGGCCTTGAGCGTGCGGCACGCGCTGGCGTCGCCCAGCACCAGGAGCGCGAGCCGCCCGGCCCGCGCGGCGATGTCCCGTCCGAGCGCCGCGCAGCGCTCGCCGGGGAGGGCCTCCCCCACGCCGATGCCCTCGACGGGGACGTCGGCCCACCCCGCCCGCTCGAGCAGCCAGGCCCCCACCGCAAGCCCGTACGGCAGCTCGCGTGCGGCCCGCTCCGTCTCCGTGCCGCGGTCGGGTCCGAGGCTCACTGCCAGATCCACTCCGAAGCCCCGGAACGAGCCCCGTGTGCCCTGCGGGTAGACCTCGGGCCCGGCGCCGTCCGCCGGCCCGACGACGACGAGCCGGTCGGGCCGGGCGGCGGCGAGCACGCCCAGGGCGTCCGTGCAGGCGACGCGCGCGGCGTCCAGCTCGGGCGCGGCGCCCGCGGCCACCTCCGGCACGAGGAGCGGCGGGCAGGGACAGACAGCGGCGGCGACAAGCATGATCGGCAGCGTAACCCCGGGCCGCCGTCCGCTGCCGCACGCCCTTTGGTCAGTCGCAGCCGCCCGCCACGGCCGGCTGGGGCTCGGGGACGCCGATCTTCGGCAGGCCCAGCATCACGCCCACGGGCTTGGCCTGCTCGGCCGCGTTGCGCTTCTCCCAGGCGTCGCCCGCCCGCGTGCGGCGCACGTCGAGTACCGCGCCCTCGGCGAGGAGGTGATGCGGGGCCGCGTAGGTGATCTCGACCGTCACCACGTCGCCCGGGCGGACTTCCCGGTCGGGCTTGGTGAAGTGCACCAGTCGGTTGTCGGGAGCACGGCCGGAGAGGCGATGGGTGGCGCCGTCCTTGCGGCCCTCCCCCTCGGCGACCATCAGGTCCAGAGTGCGGCCGACCTGCTTCTTGTTCTCCTCCCAGGAGATCTCCTCCTGGAGGGCGACAAGACGCTCGTAGCGCTCCTGGACGACCGCCTTGGGGATCTGGTCGTCCATCTCGGCGGCCGGCGTGCCGGGCCGCTTGGAGTACTGGAAGGTGAAGGCCTGGGCGAACCGGGCCTCGCGCACCACGTGCAGGGTCTGCTCGAAGTCCTCCTCGGTCTCGCCGGGGAAGCCCACGATGATGTCGGTGGTGATCGCCGCGTGCGGGATGGCGGCCCGCACCTTCTCGATGATCCCCAGGTAGCGCTCCTGACGGTAGGAGCGGCGCATCGCCTTCAGCACCGGGTCGGAGCCGGACTGGAGCGGCATGTGGAGCTGCGGCATGGCGTTCGGCGTCTCGGCCATGGCGGCGATGACGTCGTCGGTGAAGTCGCGGGGGTGGGGGGAGGTGAAACGGACACGCTCCAGGCCCTCGATGTTCCCGCAGGCGCGCAGCAGCTTGCTGAAGGCCTCACGGTCGCCGATGTCGGAGCCGTAGGCGTTGACGTTCTGCCCGAGGAGGGTGATCTCGGAGACTCCCTCGGCGACCAAGGCCTCGACCTCGGCCAGGATGTCGCCGGGACGGCGGTCCTTCTCCTTGCCGCGCAACGCCGGGACGATACAGAAGGTGCAGGTGTTGTTGCAGCCGACGGAGATGGAGACCCACGCCGCGTACGCGCTCTCGCGCCGGGTCGGCAGCGTGGACGGGAACGCCTCCAGGGACTCGGCGATCTCGACCTGCGCCTCCTCCTGGACGCGGGCGCGCTCCAGCAGCACGGGCAGCTTGCCGATGTTGTGCGTGCCGAAGACGACGTCCACCCAGGGCGCCCGCTTCACGATGGTGTCGCGGTCCTTCTGCGCCAGGCAGCCGCCGACCGCGATCTGCATGCCGGGCCGGCTCGCCTTCTTCGGGGCGAGGTGACCGAGGTTGCCGTACAGCTTGTTGTCGGCGTTCTCCCGCACGGCGCAGGTGTTGAAGACGACGACGTCCGCGTCGCCGTCGGCGCCCTCGGGGGCGCGGGCGTAGCCCGCGTCCTCCAGCAGACCGGACAATCGCTCGGAGTCGTGGACGTTCATCTGGCACCCGTAGGTGCGTACTTCATAGGTGCGCGTGCCGCCCGCTGACTGGCTCCGGTCGATGCTGCTCATGGCAATAAGGGTAGGCGGTCGGCGACGATGGCCCGGGCCGCCTGTGGACAACCGGGGCCGCGGTGTTGGTCAGACCCTCCTGGGCGACCCGGTAGATCACGAGTTCCGCCTCCGGCGCGAGCGAGGGCAGGTCCCCGGGAACGTGGTGCCGGACGGTCAGCCCGTGGTGTGTGAACTCGGCGGCGAGCGAGTGCAGGGCGCGGCCGGCGCCGGCGGCGCGTTCGGCCTGGAGCCGGTCCAGCATCGTGTTGTACGTCGCGATCAGCTGCGCCGCCTCGGCCGGTCCGGCGACCTTCGGACGGGCGCCGGGCACCAGCAGGTCCGCGGTGGCCATGGCCCGGCCCAGCCGGTGCAGCGGGACGAGGCCTACGCGCAGGACGACCGCGTTGCCGGCCAGCAGCACCGCGAGGCCCGCCAGCAGGATCAGCGCCTCCCCGGGCAGGACGGGAGTCGACACGGTGACCGGTCCCAGCAGCAGTGCTGTGGCGACGACCAGGCCCGCGGCGTTGAGCGAGAAGATCCGCCAGAACAGCGGCACAGTCCTCTTCCCGCTCCTCCCGGCCTTCGCGCACGACACCGCCGGGGTCAGCCTCGCCGCCCGCGACCGGCTGCGTATATCCGTCACGACACCCATATCGCCACCGTGCGTGCGGATGACAGCATGGCGAGGTCGCGAGCACGTCACACACGTGCGCAGAGTGCGGCAAGGGACGCAAGAGGAATGAGGGAAAGCTCGTGTCAGCTCCACGCCTGAGGGCAACGCCGCTGCCGGGTATCGGGGTCCAGTACGACCTGGTGACCCGCGAACGCCGCCATCTGTCGGTGGTGGCACACCGCGACGGCACCCGCACGGTGAACATGTACCGGGCCGACGACCCCGACTCCTGCGCCCACTCGCTTCGGCTGGCCGGCGCGGAGGCGGGCGCGCTGATCGACGCGCTCAAGCCCTCCCACCACAGCCCCAGCCTGCTCTACACCACCGACCTCGGGCTGGTCGCCGAGCGGGTCGAGGTGTCCGCGACGTCCCGGTGGAACGGCCGCCTGCTCGGCGAGACCTGCGTGCGGACCGAGACCGGTGCGTCGATCGTCGCCGTGCTGCGGCGGGCCGAGGCGATTCCGTCACCGGCGCCGGACTTCCGGCTGGTGGGTGGTGACACCTTGATCGTCATCGGCACCCGCGAGGGCGTCGACGCGGCCGCGACGATACTCGGGCAGGAGTGAGCCGGTGCACTCCGCGGTTCTGCTGATCGAGTTCGGTTCCATCATCCTGGGGCTGGGGCTGCTCGGCCGGTTCGCCGGCCGGTACCGCCTCTCCCCGATCCCGCTGTACCTGCTGGCCGGGCTGGCGTTCGGCAAGGGCGGGCTGCTGCCACTGGGCGCCAGCGAGGAGTTCATCGCCGCCGGCGCCGAGATCGGTGTCATCCTCCTGCTGCTGATGCTGGGCCTGGAATACACGGCCAGCGACCTGGTCACCAACCTGAAGTCCCACTATCCGGCCGGTCTCGTCGACTGCGCGCTCAACGCCGTGCCGGGCGCGGTGGCCGCCCTGCTGCTGGGCTGGGGCCCGGTGGCGGCGGTCGTACTGGCCGGGGTGACATGGATCTCGTCGTCCGGTGTGATCGCCAAGGTGCTCGGCGACCTCGGCCGCGTCGGCAACCGCGAGACCCCGGTGATCCTCAGCGTGCTGGTCCTGGAGGACCTGGCGATGGCGGTGTATCTGCCGATCGTCACGGCTCTGGTGGCCGGTGCCGGGCTGATGACCGGGAGCATCACCCTGGCGATCGCGCTGGCCGCGGCGGGCGCGGTGCTCTTCGTGGCCCTGCGTTACGGCCGGGTGATCTCGCGGTTCGTCTCCAGCGACGACCCGGAGAAGCTGCTGCTCGTGGTGCTGGGTCTGACGATCCTGGTCGCGGGCGTCGCGCAGCAGCTCCAGGTGTCGGCCGCCGTGGGGGCCTTCCTCGTGGGCATCGCACTCTCCGGAGAGGTCGCGGAGGGCGCGCACACGCTGCTGAGCCCGCTGCGGGACCTGTTCGCCGCGGTCTTCTTCGTCTTCTTCGGGCTGCACACCGATCCGGCCAGCATCCCGCCGGTCCTGCTGCCCGCTCTCGCACTGGCCCTGCTCACCACCGTGACGAAGATCGCCACCGGGTACTGGGCCGCCCGGAGGTCCGGGATCTCCGTCAAGGGCCGCTGGCGCGCGGGCGGCGCGCTGGTGGCACGCGGCGAGTTCTCGATCGTCATCGCGGGCCTCGCGGTCTCGGCCGGCATCGAACCGTCCCTGGGCCCGCTGGCCACGGCCTACGTCCTCATCCTGGTGGTCCTCGGCCCCCTCACCGCCCGCTTCACCGAGCCGCTGGCGACCCGTCTGTTCCGTCGGCGGGACAACCCCGGCCGCCCCGGGGGCGTCCCCGACGGGACGCCGCAGCCGGCGGGGGCGGAGGCGTCCGTGGCCGACTGACCGGGCCACGGCACCGGCATGCGTGCCGATCCCACTCGACCCCGGTACGCGGGTGCCGGGGTCGTCGTGCGCCGTGCGCCGTCACCGGTGTCGGCATGGTCGACGGTCGCGGCGTGGTCGACGGTGGCGGTACCGGCCGAGCCGGCGGCGGTTCGTCTGCGCCCCGTCAGCCCGCCTGCGTCTTCGAAGCCTCCGTCGTCCGCGGCGTCCATCCCTGTCGACGCAGTACACCCGGCACGTCCGGCGCCTCGTAGTGGTCGCCCTTGAGGACCTTGCCGTCCGCTCTGCGACTGACCCGGCCGTCGGGGCCCAGCTTGGTCATGTTGGAGCGGTGGATCTCGGCGATCACCTCGTCGAGGTCGATGCCGTGGACGAGTGCCGTGCCGTAGGCGACGTAGACCACGTCGGCCAGCTCGTGCGCGAGCCGGTCGAGCGGGCCCGTCACCGACACCTCGGCGACCTCGGCCGCCTCCTCGGCGAGCAGCTCGCCCCTGTGGGCGGCCAGCTCGGGCGAGACCTCGGTCGGAGTGCTGCGGGCGTCCAGCCCGAAGGCTAGGTGGAAGGCGCGGACCAGTTCGGCGGGCGAGGAACTCATGCCGACGACTGTAACGACCACCACTGACAGCCGGCTGGCCCGCCTTCGCGGTCACCGTGTGAGCTCTGCCCTGGTCAGCCGGGTCGCGGGCTGGCAGGATCGCGCCCATGTCCACGCTGTTCTCCCGTATCGGCAGGCGTCGGGCCGTCCAGGGCACGGTCGCCGGCGCGGTCGCCCTCGGGCTGCTGCTGTGGTGGCTGCTGCCGCTGGGCGAGGAGCCGCCGAGTGGGACGGTCACGTTCAGCACGGGCACACGTGCGGGCGTCTACCAGAAGTACGGCGAGCTGCTGCGCACCGAGCTGCGCAAGGACATGCCGGACCTGAAGGTGCGGCTGACGACCAGCGCCGGCTCGCAGGAGAACGTCGAGCGGGTGGCGTCCGGGGAGGCCGACTTCACGATCGCCGCGGCCGACGCGGTGGAGACGTACAAGATCGCGGGCAGTCCCGGCGCCGAGGCGCTGCGTGGTGTCACCCGACTCTACGACGACTACGTGCAGCTCGTGGTGCCGAGCGACTCGGACATCCGGTCGGTCGCCGACCTGCGCGGCAAGCGGGTCGCCATCGGGCTGCCGAACTCGGGCGTACGGCTGATCGCCACGCGCCTGCTGGAGGCCGTGGGCATCGACCCGGAGAAGGACATCACGCCCCGCGCGGACGGGATCGACACCGGCCCCGGGCGACTGGGCGAGGAGCTCGACGCGTTCTTCTGGTCGGGCGGTGTGCCGACGGACGGGCTCAAGCAGATCGCGGAGACCTCCGCCTTCCGGTTCGTGCCGATCGGCGAGGACCTCGTCACCAAGCTGCACGAATCCGGCGGCGCGACCCGCTACTACCGCACCACCAACATGCCGGAGTCGGCCTACCCCACCGTGCAGAACGGTGCCGTGGTGCCCACGATGGCGGTCTCCAACCTGCTGGTGACCCGCGCGGACATGGATCCGCGGCTCACCGAGTGGCTGACCCGGACCGTGCTCGACAGCCGCGACGGCATCGGGGCGACCGTCCACTCCGCGCAGTTGGTGGACCTGCGTACCGCGATCTACACCGACCCGCTGGAGCTGCACGAGGGCGCCCGGCGCTACTACCGGTCGGTGAAGCCGTAGGGCCGTTACGGCTCCTTCCGCGCGCCCGCCCCCGCCGGTCCGGACCTAGGCACCGTGACCGTCACCTCGAGGCCGTGCGGATCGTGGTGGCCGAAGGCGATCGAGCCGTCACCCGCCGCGAGCAGTGCCCGGCAGATGGACAGGCCGAGGCCGGAGCCCTTGATGTTCTGATGCCGGCCACTGCGCCAGAAGCGGTCGCCCACGCGCGCGAGTTCCTCGTCGGTCAGCCCGGGACCGTTGTCGGTGACGACGACGGTGGCGGCTTCCCCGGTGGAGGAGACGGTGATCCGGACCTCCTCGTCGACCGGCGTGAACTTCACCGCGTTGTCGATGACCGCGTCCAGGGCGCTCGACAGTGTCACCGGGTCGGCCCAGCCGGTGGTCGGCGGGCACTCCCCCACCAGCCGTACGCCCTTGGCCTCGGCCGTCGGTGACCAGGCCGCCATCCGCTCGGCGGCCAGCGCGCCGATGTCGGTGACCTTCAGGTCGGCCTGGCTGTGCTCGGCGAGCGCCAGGTCGAGCAGGTCGTCCAGGACCCGGGCCAGGCGCTTGCCCTCGGTCTGGACGGAGGCGATCTCCTCGTTGTCCTCGGGCAGTTCCAGGGCGAGCAGCTCGATGCGCAGCAGCAGTGCCGCGAGGGGATTGCGCAGCTGGTGCGAGGCGTCGGCGACGAAGGCACGCTGCTGCTCCAGCACGTCCTCCACATGGTCCGCCATCTCGTTGAACGACCCGGCCAGGCGTCTGAGCTCCGGCGGTCCCCCGGCCGGCGCGACCCGCGACTTGAGCCGTCCGGTGGCGATGTCGTGCGTGGTGGCGTCGAGCACCCGTACCGGCCTGAGCACCCAGCCGGTCAGCCGGAGCGCGGCGCCGACGGCGAGCAGCATCGCGGCCGTCTCACCGGCGCCGATGACCAGCCAGCCGCGCAGGGTGCGCGACCGCATCGAGTCGGTGGGCGAGTCGGTGACCACGACCGCGACCACGTCCCCGTCCCGGATGACCGGCGAGGCGACCACGAGCCGGCCGTCCTCCCAGGGCCACACCTGCCGCGGGTCGTGGCTGCGGCGGCTGAGCAGCGCCTCGTCGAAGGAGTCGCGCACCTCGCCGGTCTGGGGCAGGAACCAGGTCGTGGGCGCGTTGGCCATCGGGATGTGGTTGCGATAGAAGACGCCCGCCTTGATGCCGTAGACGTCGTGGTAGCTGATGAGCTCGGTCTGCAGCGTCTCCAGGCGCTCGTCCGTGGTCGTCCGGCGCGATCCGCCCGGCACGTCCTCGGTGACGAACTGGGCGAGCGCGGCGAAGCGTGCCGTGTCGTCCATGCGGTCGATGACGACCTTCTGCTGTTCCGCGCGGGCGACGCTGATGCCGAGCGGAACGCCGAGCGCGAGCAGTACGGCCGCCATCAGGACGATGAGCAGCGGGAGCAGGCGTGTGCTCACCCGGACCCGCTACCCGGTGGGGGCGACGAGGCGGTAGCCGACGCCGCGGACGGTCTCGATGAGCGCCGGCATGCGGAGCTTGGCGCGCAGCGAGGCGACGTGCACCTCCAGCGTGCGCCCGGTGCCCTCCCAGCTGGTGCGCCACACCTCGCTGATGATCTGCTCCCGGCGGAAGACCACTCCGGGGCGCTGTGCGAGCAGGGCGAGAAGGTCGAACTCCTTGCGGGTGAGTTGGACGACCGAACCGTCCACGCTGACCTGGCGCGTCGGCAGGTCGATGCGCACCGGGCCGAGGCGCACCACGGTCTCGGTGCTCCCCGTGGTGTCCTCGTGGGCGGTGCGTCGGCTGACGGCGTGGATCCGGGCGAGCAGTTCTCCGGTGTCGTACGGCTTGACCACGTAGTCGTCGGCACCGAGGTTAAGGCCGTGGATGCGGGAGCGGACGTCGGAGCGCGCGGTGACCATGATGACCGGGGTGCTGGTGCGCTTGCGGATCTTGCCGCAGACCTCGTAGCCGTCCTGGTCGGGCAGGCCGAGGTCGAGCAGGACGACGCCGAAGCAGTCGCCCTCGGGGACGAGCGCCTGGAGTGCCTCCTCGCCGCTGCGCGCGTGGGTGACGTCGAAGCCGTGCCGTGCCAGGATCGCGGACAGGGCGGCGGCCACGTGGTTGTCGTCCTCGACGAGCAGCAGTCTCATCCGGGCTCCCTTCGGTTCATCGGCCGTACGCTTGGCAGGGGTAGAAAGACGGATGCACGCGCGCGTGCGTCTTGTCGCCTGCACCTTGTGCAGTGACGCCGATGGAGGGTGACGGCGTCAAGAGGGTTCCGGTTGCGGCCGCTCGAAGTTATCCGGCCGATATGCGCCCTGCTCACAAGTGCTACGACTCGTGTCCGATTGCTATCGGATCGTGATGCTCAGATTCCCCTCAGATGTAGAGACGCAGGTCGTTCGGCGTTACTACTGTCCTCCGAAACCGAGGAGGACGGAGCCCGAGAGCGATGACCGAAGTATCGGTGGCCAAGGAAGATGTGGCCGCGACCGGCGAACTGGTCGTCCTGAAGAGTGTCAACAAGCACTTCGGCGCGTTGCACGTGCTCCAGGACATCGACCTGACGATCACCCGCGGCGAGGTTGTCGTGGTCATCGGACCCTCCGGGTCCGGTAAGTCCACCCTGTGCCGCACCATCAACCGCCTGGAGACCATCGACTCAGGATCGATCGCGATCGACGGCAAGCCCCTCCCCGCCGAGGGCAAGGAGCTCGCCAGGCTGCGGGCCGACGTCGGCATGGTTTTCCAGTCCTTCAATCTCTTCGCGCACAAGACCGTGCTCGAGAACGTCACCCTGGGCCAGATCAAGGTCCGCAAGGTCGACGCCAAGAAGGCCGAGGAGAAGGCCCGCGCCCTGCTCGACCGCGTCGGCGTGAGCGCCCAGGCGGACAAGTACCCCGCGCAGCTCTCCGGTGGTCAGCAGCAGCGCGTCGCCATCGCGCGGGCGCTGGCCATGGACCCGAAGGTCATGCTCTTCGACGAGCCGACGTCGGCTCTCGACCCCGAGATGATCAACGAGGTGCTGGAGGTCATGAAGCAGCTCGCCCGCGAGGGCATGACCATGGTCGTCGTCACGCACGAGATGGGCTTCGCCCGGTCGGCGGCCAACCGCGTGGTGTTCATGGCGGACGGCCGCATCGTCGAAGAGGCCACGCCGGAGCAGTTCTTCAGCAACCCGCGCAGCGACCGTGCCAAGGACTTCCTGTCGAAGATCCTGCACCACTGACACTTCCGGCGCGGCTCCGGCGTCCCACGTCGTCCGCCCTGGCGGCCCACCCCCGTCGGCCGCATCCGATCGCCTGATCCTCTGATCGTCCGATCGCAGTTCGATCACAGCCAAAGGATGTTCACCATGAAGCTCCGCAAGGTCACCGCCGCCTCGGCCACCGTGTTCGCTCTCGCCCTGACCGCCACCGCGTGCGGCTCGGACGACGGAAACGACAGCGGCTCCTCCGGTGGCGACAAGAAGATCACCATCGGCATCAAGTTCGACCAGCCGGGCCTCGGCCAGAAGACCCCGGACGGCTACGAGGGCTTCGACGTGGACGTCGCCACGTACGTCGCCAAGAAGCTCGGTTACACCGAGGACCAGATCGAGTGGAAGGAGTCGAAGAGCGCCGACCGCGAGACCATGCTGCAGCGCGGCGACGTCGACTTCATCGCCGCCACGTACTCGATCACCCCGAAGCGCCAGGAGAAGGTCGACTTCGCCGGCCCGTACCTGCTCGCCCACCAGGACGTGCTGCTGCGCGCCGACGACGATTCCATCAAGAAGCCGGAGGACCTCAACGGCAAGAAACTCTGCTCGGTCACCGGCTCGACCTCGGCGCAGAACGTCAACGACAAGCTCGGCCTCAAGGCCCAGCTGCAGAAGTACCCGACGTACTCCGCCTGCCTGAACGGCCTGCAGACCGGTGCCATCGACGCGCTGACCACGGACGACTCGATCCTCGCCGGTTACGCCGCCCAGTCGCAGTTCAAGGGCAAGTTCAAGCTCGGCGGCTTCAAGATGACCAACGAGAACTACGGCATCGGCGTCAAGAAGGGCAGCGACCTCAAGGCCAAGATCGACGACGCGCTCGAGGCCATGGTCTCCGACGGCGCCTGGGAGACGGCCGTCAAGGACAACTTCGGTCCGGCCAACTACGAGAACGAGCCCGCGCCGAAGATCGGCGACGTCAAGAGCTGAAGCCGGGCCTGACAGGGTGCGCCGCCCTCCGGAAGGGGCGGCGCACCGGGGCGGGCATCCCTACACGCGGAAGCGCGGGAGATCGTGTTCGACTTTCTTCAGGATTACGACCTGCTGGGAGCCTTCTGGACGACAGTGCAGCTCGCTGTGCTCTCGGCCGTCGGCTCCCTGATCTGGGGCACCGTACTGGCCGCCATGCGCGTCGGCCCGGTGCCGTTGATGCGCGGCCTCGGGACCGCGTACGTGAACACCGTGCGGAACATCCCGCTGACCGTGATCATCTTGTTCGCGTCCCTCGGTCTGAACCAGACCCTGGGAGTCAAGCTCGGCGGCGGTGATTTCGAGACGATCAACTTCCGGCTCGCCGTCCTGGGTCTGATCCTCTACACCTCGGCCTTCGTGTGTGAGGCGCTGCGCTCCGGCATCAACACGGTGCCCGTCGGCCAGGCGGAGGCGGCCCGGGCGATCGGGCTCAGCTTCGGCCAGGTGCTTCGTCTGGTGGTGCTGCCACAGGCGTTCCGGTCCACCGTCGGCCCCCTGGCGAACGTACTGATCGCGCTCATCAAGAACACCACGGTGGCCGCGGCCATCGGTGTCGCCGAAGCGGCGGCACTGATGAAGGACATGATCGAGAACGAGGCGCAGCTGCTGCTGATCTCCGCGGTCATCGCGTTCGGCTTCGTGGTTCTGACGCTGCCGACCGGCCTGATTCTCGGCTGGGTGGGCAAGAAGGTGGCGGTGAAGCGATGAGCTCCGTTCTCTACGACGCGCAGGGTCCGCGCGCCAAGCGGCGCAACATCCTGTTCACAGCCGTCTTCCTGGTCGCCGTCGTGGCCCTGCTGTGGTGGGTCTACCAGGCCCTCGACGAGAAGGGCCAGCTCGACTGGGCGAAGTGGCGGATGTTCTTCACCAGCGGCGAGCCCTGGTCGACGTACATCTGGCCGGGTCTGCAGAACACTCTGAAGGCAGCGGCTCTCGCGATGGTCATCGCCCTGCCGCTCGGTGCCGTGCTGGGCATCGCCCGGCTGTCGGACCACGCGTGGGTACGGGTCCCGGTCGGGATCGTGGTGGAGTTCTTCCGGTCCATCCCCGTGCTGGTTCTGATGATCTTCGGCCTCGCCCTGTTCGCCGAGTACACCAACGTCAGCTCGGACGACCGTCCGCTGTACGCGGTCGTCACGGGTCTGGTCCTGTACAACGCCGCCGTCCTCGCGGAGATCGTGCGGGCCGGCATCCTGGCACTGCCCAAGAGCCAGGCCGAAGGCGCGATGGCGATCGGACTGCGCAAGGGGCAGTCGATGCGGCTGATCCTGCTGCCACAGGCGGTCACCGCGATGCTCCCGGCCATCGTCAGCCAGCTCGTCGTGATCCTCAAGGACACGGCTCTCGGCGGCGCGGTCCTGACCTTCCCCGAACTGCTCGCCTCCGCCAACACGATGAGTGCCTACTACGGCGCCAACATCATCGCGAGCTTCACCGTCATCGCCGTTCTCTTCATCGCGCTCAACTTCTCCCTCACGAGCTTCGCGAGCTGGCTGGAGCGCCGACTGCGTCGGGCGAAGAAGTCGAGCGGTGCGGTGCTCAAGGCGGACGACGCCGAGGCAGCCGGGACCGGAGCCGGCGGCCCGGCCTGACACACCTGACACTCGGTCACCTCATATGACCATCAACGGAGGCAGTGGCATGATCGCCACTGCCTCCGTCACTTGACGCAAGCAGCGGCAATAGGTTGCATACGTTCTGTGACCGTGCACCCCGCCCCAACGTCCTGTTCACCCACGTCCCCCGGGACACCGCCACGGGCAGGGGGCGTCGCGCCGTGGACCCGGTGATCACCACCGGAGCGGGGCCCGTCGGGCTCACGCTCGCCCTGGCGCTGGCGCGGCAGGAGGTGCCGTGTGTCGTTCTCGACGAAGGACCGGGCAAGGACGAACCACGCCCCGCGCGCACCGTCGTCCTGGGCCAGGACGCCGTCGCCCTCGTCGAACGGCTGACCGGCACACCGTTGACGGGACTGGGTTTCCGTTGGGCCGGATGGCGGTCGATGCGGCGCAAGCAGGTGACGCGCGAGGTCGTTTTCGGCGACACCGACCCGGCGCCGCTGCACATCGCCCAGCACGAGCTGACCGGCGTCCTGCGCACCGCTCTGGCCCGCGAGCCGCTCGTCAGGATCGCGGTGGACAGCCGCCTGGACGGCATCGAACAGGAGTCCTCGGGCGTCACCGCCCACACCCGCGGCCCCGGCGGCACCTGGTGGCGCGGCAGCTACCTCGTCGGCTGCGACGGCCCCCGCTCGACCGTACGCAAGCTCCAGGACATCCGCTTCCCCGGCCGTACGGCGGTGGAACGATACGCCGTCGCCGCACTGCGTACGGAACTTCCGTGGAGCGACGAGGCGTTGCTCCACCGGATGCCCCCGTGGCGTACGTCCGGTCCGTCGGCCGGCGAGGTCGTCGGCCGGCCCCTGCCGGACGGCGTGTGGCGCCTGGACTGGCTGCTGCCTCCCGGCAAGGACCTGGTCACGCCCGAGCTGCTGGTGAACCGGGTCCGCGAGACCCTCACCGGCTGGGCCGACGGGCCGGCCCCGTCATACGAACTCCTCGACACCGGAGTCCACACGGTCCACCACCGGCTGGCCCGCCGCTGGCGGGTGGGCCGCGTGCTGCTGGCCGGGGACGCGGCGCACCTGCTGGGTGCCCTGGGCACGCAGGGCCTCGACGAGGGACTGCGGGACGCCGACAACCTCGCCTGGAAACTCGCCCTGGCCTGGCATCACGGGCCGCGCGAGGCACTGCTCGACAGCTACCAGCAGGAGCGGCGCGCCGCGATCGCCGCACGACTGCGCGCCGCCGACCAGGTACTGCCGCTGCTGCGCGGCGGCGGAGGCCTGCGTGCCTACGTCCCCGGCTCGGCCCGCGGCAACGACGCGCTGCTCGCGGACGGCCACCTGGGGCGCGGAGCGCTCGGCGCGCCGGGCGCCTACGCCGACTCGCCCATCGCGCCCGAGCCCCTGGCCGGAGAGGTGGCCGTCGGCACACCGCCCGGGGCGCCCGTCACCGATGTGCGGGTCACCGCGGAGGACGGCACGTTCGTGAGGCTGCGCGACCGGCTCGGGCGCGGGGCACTGCTGGTGGTGCTGATCGCGCCGGGCACCGGTGTGTGGGACCGCAAGCACTGGGTGACCGCCGGTGTCATGCCCCGGCTGGCGGCAGCGGTGACGGCGCTGCCCCATCACGCCGAGCTGCTGGTCGCCGAGAGCTACCCGGGTGCCGCCGCCCACACGGTGCTCCTGGTGCGCCCCGACGGTCACCTCGTCACAGCGCTGAGCGGGGTGCGCCCGGCCGACCTGTACGCGGCGGCGGAGGCGGCGGTGGGCGGGGCGACGACGGCGGCCACGGAGCCCGCGGAGGCGGAGGCGGGAGCCGCGGCCGGGTCCCGCTGACCGGCCGTCCCGGCGACGCCGGTGGCTCGTGGCCACCGGCGTCGCCGGCCGCTGTCCAGATGGTGACGGTGAGTTGACCGGCCGACACCGTCATGGTCTACTCCGGATCGTGACCGACACCCGTGTGCGCCTGTGGCGGAGGGTCCATATGGACTTCGTCCGCTATGCGGGCTGCGTGTGTCGCCCGTCCTGCTGACTTCGCATCACTTTCTTCGCGCGCGCCCATTCCTCTTGCCGCCGCGCGCTCCTTCGCGAAACTCCCAGGACGGTGCCCGTGTCTGTCTCCTCCCCCACCTCTCCCGCCTCCTCGGCCCCGGCCGCTCCGGCCCAGGCCGAACTCCTCGACTTCGTACGACGTACGGCCGCCGACGCCGAACTGGTCGCCTCCCTCCCGCTCGACCCGCAGGGCCGTACCTGGATCCGGCTGGCCGGGCCGGGCGGCAGCGAGGCCTGGTTGATCGGCTGGCCGCCCGGCACGGGCACCGGCTGGCACGACCACGCCGAGTCCGCGGGCGCCTTCGTGACCGCCGCGGGTGAGCTCACGGAGAACTCACTCGCCGCCCGGCTGCCCACCGACGGCTGGAAAACCCTGGAACTCTCCGACGGCGTGGACCGGGAACGCCGGTTGCCCACCGGCAAGGGACGCGCCTTCGGCCGACACCATGTGCACGAGGTGCTGAACGAGTCGCCCGACCGGCACGCGGTCTCCGTGCACGCCTACTACCCGCCCCTGCCACAGATCCGCCGCTACAGCCGCAGCGGGCAGACCCTGCGCCTGGAGCAGGTCGAGCGCCCGGAGGACTGGCAGTGAGCGAGCCGACCGGAATCGACGCTCTGCTGGAGCGGGTGCGCAGCGGTCACCGCCGCATCGAGCCGCGTGCGGCTCACGACGCCGCCGGTGCCGGTACGGCGCTGCTGGTGGACATCCGTTACGCCGCCCTGCGGGACCGGGACGGCGTGATCCCCGGCGCCCTGGTGATCGAGCGCAACGAGCTGGAGTGGCGCCTGGACCCGCAGGGCAGCCACCGTCTCCCCGAGGCCACGGGCCATGACCTGCGCGTCGTCGTGGTGTGCGACGAGGGCTACGCCTCCACCCTGGCGGCTGAGTCCCTGCAGCGCCTGGGGCTGCACCGGGCCACCGATCTGATCGGCGGATTCCAGGCGTGGCGGGCGGCGGGACTGCCGGTGGCCGTTTCGTAAGCCCGTGCCCCAGCCCGTACCCCGCAACCGGGAGGGAGGTGTGGAGAGGCCTGCGGGTCCGTCCGCCGGCCGGTCCTCCAGGGGGCGGCGACGCGCTCGGTGCTCACGGCTCGGACAGCCCGCGCGATGACGCAGACGGTGCATCCGTACGGAAGGTGTTCACCCTCCCAGGAGCACCAGGTGTTCACCCATGTGGGAACGCGAGGTGTCCGCCCTTCCGGGAGCGCGAGGAAATCGTGCGTGGTCCTCGCCGTTCGGGGCGGGCGCCGTTTCGCCGGTCCGTGTGCCTTCCCCGGCGCGCCGGTCAGGCCCGGTGCGACTCGGGTCAGAACTCCCCGTCGCCGAGGAACTCCGTGTCCTCGCCCTCCTGCTCCAGCGCCTGGCGGACCACCCGCAGGGCCATGCCCTCGGGGTAGCCCTTGCGGGCCAGCATGCCCGCGAGGCGGCGCAGCCTCTTGTCGCGGTCGAGGCCCCGGGTGGCGCGAAGCTTGCGGGCGACCAGTTCGCGCGCGGTCTCCTCCTCCTGCTCGGAGTCCAGCTGCGAGACCGCCTCGTCGATGAGCGCGGCGTCGACGCCCTTGGTCCGCAGTTCCCTGGCGAGGGCGCGCCGGGCCAGCCCGCGGCCGTGGTGGCGGGATTCCACCCAGGCCTCCGCGAAGGCGCTGTCGTTGATCAGGCCGACCTCCTCGAACCTGGACAGCACTTCATCGGCGGCCTCGTCGGGGATCTCCCGCTTGCGCAGGGCGTCGGCGAGTTGCTTGCGGGTGCGCGGGGTCCCGGTGAGCAGGCGCAGGCAGATCGCCCGTGCCTGCTCGACCGGGTCCCGCGGAGGCTCCCCCTTCTCGGCCCTCGACGAGGAAGTGGCACCTCCGTCCTCGGCGGACGACTCCGCACGCTCGCGCCGTCGCCCGCGCCCGCCGCCCGACCCCCGACCCCGCCGGGCTCCGCCACGCGTCCCGCCGCCACCGCGGCGCGCCCCACCGTCACCGGGTGGGCCGGCGTCGTACGGTTCCTCGGCGCCGTACGACGCGAAGGGGTCGGCGGCGCCGTCCGTGACGGCGGACAGGTCCGTCTCGTACGGGGCCGCAGCCCCGTACGCGCCGTCGTCCGTGCCGACGGAGCCGTCGTCACCCGGTCTTCCCCGCTCGCGCTCTCGCGAGGCGGCGTCCGGGTAGGTGTACTCGGCCCAGTCGGTTCGTCGTGTCACGGGTCAGCTCTTGGCTGCCGCGGCCTTGGACTTGGTGGCCTTGGCGGTCGCGGGGGCGGGCACTGCCGGGACGGCGTCGGCCGGGGCGGCGGAGGCGGCGGCGTCCGGCTCGCTGACCGGCTCCTCGGGACGTACGCCGACGCCCAGCTTCTCCTTGATCTTCTTCTCGATCTCGTTGGCCAGGTCGGGATTGTCCTTCAGGAAGTTGCGCGCGTTCTCCTTGCCCTGGCCGAGCTGGTCGCCCTCGTACGTGTACCAGGCGCCGGCCTTGCGGACGAAGCCGTGCTCCACGCCCATGTCGATCAGGCCGCCCTCGCGGCTGATGCCCTGGCCGTAGAGGATGTCGAACTCGGCCTGCTTGAAGGGCGGCGCGACCTTGTTCTTGACGACCTTGACGCGGGTGCGGTTGCCGACCGCGTCGGTGCCGTCCTTCAGCGTCTCGATGCGCCGGATGTCGAGTCGCACCGAGGCGTAGAACTTCAGCGCCCGGCCACCGGTCGTGGTTTCCGGGGAGCCGAACATCACGCCGATCTTCTCGCGAAGCTGGTTGATGAAGATCGCGGTGGTCTTGGACTGGTTGAGCGCGCTGGTGATCTTCCGCAGGGCCTGGCTCATCAGGCGGGCCTGCAGACCGACGTGGCTGTCACCCATCTCGCCCTCGATCTCCGCGCGCGGCACGAGGGCTGCGACGGAGTCGATGACGATGAGGTCGAGGGCGCCGGAGCGGACCAGCATGTCCACGATCTCCAGGGCCTGCTCACCGTTGTCCGGCTGGGACAGGATCAGGTTGTCGATGTCGACGCCGAGCTTCTGCGCGTACTCGGGGTCGAGGGCGTGCTCCGCGTCCACGAACGCGACCTGGCCGCCGGCCTTCTGCGCGTTCGCCACCGCATGCAGGGTCAGGGTCGTCTTTCCCGAGGACTCGGGGCCGTAGACCTCGATGACGCGGCCGCGCGGCAGGCCGCCGACACCGAGGGCCACGTCGAGCGCGGTCGACCCGGTCGGGATGACCTCGATGGGCTCCTTCGACCGGTCACCCATGCGCATGACCGCGCCCTTGCCGAACTGCCGTTCAATCTGTGCGAGCGCGGCGTCCAGGGCCTTCTCGCGGTCGGTTCCTGCCATGGGTTCCACCCGGTTTGCTTGATTCGATCGCTTCACGTCAAAGACGCTAATGCCTGCCACTGACAATCCACCCTGATGCGGGTCCGGCCTGTGGATAACTCGGGCATTTCTCCGCCCAAACCCACTCGAATCACCCGTCACGAGCCTCGCCAGAACCTCCATGAGAATGGATGTTCGATTTTCGTGTCAAGCGTACCCGCGGCACCTCCGAGCCTACGTCTGCCGGGCCGGAGGCCGGGTGGCTAGAGTGCGACGCGACGCGGAGGAGGGGACAACATGGCCAAGGTCAACATCAGTCTCGACGCCGAACTGGTGGTGGAAGCGATGGTCCTGGCGGGCATCGGCTCGCCCCAGGACGCCGTCGAGGCGGTGGTCCGGGACTACATCGCCCGCGGCCACCGCACGGAGACCCGCTCCGAGTTCAAGGACCGGAACCTGCGGGAGGTCGACGCCAAGCCGCAGGAGCCTCAAGGCTGACCCCCCGCGCCCTGCCACCGTCCCTGGCCCGACAGCCGGCCGCCCCCTCCAGCGCAGGGCCGGGCCTCCGGCCGGACGGCGAGGGCCTGGACGGGCCCCGCCCAGGCTTGCCCCATGCAGAACGTGCGGAACGTCCGCACCGCCCGCAGGGCCCTACCCGCCGGCCCCGTGGGCGACCTGTCGTACCGAGGCGGCCTCAGGGGGCGCCGCCGTCTGCGGTGCCCTGCGTACCCGGGTGTCCCGGATCCGGTCGCCGGGCCCACAGTTTCCGCAGGCGTGTCGGTGCCCCGGGCCCGGACCGGCGGTTGCGGCGTCCGTGGACACGCGGATCGTCCGTGACGTCGTAACGCCTGACGTACGCCCCGAGGAACGCCTGCAGCGTGGCGATCGCCGGGATCGCGATCAGCGCGCCGACGGCGCCCAGCAGGGCGGCGCCCGCGACGACCGAGCCGAAGGCGACCGCCGGATGGATGTCCACGGTCTTGGACGTCAGCTTGGGCTGCAGCACGTAGTTCTCGAACTGCTGGTAGATCACCACGAAGATCAGTACCCACAGCGCGTACCAGGGGTTGACCGTGAAGGCGATCAGCATGGGCAGGGCGCCCGCGAGATAGGTGCCGATGGTGGGGATGAACTGCGACACCAGGCCCACCCACACGGCGAGCGCGGGGGCGTAGGGCACCTCGAGGATCTCCAGCAGGATGTAGTGCGCTATGCCGGAGATCAGCGCCATCAGACCGCGCGAATACAGGTAACCGCCGGTCTTGTCCACGGCGATCTCCCACGCGCGCAGGACCTCGGCCTGCCGGGCGGGCGGCAGAACGGAACAGAGCGCGCGCCGCAGCCGCGGACCGTCGGCGGCGAAGTAGAACGAGAACAGCAGGACCGTCAGCATCTGGAAGAGGCCGCCGAGGACCTGGGCCGACACGTCCAGGACACCGGTGGCGCTGTTCTGCACGTAGTTGCGCAGCCAGTCAGAACGGAGCAGCCCCTCCTGGATGTCGACGCGTCGCAGCTCGGTGTGGAAGTGGCTGTTGACCCAGTTGATGACGGAGTCGAGGTACTCCGGGAAGTCCTCGACCATCTTGATGATCTGGCCCGCGAGCATCGAGCCGAGCAGCGTGACGAACCCCGCGGCGGCGACCAGCACGGCGAGGAAGACGAGAAAGGTCGCCAGCCCGCGACGCAGACCGCGCCCGGCCATCCAGCTCACCGCGGGTTCGATGGCGAGGGCCAGGAAGAACGCGATCAGGATGTTGATCAGCAGGCCGGTGAGCTCGTGGAAGGCCCAGCTGCCGAGCTGGAAGACCGCGATCAGCGCAAGGGCCAGCACCATGGCGCGCGGCAGCCAGCGCGGCATGCCGGCACTCGGCCCGGCTGTGTCGTCGGCCGGGGGACCGGTGGGCGGCGCCGTGCCGGTCGGGGATGCTTGCCGGGGCGCCTGCCCGGTCTCGTCAGTGGGTGCCACGGACCAAGTCTCGCCCACGCCACCGACAGCTGAGTCCCGCCCGGGGATCTTCGTGACCTGTCAACGCCGTTCCCTCGGCACGTTCATGACGGTGCAGACCACCCGCCACACGTCCTTCGCGTCCCATCCGGCGTCCAGCGCACCGTGCACCGTACGCCCGCCCAGCTCCGCCATCACGTGATCGCGTGCGAAGGTGTCGGCGTAGCCCGGACCGAAGTGGTCCGTCATCCGCTCCCAGAAGACCGTCAACCGCATGACTCCAGTATCCCGCCCCTGAGAGTGGGCCCTGTGCCGGGACCGGGTGCCGGGGCCGCTTCAGGTCCTACGGTCTGACCATGGCCGAAAACGGAGCTTCCCCACTCCCCCCGTCACCCCCGGCTCCCGCTGCGCGTTCCCCGCTCGCGCGCGCGGAGCGCTTCGTGTGGCTCACCGCGCGCGTACTGGAGCAGCGCCTCTTCGCGTACCACTTCCGCGGCGGCGACGCCGGGCCGGTGGAGACCGCACTGGACGCCTACCGCAACGAGGACGGCGGGTACGGCCACGCGCTGGAGCCCGATCTGCGCGGCCCGGTCAGCCAGCCGCTGCACACCGCGCACGCCCTGCGCGTCCTGGACGCCGTCGGGCGCTGCGGCGGACAGCGCGTGGAGCGGATGTGCCGCTACCTGACCTCCGTGTCCACGGCGGACGGTGCCCTGCCGGCGGTTCATCCCAGTCAGCTGGGGTTTCCGACCGCGCCCTTCGTGCCGGTCGTGGACGACCCGCCCGGCGAGCTCCTGGCCACCGGTCCCGTGGTCGGCCTGCTGCACCGCAACGAGGTCTGGCACGCCTGGCTGTTCCGGGCCACGGACTTCTGCTGGCAGGCGGTCGAGTCGCTGGGGAGCTCCCACCCGTACGAGGCCGAGGCCGCCGTGGCCTTCCTGGACGCCGCCCCCGACCGCCCGCGCGCGGAGGCGGCGGCCGACCGGCTGGGCCGTCTGGTGCGCGAGCAGCGCCTCGCGGTGCTGGACCCGGACGACCTCGGGGCGTACCCGGTCTCCCCCGGCTATGCCCCGGGCGAACACCACTTCCCCCACGACTACGCGAGGCACCCGCACTCCCTCGCGCGCGCGTGGTTCACGGACGACGAGATGGCCCGCTCGCTCGACCTCCTCTCGGCCGAACAGGAGGACGACGGCGGCTGGCCCGTCCGCTGGCGCCGGTGGGCGCCCGCCCCCGCCTTGGAGGCGCGCCCGCGGGTGACACTCGACGCGTTGCGTACGCTCCGCGCGTACGGCCGCCCGGTCGGCTGACCCGGTTCAGCCGCCCATGGCCCGTACACCGGCCGTCACCACCACGGCCGCCGCGACGACGAGCAGGAAGGGCGCGCGCAGCACCAGTGCGACGGCGGCCGCGGCGACCCCAGCGGCCCGCGCGTCCAGCACGAGTGCCTGCCCGTCGGCGAACGTCTGCTGGGCGGTGAGCGCGGCGAGGAGGGCGACGGGCAGCAGGGCGGCGAGCCGCCGGACCAGGGGCCGCTCCAGGGCGCCCGCGGGCACCAGCAGTCCGAGGAGCTTGACGGCGTAGCAGCCGACCGCGGTCACACCGATGGCGATCCAGACGCTCAACGTTCCCCCTCCCGCGCGGATCGCCCGGCAGCACCGCTGCCGCGACGTCCTCGCGCCCACAGGACGAGCGGTGCCGCCAGCGCGGCCACCAGGACGGGCACGTCGGCGGGCAGCACGGGCAGCAGGCCGAGCCCCAGGAGGACGGCCAGGGCGGCGACCGCACGCTCGGTGGTGGTCTTCAGCATCGGCGCGAGCAGCGCCAGGAAGACCGCGGGGCCGGCCGCGTCGAGCCCCCAGGCGTCGGTGTCCCCGATGGCCTCCGCGCCCAGCGCGCCGACCAGCGTGGTGAGGTTCCACAGCAGGTAGAGGGTGAGTCCGGTGACGGTGAACCCGATCCGGACGCCGCGCCGCGTGGGCTGTGCGAGGGCCACGGCCGTCGTCTCGTCGATGACCCACTGGGCGGCGAACGGCCGCACCGCGCGCGGGAGGGCCAGCAACTGCGACAGCCGCAGCCCGTAGAAGGCGTTGCGCACGCCCAGGAAGAAGGCCCCCGCCGCGGCGGTGAGCGGGTTGCCGCCCGCCGCGAGCGCCCCCACGAGTGCGAACTGGGAGGCGCCGGTGAACACCAGGAGGCTGAGGGCGCTCGTCTGCATGAGGGTCAGTCCGCTGCCGGCGGAGGTCACCCCGAAGGCGAATCCGGAGAGCCCGACGGCGACTCCGACTCCGAGGGCGTCCCGTACGACGGCGGCGTCCGGTTTGTCTTCCACGGTGTCCGTGCCGGGAACGGCTGTCTGTTCTGTCACGCCTCGGACGGTAGGAGAAGCCGCCGCCGCGCGTCTTGTACGTTCTTGCGCTCCCGCTGGTAGGCGCCGGGCGGCACGCCCACGATCCTCGCGAAGTGCCGGTTCAGGTGCGGCTGGTCGGTGAACCCCACGGCGACGGCGGCCTCGGAAGGCGTGGTGCCGACGTCCAGCAGTCGCCGGGCCCGGCGCACCCGGGCGTCCGTCAGCCAGGTGTGGGGCGGCATTCCGTAGGCGTCCCGAAAGGCGCGCAACAGCGCGAAGGGGCTGCTCCCGAGCTCCCCGGCGAGCCGCTCCAGACTCGGCGGGTCGGCCATCCGCTCCTCCAGCGCGGCACGCGCGCGTGCCGCGACCCGGGTTCCGGCCGTCCGCACCTCCCGCCGCGGCAGCGGGCCGCCGTTCAGCCGCAGGAGCCGGGTCACGGCCACCCTCAGCAGGGTGTCGGCGGCGAGCGCGTTTCCCTCGTCGGCTGCCCGCAGCACGCGGTGCACGAGATCGACCGCGTAGGGATCGTCGAGCACCGGCCGGACGAACCCCGGAGTCCCGCGCAGCGTGGTCGTCTCCGCCGCGATGCCGGCCACGAGCTCGGGCGCCGGGTAGACGGCCCCGTACCGCCACCCCTCCGGCACTCCGGCCCGGCCCGTGTGCGGTGTGTCCGGGTTGACCAGGGCGAGCGATCCCGCACCGGCGTACTGATCGCTCCCGCCGTGGTGGAAGATCTCCACTCCGTCGGCGATGGCGGCGATGACGAAGTGCTCGTGTGTGTGGCGTACGAAGGTCTTCCGTATGTACTGGGCTCGCAGGAGATCGACGTCGGGCAGCTCCGCGTACCGCCAGTGCCGTGCCCGTTCGCCCGATGCCGCCATACCCCGATTCTCCGTCACGGCTTCGCGGTGCCGGAGCGGCCCTCCGGCATATGTCCAGCTCAGGCCGATTGTCAGTGCTCGGGTGCACGATGGATCCATGGTCAGCTCCGCACACCGAGCCCTGGACGGCTTCTCCCCCGCGACCCGCGGTTGGTTCACGGGGGCCTTCTCCGCGCCCACCGCCGCCCAGGCGGGCGCGTGGCAGGCCATCTCCGAGGGCTCGGACGTGCTGGTGGTGGCCCCCACCGGCTCCGGCAAGACGCTGGCCGCCTTCCTCGCCGCCTTGGACCAGCTGGCCTCGACGCCCCCGCCCGCCGACCCCAAGAAGCGCTGCCGCGTCCTGTACGTCTCCCCGCTCAAGGCCCTCGCCGTCGATGTCGAGCGCAATCTCCGCAGCCCGCTGACCGGCATCCGCCAGGAATCCGTACGCCTCGGCCTGTCCGAGCCCGAGGTCAAGGTCGGCATCCGCTCCGGGGACACCCCCGCCGCGGAGCGCCGCGCCCTGTCCACCCGCCCGCCGGACATCCTGATCACCACCCCGGAGTCCCTGTTCCTGATGCTGACGTCGGCCACGCGCGAGGCGCTGACCGGCATCGAGACCGTGATCCTGGACGAGGTGCACGCGGTCGCGGGCACCAAGCGCGGCGCCCATCTCGCGCTCACCCTGGAGCGACTGGACGAGCTGCTGCCGAAGCCGGCCCGTCGCATCGGCCTGTCGGCGACGGTCCGTCCGGTGGACGAGGTCGCCCGGTTCCTCGCGCCCCGCGGCAAGGTCGAGATCGTCCAGCCGGACTCGGGCAAGGAGTTCGACCTGTCCGTCGTCGTACCGGTCGAGGACCTGGGCGAACTGGGCGGCTCCCCGGTCGCGGACGGCAACGAGGGCGCGGAGCGCCCGTCGATCTGGCCGCACGTCGAGGAGCGGATCACCGACCTCGTCCAGTCGCACCGCTCCACGATCGTCTTCGCCAACTCCCGGCGCCTGGCCGAGCGCCTGTGCAACAGGCTCAACGAGATCGCGTACGAACGGGCGACCGGCGAGCCCCTGGACGAGCACCACTCCCCCGCGGAACTCATGGGCGGTTCCGGAGCCGCCCATGGCGCCCCCGCGGTGATCGCCCGTGCCCACCACGGCTCGGTCTCCAAGGAGCAGCGCGCCCTCGTCGAGGAGGACCTCAAGGCGGGCCGCCTGCCCGCGGTGGTGGCCACGTCCAGTCTGGAGCTGGGCATCGACATGGGCGCCGTCGACCTGGTGGTCCAGGTCGAGTCACCGCCCTCCGTCGCCTCCGGCCTCCAGCGCGTCGGCCGCGCGGGACACCAGGTGGGCGCGGTCTCCACGGGCGTGGTCTTCCCCAAATACCGCGGCGACCTGGTCCAGGCGGCCGTGGTCACCGAGCGGATGCGCAGCGGCGCTATCGAAGCACTCCGGGTCCCCGCCAACCCGCTGGACGTCCTGGCCCAGCAGATCGTCGCGATGACCGCGCTGGACACCTGGCAAGTCGACGACCTCCTCGCCACCGTCCGCCGTGCCGCCCCCTTCGCCTCGCTGCCGGAGTCGGCGTTCACGGCCGTCCTGGACATGCTCGCGGGCCGCTATCCGTCCGACGCCTTCGCCGAGCTGCGCCCCCGCGTGGTGTGGGACCGGGTCGCCGGCACGGTCACCGGCCGGCCGGGGGCGCAGCGGCTGGCCGTCACCTCGGGCGGCACGATCCCCGACCGCGGGCTCTTCGGGGTCTTTCTGGCCGGGGCCGACCCGAAGAAGGGCGGCGGCCGGGTCGGCGAGCTCGACGAGGAGATGGTCTACGAGTCACGCGTCGGGGACGTCTTCACGCTCGGCACCAGCTCCTGGCGGATCGAGGACATCACCCGCGACCGGGTCCTGGTCTCTCCCGCACCGGGCGTGCCCGGCCGACTGCCGTTCTGGAAGGGCGACCAGCTGGGCCGCCCGCTGGAGCTGGGCCGCGCACTGGGCGCGTTCCTGCGCGAGGTGGGTTCCCTCACCAAGGAGGACGCCCGGCTGCGCCTGGTCACCGCGGGCCTGGACGCCTGGGCGGCGGACAACGTCCTGTCCTACCTCGACGAGCAGCGGGAGGCCTGCGGACACGTCCCCGACGACCGCACCATCGTCGTGGAGCGCTTCCGCGACGAGCTGGGCGACTGGCGGGTCGTCGTCCACTCGCCCTTCGGCGCCCAGGTCCACGCCCCCTGGGCACTCGCGCTCGGTGCCCGCCTGTCCGAGCGGTACGGCATGGACGCCCAGGTCATGCACGCCGACGACGGCATCGTGCTGCGCCTGCCGGACGCCGACCTGATGAGCCTGGGCCTGCTCGACCAGGAACCGTCGAAGCCAGGGCTGGAGTACGACGCCGAGCAGGCGCCCGTCGGCGCGGCCGACGTCGTCTTCGACAAGGGCGAGGTCGACCGGGTCGTCACCGACCAGGTGGGCGGTTCGGCCCTGTTCGCGTCCCGATTCCGCGAGTGCGCCGCCCGCGCGCTGCTGCTGCCGCGGCGCAGTCCCGGCAAGCGCACCCCCCTGTGGCAGCAGCGCCAGCGCGCCGCGCAGCTGCTCGAGGTGGCGAGCGAGTACGGCTCGTTCCCGATCGTCCTGGAGGCCGTCCGCGAGTGCCTCCAGGACGTCTTCGACGTGCCCGGCCTGGCCGAGCTGATGGGCGACCTGGAGTCGCGCAGGGTGCGCCTGGTCGAGGTCACCACCCCGGAACCGTCCCCGTTCGCCCGCTCACTGCTCTTCGGGTACGTCGCCCAGTTCCTGTACGAAGGCGACTCGCCGCTCGCCGAGCGCCGTGCCGCGGCCCTCTCCCTGGACTCGCGGCTGCTGGCCGAGCTGCTCGGGCAGGCGGAGCTGCGTGAGCTGCTCGACGCGGAGGTGCTCACCGAGCTGGAGCGCGAGCTGCAGTGGCTGACCGAGGACCGCCGCGTCAAGGACCCGGAGGGCGTCGCGGACCTGCTGCGGCTGCTCGGCCCGCTCACGGACGCCGAGCTGGCCGAGCGGGGCGCCGAGCCGCAGTGGGCCCAGGAGCTGGCCGCCGCCCGTCGCGCGATCAGGGTGCGCATCGCCGGCGCCGACCACTGGGCGGCGATCGAGGACGCGGGCCGGCTACGCGACGCGCTGGGCACGGCGTTGCCCGTGGGCGTGCCCGAGGCCTTCACCGAGCCGGTCAAGGACCCCCTCGGCGACCTCCTCGCCCGCCACGCCCGCACCCGCGGCCCCTTCACGTCGGTCACCGCGTCGGCCCGCTTCGGCCTGGGCGTCGCGGTCACCGAAGGCGCCCTGCAGCGGCTCGCGGCGGCGGGCCGGGTCGTGCAGGGCGAGTTCCATCCGGCGGGCATCGGCCAGGAGTGGTGCGACGCGACCGTCCTGCGCCGGCTGCGCCGCCGTTCCCTGGCCGCGCTGCGGCACGAGCTGGAGCCGGTGCCGCCGGCCGCGCTCGGCCAGTTTCTCCCCCAGTGGCAGCACATCGGCAAGGGGCACGCGCTGCGCGGCATCGACGGCCTGGTCCGCGCGGTCGAGCAGTTGCAGGGCGCCTCCGTGCCCGCCTCCGCCCTGGAGAAACTGGTCCTGCCCTCCCGGGTGGCGAACTACAGCCCGGCGATGCTGGACGAGCTCACGGCCGCCGGTGAGGTGGTGTGGGCGGGAGCGGGTTCGCTCCCGGGGAAGGACGGCTGGGTCTCCCTCTATCTGGCGGACGCGGCCCCGCTGCTCCTGCCCCCACCGCATCCCCTGGAGACGACCGCCCTCCACGAGTCCGTCCTGAGCACCCTCTCGGGCGGGTACGGCCTGTTCTTCCGGCAGATCGCCGACCAGGTCCGCGCCACCACCCACCCGGACGTCACCGATCCGCAGCTGGCCGACGCCCTGTGGGACCTGGCCTGGTCCGGACGCCTGACGAACGACACCCTCGCGCCCCTGCGCTCCCTGCTGGGCTCCGGCCGCCCCGCGGGCTCCACCGCCCACCGCGCCAAGCGCGCGGTGCCACGCGGACGCTACGGCTCGCTGACGGCCGCCGCCCGCCCCGCCTCCCGCACCGGCCCGCCGACCGTCGCGGGCCGCTGGTCCCTGCTCCCGCCCCGCGAGGCCGACGCCACGGTGCGCGCGCACGCCCTGGCCCGCACGCTCCTGGACCGGCACGGCGTGGTGACCCGCGGCGCCGTCGCCGCCGAGGGCGTGGAGGGCGGCTTCTCCGCGGTGTACCGCATCCTGGCCGCCTTCGAGGAGAGCGGACAGGCCCGGCGCGGCTATGTCGTGGAGGGGCTGGGCGCGGCGCAGTTCGCCATGGAGGGTGCCGTGGACCGGTTGCGCGCGGTCTCGAACGCCCGGGAGCGCGGCGAGGGTCCGCCGGCGCGGCCGGTCTCCAGCGGCGGCGGCCCCGAGATCCGCTCCTCGCCCGACGGCTCCGGCAGCCCAGGTGACCTGGCCTCCGGCGGCTTCCCCTTCGACGACTTCCCCTTCGACGACTTCCCGTCCGGCGATTACGGTGACGCCGGCGCCCCGGACCCACCCGGCGACGTCTTCGCACCCCCTCAGCACCTTCCGCACTCCCGGGGCGACTACATCTCCCCCCGGGACTTCGCCGAACCGGGTGCCGGCGGGCCGCGCGGCGGCGGCGCGCACGGCGGCTTCGGCGGGCCGCGCGGCTCGTACGACACCGGATTCCCCGGCCGTCGCGGCCGCCCCGCCACCGGCCCACGGGCCGTCGTCCTGCCCGCCGCCGATCCCGCCAACGCCTACGGCGCGGCCCTCGGCTGGCCCGAGCCCCCGGCCGGTGCCACGCACAAGCCGGGCCGCAAGGCGGGCTCCCTGGTGGTACTCGTCGAGGGCGAGCCCGCGCTCTACATGGAGCGCGGCGGCAAGACGCTCCTGCTCTGGCCCTCCGACTCGGACGGCCCGCCCACCGACGACCCCCGTCTGCGGGCGGCCGCGGAGGCACTCGCCTCGGCCGCCCTCGCCGGTTCCCTCGGCACGGTCACGGTGGAGCGGGTCAACGGCGCGGCGGCCCTGACATCTCCGTTCGGCCCTCTCCTGGAGGAAGCGGGATTCATCGCCACCCCGCGCGGCCTGCGCATCAGAGCCTGAGCCTGTCACCCTTGACCCATGCCCGAAGGAGACACGGTCTGGCAGGCGGCACGACGGCTGCACGACGCCCTCGCGGGCAAGGTGCTCACCCGCAGCGACTTCCGCGTGCCCCGGTACGCCACGGCCGACCTCACCGGCCGTACGGTCCTGGACGTGACCTCACGCGGCAAGCACCTGCTCACCCGGGTCGAGGGCGGCCTGACGGTGCACTCGCACCTGCGGATGGACGGGTCCTGGAAAGTGTTCGCGGCCGGTCAGCGCTGGAGCGGCGGCCCGGCGCACCAGATCCGAGTGATCCTCGGGACGGCCGACCGTACGGCGGTCGGCTACCGCCTGCCGGTGCTGGGACTGCTCCGCACCGCCGACGAGGCGCGCGCCGTCGGTCACCTCGGCCCGGACCTGCTGGGTCCGGACTGGGACCCGGAGCAGGCTATGGCCAATCTGCGCGCGGAACCCGCCCGCCCGCTCGGTGAAGCCCTGCTCGACCAGCGCAACCTCGCCGGTATCGGCAACGTCTACAAGTGCGAGCTCTGCTTCCTGCTCGGCGTCACTCCCTGGCTCCCCGTCGGGGATCTGCCGGCCGCGCAGTCCGTGAAGCTGCCCGCACTCGCGAAGAGGCTCCTGGAAGCCAACCGTGACCGCCCGGTCCGCCGTACGACGGCCCTGCGCGGCCAGGATCTGTTCGTGTACGGCCGCGCACCCCGCCCCTGTCTGCGCTGCGGCACGTCGGTCCGCGTGGCGAACCAGGGCGACGGTTCCCGCGAGCGCCCCACGTACTGGTGCCCGACCTGTCAGCCCGGTCCGGCGCCGCACCCGGGCGGCCTTGCCGGTGGCGGGCCGCGGCGCGGGCCGGGCTGATGCGGCCGAACGAGCCGAGTGGCTGAGCTCAGCCGACGAGCTCAGCCAAAGGCCCAAGCCAAGGTCTCAGCCAGTGACCTCAGCCGGCGAGCAGGCCGTCCATCTGGCCGACCGCCTCGCGCAGTCCCTCCTCCATGCCCATCTTCATGAGCTGGTCCATCTGTTCCCGGGTGTCGAAGGCAGAGTGCATCTCCATGCGGGTGCCGCCGTCCCGCTCGGTGAGCGTCACCCGGGTCGAGGTCGTCGGCATGTCGGCGCTCGGCCTGCCGGCCGCGTCGGCGAATCCGTCGGTGAACTCCAGGGTCGTCGGCGCGTCGACCGAGGTGATCCGCCACCACCCGCGGTGCTTGTCCCCCTCCGGGCCGGTCATGAAGTACCTGACGTCGCCTCCGGGCGTCAGGTCGTGCTCCTCCACCGTCGCCGGATAGGTCGGCGGGCCCCACCAGCGCTCCAGCTGCCGCGGGTCGGACCACAGCTGCCACACCCGCTCGACGGGCGCGGAGAAGTCGGCGACCAGGGTGAGGGTCAGGTTGTCGAGATCCTTGTCCAAGCTGGTGACACTCATCAGATCTGTCCTTCCGTCGGGTCGTGCGTTTCGGGTTCCGCCTCCTGGGCGAGCAGGTGGGACATCCGCTCCACCCGGCCGCGCCAGGCCGTCTCCAGTTCGTCCAGTGCCTGCCGCGCCCGGCCCACGGCGTCGGGGTCGGTGCGCACGAGCTGCTCCCGTCCGCGGCGCCGCTTGGCCACCAGACCGGCCCGCTCCAGAACCGTCACGTGTTTCTGCACGGCGGCGAAGCTCATCGGATAGGCCTCGGCGAGTCGCGACACCGACAGGTCGTCCCGTAGACAGCGACGCAGGATGTCGCGACGCGTCGTGTCGGCCAGGGCGTGGAACAAGCGGTCCACGCTCTCTTCGGCCACTTCGGAAAATCCATCTACAACCATTTGGTTGTAGGTTAGTCGGTGCACGTCCCGTTGTAAAGCACCGCTCGCTGTAGGGCACCGCCGGCCGACTGTCACGTCACGGCCCCACGCCGCCCACGCCCGACGCACCGGACGGGCCGGACGGGCCGGACGGGCCCGACGGGCCGGGTCCCACCGCCGACCGCGGCCGCGCCGAGGACGAGTCGCCCCCGGACCCGCGCAGGGCGCGCCGCCACCGCCCCATGCCCAGGCCCCCCGCGGCCCGGCGCCTGGGCGCACAGTGCACCGGCAGCACACTCAGCCCCCAGCCGCCGACCGCGACCGCTCCTTCGAGCGCCCCCGCGCCGGGCACCAGCGCCAGACGCAGCACGGCCCACCACCACAGCGCACCGAGTCCCAGCGCACCGAGCCTCAGCGCGGCCGCCCGGCGAGCAGTCCGCGCCGACGCCATGCGCGCCTCATCCGTTTTCGGCTTGGAACATCCAGTGCTGCTTCTCCAGATCAGCCGTGACCTGGATGAAAATGTCCTGGCTCACCGGATCCGGGTCCCCGGTCGCGATGATCCGCTCCCGCATCCGCCCGATCACCGCGCCCAGGGCGTCCACGATCGTCTGTACCGCGGTGGTGTCGTCGACCCACCCTTCCGGAGTCACGCCGATGCCGCTGCCGACGGCCACCGTCGCGGCGCGCCCGTCCGGTGACACGCCGAGCGCCGAGGCACGCTCCGCCACGGTGTCGGAGTGCGTGCGTGCGGTGCCGACGAGTTCGTCGAGCTGGAGGTGTACGGAACGGAAGCGCGGACCTACCACGTTCCAGTGAATCTGCTTCGCCACCAGGGACAGGTCCACCAGGTCGACGAGGGCGCCTTGCAACGCCTCGGAGACGGTCTTCAGGTTCGCGTCGGACAACGGGCTCTTCACGACGTACATCCACACCTCCGTCGGTCGGTCCCCCGGCCATGTCCCTCCACGATGACCGCACCACCGGGGACCGGCAAACCGGGCGAACCCACCGTCGGCACCCGCCACCACCGGCGCGAGAACCCACCCGCGTACGCAAAAACCCCGACCGCACCTCTCCGGAACTTCCCGGAGAAGCCCCGGCCGGGGCCTCACACACGCTCTCGACGCTCAGGCGGCGACGACGTCCACTGCCTCGGCGGGCGCCTTGATGGTCACCCGTTCCGGTGGCACACCGGTCACCGACACGGAACCCAGCATCGGGCGCACCGGTGCCGGCACGGTCTCGCTGGGCGTGGCCGCAGCGGACTGGGCCAGCTCGGCGAGGGCGAGTTCGTCGCTGACTTCCCGCATGAGCTCGGACATCCGTACGTCCAGCGCGTCGCAGATGGCGGAGAGCAGCTCGGAAGAAGCCTCCTTCTGCCCCCGCTCCACCTCGGAGAGATAGCCGAGTGAGACTCGGGCGGACGAGGAGACTTCGCGCAGAGTACGGCCCTGGCGTTGGCGCTGCCGACGCAGCACGTCACCCAGCAGGCGACGGAGCAGAATCATCGGTGGCTCCCTCCTCGGACCGTGTAACCGCATCCTTCACGCCCCACCGTACCGCCTCGCGCCGCGGCCGTGCGGGGAGCGATGTCGTGTTCACTCAGGGCTGCAAACATCAAAACCCCCCGTTCCGTTCCGTATCCTGTGCCCGCTCATTCCCGGTCTGTTCGCCCGCAAGCTCCCTCAAAAGGAGTGCGAGTACGCTCCGTACACTCTCCATACGAATTTCCGCGCGGTCGCCGTTCAACCGCAGCGCCTCCACTTTTCCGCCAGAGGCGGAAGGGTCGTCTGCTCCGAAGGGCCCGTCGACGGCCACGAAGACCGTGCCGACGGGCTTTCCGTCCTGTGGATCCGGGCCGGCGACGCCCGTCGTCGCGATGCCCCAGTCGGCACCCAACGCCTTGCGTACGCCTGCCGCCATCTGGGCGGCGACCTGCGGATCCACCGCTCCACGCGCCGCGAGCACCTCGGCGTCGACGCCGAGCAGCTCCCGCTTCAGCTCCGTGGCGTAGGCGGTCACGGATCCCCGGAAGGCTTTGGACGCCCCGGGGACCGCCGTGATCGCGGCGGCCACCATTCCACCGGTCAGTGACTCGGCGACCGCGAGGGTCTCGCCCTTGACCGTGAGTAGTCGCACCACGTCGGCGGCCGTGGAACTCAAGCTTCCGTCTCCTTCAACGCCGCTCTGCGCTCGGCGATTCCCCGGCGGCGCAGCACAATGGCCTGCTTCACATAGTCCAGGCCGGTCGCCACGGTCAGGACGACCGCCGCCGCCATCACCCAGAACCTCAGGGTGGCCAGGGGCCCCGTCAGCGCCAGGACGTACATGCCGACGGCGATGCCCTGGGTGAGGGTCTTGAGCTTTCCGCCGCGGCTCGCGGGGATGACGCCGTACCTGATGACCACGAAACGCAGCACGGTGATCCCGAGTTCCCGGCCGAGGATGACGGCCGTCACCCACCACGGCAGATCACCCAGCGCGGACAGACAGACGAGCGCCGCCCCCATGATCGCCTTGTCGGCGATGGGGTCGGCGATCTTCCCGAAGTCGGTGACGAGGTTGTAGGCGCGCGCCAGGTGGCCGTCGAAGAGGTCGGTGATCATGGCGACGGCGAAGGCCGCCCAGGCGAACGAGCGCCAGGCCGGGTCGTACCCGCCGTTGCCCAGCATCAGCGCGACGAAGGCCGGCACGAGGAGCAGCCGGAGCATCGTCAGCAGATTGGCGACGTTCCAGACGCTCGCCTGGTTGACGGCGGCGGCCGCGATCTTGCCGCCGCGCCCGGCGGCACCGCCCTCGGTCGCACCCCGCTCGGCCGTGCCCCGCTCCGTCGCACCCCGCCCGGCCGCGCCCCTGTCCGCCGCGCCCCGCTCCGCCGTGCCTCCCGAAGACGTACGCTTCGCCGGTTCCTGCGCCGCGCCGGTGGCGCCACGCGGGCCGGTCCTGCGCGCACCCGAGGAGCCGCCCGCCGCGGACGCCGGGACTCCGGTCATCTGCCGGCCTCCTCACTCCACTCGGGCGATCCCGGCAGCGGTTCGGCCACCAGGTCGACACCCTCCGTACCGACCACCTTCGCGTCGACCATACGACCGACACTCAGGCCTTCGCCGCTCGTGAGCAGCACCTGGCCGTCCGTCTCCGGCGCCTGGTGCTCCGCGCGGCCGCGCACGCCGTCCCCCTCGCCGGCGGGCTCCACGGACTCGACGAGCACGCGCACGGTCGCGCCGACGCGCTCTTCGGCCCGCTGCGAGACGAGTTCCTCGGCCAGGCGGGACACACGTGCCAGCCGCTCGGCGACGACGTCCTCGTCCAGCTTGTCGCCGTAGGTCGCCGCCTCGGTGCCCTCCTCGTCGGAGTACCCGAAGACGCCGATGGCGTCGAGCCGCGCGTTGTTCAGGAAGCGCTCCAGCTCGGCGAGGTCGGACTCGGACTCGCCGGGGAAGCCCACGATGAAGTTGGAGCGCACGCCGGCCTCGGGGGCCTTGCTCCGGATGGTGTCCAGCAGCTCCAGGAAGCGGTCGGTGTCGCCGAAGCGGCGCATCGCGCGCAGCACGTTCGGCGCGGAGTGCTGGAAGGACAGGTCGAAGTAGGGCATCACCTTCGGGGTGGAGGTCAGTACGTCGATGAGGCCGGGGCGCATCTCGGCCGGCTGGAGGTAGCTGACGCGTACCCGCTCGATGCCGTCGACGTCGGCGAGGTTCGGCAGCAGGGACTCCAGCAGACGGATGTCGCCGAGGTCCTTGCCGTAGGAGGTGTTGTTCTCGGAGACCAGCATGATCTCCTTGACGCCCTGCTCGGCCAGCCACCGCGTCTCGTTCAGCACGTCGCTCGGGCGGCGCGAGATGAAGGAGCCGCGGAACGAGGGGATGGCGCAGAAGGAGCAGCGCCGGTCGCAGCCGGAGGCCAGCTTCACGGAGGCGACCGGGGAGCCGTCGAGGCGGCGGCGCAGGGGCGCGCGGGGCCCGGAGGCCGGGGCGACGCCCTCGGGGAGGTCGGTCGGGCCGTGCCCCGGCAGGGCGACGGAGGCACCGGCCTCCTGGCGCTCGGCGGGGCTGATCGGCAGCAGCTTGCGCCGGTCGCGGGGGGTGTGGGCGGCGTGGATGCCGCCGTTCAGGATGGTCTGCAGACGGTCGGAGATGTCGGTGTAGTCGTCGAAGCCGAGGACTCCATCGGCCTCGGGAAGGGCCTCGGCGAGCTCCTTGCCGTACCGCTCGGCCATGCAGCCCACCGCCACCACGGCCTGCGTTCTGCCGTGCCCCTTGAGATCGTTGGCCTCCAGGAGGGCGTCGACGGAGTCCTTCTTGGCGGCCTCGACGAAGCCGCATGTGTTCACGACGGCGACGTCCGCTTCCTCGGCGTCGTCGACGAGCTTCCAGCCGTCCGCCTCCAGACGGCCTGCGAGCTCCTCCGAGTCCACCTCGTTACGGGCGCAGCCAAGGGTGACGAGTGCGACGGTACGGCTTTCAGGCATGGGCTCAAGACTACTTCGTCCCGCCGACACCCCACGTCGACGGGGTTGCCCGATCTTGGACAACCCGTCCGTGCCAGTGCCTTTCGCGCCCCTACCCGGCCTGCGGGTCGCCCTTCGTGTACGTGAGGCGCTGCACGCCCGGCTCGAAGTCGTCGATCTTCTTGCCGTTGACGTACAGCTGGACAACGCCCGCGTTGCCGAGGACGAGGTCGACCTTCTCGTCGTCCTGGAAGGTCTTGGAGTCGCCCTGCTTGAGCAGGCCGTCGAAGAGCAGCCGGCCGTTGTGGTCCTTCGCGGAGAGCCAGCTGGGGGCGTCGGTGGCGCTGATCTTCACCGTCACCTTGTCCCGCGGAGCGGCGGCGATGGCGCTGTCGGTCGGGTCCGGCTTCGGGTCGGCGGGCTTCTTCGGCTTGGCGCTCGGCGAGGCGGACTCACCGGCCGACGGCTGGGAGCCCTCGGCGACGCTCGCCTCGTTGCCGCCGTCGTCGTCCTTGACGAAGGTGAAGCCGACGAAGCCGATCACCGCGACGATCGCGGCGACCATGGCGGCGGTCCAGTTGGGTCCGCGCCGCTCCGGACGGATGCGTTCCGCCTCGAACAGGGGCGCGGCGGGCGTCGGCGCCGGACGCCCTCCGTGAGCGGCGTCGAACTGCTCGAGCAGTACGGCCGGATCGAGCCCGACGGCCTTGGCCAGGGTCCTGATGTGACCGCGGGCGTAGACGTCACCGCCGCAGGGCGTGAAGTCGTCCGCCTCGATGGCGTGCACGATGGCGATGCGGACGCGAGTGGCGGTGGTGATGTCGTCGACGGTCAACCCGGCGGCGATCCGCGCCTGCTGCAGGGCACGGCCGATGGAGGGGCGGGCTTCCTCGGAAACGTCTTCCGAACGGTCTTCGGGAACGTCTTGGGACACGTCTTCGATCGGACGCTCGTCTTCAGGGGAGTTGCCGTTGGACACGGGGGCGCCTTTCGAGCGTTTAGCCGCCTGTGCTGGACGTTCAGTTTAGGGGGGCTGCAAACGGGTGGGGCAACCGGGCGACGGGACTTTGTACGCCATCGGAATGGCCCCGCGTCCCGATGGTGGACTACCTGTTTGTCATTTCCCTCAACTTGACGTACGCCATGGGGGAACAGTTGCTCAATGATCCCTAACGGGTGAGTCACGATCGGCCACCCGGCCGCCGTGACCCTCCGTCGAAGGAGCCCCTCGCGTACCGTTCTTACCCTTCAGACTCCCCCCGGATCAGCGCGAGCACGCCGTCCAGTTCGTCAGGCTTCACAAGAACGTCACGAGCCTTTGAGCCTTCGCTCGGCCCGACGATGCTCCGCGACTCCATCAGGTCCATCAGCCGCCCGGCCTTGGCGAAGCCGACGCGCAGCTTGCGCTGCAGCATGGAGGTCGACCCGAACTGCGTGGAGACGACCAGCTCGGCGGCCTGGCACAGCAGGTCGAGGTCGTCGCCGATGTCCTCGTCGATCTCCTTCTTCTGCTTGGTGCCGACCGTGACATCCTCCCGGAAGACCGGCGCCATCTGGTCCTTGCAGTGCTGGACGACGACCGCGACCTCCTCCTCGGTCACGAACGCGCCCTGCATACGGGTCGGCTTGTTCGCGCCCATCGGAAGGAAGAGACCGTCGCCCTTGCCGATCAGCTTCTCGGCACCGGGCTGGTCGAGGATGACCCGCGAATCGGCCAGGGAGGACGTGGCGAAGGCCAGCCGGGAGGGCACGTTGGCCTTGATCAGGCCGGTGACGACGTCCACGGACGGCCGCTGGGTGGCGAGCACCAGGTGGATGCCGGCCGCGCGCGCGAGCTGCGTGATCCGCACGATGGCGTCCTCGACGTCCCGGGGCGCCACCATCATCAGGTCGGCCAGTTCGTCCACGATCACCAGCAGGTACGGGTACGGCTGGAGCTCGCGTTCACTGCCCTCGGGCGGCTTGACCTTGCCCTCGCGCACCGCGCGGTTGAAGTCGTCGATGTGCCGGTAGCCGTAGGCGGCGAGGTCGTCGTAGCGGAGGTCCATCTCCCGTACGACCCACTGGAGCGCCTCGGCGGCCCGCTTCGGGTTGGTGATGATCGGCGTGATCAGGTGCGGGATGCCCTCGTAGGCGGTCAGCTCGACGCGCTTGGGGTCGACCAGGATCATCCGCACGTCCTCGGGGGTCGCCCGCATCATGATCGAGGTGATCAGGCAGTTGATGCAGGACGACTTGCCGGAGCCGGTGGCGCCCGCGACCAGTATGTGCGGCATCTTCGCCAGCGAGTGCATGACGTAACCGCCCTCGACGTCCTTGCCGAAGGCGACCAGCATCGGGTCGTCGTCCTCCGCGGACTCCGCGAGGCGCAGCACGTCACCGAGGTTGACCATCTCCCGGTCGGTGTTGGGGATCTCGATGCCGACCGCCGACTTGCCGGGAATCGGGCTGATGATCCGCACGTCGGGGCTGGCGACGGCGTACGCGATGTTCTTGGCCAGTGCGGTGATCCGCTCGACCTTCACGGCGGGCCCGAGCTCGACCTCGTACCGCGTGACCGTCGGCCCGCGGGTGAAGCCGGTGACGGCGGCGTCGACCTTGAACTCGGTGAAGACGGTGGTCAGCGAGGCCACTATGGCGTCGTTGGCGGCGCTGCGCGCCTTGCCGGGGCCGCCGCGGGTGAGCATGTCGAGGGCCGGCAGCGAGTACGTGATGTCGCCGGAGAGCTGAAGCTGCTCGGCACGCGGCGGCAGGTCCCGTTCCTTGGGGAGCGGGGCCTTGGTGAGGTCAGCGACCACCGCCGTGCCCTGGCCGGCGTCGCCCTCGTGCGGCTGCGGCTTGTCCTGCCTGAGCTTTCCCGGCTGCGGACGCGCGGCCGGCACAGGCGTCGGCGTGGGCGTCGCCGACTCGTGGTCCCCCGTGCTCACCCCTTGGGTGAGGTCGGCGACCAGGGGCGAGGGCGGCATGCCGTGCAGCACGGCGCCGTCGAGCGCGGCGGCGGCCGCGGCGGCGACGTCCACGGCGTCCATCGGCCGGTTCATCTCGGGCTGCGGCACGGCGGACCGCCGGGGCCGGCCGCGCCGCCGGGTGAGCGCCTCCTCCTCGGCCGCGTCGGGGTCGTACGGCTCCGCCGCCGGTCCCCCGCGTCTGCGGGACTTCGCCGGCAGCGCCTCGCGCCACTGCTCCTCGTAACGCTCGTCGTCCTCGCCGAACGCGTCGGCCTCCGCCGCCGGATCGCGGACGAGGCCGAGCCGTACGCCCAGCAGCCGCAGCCGCTGCGGGATCGCGTTGACCGGGGTGGCCGTGACGACCAGCAGCCCGAACACCGTCAGCAGCACGAGCAGGGGCACGGCCAGGACGTCGGTCATCGTGTACGACAGCGGGGTCGCCGCGCTCCAGCCGATGAGGCCGCCGGCGTCCCTTATCGCCTGCATGCCGTCGCCGCGGGCCGGTGAGCCGCAGGCGACGTGCACCTGGCCGAGGACGCCGATGACGAGCGCGGACAGACCGATCACGATCCGGCCGTTGGCCTCGGGCTTCTCGGGGTGCCGGATCAGGCGCACGGCGATGGCGCCGAGCAGGATCGGCACCAGCAGGTCCAGCCGGCCGAAGGCGCCGGTCACGAGGATCTCGACGAGGTCGCCGACGGGGCCCTTGAGGTCGGCCCAGGTGCCCGCCGCGACGATCAGCGCCACACCGAGCAGCAACAGCGCGACGCCGTCCTTGCGGTGCGCCGGGTCGAGGTTCTTCGCGCCCTGCCCTATGCCGCGGAAGACGGCGCCGACAGCGTGCGCGATGCCCAGCCAGAGGGCACGTACGAGCCGGTAGACGCCTCCGGTGGGGCTGGGTGCCGGTTTGGGCGCGGGCTTCTTCGCCGCGGCCTTCTTGGCGGGCGCCTTCTTCGCGGGTGCCTTTTTCGCAGCGGCCTTCTTCGCCGGAGCCTTCGCGGGAGCGGCCGCCTTCTTCGCGGGCTGCTTCTTGGCTGCGGAGGGACGTGAGGCCATAGGTGTGAGGTTACCGGGGGAGAGGGCAGTCGACACGTGTGCCCACCGCTTCACCCGTTCGTGTCGCCTGCGCAAGAGCCCGGAACTGACGCCTCCGGTTCAGGTGCTGACATGTCCTCACGGGCCGGCCCCACCAGGTCCGGCCGCCGAAGGTGCTCAGTTGACCGCGGCCTGTCCTCCGGACGACGCTCCCGGCTCCAGGGCGTCCAGCGCTCGCCGCAGTCCGGTGAGCTTGCGCTCCAGATGGGCCGCCGTCGCCACCGCCGCCGCGTCCGTCGACTCGTCGCCGAGCTGCTTGGAGAGCGCCTCGGCCTGCTCCTCCACGGCCGCCAGCCGCGCCGACAGCTCGGCGAGCAGCCCGGCCGGCTCCTTGGTCTCGCCGGCCGGCTCCTTGCCGCCACCCTCCAACTGGAGCCGCAGCAGCGCCGCCTGCTCACGCAGCTGGCAGTTCTTCATGTACAGCTCGACGAAGACGGAGACCTTCGCCCGCAGCACCCACGGGTCGAACGGCTTGGAGATGTAGTCCACCGCACCCGCCGCGTACCCCCGGAAGGTGTGGTGCGGGCCGTGGTTGATCGCGGTGAGGAAGATGATCGGGATGTCCCGGGTCCGCTCCCGCCGCTTGATGTGCGCGGCGGTTTCGAAACCGTCCATGCCCGGCATCTGGACGTCCAGCAGAATGACCGCGAAGTCGTCCGTGAGCAGTGCTTTGAGCGCTTCCTCCCCGGACGATGCCCGCACCAGCGTCTGATCGAGCGCCGAGAGGATCGCCTCCAGCGCCAGCAGATTCTCCGGCCGGTCATCGACCAGGAGGATCTTGGCCTTCTGCACCATGGCCCGCCCTCCTCGCCCCGGCGTGGGGCCTCCCCTGTCCGCAGGACTTGGGGCAGCACCGGCGGGCGCCGCCCCAGGGGACGACTCCCTTGCGCCGCCCGTCCTTGTGCCGGTCATCGTAGCCGCACCCCGCCTGTCGCCACACCCTGTCACCGCGATGTCACTGTGCACGTAGCAGAAACGCAGCGGGAGACCAGAAGGTTCCCCGAATCCCGTAGTTCTACACGACTTCGGGCACACTGAGTCAGCAACTCCGCGTGCACGCCGAAGGTTCCCGCCACTTGCCTGCACTCCACGTTCGCACACTGCCCGAACGTGCCGCACGGAAGGTGCCCGTACGTACCCCGGGCACGCCGTCCGGACGTACCGCCCGGTGCCCGTCCGGACCTGCTCCTCACCCCTCCCGCATCCACTGCTGCATCACCGTGAGCAGGTGATCGGGGTCGACCGGCTTGGTCACGTAGTCGGACGCGCCCGACTCGATCGCCTTCTCCCGGTCGCCCTTCATCGCCTTCGCGGTCAGCGCGATGATCGGCAGGCCGGCGAACTGGGGCATCCGGCGAATCGCCGTGGTCGTCGCGTACCCGTCCATCTCGGGCATCATGATGTCCATCAGAACGACCGCCACGTCCTCGTGCTGCTCCAGGACCTCGATGCCCTCGCGTCCGTTCTCGGCGTACAGCACGGACAGGCCGTGCTGCTCGAGGACACTGGTGAGCGCGAAGACGTTGCGGATGTCGTCGTCGACGATCAGCACCTTCTGCCCGCCGAAGCGGATGCCCCGGCTCGACTGCGGCGCCGCCTCCAGCTCGGCGGCCGGCCGCTGCTCCCGCGCCGCGGGCAGGTCCTCGGGCTCCGGGAACGCCCTGCGGCGGCGCCGGAACAGCGTCGCGGCACCGTTCTGCGAGTCCTGGTACGACCTCACCTCGGCCGGCGGTTCGGCCTGCGGTTCGGCCTGCGCCCCCGGCAGCTCGGGCATGGCGCCGGGAGAGGCGAGCGTCCCGCCGGGTTCCAGGGCCGGAAGGGGCTGCTGGTAGCCGTGCGCGGGCAGTTCGCTCGGGTGCAACGGCAGGTAGAGCGTGAACGTCGACCCGCGGCCCGGTTCGCTCTGCGCGTGGATCTCGCCGCCCAGCAGCTGCGCGATCTCCCTCGAGATGGACAGGCCCAGCCCCGTACCGCCGTACTTGCGGCTGGTGGTGCCGTCGGCCTGCTTGAACGCCTCGAAGATCACCCGCATCTTGCTCGCCGCGATCCCGATGCCGGTGTCGCTGACGGAGAACGCGATCAGATCCGCGTTCGGGTCGGTCATCGAACCGGCCTCCAGCAGCTGCTCCCGGATGGCCTGCGGAACGTCGTCCCGGGCCGGCCGGATGACCAGCTCGACCGCTCCCGAGTCGGTGAACTTCACCGCGTTGGACAGCAGGTTCCGCAGCACCTGGAGGAGCCGCTGCTCGTCCGTGTGCAGCGTGGCGGGCAGTTCCGGCGACACCCGCACCGACAGATCCAGGCCCTTCTCCGCGGTCAGCGGCCGGAACGTGGCCTCCACGTAGTCGACGAGCTGGACGAGCGCGATGCGCGTCGGGGAGACGTCCATCTTGCCCGCCTCGACCTTCGACAGGTCGAGGATGTCGTTGATGAGCTGGAGCAGGTCGGAGCCGGCGCCGTGAATCGTCTCGGCGAACTCCACCTGCTTCGGGGACAGGTTCGCGTCGGCGTTGTCGGCGAGCAGCTTGGCCAGGATCAGCAGCGAGTTGAGCGGCGTACGCAGTTCGTGCGACATGTTGGCGAGGAACTCGCTCTTGTAGCGCATGGAGACCGCGAGCTGCTCGGCGCGCTCCTCCAGGACCTGCCGCGCCTCCTCGATCTCGGTGTTCTTCACCTCGATGTCGCGGTTCTGCTGCGCCAGCAGCTCGGCCTTCTCCTCCAGTTCGGCATTGGACGACTGGAGGGCCTTCTGCCGCTGCTCCAACTCCTCCGACCGCTCGCGCAGTTGCTCGGTCAGCTCCTGCGACTGGCTCAGCAGCACCTCCGTCTTGGTGTTGACGGAGATGGTGTTGACGCTGGTCGCGATCATCTCGGCGATCTGGTTGAGGAAGTCCTTCTGGATCTGCGTGAACGGAGTGAAGGACGCCAGCTCGATGACGCCGAGCACCTGCCCCTCGAACAGCACCGGCAGGACGATCACCTGGGCGGGCGGGGCCTCCCCGAGCCCGGAGGAGATCTTCAGATAGCCGCTCGGCGCGTTCTCCACGAGGATCGTGCGCTTCTCCTGGGCGGCCGTGCCGACCAGGGCCTCCCCCGGCCGGAAGGAGGTGGGCATGGACCCCATCGAGTAGCCGTACGAGCCGAGCATGCGCAGCTCGTACTGGTCCTCGTCGGCGCCGGCCTGCTCCTGGCCGTCGGCATGGGGCATGGCGAGGAAGAACGCCCCGTGCTGGGCGGAGACCACCGGGGTGAGTTCGCTCATGATCAGCGATGCCACGTCCTGGAGGTCCCGGCGGCCCTGCATCAGCGCGGAGATCCGGGCGAGGTTGCCCTTGAGCCAGTCCTGCTCCTTGTTGGCGATCGTGGTGTCGCGCAGGTTGGCGATCATCTTGTTGATGTAGTCCTGGAGCTCGGAGATCTCGCCCGAGGCGTCCACGTCGATCTTCAGGTTCAGGTCGCCGCGGGTCACCGCGGTCGCCACGCGCGCGATGGCACGCACCTGCCGGGTGAGGTTCCCGGCCATCTCGTTCACGGACTCCGTCAGGTCCCGCCAGGTGCCGTCGACGTCACGCACGCGTGCCTGACCGCCGAGCTGACCCTCCGTGCCCACCTCGCGGGCCACGCGGGTGACCTCCTCGGCGAAGGACGACAGCTGGTCGACCATCGTGTTGATGGTCGTCTTCAGCTCCAGGATCTCGCCGCGCGCGTCGATGTCGATCTTCTTGGTCAGGTCGCCCTTGGCGATGGCCGTCGTGACCATGGCGATGTTGCGCACCTGACCGGTCAGGTTGGACGCCATCTGGTTCACCGACTCGGTGAGGTCCTTCCAGGTGCCCGCCACGCCGGGCACGTGCGCCTGCCCGCCGAGGATGCCGTCCGTGCCCACCTCACGGGCCACCTTGGTGACCTGGTCGGCGAACGAGCTCAGCGTCTTCACCATGGTGTTGAAGGTGTCGGCGAGCTGCGCGACCTCGCCGCGCGCCTCGATCGTCACCGTCCGCGTCAGGTCGCCGTTGGCGACGGCCGCGGCCACCTGGGAGATGTTCCGCACCTGGACGGTGAGGTTCTTCGCCATCAGGTTGACGTTGTCGCTGAGGTCCTTCCAGATGCCCACGACACCGGGCACGTGCGCCTGCCCGCCGAGGATGCCCTCCGTACCCACCTCACGGGCCACCCGCGTGACCTGCTCGGCGAAGCTGGACAGCTGGTCCACCATCGTGTTGACGGTGGTGACCAGCTCGAGGATCTCGCCCTTGGCGTCGACCGTGATCTTCTTCGACAGGTCGCCCTTGGCCACGGCGGTCGTGACCTCGGCGATGTTGCGCACCTGCATGGTCAGGTTGTTGGCCATGCCGTTCACGGACTGCGTGAGGTCCTTCCAGGTGCCGGAGACGCCCTGCACCTCGGCCTGGCCGCCGAGGATGCCCTCGGTGCCCACCTCACGGGCCACCCGCGTGACCTCCTGGGCGAACGACGACAGCTGGTCCACCATCGTGTTCAGCGTGTTCTTCAGCTCCAGGATCTCCCCGCGCGCGTCCACGGTGATCTTCTGGGACAGGTCACCGCGGGCCACCGCCGTCGCGACCTGCGCGATGTTGCGCACCTGCGCGGTCAGGTTTCCGGCCATGCCGTTCACCGAGTCGGTCAGGTCGCGCCACACACCGGCGACGCCCGGGACCTGCGCCTGGCCGCCGAGGCGGCCCTCCGTACCCACCTCGCGGGCGACCCGCGTGACCTGCTCGGCGAAGGCGGAGAGCTGGTCGACCATCGTGTTGATGGTGTTCTTCAGCTCCAGGATCTCCCCGCGCGCGTCGACGTCGATCTTCTGCGACAGGTCACCCCGCGCCACGGCCGTCGTCACCTGGGCGATCTGCCGCACCTGGGAGGTCAGATTGCCCGCCATGAAGTTGACGGAGTCCGTCAGCTCCTTCCAGGTCCCCGATACCCCGTCGACGCGGGCCTGACCGCCGAGACGGCCCTCCGTGCCCACGTCCCGGGCCATCCGGGTGACCTGGTCGGCGAAGCTGGACAGCTGGTCGACCATCGTGTTCACGGTGTTCTTCAGCTGGAGCATCTCGCCGGAGACGTCCACGGTGACCTTCTGCGACAGGTCGCCGTTGGCCACCGCCGTCGTCACCTGGGCGATGTTGCGCACCTGTCCGGTGAGGTTCCGGAACGCGGTGTTGACGGAGTCCGTGAGGTCCTTCCACGTCCCCGCCGCACCCGGCACCTGCGCCTGACCGCCCAGCTCGCCCTCGACGCCGACCTCACGGGCCACGCGCGTGACCTCGGCACCGAAGCTCGACAGCTGGTCCACCATCGTGTTGACGGTGTTCTTCAGCTCCAGCATCTCGCCGGCCACGTCCACGGTGACCTTCTGCGACAGGTCACCGCTGGCCACCGCCGTCGTCACCGCGGCGATGTCGCGCACCTGAGTGGTCAGGTTCCGGAAGACGGTGTTGACGGAGTCCGTCAGGTCCTTCCAGATGCCGGCCGCGCCCGGCACGTTCGCCTGGCCGCCGAGTTGCCCCTCACCGCCGGTCTCGTTGGCCACGCGTGTGACCTCGTCCGCGAAGATCCGCAGAGTCTCGGTCATCTGGTTGATCGTCTCGGCGAGCTGCGCGACCTCACCGCGGGCCGGCACCGTCACCTTCTTCGACAGATCGCCGTTGGCGACCGCCGTCGTCACGTGAGAGATCTCCCGCACCTGGGCCGTCAGGTTCCCGGCCATGGTGTTGACGGAGTCGGTGAGCTCCTTCCACACCCCGGCCACGCCCGGCACCTGGGCCTGCCCGCCCAGAGCCCCCTCGGTGCCCACCTCCCGGGCGACGCGCGTCACCTCGGAGGAGAACGCGGAGAGCTGGTCCACCATCGTGTTGACGGTGTTCTTCAGCTCCAGCATCTCGCCGGCCACGTGAACCGTGACCTTCCGGGACAGATCGCCCTTGGCCACCGCCGTCGTCACCAGCGCGATGTCCCGCACCTGCGCGGTGAGCCGGTACGCCATCGTGTTGACGGAGTCCGTGAGGTCCTTCCACGAACCGGACATACCGCGCACCTGGGCCTGGCCGCCCAGCTTGCCCTCGGTACCGACCTCGCTGGCCACCCGCGTGACCTCGTCCGTGAACGTCGACAACTGGTCGACCAGGTTGTTCACGGTCCGACCGACCTTCAGGAACTCACCGCGCAGCGGATGCCCGGCCCCCTCCGGCGTCTGCGTCCGCAGCTCCATACGCGGCGACAGATCACCGTCCGCCACCGCCGACAGCACCCGGCTGACCTCGGAGACGGGCCGTACGAGGTCGTCCACGAGCGCGTTCGAGTTGTCGATCGCGCTCGCCCACGAGCCCTCGCAGGCACCCGTCTCCAGCCGCTCCGTGAGTTTTCCCTCACGCCCGACCATGCGCCGCACCCGGGCCAGCTCGCCCGTGAGGTGGAGATTGCGGTCGGCCACCTCGTTGAAGACCGCCGCGATCTCCGACATCACGCCGTCGCCGGACACCGTGAGCCGTTTGCGGAAGTTGCCCTCCCGCATGGAGACGAGGGCCGCCAGCAGCCGATTCAGCGCGGCCGTGTCCACGGTCGTACTGCCGCCCCGCGTTTTGCCCTGGTTACTCAGGGACTGTCCGCCTTTCGCGCGCGCCTTAGTGCCCCGCGTCGCTGCGCCAGACTCCACTGTGTCCCTCCCGCAGGGGTCGACCGTTACCGCTGTGCCCGGCTGCCACCACTCGGCGAACCGGTTACTACCGCGTACATTCTGTGCTGTCACACGATCCGGGCCGGCTCGTCCGACCGCTTCCAGGGCTGCTGCCCGCCGCACTCGGTGCGCATTCAGCCTGCCCGGACCTTCGTAGGAAGCTTGCCCAGTGTTTCACCCCGGCCGAACCAGGCCATAACAGTTCGGCAGCTTCGCACATCGTCCGCACACCTCTGGGCGGAAACACTGCAGACCGGCATCCGCAGGGGCGGTGAAGGTAAGTAACCTTGCATGCGGCTGTCCAGCCGTGCCGGTGCGTCCGGCCTGGGCGGTGGCACGGAGACGAGCGGGCATCGGAGGGGCGGCCGGAACATGACCACCGGACTGATCCCGGGGGAGCAGCCCCCGGATCCCGGGCCGACGGGTGGACTGCCGCAGCAGCGGCGCGAGCCGGTCGGCCATGAGGCCGTGCACGGGGAGAGAGGGTCGAGGAGTTCTGTGATCACCGCGCGCGCGGCCGCCAGCTTCGAGCCCGTCGGACGATCGGTGGCGAGCGCCCGGTCGTTCGTCCGGGACACGCTTCAGGGCTGGGGCCATGCCGACATCGTCGACGACGCCGTGGTGCTCACCAGCGAACTGGTGACCAACGCCGTGGTGCACGCCGGCACCACCGCCGACGTCGTGTGCCTGCGCAGCGACGACGGCGTACGGATCGAGGTGGCCGACCACTACCCCGAGCGCGAGGTCCCCCTCCAGGGCTCCCCCGCCGACATGGGCAGCCTCGACCGCGAGGGCGGCCGCGGCCTCCAGTTGTGCGCGGCCCTGGCCGACCGCTGGGGCGTCGAGTACACGCCCACGCTCAAGAACGTCTGGTTCCACCTCCACCTCCCGGAGCGCCCGGTCGGCACTCGCGCCGCCGGTCCCTCCCTCCCGGCCGACCTGCTTCCGCTCGCCGACGCCCGCGTCCGCGTCGCCGTCGTCCAGATCGACCGCACCGGCGCCGTCACGTCCTGGAACGAGGACGCCGAGGTGCTCTTCGGCTACCCCGCCGAGCAGGTCATCGGCAAGCCGCTGACCGACCTCGCCGCCTGGCCGCAAACTCCGGGCACCAACACCGGTATCGTCGAGGCCCTCCAGCTCTCCCGCTGGGAGGGCAGCTACGGCATGCGGGGAGCCAACGGCCGCGTCACACCGGTCTACGCCTCCCACCTCCGCGTCCGCGACTCCGGCGGCGAGCCCTCCACGGTCTGCCTTCTCGTACGGGACGACGAACGCGCCGTCCTGCAGACCCCGTTGCGCGCGCCGGCCTCCGACTCGTCTGCCTCCGAGAACCCGAGCGCCGATCCGTTCGAGGTCTTCATCGGCTCCCCCGCACCGGACGACCTCGACGGACTCCTCCAGCGCACGGTCGAACGGGCCCGCGACATGCTGGACGCCGACGCCGCCTTCCTGCTCCTGGCCACCGACGACGAAACGGAGTTGGAGGTCCGCGCCTCCACGGGCCTGCCCTCCGCCCGCCAGCGCTTCGCCCGTGTCCCCGTCGAAGCCGGCCCCGGCCGCTACGGCTCCGCGCGCATGCCCGCCGTCCACGACGACCTCGCCGCGGTCCCCGGCGCCGTCCCGCTGCTGAACGGCACCGGCATGCGCTCGGTCGTCACCGTCCCCCTCAAGGTCGAGGGACGTCTCACCGGCTCCCTCGGCGTCGCGGCCGAGTCCGCCGGCCGGTACAACAACGAGGAGGCCCTGCGCCTCCAGTTCGCCGCCGACCGCATCGCCCTGGCCGTCGAGTCGGCCCGCCTGGGCGAGCTGGAACGCCTGCGCCGCGGCTCCCTGAGTTTCCTCGTCGAGGCCTCCGACCTCCTCGCGGGCACCCTGGACCGTGACCAGACCCTGGCCTTGATGGCCCAGATGACGGTCCCCACCCTGGCCACCTGGTGCGCCGTCTACACGATCGCCGACCAGGCCTCTGAGCCGTACCTCTCCTATGTCCTGCACGAGGACGAGGAGCTCATCGACGGCATCAAGTCCCTGCTGTCGAAGATCGCCCCGCCCGACCCGGTCCCCTCCCCCGGCGCCCGGGTCTGGACGGCTCCGGGCGAGCTGGCCCACCAGACGGCGCTGCGCACCTCCATGCGCGACCTGGGCCTGAGCGGCGGTCCGACACGCAAACCGAGTTCCGGCATCGGCCCGACCCTGGCCACGGCCTCCGCGGTCGGCGGCGAGACCGTGGTCCTCCCGCTGGTCGCCCGCAACCGCGTCATCGGCATGCTCACGCTCGGCAAGCCGACCGACGAGCACTTCCGCCAGGAGATCCTGGAACTGGCCGAAGACCTGTCCCGCCGCGCCGCTCTGGCCCTGGACAACGCCCGTCTCTACTCGGAGCGCACGGCCATCAGCCAGTCCCTCCAGCGCAGCCTCCTGCCGCCCGAGCTCCCTCTGATCGACGGCGTCGAGGTCGAGGTCATCTACCGCGCGGCCGGCGAGGGCAACGAGGTCGGCGGCGACTTCTACGACCTCTTCCCCATCAGCGACGGCGCCTACGGCTTCGCCATCGGCGACGTCTGCGGTACGGGCCCCAACGCGGCGGCCGTCACGGGCCTGGCCCGGCACGCCCTGCGTCTGCTGGCCCGGGAGGGCCTCAGCGGCCCCGCGGTCCTGGAACGCCTCAACTCGGCCATCCTCGACGAGGGAGCCCGCAGCCGCTTCCTCACCCTCCTCTACGGTGAGATGCGCCCGCAGGAGGACGGCAGCGCCGAGTTGAAGGTGGTCTGCGCCGGCCACCCGCTCCCGCTCCGTCTGCGTCAGGACGGCACGGTCGAACCCGCAGCGGAGCCGCAGCCCCTCCTCGGCGTCATCGAGGACCTGGAGCTGTACGAGGAGACGGTGACCCTCGACCCGGGCGACGTCCTGCTCTGTGTGACGGACGGCGTGACCGAACGCCGCGAGGGCACCCGCATGCTGGGCGACGACGGCCTCGCCGACGTCCTCACCACGTGCACGGGCCTGACGGCCGGTGCGGTGGCGGCCCGCATCATGCGCGCGGTGGAGCGCTTCGCGTCGGACGCCCCGTCCGACGACATGGCGATCCTCGCGATGCGCGTCCCGGAGCCGCACGCGGACTGACGCGCCGGACCCGGGCATGCGAAAGGCCCCGCCCAATCGGGCGGGGCCTTCGCGGTGGAGCCCCCAAACGGAATCGAACCGTTGACCTTCTCCTTACCATGGAGACGCTCTGCCGACTGAGCTATGGGGGCCTGTTGCTTTCGAGGTTTCCCTCGCGGCAACGGAATAGATCATACCCCGAACAGGCCGGTGCTCCCAACCACGGCTTTCAGAAGGCCGGCTGCAGAAGTCCGCCCAGCGCATTGCAGGCGGACACGATCCGCTGCATGTCCCGCTTGGTCAACGAGGCGTCGACCGGCAGCGCGAGCGTCTCGTCGGCGGCCCGCTCCGTCTCCGGCAAGGACACACACCGCCGGAAGCCGGGCATCCTGTGCACGGGCGTCTTCACCGGCACCCAGCACTCGACTCCCCTCCCGCGCACGGCCCGGGCGAACGCGTCACGGTCCGGGCGCCCGTTCCCGGGCACCCGCACCACGTACTGCTGATACGTGTGCCCCTCGCCCCAGTCCGGGGTGCGCACGCCCCTCAGCTTCCCGTCGAGGTAGGCCGCCCGCTGCCTGCGCTGCGCCGTCTCGTCGTACGGCATCTCGGACTCGGCCTGCTCCAGCACGAGCAGCCCGTGCCGCTGCCCGACCCCGTGCAGCGGTCCCATGTCCGCCGGCCGCCCGAACCGGTGTACGGCGACCACGGCCGCGGCACGGCCCGTCAGCGCCGCCTCCACCGAGGAGGCGTCCAGGCAGTAGGTCTCCGGATCTATGTCGGCGAACACCGGCAACGCGCCGACCAGGGCCACGGCCTCGGCGACTTCCACGTTCCCGAAGGCAGGTACGACGACCTCGTCGCCGACTCCTACGCCGGCGGCCCTGAGCATTGCTGCAGTACCCATACGAGTGATGGTCGTAGCGCAACGTGAACTTCAAGTGACGGAAAACAAAAAAGGGCTGGACCCCGAACCGAAGTTCCGGGTCCAACCCTTCTCAATGATTGTTCGGCGGCGTCCTACTCTCCCACAGGGTCCCCCCTGCAGTACCATCGGCGCTGTAAGGCTTAGCTTCCGGGTTCGAAATGTAACC
>NZ_JBVHVP010000015.1:116544-186898 GCF_055564775.1 Streptomyces sp. NPDC028991 | reverse complement strand
TTCCTTCCCCTCCCCCCCCCCCCCCCCCCCCCCCCCCCCCCCCCCCCCTCCCCCCCCCCCCCCCCCCCCCCCCCGTACTGCCGTGCGGGACGGTCAGCGGCGCCGCTTGCGCAGGGCCGCCAGGTTGTCGTAGCTGATCTTGGCCTCGCGCAGCGACTGCGCGGGGTCGGTGGCGCTCGGGGAGTTGTCGTCCTCGACCATCGGGTTGTGGTAGTTCCGCTGCCCGACCCGTGAGAAGAACGTCGTGTAGTCGATGACGCCGGTGCCGAAGGGCACCATGTCGTAGCCCATGCCGTTGGTCGTGCTGACGACGCCGTCCTTGGCGTGGAACAGCGGGTAGCGCTTGTTGTTGCGGGCGACCAGGCCGGCCGGGTCGAAGACGTTCTTGCGGGTGGAGCCGTCGTGGGCGGTGTAGGTGTGGAACTTGTACTGGGCGACGTGCGCCCAGAAGATGTCCATCTCCAGCCAGACCACCCTCGGGTCGGTGACCTTCAGGAAGTACTCCAGCTTCCGGATGCCGGAGCTGCGGGTCGGCCGGCCCTGGTCGTCCAGCGGGCCGCCGTCGAGCAGGAAGCCGTAGGCGCTGTCGTGGTTGTGGGTGTAGAGCTTGACGCCCTCCCGGCGGGCTATCGCGCCGAGGGCGTTCCACTTGTCGGCGGCCACGTCCCAGTCGTCGCGGTACGAGCTGCCGGTGGGGTCGCCACCGGTGCCCATGTGGTCCAGCCCGAGGATGTTGGCGATCTCCAGGTGCTTCTTGAAGGTGTCCTTGTCGGCCGTGGTCAGCGGCCAGGAGGACGGGATGAAGCCGTGGTTGCCCTGGGCGCGCAGACCGTACTCGTCGAGCCAGCAGCGCAGCAGCTTGGCGCCCTGGACCGATTCCAGGTTGGCGCCGCCGGGGGCGTTGGGGTGCTGGCGGTAGCCCGCGAACTCGACCTGGCGGTATCCGTGCCGGGCGAGCTGCTTGAACACCTCGCGGAAGCCGGAGGGCAGGTCGGTGGCGAGGGGGTCGCGGCCGGTGGCGTCCCGGACGGTGTACAGGATGATGCCGCGCTTGTCCGCCGGGACGAGGACGTGCCCGCGTCCGTGCCGGTGGTCGTGGTCCCGGTCGTCGTCTCTGTCCCGGTCGTGGGCCAGGGCGGGCGCGGCGCCGAACACGGGTGCCGCGACGGCGCCGGCGGCGACGGCGGTGCAGGTGCTGAGGAAGCGGCGCCGGTCCACTCCGAGGGTGCGGCGCAGACCCTCGTCCGGGCCGTCGACGGACGGGTCCGTGGTGACGTTGGTACGGGAGGGGTCTGAGAACGGGGTCACGGGTGCCTGCCTTCTGGGTCGTGGCCTGCTCCGATGCGGCTGGGGCGGGCCGTTGTCAGTGCCGTGTGTTTCACTCTCGGTAGTCGGATCTCGGCGGGGTTGCCGGGTGGTGCGTCAGCCGAGTCCGGCCAGCCGGAGCAGGAGTTGTTTCACATCGGTGGCCGCGACGCGGTCTCCGACAGCGCGGGGGGTGGAGCAGATGAGGAGCGGACCGTCGTCGTCGCTCGTGGGAAGGCGGCCGTGGCTGCCTCGAATAGGTGAGGGGTCCAGGGGCACGACCGCCATGCGGTAGCGCATGCCGAGCTTCTTGCGGGCCAGAGCGGTGGCCGCCTTCACCTTGACGTAGGGGTCGAGTGGGTCCATGAACAGCTCGACCGGGTCGTAGCCGGGTTTGCGGTGGATCTCGACGAGCTGCGCGAAGTCGGGCGCGCGGTCGTCGTCGAGCCAGTAGTAGTACGTGAACCAGGAGTCCGGCTCCGCGACGGCCACGAGCTCGCCGGCGCGCGGGTGGTCGAGGTGCTGGGCCTTCTTGCCCTCGTCGTCCAGGAGTTGCTCGATGCCGGGCAGCCCGTCGAGGGCGGCGCGGGTGGCGTCGAGGTCCTCGGGACGGCGCACGTAGACATGGGCGATCTGATGGTCGGCGACCGCGAAGGCGCGGGAGGCCATCGGGTCGAGGTACTCCATGCCGTCCTGCGTGTGCACCTCGAGCAGGCCGGCGCGGCGCAGGGCGCGGTTGATGTCGACGGGCCGGTTCACGCGGGTGATGCCGTACTCGGACAGCGCGACGACGGTGCGGCCCTCGGCGCGGGCGTCGTCGAGCAGCGGTGCCAGCGCCGCGTCCAGGTCGGCGGCGGCCTTCAGCGACCGCGGGTCGTCGGGGCCGTGGCGCTGCAGGTCGTAGTCGAGGTGAGGGAGGTAGCAGAGGGTCAGGTCGGGGTGCCGGGTGGCCATGACGTGCCGGGTCGCGTCGATGATCCACTGACTGGAGACCAGGTCCGCGCCGGGTCCCCAGAAGTGGAAGAGCGGAAAGGTGCCCAGTTTGTCGGTGAGTTCGTCGTGCAGGGCCGGGGGCCGGGTGTAGCAGTCGGGTTCCTTGCGGCCGTCGGCGTAGTAGACGGGACGGGGGGTGACGGTGATGTCGGTGTCGGCGCCCATGGCGTACCACCAGCAGATGTTGGCGACGGTGTAGCCGGGGTGGGCGCGGCGTGCGGCGTCCCACAGCTTGTCGCCGGCGACGAGACCGTTGTGCTGGCGCCACAACAGGACGTCGCCGAGTTCACGGAAGTACCAGCCGTTGCCGACGATGCCGTGCTCGGACGGGTGGGTGCCGGTGAGGAAGGTGGACTGCGCGGCGCACGTGACGGCGGGCAGGACGGTGCCGAGGGGCGCGCGGGAGCCGGACTGGCCGAGTTTCTTGAGGTGGGGCATGTGGCCGAGGAGACGGGGGGTGAGGCCGACGACGTCCAGGACCAGGAGAGGGGTCGGTCCGTCGGAGTGGGGCGGTCGGGTCATGGCAGTTCCTTCAGGCCGAGTTCCGTCAACAGGTCGCGGGCGAGAGTGAGCTCGGCGGCGATGCCGTCGGTGAGCTGGGCTCGGGCTCGGGGCCGCAGCTCGGGCGGGAGGGCCTGCCAGGTGTAGGTCTCGACCTCCAGGTGGCGGGCGAGGGGGTGCGGGCCGCCGACGAGCCGGGCCAGCGCGGCCTTGAGCACGGGAAGGGTGGAGGTGAGGGGCGCGGCGGGGGCCGCGTGCAGGGGGACGTGGAAGTGGGCCCGCCAGGGCACGGTGCCGGGCAGGGTGCCGTCGCCCGCCAGGGCCTCGTCGAGGTCGTCGGTGCCGTGCAGGCCGGCGGTGTTGGCAGCGCGGGTCTGGTGCAGGAAGCGGGGTTCGGCGAAGTCGGCGAGAGCCTCACGGACCTCGGGGAGAGAGGGCTGTTCGGCGTGCAGGGCGGCGGAGAGCTGGGACTTGACGACGGGGACCCGGGCGTCGGCGAGGGCGTCCAGAGCGGTGTGCGGGTCTTCGAAGGAGGTGGCGAGGTGACAGGTGTCGACGCAGATACCGATGCGGTCGTGACCGATCGCGGTGAGCGGGGCGATGGCGTCCTGGGTGGTCTCCACGACGCAACCGGGTTCGGGTTCGAGGCCGACGCGGATGGAGCGGCCGGTCAGTTCCTGAAGGGCGTCGAGGCGCTCGGCGAGGGTGACCAGGGCGGTGCGGGCCTTGTCGGCGCGGGTGTCGTCGTAGGCGGTGCGCCAGGCGAGCGGCAGGGTGGAGATGGTGCCGTCCGGGACGTCGTCGGGCAGCAGGCCGGCGAGGACGCGGGCCAGGGAGGTGGTGTGGTCGAGGCGTTCGGGATCGGCCCAGTCCGGCTTGTAGACGCGGTACTTGACCTCTTCGGCGCCGAAGCCCTCATAGGGGAAGCCGTTGAGGGTGACGACCTCCAGGCCTCGCCGGTCGAGTTCGGTGCGCAGCCCGCGCAGCGCGGCGGGGTCGGTGACCAGGGCGTGGGCGGCGGCGCGGGCCAGCCACAGCCCGATGCCGAGGCGGTCGCGGCCCAGGCGGCGACGGACCGGCTCGCAGTGGTCGCGGAGCTGGGCGAGGACACCGTCGAGGGTCTCGGCGGGATGGACGTTGGTGCAGTAGGCGAGGTGGACGGTGGAGCCGTCGGGGTGCCGGAAGCGCATGCCTCACTCCCCGCCGCGCAGGATGGAGTTGCCCTCGTGCGTGGACTCGGCCGAGGTCACGTCGAGGACCAGCCGCCCGCTGAGCCCGTAGAAGGCGACGGGGTTGCGCCACAGCACCCGGTCCACGTCGTCCTCGGTGAAGCCCTCGGCGAGCATCAGGTCGCCGACCTTGCGGGTCTTGAGCGGATCGCTCTTCCCCCAGTCGGCCGCGGAGTTCACCAGGACCTGTTCCGTGCCGTACTCGCGCAGGAGGGCGACCATCCTGGTCTCGTCCATCTTGGTGTCCGGATAGACGGAGAAGCCGAGCCAGGCACCGCTGTCCTTCGCCTCCCTGACGGTGGTCTCGTTGAGGTGGTCGACCAGCACCTTGTCCGTGGGCAGCGCGGACTCGCGGACCACGTCCAGGGTGCGCCGCAGGCCGGCCAGCTTGTCCCGGTGCGGGGTGTGCACCAGGGCGGGCAGGCCGTGGTCGGCGGCCAGCTGGAGCTGGGTGGCCAGGGCGGTGTCCTCGGCCGGGGTCATCGAGTCGTAGCCGATCTCACCGACGGCCACGACGCGGTCCTTGACGAGGTAGCGGGGCAGTTCGTCGAGGACGGGGAGGCACCGGGGGTCGTTCGCCTCCTTGGGGTTGAGGGCGATGGTGCAGTGGTGGGCGATGCCGTACTGGGCGGCGCGGAAGGGCTCCCAGCCGAGCAGGGCGTCGAAGTAGTCGCGGAAGGAGGCGGGCGAGGTCCGGGGCTGGCCGAGCCAGAAGGAGGGCTCGACGACGGCGCGGACACCCGCGGCGTACATCGCCTCGTAGTCGTCGGTGGTCCGGGAGGTCATGTGGATGTGGGGGTCGAAGATGCGCATCAGGACTCCTTGCCGTGGGGGTCTGCCGTGCCGTGCGGGGAGCCCGCGGGCTCGGCCAGGGCCAGGACGCGGTGCAGGTCTTCGTGGACCGGACGGCCCGCGGCGGTGCGTTCGGCGGCGTAGTCGGCGAGCATGCGGGCGAGTTCCGCGTCGGCGCCCGCCCGCCGGTCGAGGTCCGCCACACGGTCGACGGGCACACCGGTGAACAGGCATTTCAGTACGGCGTGCCGCCACTGGTGCGCATCCAGGTGCCGGGCGGCGTACGGGCCGAGGGCGGCGGCCACCAGCCGGGTGTCGTTGGTGCGCAGGGCGTCCTCGACGAGCGGGAGGGCGTCGGGGCCGGGCACGAGGTGGGGCAGTGCGTGCAGGACGGCGCGGCGTTCGTCGGCGGTGCCCTGGGAGTAGACGCGGGCCAGGGCGTCCGTGTCGGCGCGGGCGGCGTGCAGCACGAGAACGCGGGCGGCGTCGGCGTGGGCGGGGCCGCAGCGGCGCCCCGCCTCGGCCAGGCGCAGCTCCCAGACGGAGATGGGGCCGTGACCGCCGGGGTGGGCGGCGGCCTCGTCCAGGGCCTGGTCCAGCCAGGCCCGGGCGGCGCCACCGAGTTCGGCGGTGAGAGTGGCGCGCAGGTCGGCCGGCGGGATGTGGGCGGGGGTGGTGCCCTGGGGGTCCTGCCCGGCGGGGGCGCCGTCCACGCCCCGGGTGGTGGGGGTGGTGACGTGGGTGGCGCGTGGCTGCTTCATGCGTGTGGCTCCCTTCAGTGGGTGGCGGAGGGCTCGCCCGAGCGGTTCGTGCGGGGGGACACCGACGCTGCCGCTGCCGCGCGGAGGAAGGGGAGGGAGCGTTCGGCGAAGTGCGGGCCCGCGTGGGAGTGACGGGGCAGTTCGACGACGGTCAGGCCCTGGTAGCCGGTGGCGGCGAGGGCCTCGAGGACGGGCGGGAAGTCGATCTCGCCGTCACCGAAGGGGAGGTGTTCGTGGACGCCGCGGCGCATGTCCTCGATCTGCACATGACGCAGCCAGGGGGCGGCGGCGCGCACGCAGTCGGCGGGAGGGAGGGGTTCGAGGCACTGGCAGTGGCCGATGTCCAGAGTGAGGCCGAGGTGCTCCCGGTCGCCGAGGGCGCGGCGCAGTCGGTGGAAGCCGGCGAGGGTGGCGAGGAGGTGGCCCGGTTCGGGTTCGACGGCCAGGGGGACGCCCTCGGTGGCGGCGACGTCCAGAACCGGGCCGAGGGATGCGGCCAGCCGCTGCCACGCCGTGTCCTCGTCCGTCCCGGCCGGGGTGATCCCGCTGAAGCAGTGCACGGCGTGGGCACCCAGGTCGGCGGCGACCCTGATCGCGCGCACCAGGAGGTCGGAGCGGCGGGCGCGGTCGTCCGGGTCCGGGTCGAGGAGGGAGGGTCCGTGTTTGCGGCGCGGGTCGAGCACGTAGCGGGCGCCCGTCTCCACGGTGACGCCCAGACCGAGCGCCGCCAGCCGGTGCGCGACCCGGCGGGTGCGGGCGGCCAGGTCGTCGGCGAGCGGATCGAGGTGCATGTGGTCGAGGGTCAGGCCGACGCCGTCGTAGCCCAGGTCGGCGAGGAGGGCGAGGGCGTCGTCGAGACGGAGGTCGGTGAGGCCGTTGGTGCCGTAGCCGAAGCGGAGAGGGGGTGGGGCGGCACCGTCGCGGCTGGGCGGCGGGCACCCGGTCGCGTCCGCGTGACCGTCCGCGCCCGCGTCCGGCTCCTGGTGCGGGTTCCGGCTCACGTGATGCTCACCTTCCTCATGGCCGCCCTTCTCGCGAACATCCGGCCGGCCGGAGCCAGGGCCGCGACCAGGAGGGACGTGGCGGTCGCGCCGGAACGGGCGGCGAGCGCGGCCTGGAGCGGGATCATGGCCCGGATGCCGCCGCCGACGGCCCGTTGGGTGAGCGGGGGCGAGGGGTTGAGCGAGGCGTGGAAGTAGGGACGGGCGGCCGTGGCGGCGTAGGCGGCGCCCAGGGCGGTGACAAGAGCGCCGCCGGTGCCTCGGGGCGGGCCCTCGGCGGGGCTGGAGCCCGGCAGGCCGGGGGCGGCTGCTGCCCGCCGGCCTGCCGGGAGTCGGGTACGGCGGTGGGCGACCGACCAGGTCAGCACCCCCGTCGTCGCGAGGGCCGCCAGCGGGGCCAGGGGCGAGCCGCCGGTGGTCTCCCGGCGGGAGACGGCCGTGACCGCGAGAGTGTGGCCGCCGAGCAGTGCGGCGGAGGGCAGTGCGGCCCGGGTGCCGCCGCCGGTTGCGGCCGCACCCAGGAGCAGGTCCAGTCCGCGGGCGGCGGCCATGGCCGCGGGACCGGCCGGCGTGTGCTTCAGCGCCAGGTCGTAGGCCCAGACGGTCGCCGCCAGCGGAGCGGCCACCGCGAGGGCGGGCCGGCCGGCCCGGGCGGCGAGCAGCAGGCCTGCGCCGGTGAGGCCGCAGGCCGCGGTGAGGGCGGCGGCCGGGCGGACCCTGCCGGACGGAAGCGGGCGGTGCGGGCGTTCCACGGCGTCCTCGGCGCGGTCCGCCCAGTCGTTCAGGGCCATGCCGGCCTCGTACAGGCACAGGGAGGAACCGATGGCGAGCAGGGTGCGCGGCCCGGGGCGCGCACCGGCCGCCGCCGCGCCGGCCAGGGCGTCGCCGGGGACGGTGAACAGCGCGGGCAGGCGCAGCAGTTCGGCCCAGGCGCCCGCGCGTCCGGAGCGGGTCGGGCGGGGCGCGCTGGGCCTGCCGCCACCGGGGTCCGAGGCGTCGTCCGGGCCGCGCCCCGCGGCTCCGGCGAGTGCGGACGCGTCCCGCGCCACGGCGGCCGTGCGGCTCACCGCCGCGCCCCGGGGGCGTCGGCGTCGCCGCCGTCCCGCAGCCGCTCGGCGAAGCCCACCAGCTCCGCGTACTGCTCGGCCAGTGACGACGGACCGTTGCCCACCGGGTCCTTGAAGTAGAAGCCCAGTTCGCCCAACGGGCCGGACAAGCCCCTTTCCCGGGCGCGGGCGGCCAGCCGCGCCAAGTCGAGGACGAGCGGCGCGGCGAGCGCCGAGTCGCAGCCCTGCCAGGTGGTCTGGAGGACCATGCGGGCGCCGAGGAAGCCGTCGAAGGCGATGTGGTCCCAGGCGGTCTTCCAGTCGCCGAGCGCGGGCACGTCGTCGATGTGGACCTCGCCTTCCGGCGCGGCACCGAGGGTGTCGGCGAGGACGCGTTCCTTGCCCGCGTTCTTGGCGGCGGCCGCCGCGGGGTCGGCGAGGGCGGCGCCGTCGCCACCGCCCAGGAGGTTGGTGCCGGACCAGGCGCGCACGGCGAGGGCGCGTTGCAGGAACATCGGGCCGAGTACCGAGCGCAGCAGGGTCTGCCCGGTCTTGCCGTCACGGCCCGCGTAGGGCAGGCCCGAGGAGTCGGCGAGCGGGGCCAGCGCCGGGTGGTGCAGGCCGGTGGAGGGGGTGAAGTTGACGTAGGGGCAGCCGGCGCGCAGGGCGGCGGCCGCGTAGAGGGAGCTGGGCGGCAGCGTGCCGTCGGTGGGGGCGGGTTCGGTGGAGGCGACGTTGACCACGACGGCGCCCGCGAGGCCCTGGCGCCGCACGAAGTCGCGGATGTCGGCCGCGAACACGTCGATCCACTCGTCCTGGGTGCGGTCCGGGCCGCCGTCCGTGTCCCCGGGGAAGGGGCCACCGGGCCTGATCTCCTGGTCGGCGGCGACGAGTTCGGCGTGTACGGCGGACGGCAGGCCGTGCGGCAGGACGCCACCGGCGGCGAGGTGTTCGGCACGTTTGGGCAGTGGGCAGTCGACGGTGTCGTGACCGCCGAAGACGAGGGACGACAACGATGGCAGACCGCACGAGGCGAAGGGGGCGGTCTCGGTGACCATCCCGGTCGGCGGATGGAGCCCGGCGGCGACGGCCGCGCAGCCCGCGACAGCGGTAGTGGCCACGGAACCGCGCGCACCGATGAGCCAGACACCGAGGCGGGGGGCCGAGGAGGGGGTGGGCAGGGACGGTTCGGCGGACATGGGCAGCCTCCTTGTCGTACGCGAACCGGGCGCGATGCCGGAAGCGGGGCCCGGGCGCGGTGCCCGGCGAGACGGCGGGCGGAGGTCCGGCGTCCTCCGCCCGCCGCCGTTCTAGTCGCCCTGGGCGGGCAGTTCCTTGAGCTGGATGTCGCGGAAGGAGACCTGGTCGTCGGCGCCGTGGTTCTGGAGGCCGATGTAGCCGTCGGTCAGGCTCCGCTCGGGATCCTTGTTGGTGAAGTCGTTGATCTTGACTCCGTTGAGGAACACCTGGAGGCGTTCGCCCCGGACCTTGATCTCGTAGGAGTTCCACTGGCCGGGCGGCCGCAGGACCTGGTCACGGGCCTTGATGTTCGCCGACTTGAAGGAGTAGACGGAGCCCGTGGTGCGGTCGGGCGCGTCCGTGGCGTCGATCTGGATCTCGTAGCCCTTGTTCACCGCGGACCAGGGGTCGTCGGAGGCCGGGAAGCCCACGAAGATCCCGGAGTTGTCGTCGCCCCGCATCTTCCAGTCGAGCTTGAGGGAGTACGACTTCAACTCCTTGGCCTGGTACCAGAGCAGGCCCATGCCGCCGTCGGACTCCAGGGTGCCGTCCTTGACGTTGAACGTGCCGGGACCGGCCTGCTTCCAGCCGTCCAGGGTCTGGCCGTTGAAGATGTCCCGGTAGCCCTTGTCCGGCTTGCAGTCCGCCTTGACCTGGCCGGTGGCGTACTGCATGCCGCCGAGCAGATGGGTGCGGAAGGCCTCGTCGGCGTACGACTCCTTGGTGTGGCCGCCGCCGGTGTAGAAGGAGCGGCCGCCGCCGTAGCTCTGGCACCAGGCGATCGGGTGGTCGCCCTTCATGGTGCCGCCCTCGTAAGTGGTCTCGTCGAGGGTGGCGAGGACCTTGGCCTGCTCGCGCGGGTTGGTGCGGTAGTTGTACCACTCGTCGGTGCGCTCCCAGGCGTCGTCCAGGTGCGCGGTCGACGGGTGGTCGTGGTCCTCGACGCGCACGGTGGCCTTCTGGATGGCCGGGTGCGAGTCGAAGTGGGCGCCGACGAGGCCGCCGTAGAACTCCCAGTCGTACTCGGTGTCGGCGGCGGCGTGGACGCCCAGGTAGCCGCCACCGTTCTCGACGTAGTCCTCGAACGCCTTCTGCTGGTCGGCGTCGAGCACGTCACCGGTGGTGGACAGGAAGGCGACCGCGTCGTACTTGGCGAGGTTGGCCGTGGTGAACTGGCGGGCCTCCTCGGTCGCCGTGACCGAGATGCCGGCCGACGCGCCCAGCTCCTTCAGCGCGCCGATGCCCTCCGGAATGGAGTCGTGGCGGAAGCCGGCCGTCTTGGAGAAGACGAGGACCTTCTTGCCCTTCTTGAACGGCTCCTTGGAGAACTCGAAGTCGTCCACGTCGTACAGCGCGCCGTCGCCGCCCCGGAAGACCAGGTAGATCTCCGTGGTGCGCTTCGGCAGGGAGCGCAGCGGCACGTCGACGTTCTGGAACGTCTCCCAGCCGCCGGTCGGCGGGATGTACGCCGAACCGTGCAGCTTGCCGGTGGGCGAGCCGGTGCGCAGTTCGACGTAGCCGCCGGCGCCGCCGGAGGAGGCCCGGACGGTCAGCTTCTTCTGCCCGTCGAACTTGTAGGGGCTGAAGGAGATCCAGTCGCCGTCGTCGACGTTGCCGACGGTCTTGCCGCCGTTGGCGCCGGTCTTGTCGATGACCGACACGCCCTGCTGGGTGGTGAAGTGCTCGGCCTGGCGGTGCAGCGGCTGGATCACGGTGCGCGCGGTGCCGGTCAGGGCCTCCTGGCCGTTCGCCCCGCCATCGGTGTAGCTGGCGCCGACGACGCCGTAGATGTTGGCGTTGGGGTCGTGTCCGCCGTCACCCGGGGGCGGGGTGAGGGTGCCCTCACAGCCCATCTCGCTGGTCAGCTCGTGGGCGTGGGAGTCGTGGCCGAGGCTGTAGGCGACCTTGACCTTGGAGCAGTCGACGCTCTCCTCGGGGTCGGTGACCTTCACCTTGAAGGGCACGGGCTCACCGAAGGCGGCCAGGCTGCCGTTGCCCGGGATCTCGATCTTCACCGTGGGTTCGGTGTTGCCGACCACGATGCGGACGCTGGCGTTGCCGGTGTTGCCCTCGGGGTCCTTCGCGGTGAAGGTGGCGGTGTAGGTGCCGACCTTCTTGTACGTGTGGGTGGGGGTCAGCCCCTCGCCCTTGGTGCCGTCACCGAAGTCCCAGCTGTAGGTGAGGCCCGGGGAGTCGGCGTCCTCGGCGGAGGCGGTGAACCTCACCTTCAGACCGGCGGCGCCGGACGTCTTGTTCGCGCTCACCTCGGCGATCGGGGAGAAGCCGTCCTCGGCGTTCTCGATCCGGTACAGCGCGGAGTTCTCGTCGCCCTGGAACCAGGAGACGCCGTAGTCCAGCACGTAGAGCGCGCCGTCGGGGCCGAACTCCATGTCCATGATCTGGGTGCCGGTCCACGGGAAGTCGTTGATCTTCGCGACCGTCCCGTCGGCGTTCTGCTCGATCCGCTTGATCCAGCGGCGGCCGAACTCGCCCGCGAAGAAGTCGCCGTCGAACTCCTCGGGGAACTTCACCGAGGAGTCGAGCTCCGGGTCGTAGCGGTAGACCGGGCCGGCCATCGGAGACTCGGAACCGCTGCCGAACTCGGGCATGGAACCGCCGTCGTACGGGATCCAGGCGGCCTGCGCGGGCGGCAGGTCGACGAGGCCCGTGTTGTGCGGCGAGGTGTTCTTCGGAGCGGCGCAGTCGAACTTCTCGCCGGAGGCCTTGGTGGCGAAGTCGTAGTCGACGTAGGCGTCGTTGTCACCGGTGCAGAACGGCCAGCCGAAGTTGGCGGGCTTGGTGACCTTGGCGAACTCCACCTGGCCCGCGGGGCCGCGGTTCGGGTCGGCGGCACCGGCGTCGGGGCCGTAGTCACCGACGTAGACCGTGCCGGTCTTGTCGTCGACGCTCATCCGGAACGGGTTGCGGAAGCCCATCGCGTAGATCTCGGGACGGGTCTTGTCGGTGCCCGGCGGGAAGAGGTTGCCCTCCGGGACGGTGTACGAGCCGTCCTCGGCGACCTTGATGCGCAGGATCTTGCCGCGCAGGTCGTTGGTGTTGCCGGAGCTGCGGCGGGCGTCGAAGGCCGGGTTGCGGCCCGGTCGCTCGTCGATCGGCGTGAAGCCGTCGGAGGCGAACGGGTTGGTGTCGTCGCCGGTGGACAGGTAGAGGTTGCCCTCGGCGTCGAAGTCGATGTCGCCGCCGACGTGGCAGCAGGTGCCGCGGGAGGCCGCGACGTCCAGCACCTTCTTCTCACTGGCCGGATCCAGCGTGCCGTTGGCGTTGAGGACGAAGCGGGAGAGGCGGTTGACGCCGTCGAACTTCTTGAAGTCCTCGGCGGTGCCGGTCTCGGGGGCGTCGCCCGCGGGGGTGTCGAGCGGCGGCGCGTAGTAGAGGTAGATCGCCCGGTTGTTCTCGAAGTCCGGGTCGATACCGACGCCCTGCAGCCCCTCCTCGTCGTGGCTGTAGACGTCGAGCTTGCCGGCGACCTTGGTGACGCCGCCCTGGTCGGTGAGGCGCAGCGTGCCGTCGCGCGAGGTGTGCAGGACGCTGCGGTCCGGAAGCACGGCGAGCGACATCGGCTCGCCCGTCTCGGGTTCGCCCTTGGCGAGCGGTACCTGCTGGAACTGCCCCTCGGCGGCTGCCGGTTCGTCGTGTTCCGGATGGCCGGGGTGGGCGCCGGCCACGGTCGCCGGGGTGCCCACGGCCAGCATCAGGCCGGTGAACAGGGCGAGGGTGGTGCGAAGCCTCGTGGGTTTGGACTTTCCGAGTCTGCTGCTGTGCACGAAGTCCCTCCGGGAACGGGATGGGCCGTACGGGATGGGTGCGAAGACGTGCCGTGGGGCGCCGGGGTGCGCCGTCACCCCGGAGGTGTGGGTGTCCTGAACACTTCAGGGACGGTAACCGCGTTCCTCCTGGGCCAACACCCCTTGGGCCAGGACTGGTTCAACTTTTGCCCAATACGGGACAAAGTGGGATTCGGGCAGGTCGGACCGGGGGCCGGCGGATCATCCGGCCCCCGTGCCGACCTGTCGTCGGGCGCGTGGATCAGCTGTTGGCGCGCACCGCGGCTCAGCTGTTGAACGCGGCGTCGAAGGACGCGCTGGGCGGATCGAAGTCGAAGGCCTTGAGGCGGGTGAGGGCTTCGGGGGCGCCCTGGAGCCGGTCCATACCGGCGTCCTCCCACTCGACGGACACGGGACCCCGGTAGTCGATGGAGCGCAGCATGCGGAAGACGTCCTCCCAGGGGACGTCGCCGTGGCCGGCCGACACGAAGTCCCAGCCGCGGCGCGGGTCGCCCCACGGCAGGTGGGAGCCGAGCCGCCCGTTGCGGCCGTCGAGGCGCTTGCGGGCCTCCTTGCAGTCGACGTGGTAGATCCGGTCGCGGAAGTCCCACAGGAAGCCGACGGGGTCCAGGTCCTGCCACACGAAGTGGGACGGGTCGAAGTTGAGGCCGAAGGCGGGCCGGTGGCCGACCGCCTCCAGAGCCCGCTGGGTGGTCCAGTAGTCGTAGGCGATCTCGCTGGGGTGGACCTCGTGGGCGAACCGCACGCCCTCGGCGTCGAAGACGTCGAGGATCGGGTTCCAGCGGTCGGCGAAGTCCTGGTAGCCGCGCTCGATCATGGACTCGGGAGCGGGCGGGAACATGGCGACCAGGTGCCAGATGGCCGACCCGGTGAAGCCGATGACGGTGTCGACGCCGAGGCGTGCGGCGGCCCGTGCGGTGTCCTTGATCTCGGCGGCGGCGCGCCGCCGGACTCCCTCCGCGTCGCCGTCGCCCCAGATGCGGTCGGGCAGGATGGCCTGGTGGCGTTCGTCGATGATGGCGTCGCAGACCGCCTGGCCGACGAGGTGGTTGGAGATCGCCCAGCACTTCAGGCCGTACTTGTCGAGCAACTGGTGGCGGGAGTCCACGTAGGAGGGATCCGCGAGGGCCTTGTCGACCTCGAAGTGGTCGCCCCAGCAGGCGAGTTCGAGGCCGTCGTAGCCGAAGTCGCGGGCGAGGCGGCAGACCTCCTCCAGGGGCAGGTCCGCCCACTGACCGGTGAAGAGAGTGAAGTTGCGCGGCATGTCGCTGCCAGCCTCCTCAGGGTGCGATGGGGGTGTAGACGGAGTTCTTCTCGGCGCTCTCCTCCACCGCCGCGAGTACGCGCTGCACCTGCAGCCCGTCGGCGAAGGAGGGTTCGGGCCGGCGGCCGCCGGCGACGGCGTGGACGAGGTCGCGCACCTGGTGGACGAAGGTGTGCTCGTAGCCGAGCCCGTGGCCCGGCGGCCACCAGGCGTCCAGGTAGGGGTGCTCGGGCTCGGTGACGAGGATGCGGCGGAACCCGGCGTACTCCCCCGGCTCGGTACCGTCGTGGTACGACAGCTCGTTGAGCCGTTCCAGGTCGAAGGCGAGCGAGCCGTGCTCGCCGTTGAGCTCGATGCGCAGGGCGTTCTTGCGGCCGGTGGCGTACCGGGTGGCCTCGAAGGAGACCAGGGCTCCGGAGGTGAGACGGCCGGTGAACACGGCGGCGTCGTCGACCGTGACCTGGCCGGTGACGCCGTCCGCCGAGCCCGCCGACAGTCCCCGGGCGGCGCCCTCGGGCAGCGGGCGTTCCCGTACGAAGGTCTCGGTGAGGGCGGAGACGCCCGCGATCCGCTCCCCCGTCAGGTACTGGGCGAGGTCGACGATGTGCGCGCCGAGATCGCCGAGCGCTCCCGATCCGGCCAGTTCCTTGCGCAGCCGCCAGGTCAGCGGCGCCTTCGGGTCCACCAGCCAGTCCTGGAGGTACGTCACCCGCACGTGCCGCAGCCGGCCGACCCGGCCCTCGGCCACCATCCGCCGGGCGAGCGCGGTGGCCGGCGTCCGGCGGTAGTTGAAGCCGACCATCGCCAGCTGACCGCGTGCGCCCGCCTCGTCGGCGGCCCGGGTCATCGCCTCCGCCTCCGCGACGGTGTTGGCCAGCGGCTTCTCGCACAGGACGTGCTTTCCGGCGGCCAGCGCGGCCAGCGCGATCTCGGCGTGGCTGTCGCCGGGGGTGCAGACGTCGACGAGGTCGATGTCGTCCCGTTCCACCAGGGTCCGCCAGTCGGTCTCGGTGCTCGCCCAGCCGTGCCGGTCGGCCGCCGTGCGGACGGCGTCGGCGTCCCGGCCGCAGATCGCGGACAGTACCGGGTTGAGCGGCAGGTCGAAGACCCGGCCGGCGGTGCGCCAGCCCTGGGAGTGTGCGGCACCCATGAAGGCGTAACCGACCATGCCGACGCGCAGCGGCGGTCTGGTCGCGGATACCCCCGTCGCCCTGGTCCCGGTCCCGCTGTCGGTCGCGGTTCCGGCGGCTGATGCCTCCGCCCCGGCCCCCTCGGGCTGCTGCGGCTGTCCCATGCGGATGTCCTCCTCGTCGTGGTGGCGCGGTGGGGGGTGGGCCCCGCCCCGACAGGCTGGTCAGGCCGCTGCCGGGACGGAGGCCCTCACTTGAAGCCCGTGGACATGTACTGGTCGACGTTCTCCTTGTCGACGACGGCCGAGTAGCAGGTGACGGTCGAGGGGATCTCGAACTCGGCGAGGCCGGCGACGCCCTTGCCCTGGCCGAGGGCGCGGGCCAGGTCGATCGCGGAGGCGGCCATGGTCGGCGGGTACAGCACGGTCGCCTTCAGTACGCCGCTGTCCGCCTTGATGGCCTGGAAGGCGGAGAGCGCGCCCGCGCCGCCGACCATCAGGAAGTCGTCGCGCCCGGCCTGTTCGATGGCACGCAGGGCGCCCACGCCCTGGTCGTCGTCGTGGTTCCACATCGCGTCGAAGTCCGACTGGGCCTGGAGCAGCTGGGCCATCTTGGCCTGGCCGGACTCGACGGTGAACTCGGCGGCCTGGCGGGCCACCTTCTTGATGTTCGGGTAGTTCTTCAGACCGTCGTCGAAGCCCTGGGTGCGCTGCTTGGTCAGTTCCAGGTTGTCCAGGCCGGCCAGCTCGATGACCTTGGCGTCCGGTGTGTCCTTGAGCTTCTCGCCGATGTAGTGGGCGGCGTTGAGGCCCATGCCGTAGTTGTCGCCGCCGATCCAGCAGCGGTAGGCCTGGGGGCTGTTGAAGATCCGGTCGAGGTTGATGACCGGGATGCCGGCCCGCATCGCCTTCAGGCCGACCTGGGTGAGCGCCTTGCCGTCGGCGGGCAGCACCACCAGGACGTCGACCTTCTTGTTGATGAGGGTCTCGATCTGGCCGATCTGCTGCGCGGTGTCGTTGGAGCCCTCGGTGACCTCCAGGGTGACTTCCGAGTACTTCTCCGCGCGCTTCTTGGCGTTGTCGTTGATGGCGTTGAGCCAGCCGTGGTCGGCCTGCGGACCGGCGTAGCCGATGGTGATCGGCTTGCCGGGCTTGTCGTCGGCGGCCGGCTGCTCGTTGGCGGCGGCCTTGTCGTCGCCGTCGTCGGGGTCGTTGCTGGTGCACCCCGTGAGGACGGCACCGGCGGACACGGCGGCGGCTCCGAAGAGCAGCCCTCTGCGGCTCGTGAGGTTCGTCATGACGGTGGACCCTTTCCTCAATGCGTGCTTGCGGTACGGCGCTGGACCAGCACGGCGGCGACGATGATCGCGCCCTTGGCGATCTGCTGCACGTCGGTCTGCAGGTTGTTCAGGGCGAAGATGTTGGTGATGGTGGTGAAGATCAGGACGCCGAGCACCGAGCCCAGGATGTGGCCCCGGCCGCCGGTCAGGAGCGTTCCGCCGATGATCGCGGCGGCGATGGCGTCGAGTTCGTAGAGGTTGCCGTTGGTGTTCTGGCCGGAGCCGGCCAGGACGATCAGCAGGAAGGCGGCGATGCCGCAGCACAGGCCGGACAGCAGGTAGAGGTAGAGCCGCTGGCGGCGGACGTCGATGCCGGCGAGGCGGGCGGCCTCCGCGTTGCCGCCGACGGCGACCGTGCGGCGGCCGAAGGTGGTCCGGTTGAGCACCAGCCAGCCGATGACGGTGACCGCCGCGAACACCAGGACCAGGGGCGGGATGCCGAGGATGTAGGCGTCGCGCTCGCCGAGGTCCAGGACGCTCGGGACGGTGACGACCTGGGTGCGTCCGTCGGTGATCTGGAGCGCGAGGCCGCGCGCCGAGGCCAGCATGGCGAGGGTGGCGATGAACGGCACCATCTGCCCGAACGCGATGAGCACCCCGTTGACCAGTCCGCAGCCCACGCCGACGACGACCGCCGTGAAGAGGATGCCGACGAAGCCGTACTCCTGGGTGGCGACCGTGGTCGCCCACACCGAGGCCAGGGCGACGATGGCGCCGACCGACAGGTCGATGCCGCCGGAGACGATGACGAAGGTCATGCCGACGGTGACGACGCCGATCACGGACGCCTGGGTGAGCACCAGCTGGAGGTTGCGGGTGTCGAGGAACGCGTCGGGCTGGGTGATGCCGCCGATCAGGACCAGTGCGGCGAGCACCCCGAGCAGGGTGAGGGTGCGGACGTCGGCGCGGCCCAACTGGACCCGCCAGGCGGGCGGACCGTCCACCGGTGCCGTCTTGCCGGTGCCGTCCCGGGGCGGGGACACGTGCTGCGTCATGACGCCGGGCTTCCTTCCATCACGAGGTCGAGTACGCGGTGTTCGTCGAGTTCACGGGCGGGGGCCTCGTGCACGACACGGCCCTCGCGCAGCACCAGCACGCGGTCGGCGAGGCCCAGCACCTCGGGCACCTCGCTGGAGACCAGCAGGACGGCGAGGCCCTCGTCGGCGAGGCGGCGGATGACCGCGTACAGCTCGGCGCGGGCGCCGACGTCGACGCCGCGGGTGGGTTCGTCGAGCAGCAGGACCTTGCAGCCGCGCAGCAGCCAGCGGGCGAGGACCGCCTTCTGCTGGTTGCCGCCGGACAGGGTGCGCACGGGCGCGGAGGGGTTGTCGGGCCGCAGGGACAGCTCGCGGGTCGCCGCGCGGGCCGCGCCCAGTTCGGCGCCGCGGTCGATCCAGCCGCCGCGCGAGAAGCGGGACATGGCGGAGACCGACACGTTGCGGGTGACGGACTCCAGCATCAGCAGGGCCTGCGCCTTGCGTTCCTCGGGGGCGAGCCCGAGCCCGGCGCGCACCGCGGCGCGCACGCTGCCCGGGCGCAGCGGGCTCCCGTCGACGAGGACCTGGCCGGCACTCGCCTTGCGGGCCCCGTAGACCGTCTCCAGGATCTCGGAGCGGCCGGAGCCGACGAGTCCGGCGAGGCCGACGATCTCTCCGGGGCGGATCTCGAGGTCGAGGGGGGCGAACTCGCCCTCCCGGGTCAGGCCCCGCACGCTCAGGACGGGGGCGCCCTCGGGGGCTCCGGCCGGCCGGTCCGGGAAGACGTACTCGACATTGCGCCCGGTCATCAGCGCCACCACCTCGCGGGTCGGCGTCGACTCGGCGGGCAGCCCGCCGGCGACGGCGCGGCCGTCCTTGAGGACGGTGACCCGGTCGCCGATGCGGCGGATCTCCTCCAGGCGGTGCGAGATGTAGACGACGGCGACGCCCTCGGCGGTGAGGTCGGCGACGATGCGGAAGAGGTTGTCGACCTCGTCCGGGTCGAGCGCGGCGGACGGCTCGTCCATCACGATCAGCCGCACGTCGTGCGAGAGCGCCCGCGCCATGGACACGATCTGCTGCTGCGCCGCCGAGAGTTCGCCGACCAGCCAGCCGGGATCGACCTCCGGGTGACCAAGTCGCTCGAGGAGCCGAGCCGTTGACGCTTTGGCCGCTCTGCCCCGCACGACGAAGCCGGCGGCGGTCGGCTCGTGGCCGAGGTGGACGTTCTCGGCGACCGACAAGTGCTCCACCAGGTCGAGTTCCTGGTAGATGGTGGCGATGCCGAGCCGCATGGCCGCGATGGGCGAGCGCAGCGTGACGTCCTCGCCGCGCCAGCGGATGGTGCCGGTGTCGGGCTGGTGGGCACCGGCCAGCACCTTGATGAGGGTGGACTTCCCGGCGCCGTTCTGGCCGAGCAGGCAGTGCACCTCGCCGGCCTGGACGTCGAGGTCGACGCCGTCCAGGGCCCGGACTCCGGGGAACGACTTGGTGATGCCGGACATGCTGAGCAGGGGTGGTTCTGGTGCCATGTGAGGTCCCCTCGGCGGGCGTGCGGGCCGGTGTCAGGGCAGAGCAGAGCAGGGCGAAGACACGGAAGAGAGCAGGACGGAGCAGTACAGGACAGGCGGTGGACAGCAGAGCGGTACAGGGCAGATCAGGGCAGGGCGGGACGAGGCGCTGTGCTGGTGAGGCTCGGGTGCTGAATGGTGCCTAGGCGGGTGAGAACAGGTGGTCGCTGATCAGCCGGGCCGCGCCGATGACTCCGGCGGTGGGGCCCAGCTCCCCCAGTACGATGGGCAGGTTGCCGGTCGCCAGCGGCAGCGACTGGCGGTAGACCTGGGTGCGGATCGCGGCGAGCAGGTTGTGGCCGAGACCGGTCACCCCGCCGCCGATCACCACCAGGCCCGGGTTGAAGAAGCTGACCAGGCCGGCGATGACCTGGCCGGTGCTGCGGCCGCCCTCCCGGATCAGGTCGAGTGCGGTGGCGTCGCCCGCGGCCGCCGCGGCGGCGACGTCGGCGGCGCTGAGACCACCGTTCGCCTCCAGGCGGCTCGCGAGTTCGGCCGACAGGCCCTGCTGGGCGGCCTCCGTGGCGTCGCGGGCCAGTGCCGCGCCGCTGAAGTGGGCCTCCAGACAGCCCCGGTTGCCGCAGGCGCACGGGCGTCCTTCGGGCACGGCCTGGATGTGCCCGATGTCGCCCGCGCTGCCCGTCGTCCCGCGGTAGACGTCACCGCCGACGACGATGCCGCAGCCGATACCGGTACCGATCTTGACGACGAGGAAGTCGTGCACGGTGCGGGCGACGCCCGCGTGCTGCTCCCCCAGCGCCATCAGGTTCACGTCGTTGTCGACCATGACCGGGCAGCCGAGTTCCTGGCTCAGCGCCTCCCGTACGGGGAAGCCGTCCCAGCCAGGCATGATCGGCGGAGCAACCGGCACCCCCTCGGGGAAGCGGACGGGCCCCGGGACGCCGATGCCGGCGCCGTCGAAGCCCTCCGCGAGCCCCGAGGCCCGCAGCTTGGCGGCCATGGACAGCACTTGCTCGAAGACCGCGACCGGTCCCTCGCGCACGTCCATGGGCTGGTTGATGTGGCCGAGGATCTCCAGTTCGGCGTTGGTGACGGCGACGTCGACCGAGGTCGCGCCGATGTCGACACCGAGGAAGCGCAGTTCCGGGTTGAGGCGGACGTTGTGGCTGCGACGCCCGCCGCGTGAGGCGGCGAGCCCGTCGGCCACGACGAGTGCCGTCTCCAGCAGCCGGTCCACCTCGACGGCCAGCTTCGACCGGGAGAGGTCGACCTGATCGCCGAGCTGGGCACGGGAATTGGGCCCGCCGTCACGCAACAGCTGGAGCAGTCGCGCTTGGTGGGCGTTCGCGGGTCGTGCCGTCATGCGCCTCACGAGCCCCTCCCCGCCTCAATCGGCCTTGAGTGTGCCGGTTTCCGGCCACGTCCAGTGGCTTGCTTTCGGAGGGAACGTAGCAGTGGGCGCCGGGTGTGGGAAGAAGTCACGCATGAATTGCTGCGAACTTTCTCCACTGAGTGGACAAAGAAGTGCGGAGTGCTCGGCTCCACGACCACGACCAGGCCGCCCGGCCAACGCGCCGGGCGGCCTGCGGGCAGCCTCTGACCTTACGGTTCTCCGCGCGCGTGGACCTTACGATTCTCCGCGCGCGTGGTACGAACGCCGCGTGTGTTCGGTGTGCTCGCGCATCAGCCGGGTCGCCGCCTGCTCGTCCCGGCCGGTGATGGCGGCGATCAGGCCGCGGTGCTCGATCCAGGACTGCCGGCCGCGCTGGCGCGCGATCGGCGTGTAGTACCAGCGGACCCGGCGGTCGACCTGCGCGGCGAGTTCGGCCAGGACGGTGTTGCCGGCCAGCTCCATGATCTTCGCGTGGAAGCGGGCGTTGAAGGCGACGGCGGCGTCCACGTCGTCGGCGGCGACGGCCCGCTCTCCCGCCTCGCACAGCTCCTCCAGGGCGGCCACGCCCGCGCTGCCCGCGTTGGCGGCGGCGAGCCGGGCCGCCTCGGCCTCCAGGAGCGTACGGACCGTCAGGAGCTGGTCGGCCTCCTCCTCCGTCGGCTCGTGCACGAACGCGCCCTGCGCGGGACGCAGGTCCACCCAGCCCTCGGTGTTGAGCCGCTGCAGGGCCTCCCGCACGGGCTGTCTCGACACGCCGAGGTGACCGGCGAGCTCGCTCTCGACGAGGTGCTGGCCGGGCTGAAGGGCCCGGGTGGTGATCAGTTCGAGCAGCGCCTCGTAGACGCGGTCACGCAGCGGGCCGGGCCGCTCGAGTTTGGGCACCGCGCCCTGCGGCAGTCCTGCGGACAACATCGGTCCCCCTCGAAAGCGGTACGACGAACGCGACATGGCGAACGCGACATGACGACCACGGCACGACGGGCGCGGCACGACGCACGCGACGCGCCCGGCGGCTGCCGCCGACCCGACCCAGTACACCGAGTATCGATTGTCTTTCGTCTACAGTCTACGCCGCCCGCGCGTCGCGGAACCGGAGTAGCCCACGTCACACCCGCTCCGCCCGGGCCGGCACCGCGGTCCCCCGGGGCCGTTCAGGGGCAGCGGACGACCTGTCCGGCGTAGGAGAGGTTCCCGCCGAAGCCGAAGAGCAGCACCGGGTCCCCCGTGGTGATCTCGCCCCGCTCCACCAGCTTGGAGAGCGCGAGCGGGATGCTCGCCGCCGAGGTGTTGCCGGACTCGACGACGTCGCGGGCGACGACCGCGTTGACGGCGCCGATCTTCGCGGCGAGGGGTTCGATGATGCGCAGGTTCGCCTGGTGCAGGACGACCGCGGCGAGGTCGGCCGGTGTCAGCCCGGACCGCTCGCAGGCCTGGCGGGCGATGGCGGGCAGCCGGGTGGTCGCCCAGCGGTAGACGCTCTGCCCCTCCTGCGCGAAGCGGGGCGGCGTGCCCTCGATACGGACGGCGTTCCCCATCTCGGGCACCGACCCCCACAGCACGGGGCCGATCCCCGCGTCCTCGCCCGGAGCGCAGGCCTCCACGACGGCGGCCCCCGCCCCGTCGCCGACGAGCACGCAGGTGGTGCGGTCGCTCCAGTCGGTCACCGCGGACATCTTGTCCGCGCCGATGACCAGCGCCCTGCTCGACGAGCCGGCCCGCACGGCGTGGTCGGCGGTGGCCAGGGCGTGGGTGAAGCCCGCGCACACGACGTTGAGGTCCAGCGCGGCGGGGCCCGGGATACCGAGGCGGGCCGCGACGCGGGCGGCGGTGTTCGGGGAGCGGTCGATCGCGGTGGAGGTGGCGACCACGACCATGTCCACGTCCGCGGGTGTCAGCCCGGCCGTCGCGAGCGCCTTGGCGGCGGCCTGGCCGGCCAGCTCGTCGACCGGCTCGTCGGGCCCGGCGATACGGCGGGAGTGAATGCCCACCCGGCTCCTGATCCACTCGTCGCTGGTGTCGACCATGCCCGCCAGATCCTCGTTGGTGAGGATTCCGGCGGGCTGGTAATGACCGACGGCGGTGATGCGGGAGCCGTGCATGGGTGGAGTCCTCGATGCCTCGGGTACGGGATCCACCAGTGTGATCAGTGACCGACGGGTACGACGGCAGGTGATACGACAGTAAACGGGCGCACGCCTTGTCGGCTTCGGTCAGCATCCCCGGCGCCCTTCGGGAGTCACCCGGTGAACAGCTGGGTGGCCTTCCGGACGAGTTCGTACAGCCCGTAGGCGAGCGGTGCGCCCACCCAGAGCCAGGTGAAGGCGATCAGCGGCCGCCTGCCGGGCAGGTCAGGCGGACTCTGGCTGCTGTCGTCGGACATCGGTGGCCTCCTTCGGCGGCTGGGCGGGCAGGACGTGGTGGCGGGTGTGGACCGGGCGGACGAGTTCGTTGGCGACGAAGCCGACGACCAGCAACCCGATCATGATGAAGAAGGACGTTCCGTACAGGGCCGCGCCGTGCCGCCCCGCCTCCTCCTGCCGGTCGGCGATCCAGTTCACGATCAGCGGCCCGAGGACACCGGCCGTCGACCAGGCGGTGAGCAGCCGCCCGTGGATCGCACCGACCTGGTAGGTACCGAAGAGGTCCTTGAGATAGGCGGGGATGGTGGCGAAGCCGCCGCCGTAGAAGGACAGGACGACCAGGGCGCACAGGACGAACAGCGGTTTGGAGGAGTCGCCGAACATGGCGATCAGCGTGTACATCAGCGCGCCGACGCCGAGGTAGACGCGGTAGATGTTCTTGCGTCCGATCAGGTCGGAGGTCGAGGACCAGCCGATCCGGCCCGCCATGTTGGCCGCCGACAGCAGGGCGACGAACCCCGCGGCGGCGGTCGCCGACACCGGCGTGGAGGTGTCGGCGAAGAAGTCCGTGATCATCGGCGCGGCCTTCTCCAGGATGCCGATGCCGGCCGTGACGTTCATGCAGAGCACGACCCAGAGCAGCCAGAACTGCGGGGTGCGCATGGCGCTCCGCGCCGAGACCTGGACGCCGTCGAGCGCCACCGGCCCGCCGTCCGCCCGCTGCTTGGGGCGCGGCACCCGTACCAGCAGTACGCCCAGCAGCATGAAGACGGCGTACGTCAGTCCGTGCACGAGGAAGGCGAGCGCGATCCCGGAGTTGTCGGTGCCGAAGGACTCCAGCATCTGCGCCGACCAGGGCGAGGCGATGAGCGCGCCGCCGCCGAAGCCCATGATGGCGATGCCGGTGGCCATGCCGGGCCGGTCCGGGAACCACTTGATCAGCGTGGAGACGGGTGAGATGTAGCCGATGCCGAGGCCGATCCCGCCGACGAAGCCGTAGCCGAGGACGATCAGCCAGTACTGCTCCACGGCCGCGCCGAGCGCGGAGAGCAGGAAGCCGGACGAGAAGCAGACCAGGGCGACGGTCATCGCCCAGCGCGGTCCGTGCCGCTCCACGAGCGTGCCGCCGAACGCGGCCGACAGCCCGAGCATGACGATGCCGAGCTGGAAGGGGAGTGCGCTCTGCGTGCCGCTGAGGCCGAGCGCGGACTCCAGGGGCGGTTTGAACACGGACCAGGCGTACGCCTGGCCGATGGAGAGGTGGACCGAGAGAGCGGCGGGGGGAACGAGCCAGCGGCTCCAGCCCGGGGGTGCGACGGGGGGACTCATGAGTCCCCAACCGTAGGCAGGGGGAAAGCGGTTGAGAAGACAGTTGAGCAGACAACCACTGTCCTTGCACAAAGCCTTGCTGGGGCAACCTCCATACTGTAGACAATATTTCGTCGACAGAAGCGAACGGAACCGACGCAGCGTCGGAATCGGGTTCGGTCGGCAGTTCCGCGGTATCCCTCGACCGAACGGAGCTCCCCCGCCATGAAAGTCGCAGTCCTCGGCGCCGGGGCGATCGGCGCCTACGTCGGCGCCGCGCTCCACCGTGCGGGCGCCGACGTGCATCTCATCGCCCGTGGACCGCACCTGGCGGCCATGAGGCGGTACGGAGTACGGGTGCGCAGCCCGCGCGGTGACTTCACCGCACGCGCCCGCGCCACCGACGACCCGGCCGAAGTAGGCCCGGTCGACTACGTGTTCCTGGGCCTGAAGGCCAACTCGTATGCGGCGTGCGGGCCGCTGATCGAGCCGCTGCTGCACGACACCACGGCGGTCGTGGCCGCCCAGAACGGCATCCCCTGGTGGTACTTCCACCGGCACGGCGGCCCGTACGACGGACGCCGTCTGGAGAGCGTGGACCCGTCCGGCGCGGTCAGTGCGGTGCTCGCGCCCGAACGGGCCGTCGGCTGCGTCGTCTACGCGGCCACCGAGCTGGCGGGGCCGGGTGTCGTGAGGCACCTGGAAGGCACCCGCTTCTCGGTCGGTGAGCCCGACCGGTCCCTCTCGGCGCGCTGTGCGGCGTTCAGCGAGGCGATGCGTACGGGCGGCCTGAAGTGCCCGGTCGAACCGGACCTGCGCAACGACGTCTGGCTGAAGCTGCTCGGCAACATCTCCTTCAACCCGATCAGCGCCCTGGCCCGGGCCACCATGCGGCAGATGTGCGCGCACGGCGGCACCCGCCAGGTGATCGGCACCATGATGGCCGAGACCCTGGCGGTCGCCGAGGCCCTCGGCTGCGAGGTCGGCGTCTCCATCGAACGCCGCCTCGCCGGCGCCGAGAGGGTCGGCGACCACCGCACCTCCACGCTCCAGGACCTGGAGCGCGGCAAGCCGCTCGAACTCGACGTGCTCCTCGCGGCCGTCGTCGAACTGGCGGAGATCACCGGCGTGGAGGTGCCCACCCTGCGCACCGTGCACGCCATCTCGGACCTGCTCGCGCTGAGGAGCGCCGCATGAGGAAACGGCAACCGAAGACCTACACGCGTCTCACCCACCCCCTGGTACGGGATTCCCGCGACGCGCCCTTGCGCCGGGCCACCTGGGACGAGGCCCTGGACCGGGCCGCCCGGGGCCTGGCGGCGGCGCGCGGCGCGTTCGGGATGTTCTCCTGCGCCCGCGCGACCAACGAGATGAACTACGTGGCGCAGAAGTTCGCCCGGGTCGTCATGGGCACCCACAACGTCGACTCCTGCAACCGCACCTGCCACGCGCCGAGCGTCGCGGGCCTGTCGGCCGCCTTCGGCTCGGGCGGCGGGACCTCCTCGTACGAGGAGATCGAGCACACCGACGTGATCGTGATGTGGGGTTCCAACGCCCGCTTCGCGCACCCGATCTTCTTCCAGCACGTGCTGAAGGGCATCCGGGGCGGCGCCCGCATGTACGCGGTCGACCCGCGCCGCACCGCCACCGCCGAGTGGGCGGAGAGCTGGCTCGGCCCGAACGTCGGCACGGACATCCCGCTGGCGCACGCGATCGGCCGCGAGATCGTCCACGCCGGGCTCGTCAACGAGGCGTTCGTGGAACGCGCGACCACCGGCTACGAGGAGTACAAGGCGCTGGTCGAACCGTGGACGCTGTCCCTGGCGGAGAAGGTGACGGGCGTGCCGGCCGCGGCCATCCGCGACCTGGCGCACGCCTACGCCCGCGCCGAACGCGCCCAGCTGTGCTGGACCCTCGGCATCACCGAGCACCACAACGGCACCGACAACGTCCGCGCGCTGATCAACCTCTCCCTGCTCACCGGCCACGTCGGCCGCTACGGCTCCGGGCTGCAGCCCCTGCGCGGCCAGAACAACGTGCAGGGCGGCGGCGACATGGGCGCGATCCCCAACCGGCTGCCCGGCTTCCAGGACGTCCTCGACCCCGAGGTCCGGGCGAAGTTCGAGACGGCCTGGGACACGGTCGTGCAGCCGCACCACGGCCTCACCCTGACGGAGATGTTCGAGGCCATGGACGACGGCACCCTCCGTGCCGTCTACTGCATCGGCGAGAACCCGGCCCAGTCGGAGGCGGACGGCGAACAGGCCGTACGCCGCCTGCGGGCGCTGGACTTCCTGATCGTGCAGGACATCTTCCTGACGAAGACCGCCGAACTGGCCGACGTCGTCCTCCCGGCGACCGCCGGCTGGGCCGAGACCGACGGCACCACCACCAACAGCGAGCGGCGCGTCCAGCGCGTCCGCAAGGCCGTGACACCGCCCGGGGAGGCCCGGGAGGACATCGGCATCCTGTGCGACCTGGCGGCCCGCCTCGGCCACGACTGGAAGTACGCCGACGCCGAGGCCGTCTGGAACGAACTGCGCTCCCTCTCTCCGGACCACCACGGGATGACCTACGCCCGCCTGGAGGAACACCAGGGCATCCAGTGGCCGTGCCCGAGCACCGAGGAGCTGGAACCCACCTACCTGCACGGCCGTCTGTGGGAGCCGGACCCGGCCCGGCGCGGTACGCGCGCGCCCTTCGGCATCGTCCGGCACGACCCGCCCGTGGACCTCACCGACGAGGAGTACCCGATCAGGCTGACCACCGGACGGCGACTCGACTCCTACAACACGGGTGTGCAGAGCGGGAGTTACTCCTCCCCGCTGCGACGCGGCGAGTCCGTCGAGCTGTGCCCGGAGGACGCCGAGCGCTACGGAGTGGTGGTCGGCGAAGAGGTGCGGGTGACCTCGCGGCGCGGGTCGCTGTTCGCGCCCGTCTGGGTCGACACCGCGCTCCGCCCCGGGCTCGCCTTCATGAGCTTCCACTTCCCCGACGAGGTGGACACCAACCAGCTGACCATCGAGGCCAACTGCCCGATCGCCGGAACGGCGGAGTTCAAGGCCTCGGCGATCCGGATCGAGAAGGTGAGCTCCGGTGGACCTGCGCTTCGGTGACAGCAAGCCGACGGACGAGGAACGGGCGGCCGTCGACGCCCTGCTCGGTCCGCCCGAGTCGTCCTGGGAGGGCGCCGCCCGCGACGGGACGGACCCCGCCGACCTGCGGTGGGCGCGCGGCGGACGGGAGGCCCGGGACCGCCGCGACCTGCTGCTGCCGGGACTGCACGCCCTCAACGACCGGATCGGCTGGATCAGCGAGGGCGCCCTGGACTACCTGTGCCGGCGCCTGACGGTGCCACCGGCGGAGGCGTACGGGGTCGCCACGTTCTACGCGATGTTCTCGGTGCGGCCGCGCCCGGCGACGGTCCTCCACGTCTGCACCGATCTGGCGTGCACGGCGGCCGGGGCGACGGATCTGGGTACGGACGTCGAGGCGCGCCTGGGCCCGGAGAGCGGCGTACGGGTCGAGCGCGGCCCGTGCCTGGGCCTGTGCGAGCGGGCACCGGCGGCACTGGTGGTGCGCGCGGGTCACTCGGCCCGTCCGGCGGTGCCCCCTCCGGGGGAGTTCGATGACGAGACCGTCCAGGCCGAAAGGGGGGCCGGGGGCACGGCCCCCGGGGGCGGTGAGGGGCGGCTCGGGCGAAAGGCCCGCCACGCCACCGCCGTATGCGCCCCCGCGACCCCGGACGCCGCCGTCCGGGCGGCCACCGCACCCGAGAACGCCCCCGCCGAGCCCGCCGCCGCGCTCGCCGTCCCGCAGGCCGGCGACCCCGCCCTCACCCTCCTCGGACGCATCGGCACCGCCGACCCCGCCTCCCTCGACGACTACCGCGCCCACGGCGGCTACACGGCCCTGCGCCGCGCCTTCGCCCTCGGCCCCGCCGGCGTCATCCGCGAGGTCACCGACGCGGGCCTGGTGGGCCGCGGCGGCGCCGCCTTCCCCACCGGCCGCAAGTGGCAGGCCACGGCGGCCCAGCCCGACCGGCCGCACTACCTCGTCTGCAACGCCGACGAGTCCGAACCCGGCACCTTCAAGGACCGCGTACTCATGGAGGGCGACCCGTACGCACTCGTCGAGGCGATGACGATCGCGGCGTACGCCACCGGCGCGCACAAGGGCTACCTCTACCTCCGCGGTGAATACCCGCGCGCCCTCGCCCGCCTCACCCACGCGATCGCGCAGGCCCGCACCCGCGGCCTGCTGGGCGACGACGTCCTCGGCCAGGGCTACGCCTTCGACATCGAGATCCGGCGGGGCGCGGGCGCCTACATCTGCGGCGAGGAGACGGCACTGTTCAACTCCATCGAGGGCTACCGGGGCGAGCCCCGTTCCAAGCCGCCGTTCCCCGTGGAGAAGGGCCTGTTCGGCAAGCCGACGGTGGAGAACAACGTCGAGACCCTGGTCAACGTGCTGCCGATCCTGACCATGGGCGCCCCGGCGTACGCGGCGATCGGCACGGCCGACTCCACCGGCCCCAAGCTGTACTGCGTGTCCGGAAGCGTGGACCGGCCCGGCGTCTACGAGCTGCCGTTCGGGGCCACGCTGGGCGAGCTGCTCACCCTCGCCCGAGTGCGCGGGGGGCTGCGGGCGGTACTGCTCGGCGGCGCGGCGGGCGGCTTCGTACGCCCCGACGAGCTCGGCATCCCCCTCACCTTCGAGGGCACCCGTCAGGCCGGCACGACGCTCGGCTCGGGAGTCGTGATGGCCTTCGACGCCACGGTGCCCCTCCCCCGGCTGCTGCTGCGCATCGCGGAGTTCTTCCGCGACGAGTCGTGCGGGCAGTGCGTGCCGTGCCGGGTCGGGACCGTGCGCCAGGAGGAGGCGCTGCACCGGATCGCGGACCGCACGGGTGCCGCGGCGGCGGACGACATCACCCTGCTGCGCGAGGTCGGCCGTGCGATGCGGGACGCCTCGATCTGCGGTCTGGGACAGACCGCGTGGAACGCCGTGGAATCCGCCATCGACCGTCTGGGGGCGTACGAATGACCGCGATACCGCTCGGAGTACCGCGCCGGCTGGTGGAGTTCACCCTCGACGGGCAGGACGCCCGGGTGCCCGAGGGGTCGACGATCCTCGACGCCTGCCGGGCCGCCGGGAAGGACGTCCCGACGCTGTGCGAGGGCGACACGCTCACCCCGAAGAACGCCTGCCGGGTCTGCGTGGTCGAGGTCGAGGGCGCCCGGACCCTGGCCCCCGCCTGCTCCCGCCGGGCGGAGCCGGGCATGGTGGTGCGGACGGACGGCGAGCGCGCCCGGCACAGCCGCAAGGTCGTCCTCGAACTGCTCGCGTCGTCGGTCGACCTCTCCACGACCCCGTCGGTCGAGCGGTGGATCAAGCAGTACGAGGCGAAGCCGGACCGCTTCGGCCCGGACGCCGCCCGCGTCGACGAGGAACCCCGGGTCGACAACGACCTGTACGTCCGCGACTACGGCAAGTGCATCCTCTGCTACAAGTGCGTGGACGCCTGCGGCGACCAGTGGCAGAACACGTTCGCGATATCGGTCTCCGGCCGCGGCTTCGACGCCCGGATCTCGGTCGAGCAGGACGCCCCGCTGACCGACTCGGCGTGCGTCTACTGCGGCAACTGCATCGAGGTCTGCCCCACCGGGGCCCTGTCCTTCAAGTCGGAGTTCGACATGCGCGCGGCCGGCACCTGGGACCAGGAGCGGCAGAGCGAGACGACCACGGTGTGCGCGTACTGCGGAGTGGGCTGCAACCTCACCCTCCACGTGCAGGACAATGAGATCGTGAAGGTCACCTCGCCGCACGACAACCCGGTGACCCACGGCAACCTCTGCATCAAGGGCCGCTTCGGCTACCAGCACGTACAGAACCGGGACTGACCGGCACGAGGGGCACGGACCATGGGACGAGTCACGGAACGACGCAAGGTGATCCGCATAAGGGACGGCGTGGTCTCCGCCCGCCCGGACACGCTCGTGGCCGAGGAACCGCTGGAGATCCGGCTGAACGGCAAGCCCCTCGCGATCACCATGCGCACTCCGGGCGACGACTTCGCGCTGGCGGCCGGGTTCCTGGTGAGCGAGGGGGTGCTCGCCGAGCAGGACGACCTCCAGAACATCGTGTACTGCGCGGGCGCGACGGCCGACGGCTCGAACACGTACAACGTCGTCGACGTCCGGACCGCCCCGCACGTGCCGGTCCCCGACATCACGCTGGAGCGGAACGTCTACACGACCTCCTCCTGCGGCCTGTGCGGCAAGGCGAGTCTGGACGCGGTGCGCACGACGGCCCGCTGGCCCATCACGGACATTCCCCCGGTCCGCGTCACCCCGGAGCTGCTGGCGGGGCTGCCGGACCGGCTGCGCGCCGCCCAGCGGGTCTTCGACCGGACCGGCGGCCTGCACGCGGCGGCCCTGTTCACCGAGGACGGCGAGCTGGTGGACGTACGGGAGGACGTGGGCCGGCACAACGCGGTCGACAAGCTGGTCGGCCGCGCGCTGCGGAACGGGGACCTGCCGCTGTCCCGCTCCGTGCTGCTGGTGTCGGGCCGGGCCTCGTTCGAGCTGGCGCAGAAGGCCGTGATGGCGGGCATCCCGGTACTGGCCGCGGTGTCGGCCCCGTCCTCCCTCGCGGTGGACCTGGCCGCCGAGACGGGGCTGACGCTGGTGGGCTTCCTGCGCGGCAGCTCCATGAACGTGTACGCGGGTGAGGACCGCGTCGCCCTGCGGGCCGCGGCCGCCCAGGGCTGACCCGGTCCCCGCGGCACGGCGGCGGGGCCCCGACCGGCGGGGAGCGCCCCCTGCGCCGCAGGGGTCCCGCCTCGATCCCGCGTCCCCGCGCGTCTTCTGACGCTCCGTCGGGCGACACGCGCGTGAGCACACGGGGCATGTCAGGCAGGGCGCGTCCTGATGTACTGATGTCCTGACGACCGGCTCCCTCCCGACCAGCCGCCCGAAGGGCAGACCGTTCCATGCCGTCACCTCCCCGTACGCGCCCGCGCTCCCCCCTGCTCGCCCTCGCCTCGCTGTTCGCCCTGGCCGCCTCCTCGCTCCCCGCCCACGCCCACACCGGGGCCGGGAGCCGGGCGCCGGAGTTCGAGCAGCAGGTCCTCTTCAAGGCGGACCAGGATCCGGGCGGCTACGCCTGCTTCCGCATCCCGGCGATCGTGCGGACGACGGACGGCACCCTGCTGGCCTTCGCCGAGGGCCGCGTCCTGAACTGCGGTGACGCCGGTGACATCGACATCGTCGTCAAGCGCTCCACCGACGGCGGGCGCACCTGGGGCCCGCTCCAGGTCGTCAACGACGGCGGCGGCGACACCCACGGCAACCCGGCCCCGGTCGTGGACGGCACCACCGGCCGGATCCTGCTGCTCGAGACGTACAACGCCGGCCGCGCGGACGCCGCGGGCTGCGCGGTGCCCTGCGCCCGCACCCCTCACCTCCAGTACAGCGACGACGACGGCCGTACCTGGTCCGCGCCCCGCGGCCTGGGCGCCGGCATCCTGCCTCCCGACTGGAACTCCTGGTACGCGACCGGCCCCGGGCACGGCATCCGGCTCACCGGGGGCAGCCATCCCGGCCGGCTCGTCGTCGGCGTCAACGCCGAGACCTGGGACGGCGGGAGGGTCACGGCCAACCACGCCGCACTGGTGGTCAGCGACGACGGCGGCGAGCACTGGAGGATCGGCGCCACCGACACCTGGCCCGTCGCCGCCGACGGCACCTTCCGGCAGAAGCCGTCCGAGCTCACCCTCGTGGCACGCGCGGACGGCACCCTCCTGGTCAGCGGCCGGGAGGAGAACGGCACCGACCTCGGCCACCGCACCCAGGCCGTCAGCCGCGACGGCGGCGACAGCTTCGCCGGCGCCTTCCGGGCTCTCCCGGACCTGTACACCCCGCAGGTGCAGGGCGCCGTGCTCCGCCTCGGCGACCGGCTGCTGCTGTCCGCCCCCGCCGACCCCGACCGCCGCCGGACGATGACGGTCCGCTCCTCCTACGACGGCGGCGCGACCTGGGACGGCGCGGACCGCGGCACGGTCGTCACCCGGGACTGGTCCGGCTACTCCGACATGGTGGCCGTCGACGACGGGTCGGCGGGCCTGCTGTACGAGGCCGGGGCGGTGGACGCCCGCGACGAGATCCGCTTCGCCCGCTTCACCGAGGACTGGCTCCAGCCGCGCCGGGCCGCCGGTCCCACCACCCCCGACCTCGCCGCGGGTGCCGCGCCCGCGGCGGTGCTCGGCGGCGCCGGGCCGGCGGACGGCAAGGTGGGCCGCGCGCTCGCCTTCGACGGTGCCGACGACGCCGTGCGGCTGCCCTACCACGAGCGGCTGCCGCTCGGGGCCGGGGACTTCACGGCGTCGCTGTGGTTCCGGTACTCGGCGGGCGACGGGGAGCAGCCGCTGTTGTGGATGGGCGGGGTGGGCAGCACGCAGCCTCAGGTGTGGCTGCGCGCGGAGCCCGGCAACGGCCGGATCCAAGGGCTGATCACCACGCGCGACGGCGGGGCGGCCCCGCGCTCGGCGTGGGTGCGCACCGACCGCGCCCACAACGACGGCCGGTGGCACCACCTGGCGCTGCGCCGCGGCGGGGGCCGGCTCACGCTGTTCGTCGACGGCACGACGGCCGGTGCGGCGGACGTGCCCGGATCGGTGAGCCGGAACTCGCCGTTCGGCGTGCACATCGGCGAGCGTGTGGACGGCCGGGCCCGCTTCACCGGCGCCATCGACGACGTGCACGTCTGGAACCGGGCACTGACCGACGAGGAGATCGCCGCCGGGAACCCGCCCTCGGCCCTCGGCAGCACGGTGCTGCACCTGCCCATGGACGAGGTGGCGGCGGGCGGCTGACCCGGACCTGGCCGGCTCAGCGGCTCCCGGTGCCGACCGCGGTGCGCCCCGGAGCGTCGGACTCCGCCGGGGCGACCGCCTCCGGGTCGTGCGCCCGGCGCTTGGCGATGACCGCGCACACCATCAGCTGCATCTGATGGAAGAGCATCAGCGGCAGCACCGCCAGTGAGGCCTGGGCGCCGAACAGGACGCTCGCCATCGGCAGTCCGGCGGCGAGGGACTTCTTCGACCCGGCGAACTGGATCGCGATCCGGTCCTCCCGAGAGAAACGCAGCGCCTTCGCCCCGTACCAGGTCAGCAGCAGCATCACGGCGAGCAGTACGGCCTCCACCGCCAGCAGACCGGCCAGCCGGACCGGACTGACCTGCTGCCAGATGCCCTGGACCATGCCCTGGCTGAACGCCGTGTAGACGACGAGGAGGATCGAGCCGCGGTCGACGAGCCCGAGGACCTTCTTGTGGCGGGCGACGAAGCCCCCGATCCACCGGCGCAGCAGCTGCCCGGCGGCGAACGGCACCAGCAGCTGGAGCACGATCTTGACCACCGAGTCGGCGGAGAACCCGCCCCCGCTGCCGCCGAGCAGGGCGGCGGCCAGCAGCGGCGTGATGACGATACCCGCCAGTGAGGAGAAGGAGCCCGCGCAGATCGCGGCGGGCACGTTGCCGCGGGCGATGGAGGTGAAGGCGATCGACGACTGGATGGTCGACGGGACCAGGGTGAGGAAGAGCAGCCCCTGGTAGAGGGGGTCGGTCAGGAAGACCGGGACAAGTCCGCGGGAGGCGAGCCCCAACAGCGGGAAGACGACGAAGGTGCAGGCCAGCACGGTGACGTGCAGCCGCCAGTGCCGCAGGCCGTCCATCGCCTCACGGGTGGAGAGCCGGGCGCCGTAGAGGAAGAAGAGGAAGGCGATCGCGGCGGTGGAGGCACCGGAGGCGACGTCCGCGCCCGTGCCGCGGGCCGGCAGCAGCGCCGCGAGGCCCACCGTCCCGAGCAGCAGCAGGATGTACGGGTCGATCGGCATCCAACGCGGCCATCGCAGGCGTTTCACGGTGCTCCACTTGCTCGCTCACTGTCGTCCGGCGGGGACACGGGTCCGGGCCACCGCTCCGGGTCACGGGTCCCCGCTCCATCCTGCTCCCTCGCTCTGCGATCGGGAATCCGGTACACCGCTCTTACTGTCATCATGTTCCGCGATAGGCTGGAGCGGTGTACGAGCCGTCCCACCTGCGCACCTTCCTGTCCGTGGCCCAGACGCTGAGCTTCACGCAGGCCGCCCGGCGGCTCGGGCTGCGCCAGTCGACCGTGAGCCAGCACGTGCGGCGGCTCGAGGACGCCACCGGGCGGCAGCTGTTCAGCCGGGACACGCACTCCGTGGAGCTGACGGAGGACGGGGAGGCGATGCTCGGATTCGCCCGCCGGATCCTGGAGGTGCACGAGCAGGCGACGGCCTTCTTCGCCGGCACCCGGCTGCGCGGGCGGCTGCGGTTCGGGGCGTCCGAGGACTTCGTGCTGACCCGGCTGCCGGAGATCCTCGAGGGATTCCGGCACGACCACCCCGAGGTCGACCTAGAGCTGACGGTGGAGCTGTCCGGCACGCTGCACGAGCAGCTGGCCGCCGGGAAGCTCGACCTGGTGCTGGCCAAGCGACGGCCGCAGGACCCGCGGGGTGAGCCGGTCTGGCGCGACCGGCTCGTGTGGATCGGCGCGGAGCGGCTGCGCCTCGACCCGGACCGTCCGGTGCCGCTCATCGTGTATCCGCCGCCGGGCATCACCCGCGCGCTCGCGCTGGACGCCCTCCAGCGGCAGGGCCGCGAGTGGCGCGTCGCGTGCACCAGCGGCAGCCTCAACGGCCTGATCGCCGCGGCCCGGGCGGGCCTCGGCGTGATGGCGCACTCGCGAGGGCTCGTCCCGCCCGGCCTGGTGCGGATGCCGGAGCGGGCCGGGCTGCCCGAGCTGGGCCGCGTGGACTTCGTACTGGTGCACGGTCGGCGCCGTCCCTCGGCACAGGGCGCGGCGGACGCCCTCGCGTCGGCGATCCTGGCGGGCGGCGACCGGCTGCACCGGCCGCGGCGCGCGGGCCTCGGACCGTGAGCCGGTGTGACGGAATCGGCGGCGGCCACGCTGAAGGAGGAGACGACGGTTCCGGTCGCCCGTACCGGCGGTAGGCGGGTCGTACAGATTCGGTGGAGATTACGGCACCGAAACTTACTCAACCGTCAGGAATCTGTCCGACCCTTCCCCATGTGAGCGCATTTCCTCTTGCTGACCAGCGCGAACATGAGCGCTGTTCGATTTTGTCACCCCTCCCGCCCCCGCCCCGGGTGGGGTAGCTTTCACCGCGCTGTGCGGGGGTCACCAGGAGCGGGGAGCGGGGTTTGCGCGAGTTCACCAGTCCTCCGTCGACGTCGGCACCACCGGTGGGCGGTCTGGCCGACGTCGTCTTCCGGCATGCCCTGGAGGATCCGGGACACATCGCGCTCGGCCGCAAGGACGACGCCGGCCAGTGGCGGGACGTGACCGCCGGCGCCTTCCGCGACGAGGTGCTGGCCCTCGCCAAGGGTCTGCTCGCCCAGGGCGTCCGGTTCGGCGACCGCGTCGCCATCATGTCCCGCACCCGCTACGAGTGGACCCTCTTCGACTTCGCCCTGTGGACGATCGGCGCCCAGGTGGTGCCGGTCTACCCGACCTCCTCGGCGGAACAGTGCATGTGGATGCTGTACGACGCCGAGGTGACCGCCGCGGTCGTCGAGCACGAGGACCACGCGATGACGATCGCCACCGTCATCGACCGGCTGCCGCGCCTGCGCGGCCTGTGGCAGCTCGACTCCGGCGCCGTCCAGGAGCTGTACGACGCGGGCGCCCACCTCGACGACGAGGTGGTGCACCGGCACCGGCAGGCGGTCACGCCCGAGACGCCCGCCACCGTCATCTACACCTCGGGCACCACGGGCCGTCCCAAGGGCTGTGTCATCTCGCACGGCAACTTCATGTACGAGGCGGACACCGTCATCGAGCGCTGGGAGCCGGTGTTCCACTCGAAGAAGGGCGACGAGGCGGCGACCCTGCTCTTCCTGCCGCTCGCCCACGTCTTCGGCCGGATGGTCGAGGTGGCGGCGATCCGCGGGCGGGTCCGCTTCGGCCACCAGCCGCAGCTGAACGCCGCCGCCCTGCTGCCCGACCTGGCGGCCTTCAGGCCGACCTTCATCCTGGCCGTGCCGTACATCTTCGAGAAGGTGTTCAACGCGGCGCGGCGCAAGGCCGAGAAGGAGGGGAAGGCGGGGCCCTTCGGGAAGGCCGTCGACGTGGCCGTGAAGTACGCGGAGGCGCTGGAGGCCAAGGCCTGGGGCGTCGGCCCCGGCCCGTCGGCGGGCCTGCGCATGCAGCACCAGCTCTTCGACAAACTCGTCTACACCAAGGTGCGGGCCGCGATGGGCGGGCGCATCCGCAACGCCATGTCGGGCGGCTCGGCGATGGACCGGCGGCTCGGCCTGTTCTTCGCGGGCGCCGGAGTGCAGATCTACGAGGGATACGGCCTGACCGAGTCCACGGCCGCCGCCACCGCCAACCCGCCCGAGCGCACCCGCTTCGGCACCGTCGGAGTGCCCGTCCCGGGCGTCACCGTGCACATCGCGGACGACGGCGAGATCTGGCTGTACGGCGACAACGTCTTCCAGGGCTACCTGAACAACCCCAAGGCCACCGACGAGACCCTGCGGGACGGCTGGCTGGCCACCGGCGACCTCGGTGCCCTGGACGAGGACGGCTACCTCACCATCACCGGGCGCAAGAAGGAGATCCTGGTGACCTCCGGCGGCAAGAGCGTCTCCCCCGGTCTGCTGGAGGAGCGCGTCCGGGACCATCCGCTGGTCAACCAGTGCATCGTCGTGGGCAACGACCGGCCGTACGTCGCCGCGCTCATCACCCTCGACCAGGAGGCGGTCGACCACTGGCTGACGATGCGCAACAAGCCGCGGATGCCGCCGGCCGAGCTGGTGCACGACGCCGACCTGGAGACGGAGGTGCGGCGCGCGGTCGTCGCCGCGAACACGCTGGTGTCGCAGGCCGAGTCGATCCGCACCTTCCGCATCCTCGCCCAGCCGTTCACCGAGGAGCACGGGCTGCTGACGCCCTCGCTGAAACTGAAGCGCAAGGCCATCGAGAAGGCCTACGGCAGTGAGGTGCAGGCGCTGTACACGGCGTGAGTTCGCCGGTCAGGAATGCGTCGGCGGCCGTGATCGTTGACGATATGAGTACCACCTGACCACAACCGAAGGATCAAGAGCTCGTGAGCAGCAAGGTCCCCCCGATCATCCTGAACAACGGCGTCGAGATGCCCCAGCTGGGCTTCGGCGTCTGGCAGGTGCCGGACGACGAGGCCGAGACGGCCGTCGCCCAGGCGCTGGAGGCCGGGTACCGCAGCATCGACACAGCGGCGATCTACGGCAATGAAGAGGGCACCGGCAGGGCGATCGCCGCCTCCGGCGTCGCCCGCGAGGACCTCTTCGTCACCACCAAGCTCTGGAACAGGGACCAGGGGTACGACTCCACCCTCCGTGCCTTCGACACGTCGCTGGCGAAGCTGGGCCTGGAGTACGTCGACCTGTACCTGATCCACTGGCCCATGCCGGCCAAGGAGCGGTACGTCGACACGTACAAGGCGTTCGAGAAGCTGCTCGCCGACGGCCGGGTCCGGGCCGTCGGCGTCTCCAACTTCCTGCCGGAGCACCTGGAGCGGCTGATCGGTGAGACCTCGGTCATCCCGGCCGTCAACCAGATCGAACTGCACCCGCACCTCCAGCAGCACGCCGCCCGCGAGTACCACGCGGAGCAGGGCATCGCCACCGAGGCCTGGTCCCCGCTCGGCTCCGGCAAGGGCATCCTGGAGATCCCGGCGATCGTGGCGATCGCCCAGAAGCACGGCCGCACCCCGGCCCAGGTCGTGCTGCGCTGGCACCTCCAGACCGGCAACGTGGTGATCCCGAAGTCGGTGACGCCGTCCCGGATCAAGGAGAACCTCGACGTGTTCGGCTTCACCCTGGACACCGAGGACCTCGCGGCGATCAGCGCGCTGAACGAGGACCGGCGGCTGGGCCCGGACCCCGCGCGGTTCAACGAGGCGTGACATGTCTGCGCGCGAAGGGGCCCGGCCGGTGCGGCCGGGCCCCTTCGCCGCTGTCAGTTGGGCTGTCCCAGCGGCCGTACGACCACGGTGTTGACGTCGACCCCGGCGGGCTGGGTCATGGCCCAGACGATCGAGTCGGCGATCTGGCCGGCGGTGAGCAGGTCGCCGGGCGGCAGGCTGCCGGTGGCCTCCCAGAACGGGGTCTCCACACGTCCGGGCGCGATCAGCGTCACGCCGACACCCCACCCGGTGACCTCGCGCCTGGCGTTCTCGGCGAGCCCCGTCACCGCCCACTTGGTCGCGCCATAGATGTTGCCCGGCGTGGGCACGAATCCGGCGACGCTGCCGACCAGCACGATCCGGCCGCGCGTCTCCTTCAGAGCGTCGATCGACGCCCTGATGAGCAGGGCCGGACCCAGCACGTTGGTCAGCACCATCTCGGTCCAGCCCGCCGGGTCGCCCTCGGCGATCGAGTCGTGGGTGGCGAACCCGGCGTTGGCGACGACCGTGTCGAGCCGGCCGAACCTCTTCAGCGTGGCCTCGACGGCGGAGGCCACCTGGGTGTGGTCGGCGGCGTTGCCCACGATCGTCAACAGGCCCTCGGGGTCACCGAGTCCCTCGCTGAAGGCACGCAGCCGCGCCTCTCCGCGCCCGGTGACGGCCACCCGCCGTCCCGCGTCCAGCAGCCGCCGGGCGACAGCGGCTCCGATGCCGCTGCCGCCGCCGGTGACGAGCGCGACCGGTGAGTCGGTCATGGTTCCCCCTGTGTCTGTGTTCGGCCCTGTCCGATTCCGGACGGTGGGGAGTCCATCACTTGGAGCGCTCTCGAAGTCAAGTCCGGGAGTCAGGCAGGGCGTCGAGCCGTGTAGACCGTGTGCGCCACCAGCACGAACGCGTCCTGGCGCCGGTGCACGCCCGCCTCGTCCCCGGGGTCGAGCAGCCGGTCGAGTGTGGCCCGGTCGGTGGCGTCGAGGCCGTCTCCGATCCGGTCGCGCAACCGGGACAGTGAGGTGGTGACGTACGCGCGGGCCTCGTCCGTGAGCGGCGCGGGCAGGTCCAGCAGGAAGCTGCGGGTGCCGGTGTGCTCGAGGCCCGCCGAGGTGAGCAGCGCCGGCCAGTCCTCGGTCTCCGCCACGGAGCCGGGCAGACTCGCGCGCATCTGCGCGAACGAGTCCTCCTCCACGGCGTGCATCCTGGCCTGCAGCCCGGGCCGCCCGATGCCGATGTCGCGGGGCAGGAACCGGGCGGGCAGCCCGCCCTCCAGGATCGCCACCGTGCCGCCGGGAGCGAGGTGCCCGGCGAGCGCGGCGAGGGCCCCGCGCTGGTCGCCCAGGTGATGCAGGCTCTGGCCGGCCCACATCAGGTCGGCCGGGTACTCCAGCTCGCCCAGTACGCCGGGCAGGTCACCGGTGAGGGTGCCGAAGCGGTCCGCGACGCCGAACCGGGCGGCGCGGTCGCGGGCCCGCTCCAGCAGCGGCCCCGCGCCATCGGCGGCGACTACGCGGGCGCCCGGGAAGGCGTCGGCGAACAGGCAGGAGACGACACCGGGGCCGCTGCCGACGTCGACGACCAGGCCGGGCTCGGTCACCTCCCGGGCCAGCCAGCCCATGGCCTGCCGGTACAGCGGCGTGTACAGCTCCGCCTGCGCCTCCAGTACAGGGGCCATCTCGGCCCAGTCCACGTGGGTGTGGTCGTGTCCGTGCTCGGGTACCGGGTGGTCGTGCTCGTGCTGCCGGTGGTGGTCGTGCGCCATGGTGGTAAGCCTCCCGTTCGCGATGCCGCCAGGGTGCGACGACTCACCGCGTACGGGCAAATTATGTTGCCGCAATCGCAAAAACGCACACACCACCGGGGCCCGGCCCGAAGGCCGGGCCCCGACGGCGTCACCTAGGCCGGAACCCGCTCAGGACAGCGGCGGGTAGGCGTTCTTCATCAGCTCCTGGAACTGCGCGGAGAACCAGTGCCCGGACACCGGGGCGTTGTCCAAGGCCCCCGACGGGTTGTTGCCGTTGCGCTCGTTGCCCTCGTACGTGGGGTCGCACATCCGGTCGAAGCCCTTGCCCTCGTCGTTGTCGATCGGCTCGCTCGCGCCGTCGGACTCGCCCGGGGGCTTCATCCACACGTACGCGTCGATCCCGGCGGCGGGAGAGGCCTGCGGGCGTTCGCCGAGGCCGGCTCCGGACTGGTTGCACCAGTTGCCGAGGTGGATGCGGCGGTCGTAGCGCCCACCGTCCACGTAGGTGTTCACGTCCGTCGTCGCGCCCGGTCCGGTGGGCCGGTCGGCGCCGCCCCAGCCGTTGCGGGAGGTGTCGATGAGCATGCCGAGGTTCTGGTCGAAGCCGATCGAGACCAGCTTGTCGCGCATGGCCTGGGCGTAGGACAGCTCGTCGGTGTACTGGTTCCAGTCCACCCAGTCGGACTGGCGCACGGGGGTGCCGTTCACCGAGTCCGTGATCTTGAAGTTCTCCTCCTTCAGGGCGCTGTAGTTGGCGGTGTTGACGATGAAGCCGTGCACGTCGGCGACGGTCGCGCCCTCGGTGGTGGCGGCGGTCTTGAACATGTCGGCGGAGGGACCGAAGTTGCTGTCCCAGCCGAGCCAGCCGTGGTGGCCGGCGTCGACGTAGTTGTAGACGTTGCCGACGTCGCCGAGCTTGTTCAGGGCGTAGCCGACGCCCTTCTGGTAGTTGCCGTTGGCCTTCATCACGTCGCAGTTCTCCGTGGCGGTCGGCCGCGGCGTGACGTTGGTGACCAGGTTGGGCAGCGAGTCGATCTCGACCGTGGTGACGATCCTGAGGTCCGCGTACTTCGGGTCGGCGAGGATCGCGGCGATCGGGTCGATGTACTCGGTCTTGTACTTGCCGATCTCCGTCGGGCCCAGTTCGCCGTTGGAGGCGAGGGCCGCGCAGTCGCGGCCGGGCAGGTTGTAGATCACGAGCTGGATGGCGAGTTCGCCGGAACCCTTCTGCGCCAGCGCCTCGTCGAGGTGGTCGCGCAGACCCATGCCGCCGTTCACGCCCTCGATGGCGGCGGTCCGGTCCAGCCACACCCCCGTGGGCTGGCCGGCGATGCGGCCTCCGCCGGGTTCGGCGGCGGCCTTGTCGGACCACTCCGGGTTCACGTACACCTTGGCACCGTCGTAGGGGTTGTCCACCCGGTCGGAGGGGCCACCGGGGTCCGGCGGGTCGGTCGGGTCCGGATCCGGCGTGCCGCCGTCGTCGACGTTGCAGGTCACGCCATTGAGGGTGAAGGTGGCCGGGATCGCGTTGCCGCCACTGTAGGTGGCCTGGAAGCCGAAGCTCGCCGAACCGCCCGTGGACAGGGTGCCGTTGTAGGACTCGTTGGCCGCGGTGACGGCGGCACCGCTCTGACTGACCTTCGCGTTCCAGCCGTTGGTGACCTTCTGGCTGCCGGCGTAGGTCCAGCCCAGCGACCAGCCGGAGGTGGGGGCGCCGTTGTTGGTGACGGTCACGGCCGCGGTGAAGCCGCTGCCCCAGTCGTTCTGCACCTCGTAGTCGACGGTACAGGGGACGGCCGCCGCGCCGGCGTTCGCCGACTGGGCGGCGAAGGCCGTGCCGGAGGCACCGGCGACCAGCGCCAGGGCAGCGAGCATCGCGGTTCTGCTACGGGTCATGAGTGCGGGTTCCTTCTTTCGTGGGGTGCGGGGTGCTGTCGTCCCGGGCCACGCGTACGCAGGGCGCGGCCCGCTGCCGGACGGCCTGGGGGTGCCGTCGCGTTCGGAGGTCAGGAACGGCCCGCGGGCACGGTGGAACCGCCCGGGGGATGTGCGGGCCGGCACGCCGGCCGACGAGGCGTCGGACAGGCCGCGGCGGCGGCTAAAAGTCCTGAACGCGGGGGGTGGAGCGGGGGGTGGCGCATGAGCGACTCCTTGCAGTTCGTGCACGCCGTGACGGACGCGTCGACTGATGGAACCGCTCCCACTGGTGCCAGCGAACGTAGCGCCAAGTGACGGCAAAGAACAGAGGAGTTACCGACTTTCTCCCCGCAGCAACTGTCGAATCTTTTCGACTCTCCACACATCTTGACCGCACTGTGCCCCCTCCTCACTATGGGAGCGCTCCCACTGGTTCAAGGCTTGTTGCTCCTCCCCACACCCTCCCCGAGCCGCAAGGAGGAACCAGCACCATGCATCCCGGACGCAGACACAGACGCCGCACCGCGCGGCGACTGTGGACGGCCGCACTGGCGGCCCTCGCGCTACCTCTCACGATGATGAGTACGGGTTCGACTCCCGCCCAGGCGGCGGCGCTTCAGTGCAGCGTGGACTACAAGACCAACGACTGGGGCGCCGGCTTCACCGCGGAACTGACGCTCACCAACCGCGGCAGCGACGCCATCGACGGCTGGACGCTGACGTACGACTACGCGGGCAACCAGAAGCTGGCCAACGGCTGGAACGGCACCTGGTCCCAGTCCGGACAGACCGTCACCGTGCGGAACGCCTCGTACAACGCGCGGATCGCCGCCGGGGCCGCCGTCTCCACCGGCGGGCAGTTCACCTACAGCGGCACCAACACGGCCCCGACGGAATTCGCCGTCAACGGCACCGCCTGCGTCGGTGCGCACCAGCCGCCGATCACCGTGCTGACCAGCCCGGAGGCGGGCGCGGTGTACTCGCAGGGCGAGGCGGTCCCGCTGGCGGCCACGGCGGCCGCCGCCGACGGCGCCACGATCGGCAAGGTGGAGTTCTACGACGACACCACCCTGCTGGGCACCGACACCAGCTCGCCCTACACACACTCGGCCACTGGCTTGACCGTGGGCAGTCATTCCCTGGTGGCGAAGGCGTACGACAGCACGGGGGCCTCCGCGAACTCGACGCCGGTCGGCATCACGGTTGCCTCGGGACCGACCGTGGTCGCCACTCCGGCCCAACTTGGCGTCCAGCAGGGCGAGTCGGAAACGTACGAGGTCAGACTCTCCAAGCAGCCGGCCGCGAACGTCGCGGTGACGACGGCCCGCGCGAGCGGCAACACCGGCCTGACCGTCTCCGGCGGCGCGAGTCTCACCTTCACCCCGTCGAACTGGGACACCGCGCAGAAGGTGACCATCGCGGCCGACGCCTCCGGCACCGGCTCGGCGGTCTTCGAGTCGACGGCACCCGGCCACGGCAAGGCCACGGTCAACGTGACCCAGCTCGCCGCCGCGAAGGACTACGACGCCCGCTTCCTGGAGCTCTACGGGAAGATCACCGACCCGGCGAACGGCTACTTCTCACCCGAGGGCATTCCGTACCACTCGGTCGAGACACTGATCGTCGAGGCGCCGGACCACGGGCACGAGACCACCTCCGAGGCGTACAGCTACCTGCTGTGGCTCCAGGCCATGTACGGCAAGGTGACCGGTGACTGGACGCGGTTCAACAACGCCTGGGAGATCATGGAGACGTACATGATCCCCACGCACGCCGACCAGCCGACCAACTCGGCCTACAATGCCTCGAAGCCGGCGACGTACGCCCCCGAGCTGGACACGCCGAACGAGTACCCGGCTCCCCTGGACGGCGCGGTCTCCGTGGGCCCGGACCCGATCGCCGGTGAACTGAAGTCGGCGTACGGCACCGACGACGTCTACGGCATGCACTGGCTCCAGGACGTCGACAACACCTACGGCTACGGCAACTCGCCCGGCAAGTGCGAGGCGGGCCCCTCCGACACCGGCCCGTCCTACATCAACACCTTCCAGCGCGGCGCGCAGGAGTCGGTGTGGGAAACGGTGCCGCAGCCGACCTGCGACGCCTTCAAGTACGGCGGTCCCAACGGCTACCTGGACCTGTTCACCGGTGACGCGTCCTACGCGAAGCAGTGGAAGTTCACCAACGCCCCGGACGCCGACGCGCGGGCCGTGCAGGCCGCGTACTGGGCGGACATCTGGGCCGAGGAGCAGGGCAAGGGCGGCGAGATCGCCGGCACCCTCGACAAGGCCGCCAAGATGGGCGACTACCTGCGCTACGCCATGTTCGACAAGTACTTCAAGAAGGTCGGCGACTGTGTCGGGCCGACGAGCTGCCCGGCCGGCACCGGCAAGGACTCCTCGCACTACCTGCTGTCCTGGTACTACGCCTGGGGCGGCGCGGTGGACACGTCGGCGGGCTGGGCCTGGCGCATCGGCTCCAGCCACACCCACGGCGGCTACCAGAACCCGCTGGCCGCGTACGCGCTGAGCACCTACGACGACCTGAAGCCCAAGTCGGCCACGGGTGCGTCCGACTGGGCCAAGTCCCTCGACCGGCAGGTGGAGTTCTACCGCTGGCTCCAGTCCGACGAGGGCGCCATCGCGGGCGGCGCGACCAACAGCTGGGCGGGCCGGTACGCGACACCGCCGGCCGGTACGCCGACGTTCTACGGCATGTACTACGACGAGAAGCCGGTGTACCACGACCCGCCGTCCAACCAGTGGTTCGGCTTCCAGGCGTGGTCCATGGAGCGGGTCGCCGAGTACTACCAGCAGAGCGGAGACGCGGCGGCCAAGGAGGTCCTGGACAAGTGGGTCGACTGGGCGCTGTCGGAGACGACGGTCAACCCGGACGGCACCTTCCGGATCCCCGCGACGATGCAGTGGTCGGGGCAGCCGGACACCTGGAACGCCTCCTCCCCGGGTGACAACAGCGAACTGCACGTCACCGTCTCGGACTACACCAACGACGTCGGTGTGGCGGCGGCGTACGCCAAGACCCTGACGTACTACGCCGACCGATCGGGCGACACGGAGGCGGCGGCGACCGCCAAGGCGCTGCTCGACGGCATGTGGGAGAACAACCAGGACGCGCTCGGCATCGCCGTCCCGGAGACCCGCGCCGACTACAACCGCTTCGACGACCCGGTCCACGTCCCGAGCGGCTGGAGCGGCACCATGCCGAACGGCGACACGATCGACGAGTCGTCGACCTTCTCCTCGATCCGCTCCTTCTACCAGGACGACCCGGCCTGGTCGAAGATCGAGAGCTATCTCGCGGGCGGTGCCGCGCCCACGTTCACCTACCACCGGTTCTGGGCGCAGGCGGACATCGCCCTCGCCATGGGCTCGTACGCGGAGCTTCTCGAATAGCCCCCGCGAAGCGCTCCGCGGGATCGGCGGTTCTCCGGCTGCGGGCCGTGCGTGGCCGGCCGGGCAGTTCCCCGCGCCCCCTCGGGGGCGCGGTGGGCACCGCCTCCTTCCCAGGGCGCTTGACGGCTCCGTGTGCTCGGTCTCGTCACCGGACGACGGGACCAACCCGCCGGGCGGCCCTCGTCCACGCCGAGGGCCGCCCGGCCCACGCATGTTTCCCTCCTGACGGAAGGACGGTTCCCCACCGTGCGAAGAACCCGGATCCTCACTGTCCTGCTGGCCCTGGCGGCCGGCCTCCTCACGGGCGGTCCGCCCACCGCGCTGGCCGCCGAGCCACCACCGAAGGCGACCGCCGTCACCGCCGACACCTACACCTGGAAGAACGCCCGCATCGACGGCGGCGGCTTCGTCCCCGGCATCGTCTTCAACCGCACCGAGAAGGACCTGGCCTACGCCCGCACCGACATCGGCGGCGCCTACCGCTGGCAGGAGCCGACGAAGACGTGGACGCCGCTGCTGGACCACGTCGGCTGGGACGACTGGGGTCACACGGGCGTGGTCGGCATCGCCTCGGACTCCGTCGACCCGGACCGGGTGTACGCGGCGGTCGGTACGTACACCAACGACTGGGACCCGGGCAACGGCGCGGTGCTGCGCTCCGCCGACCGTGGCGCGAGCTGGGAGAGGGCCGATCTGCCGTTCAAGCTGGGCGGCAACATGCCGGGCCGCGGCATGGGTGAGCGCCTGGCGGTCGACCCGCACGACAACGACGTGCTGTACCTGGGCGCGCCCAGCGGGAACGGCCTGTGGCGGTCGGCCGACGCGGGCGCCACCTGGGCCGAGGTGACGGCCTTCCCGAACCCCGGGAACTACGCGCAGGACCCGAGCGACTCCAGCGGCTACGCCTCCGACAACCAGGGCATCGTCTGGGTGACCTTCGACGAGTCGACGGGCACCGCGGGTGCCGCCACGAAGACGGTCTACGTCGGGGTCGCCGACAAGGAGAACGCCGTCTACCGCTCGACCGACGCGGGCGCGACCTGGCAGCGGATCGCCGGGCAGCCCACCGGCTACCTGGCCCACAAAGGCGTGCTGGACGCGGAGAACGGCTACCTCTATCTCGCGTACAGCGACACGGGCGGCCCGTACGACGGCGGCAAGGGCCGGTTGTACCGGTACGCGACGGCGACCGGCACCTGGACGGACATCAGCCCGGTCGCGGAGGCGGACACCTACTTCGGTTTCAGCGGCCTGACCGTCGACCGGCAGAATCCCGGCACGGTCATGGCGACGGCGTACAGCTCCTGGTGGCCGGACACGCAGATCTTCCGCTCCACGGACAGCGGCGGCACCTGGACCCAGGCGTGGAGGTACACGTCGTATCCCACCCGCGAGAACCGCTACACGATGGACGTCTCCTCGTCCCCGTGGCTGACCTGGGGCGCGAACCCGTCCCCGCCCGAGCAGACGCCCAAGCTCGGCTGGATGACGGAGGCGCTGGAGATCGACCCGTTCGACTCGGACCGGATGATGTACGGCACGGGAGCCACGGTCTACGGCACGGAGGACCTCACCAACTGGGACGACGACGGCGGCAGGTTCACCATCTCGCCCATGGTGCGCGGCCTGGAGGAGACGGCGGTGAACGACCTGGCCGCTCCCCCGTCGGGCGCCCCGCTGCTCAGCGCGCTGGGCGACATCGGCGGTTTCCGGCACACGAGCCTGACCGAGGTGCCGTCGATGATGTTCACCTCCCCGAACTTCACCTCCACCACGAGCCTGGACTTCGCGGAGGGGGACCCGGGCACGGTCGTGCGGGCCGGCAACCTCGACGCGGGCCCGCACATCGCGTTCTCCACGGACAACGGCGCCAACTGGTTCGGCGGCACGGACCCGGCCGGGGTGAGCGGCGGCGGCACGGTCGCGGCGGGCGCGGACGGCAGCGGCTTCGTGTGGAGCCCCGAGGGCGCCGGTGTGCACCACACGACGGGCTTCGGCACGTCCTGGCAGGCGTCCAGCGGCATCCCGGCCGGCGCGGTCGTCGAGTCCGACCGGGTCGATCCGAAGACCTTCTACGGCTTCGCGTCCGGCACCTTCTACGTCAGCACGGACGGCGGCGCCACCTTCACCGCGTCGGCGGCGGACGGCCTGCCCGCCGGCGGCAGCGTCCGCTTCAAGGCGCTGCCGGGCGGGGAGGGCGACATCTGGCTGGCCGGCGGGGCGGCGGACGGCCCGTACGGCCTGTGGCACTCGACGGACGGCGGCGCGAGCTTCACCAAGCTCCCGAACGTCGGCCAGGCCGACACGATCGGCTTCGGCAAGGCGGCACCGGACGCCTCCTACCAGACCCTCTACACCAGCGCGGAGATCGGCGGCGTGCGCGGCGTCTTCCGCTCCACCGACCAGGGCGCCACCTGGACCCGCATCAACGACGACGCCCACCAGTGGGGCTGGACGGGTGCGGCCATCACCGGCGACCCGCGGGTGTACGGGCGGGTGTACGTGGCGACGAACGGGCGCGGGGTCATCTACGGCGACACGGCCGGCGACGGCGGCACCGACCCGGGGCCGGGCCCCGACCCGGCGCCCACGGGCGCCTGCGCGGTGACGTACACGGTCACGAACCAGTGGTCGGGGGGCTTCCAGGCGGAGGTCCGGCTCACCAACACCGGCACGTCGCCCTGGAACGGCTGGGCCCTCGAGTGGCCCTTCCCGAACGGCCAGCAGGTGACCCAGCTCTGGAACGCCGAGCACACCCGGTCCGGCACGACGGTGACGGCGAGGAACATCGGCTGGAACGCCAACGTGGCGCCGGGCGCGTCGGTGAGCTTCGGCTTCACGGGGAGCTGGTCGGGGGCGAACGGGGAACCGACGTCGTTCAAGCTGGGCGACCAGGTCTGCGATCAGGCATGACCCTTCGGGAGGGCGCGTGCCGGCGGCGCGTCCTCCCGTCCGCTTGACCAGTGCGCCCGTTTCACGCCCTTGTGGCCCTGCTGCGCTTCTTCGACCGTTGGGTGGGCGGGAGTGGTGGCGAGGACAGGGGGCGCCGTATGGCGCGAACGTGGGAGGGCGCGGCAGGGCGGCTGTCGCTCGCACTGGCGGTGCTGCTGCACCCGGACGGTCACCGGCCAGGCCGCGAAGAGGAGACTCCAGCACTGGCGGGACGCCGCTCTGCGCGCCGCGCACCGGCGGGGCGTACCGGTGGAGGTGATCGCCTCCCGGACGCGGCTGACGCAGAGACGGGTCAGGACGGTGGTCACCGGCGGGAAGCCCCCGCCGGTGGACGAGGCCGCCTGAGGGGCGGAGGGGTTCAGGGCGTGTACACCGTCGGCCGGGGCGCCGTCGACATCCCGCCGCCGATGAAGAAGCTCGGGTGCGGCGGCTGGTTGTAGGCGGTGTTCTGCCAGGCCAGGGCCGTGCGGTACTGGGTGTCGTGGAGGAGGGTCGTGATCCTCCGGTCCGTGTCGTGCGGGGTCGAGTAGATGCGCAGGGCCGTGTTGTCGGTGCTGCGCCAGATGACCTCCTCGCGCCAGTCGCCGAGGATGTCGCCGGCCAGGACCGGCGTGGCCTTCGTGCCGTTGTTGGAGGCGACGCCGGAGCCGGTGAGGAGTCGGGTGTCGCCGGAGGTGCCGTACTTGTCGACGCGGGTGCCGTCGAGGAGTTCGCGGACGGGGTCGCCGTCCCACCAGGACAGGAAGTTGGCGCTGGAGGGCTTGCGGCTGCCGACGATCGTGCCCTTCGGGCCGCGGATGCCGCTCTCCGCCGACGACCAGGACTCGGCGCCCGCGCTGCCGGACCAGATGTCGGCGGAGACTCCCCGGCCGTTGTCGCCGCTCGCGCCGGTGGCCCAGATGATCTGGCCGGTGCGCGCGTCCGCCATCCACGACGAGGGCTTCGAGCTGTCCTCGTCGACCTTGAACTCCTCCAGGCCCGCGCGGGACGGGTCGAGGTCGCCGACGTGCATGGCGTCGCCGTGGCCGTTCCTCGTGGTCCACAGGCCCCAGCCGTTGTCGTCGACGGCCATCGCGCCGTACACGATCTCGTCCCTGCCGTCGCCGTCGACGTCCGCGACGGACAGCTGGTGGTTGCCCTGGCCGTCGTATCCCTTGCCCGCGTTGGTGGAGGAGTTGGTGTCGAAGGTCCAGCGGCGGGTGAAGGCGCCGTCGCGCCAGTCCCAGGCCGCGATCACCGAACGCGTGTAGTAGCCGCGCGCCATGATCAGTGAGGGGCGGGAGCCGTCCAGGTACGCCGTGCCCGCCAGGAAGCGGTCGACGCGGTTGCCGTAGGAGTCGCCCCAGGAGGAGACGTTGCCCCGGGCGGGGACGTAGTCGACGGTGCCCATGGCCCTGCCGGTCTGCCCGTTGAACATGGTCAGGAATTCGGGGCCGGACAGGACGTAGCCCGAGGAGTTGCGGTGGTCGGCCGAGGAGCTGCCGATGACCGCGCCGGTGCCGTCCCTCGTGCCGTCGGCGGTCTTCATGGCGACCTCGGCCTTGCCGTCGCCGTCGTAGTCGTACACCTGGAACTGCGTGTAGTGGGCGCCGGAGCGGATGTTGCGGCCCAGGTCGACACGCCACAGCCGGGTGCCGTCGAGTTTGATGCCGTCGACGATCGTGTTGCCCGTGTAGCCGGACTGGGAGTTGTCCTTGGCGTTGGTCGGCTGCCACTTGAGGACGATGTCCAGCGCGCCGTCGCCGTCGAGGTCGCCGACGGAGGCGTCGTTGGCCTCGTAGGTGTAGGAGACCCCGTCGGGTGTGGTGCCGCCGGCGGGCGGGCTGATGGGGACGTCCTTGTAGCCGGCCCGGAACTGGACGGCGTGGACCGAGTCGCCCTGTTCCGTGCCGTTCACGACCGCGCGGACGGTGTAGTCGGCGTGGGAGGGGGCGCCCGGGTGGAAGTAGGTGGTGGAGCCGGTGACCGGGGTGGAGTTGACCTTCGTACCGGCCCGGTAGACGTTGAACGAGACGTTGTCCGGGTCGGTGCCGAGCCAGCGCCAGCTCACCAGGTTGCCGCCGCCGGTGTGGACGCTGACCACGCCCCGGTCGAGGGCCTCGACCTGCCGGGCCGTGGCGGCCTGGGCGGTCTCGGCGGTGAGCGTCGTCAGACCCGCGCCGACGAGTCCTGCGGCGGCGAGGGCCGCGCCCAGGACCAGCGGGCGTCTGCGGTACGTGTGGGGGTGCCTCACGGGACGAACCTCCTTGATGACGGATGGGTTCCGCCTCTCAGTCGCCGCCCGGGCCGGCCGGGTTGCCACTCCCGGCCCACTTGCTTCCTACGGCTTCGCGAACGCCCTCAGCGTGAAGACCGGGTCGGGGCGCGGCCGGTCCTGGTCGGGCAGGGCCGCCAGCCGGGCGGCGAAGTGCTCGGCGCGCGGGTCGCCCGGCGGCAGCGTGACGAACCAGCCGCGCCGCAGATCGGCGACGGTGCGGCGGGGGCTGCGGCCCTGGCCGTGACCGGTGAAGCGGGCCTGCCCCGCCGGGACCAGGCCGTGCGCGCGGGCGTACTCCTCGACGAGGCCGGCGGCGTCGTGGGCGGTGCTCGGCGGCCGGGAGGCGAGCACCGCGTCGATGTCGCTGCCCACGTTGTGCGAGGCGCCCTTGTCGACCGTGGTCACGTACACCCCGCCGGGCCGCAGGACCCGGGCGCACTCGCCGACGATCGCCCGCACGTTCCCGTCGCCGCCGGCCAGGTGCAGCAGCCACACACTGCTGACCGCGTCGAACCCCCGGTCCCGGAACGGCAGTCGGCGGCAGTCGGCCAGCACGACGGCGCCGGGCAGCCGGGCGGCCGCGTAGCGGGCCATGGCGGGGGCGAGGTCGGCGCCGGTCACGCGCAGGCCCGCCCGCGCGGCGGCCAAGCGCCGGGTGACGATGCCGGTGCCGCAGGCGATGTCGAGCAGGCTGCGCGTGCCCGGAGGTACGAGGCTCAGTACGGCCCGTGCGGCGGCTTCGGCGCGGGGCTCACCGCCACGGGAGGCGTCGTACCGCTCCGCTTCCTTGTCGTAGTCGAGCACACCGTTCAGTGTGCCCCATGGCCGGCTGCCAGGTCCTCCACCCTGCGGGCGAGCTCGACGTCCTTATCGGTGACGGCACCGCCCGCGCTGTGGGTGTGCACGGACAGGGAGACCGTGTCGTATCCGAGGGACAGGTCGGAGTGGTGATGCAGCTCCTCCTGCACCTGCGCGATGTGGACGACCATCGCGGTGGCCGCGAAGTGCGAGCCGAGCCGGTAGGAACGGGTGAGGCGGCCGTCGTCGAGGGACCAGCCCGGCAGCTCGGCCAGCCGCTCCTCGATCTCCTTCTGCGACAGCGGTTCGACGGGCATGGGCTGTGCTCCCTTCCTGGCCGGGTACCTGTCGGTGTCCCCCCGGTACCCCTTCAGCCTGCCACATCACGGCTGTCCGAGCCCTGGTCACAGGCGTCGGCCGGCCCCGGCGCGGTCGGCCGTCGGCTACCGTTCGCAGGTATGACCGCTCTCATGTCCGGTACCGCCCCGACCGCCCCGACCGCCCAGGGCGTGGGCCCGCTGCTGCGGGCCTGGCGGGAGCGCCGGCGGGTCAGCCAGCTGGAGCTGGCGCTGCGGGCCGGCTCCTCGGCCCGGCACATCAGCTTCATCGAGACGGGCCGCTCCCGGCCGAGCGAGGAGATGGTGCTGCGGCTGGCCGAGCACCTGGACGTCCCCGTACGGGAGCGCAACGCGCTGCTGCTGGCGGCCGGTTACGCGCCGCACTATCCGGAGACACCGCTGGACGACCCGGCGCTGGGCGCCCTGCGCGAGGGCATGGAGCGGCTGATCCGGGGCTACGAGCCGTATCCGGCGCTGGTCGTCGACGCGACGTACCGGGTGCTCGCCGCCAACCGGGGCATCCTGATGCTGATGGACGGTGTGCCGGAGCATCTGCTCGAACCGCCGCTGAACGCGATGCGGCTGACCCTGCACCCGGAGGGCCTGGCGCCGCGCATCCGCAACCTGCGCGAGTGGCGCGGGCACCTGCTGGAACAGATGGAGCGGCAGATCGCCCTGCACCGCTCGGAGCCGCTGCGGGCGCTGTACGAGGAGGTGGCGGCGTATCCGGTGCCGGACACGGCGACGGGCGGGGAGCCGGCCGAGCCGGTGCCGTACTTCGCGCTGCCCATGCAGATCGAGCACGAGGGCCGGACCCTGTCGTTCATCTCGTCCATCTCCACCTTCAACACGCCGATGGACGTGACCGTCGCCGAGCTGGCCATCGAGACGCTGCTCCCGGCCGACCCGGCGACGGTCAAGTACCTTCACTCGCTGCTGTCCTGACGCTCACTCGCCGCCGTCCTGACGCTGCCTCAGCGCAGCGTTCTGGAGCAGGGCGAACCCGGTGACGGTGAGCGCCTGGAGCACCGTCCACACCGCGCCCGCCGTGGTGGGCGTCAGCCACAGGCCGAGGGCGGCGAAGCTGACCGCCGCCCAGGCGAGGTTGGCCTCCACGACGGCCCGCACCCCGAGGGCCGGCGGCCGGGGACGCGCGGCCAGCAGGGCCACGCATCCGGCGTACACCGCGAGGAACGCGCCGAGGCCGAGCAGCAGTCCGGAACCGGCGCCGAGGAAACGGCCCAGCGGCTCGGAGAGCGCGAGGTAGGCGAGCGCGTTGGCGCCGGTCACCACCGCGTCGAGGGCGAGGAAGCGGCGCAGCATCAGCTGCGGTTCGGCGGTGCGGGCGAGCGCGGCCAGCTGGCTCGTGGACATGACGAGTCACCCTCCGTCAGGGTCGGGGCGGGGCTGGAAGGCCGGGGCCGGTCCGGAGTGCGCCGGACCGGAACCCGGTGACTCCACGATCCCGTCCGGGCCGCGCCCGGTCGATTACCCGGCGGGTAATGACGTCGATCCACATGATGTTGATCCATGACCGCCCCTGTGAGACTGACGGGGGAACATGACAGACTGCGGTGAGACTTGGGCGCGTTGGGGAGGCGTGGCGTGAGTGAGCGGCGGGCCGCACCCACCGTGGGTCAGGTGGTCCTGGGCAGACGGCTGCAGGAACTCCGGGAGACGGCGGGCCTCAAACGCGAGGAGGCCGCCAAGGTCCTCCGGGTGGCCCCGGCGACCGTGCGGCGCATGGAAATGGCCGAGGTCGCACTGAAGATACCGTATGCCCAGATCTTGCTGACGGCGTACGGGGTACCCGCGGACGAGGTCTCGGCATTCGTCGCGCTGGCCGAGGAGGCGAACCAGCCGGGCTGGTGGCAGCGGTACCACGACGTGCTGCCGGACTGGTTCAGCATGTACGTGAGCCTGGAGGGCGCGGCACGGATCGTCCGCTCCTACGAGCCGCACTTCGTGCCGGGACTGCTGCAGACCGAGGAGTACGCACGCTCGGTCCTGGACGCCGGGACGATCGGCAGCGCGGGCCGGGACGCGGTCGAGCGGCACGTGTCCCTGCGCATGGAGCGGCAGCGGCTGCTGGACGGCGAGGACCCGCCCCACCTGTGGGTGGTGATGGACGAGACGGTACTGCGCCGCCCGGTGAGCATCGACGGCCGGGTGATGCGCGACCAGTTGGACAAGCTGCTGGAGTTGATGACGCGGGACCGGGTGACGCTGCAGGTCGCCGAGTTCGAGGACGGGCCGCATCCCGGGACGTACGCGCCGTTCACGCTCTTCCGGTTCGCGGAGCCGGAGCTGCCCGACATGGTCTTCACCGAGTATCTGACCGGTGCCCTGTACCTGGACTCCCGCGCGGAGGTCTCCGCGCACCTGGAGGTCCTGGACCACATGACGGCGCGTGCCGCCTCGACCCAGCGCACCGAGAAGATCCTGCGCGAGTACCGCGAGAACTTCTGACCCGGCGACCCGGCGACCCGGCACCCAGGCACCCAGGCACCCAGGCACCCAGGCACCCAGGCACCCGAGGAGACCACACCGCATGACCGGATCCGACGCCTGCCCACCCCCCGTCGACACCGGCCGGCCGCATCCGGCCCGCGTCTACGACTGGTGGCTGGGCGGCAAGGACAACTACCCGGTGGACGAGGAACTGGCCCGCAGGATCCTCGCGGCGGACGGCACGGCGGTGCGCGGAGCGCGGGCCAACCGCCGGTTCATGCACCGGGCCGTCCGCACCCTCGCCGAGGCCGGGGTCCGCCAGTTCCTGGACATCGGCACCGGCATTCCCACCGAACCGAACCTGCACCAGGTGGCCCAGGCGGTGGCGCCCGAGGCGCGCGTCGTCTACGCCGACAACGACCCGATCGTCCTCAGGCACGCCGAGGCGCTGCTGCACGGCTCGGCGCAGGGGTCCACCGGGTACGTGCACGCCGACGTCCGGGACCCGGACCGGATCCTGCGGCTGGCGGGCGAGTCCCTGGACTTCGGCCGGCCGGTGGCCCTGTCGCTGGTGGCCGTGACCCACTACCTGGGCGACGCGGTCGACGGGGACGACGTGCACGGGCTGCTGAGGCGGTACGTCGATGCCCTCACACCCGGCAGCTACCTGGTCCTGTCGCAGGTCACACCCGATCTGGACCCCGAGGCGGTGGGCAAGGCGGCCGGTCTGTCCACCCGCGGCGGCACGCCGTTCCACCCGCGCTCGCTCACCGAGTTCGCGCGCTTCTTCGACGGCCTGGAACTGCTGGGCCCGGGCGTCATCCCGGTCACCGGGTGGCGGCCGGACCCGGAGGACGTGGCGGCCCAGGCCGAGGGCATCGTGCCGGTGTACGCGGGGGTGGCGCGCAAGGCCTGACCCGGACACCGGGCGGCCCGCCCTGACCCGTACGGGCCCCGCGAACGGGTGCGCTCCCGCCGCCGCCCCTAGGTTCGAAAGCCAGGGCCCGGGCGATCGAGGGAGCGCACGTGACCGACACGCGGACACCGCCCACCGAGCCGGGCGCGGCGCTGCTACGCGCGGGACGGTTCTTCCGGCCCGGCACCGCGGCGCCCGACCTGCACAGCATCGGGCTGGTGGGCGGCCGGGAGTCGGACGCCTTCTACCGGGACCGCTGGAGCCACGACAAGGTCGTGACCTCCACGCACGGCGTGAACTGCACCGGCTCGTGCCGCTGGAACGTGTTCGTCAAGGACGGCATCATCACCTGGGAGACCCAGGCGACGGACTACCCGTCGGTCGGTCCGGACCGCCCCGAGTACGAGCCGCGCGGCTGTCCCCGGGGCGCGGCGTTCTCCTGGTACACGTACTCGCCGACCCGCGTGCGCTACCCGTACGTGCGCGGCGTACTGCTGGAGATGTACCGCGAGGCGAAGGCGCGGCTGTCGGATCCGGTGCTGGCCTGGGCCGACCTCCAGGGCGACCCCGAACGGCGGCGGCGCTACCAGCGGGCGCGCGGCAAGGGCGGCCTGGTCCGGGCGACCTGGGACGAGGCCGTCGAGATGGTCGCCGCGGCCCACGTCCACACCATCCGCACCCAGGGCCCCGACCGCATCGCGGGCTTCTCCCCCATCCCGGCGATGTCGATGGTGTCGCACGCGGCGGGCGCCCGCTTCCACTCCCTCATCGGCGCCCCGATGCTGTCGTTCTACGACTGGTACGCCGACCTGCCCGTGGCGTCTCCGCAGGTCTTCGGCGACCAGACGGACGTGCCGGAGTCGGGCGACTGGTGGGACGCGGCGTACCTGATCATGTGGGGCTCCAACGTCCCGGTGACCCGCACACCGGACGCGCACTGGATGGCGGAGGCCCGCTACCGGGGCCAGAAGGTCGTGGTGGTCTCCCCCGACTACGCCGACAACACCAAGTTCGCCGACCAGTGGCTGCACCCGCATCCGGGCACGGACGGCGCGCTGGCCCTGGCGATGGGGCACGTGGTCCTCAAGGAGTTCTTCGTCGACCGCGTCACCCCCTTCTTCGACGACTACGTGCGGCGCTTCACCGACCTGCCGTTCCTGGTGACCCTGACCGAGCGGGACGGGGCGTACGTCCCGGCGAAGTTCCTGCGCGCCGCCGACCTGGGGCAGGAGGGCGAGGACGCCCGCTGGAAGACGGCCGTGCTGGACGAGGCGTCGGGCCGCGCGGTCGTCCCCAACGGCTCGCTGGGCTTCCGCTGGAACGAGGCGGACCAGGGGAAGTGGAACCTGGACCTGGGCGACGTACGGCCCCGGCTGAGCCTGCACGGCCACGAGATGGCGTCGGGCGTGGAGGTGCTGCTCCCCCGCTTCGACACCGAGGGCGGCGCGCACGCGCAGGGCCGCGGTGAGGTCGTCCGGCGGGGCGTACCCGCGACGCGGCTGGGCGGGGCGACCGGGCCGCTGGTGACGACGGTGTTCGACCTGCTGCTGGCGCAGTACGGCGTGGCGCGGCCCGGGGTGCCGGGCGACTGGCCGGCGTCGTACGAGGACGCGGACGCGCCCGGCACTCCGGCCTGGCAGCAGACGCACACCTCGGTCCCGGCGGCGGCCTGTGTGCGGATCGCCCGGGAGTTCGCGCGCACCGCCGAGCGTTCCAAGGGCCGCTGCATGATCCTGATGGGCGCGGGCACCAACCACTGGTTCCACTCCGAGACGATCTACCGGGCCTTCCTGGCCCTGCTCCAGCTGACCGGCTGCCAGGGCCGCAACGGCGGCGGCTGGGCGCACTACGTCGGCCAGGAGAAGTGCCGCCCGGTGACCGGCTGGGCCTCGCTGGCCGCCGCGTCGGACTGGTCGCGCCCGCCGCGCCAGATGATCGGCACCGCGTACTGGTACCTCAACACCGACCAGTGGCGCTACGACCGGTTCGGCGCCGACGTACTGGCCTCGCCCCTCGGAGAGGGACGGCTCGCGGGCATGACGGGCGCGGACTGCCTGGCGCTGTCGGCGCGGACGGGGTGGATGCCGTCGTACCCGACCTTCGACCGCAGCCCGCTGGAGCTGGGCGAGGCGTTCGGCGACCCGGTGGCCAACGCGGTGGCCGAACTGCGGGCGGGCACGCTCAAGTTCGCCTGCGAGGATCCGGACGCGCCGCAGAACTGGCCGCGGATCCTGACCCTGTGGCGGGCCAATCTCCTCGGCTCGTCGGCGAAGGGGGCCGAGTACTTCACCAGGCACCTGCTGGGCACCCACTCCTCGCTGCGCGCCCAGGAGGCCGCGCCCCACGAGCGTCCCCGGGACGTGGTGTGGCACGACGAGGCGCCCGAGGGGAAGCTCGACCTGCTGCTGTCGCTGGACTTCCGGCACACCTCGTCCACGCTGCTGTCCGACGTGGTGCTGCCCGCCGCGACCTGGTACGAGAAGCACGACCTGTCCAGCACGGACATGCACCCCTACGTGCACGCCTTCTCCCCGGCCGTGGACCCGCCGTGGCAGACGCGGACCGACTTCGACACCTTCAAGGTGCTGGCCGAGAAGCTGAGCGAGCTGGCCGCCGGTCATCTCGGCGTGCGCAAGGACCTGGTGGCGGTCCCGCTCCAGCACGACACGCCGGGTGAGATCGCCCAGCCGGGCGGCGTCGTACGGGACTGGCGGCGCGGGGAGTGCGCCCCGGAGCCCGGGAAGACCATGCCCAGCCTCGTGGTCGTGGAGCGCGACTACACGGCGGTCGGCGCGAAGTTCGCCGCACTGGGGCCGCTGGTGGAGGCCAAGGGCCTGCCCGCCAAGGGCATCACCCTGAGGCCGGACGAGGAGGTCGGCCGGCTGCGGCGGATGAACGGCGCGGTGCGCGGCGGTCCGGCCGACGGGCGCCCGGCACTGGACACGGCGGTGAAGGCCGCCAACACCATTCTGGCCCTGTCCGGCACGACCAACGGGCGCCTGGCCGTCCAGGGCTTCCACACGCTGGAGGCGAAGACCGGGCAGGAGATGGCCCACCTCGCCGCCGAGCACGAGGGCAAGCGGATCACGTACGCGGACACCCAGGCGGCGCCCGTGCCGGTGATCACCTCGCCGGAGTGGTCGGGCAGCGAGGCAGGCGGGCGCCGGTACACGGCGTTCACCCTGAACACCGAGCACCTCAAGCCCTGGCACACCCTCACCGGGCGCCAGCACTTCTTCCTCGACCACGACTGGATGCACGAACTGGGCGAGGCGCTGCCGGTGTACCGGCCGCCGCTCGACATGAGCCGCCTGTTCGGCGAGCCGCAGCTCGGCCCGGACGGACACCGGGAGGTGACGGTCCGCTACCTCACCCCGCACAACAAGTGGTCCATCCACTCCGAGTACCAGGACAACCTGTTCATGCTGGCGCTGTCGAGGGGTGGCCAGACCATCTGGATGTCCACGCGGGACGCGGAGGCGATCGGTGTGTCGGACGACGACTGGATCGAGGCGGTCAACCGCAACGGCGTGGTCGTGGCCCGCGCGATCGTCTCGCACCGCATGCCGCCCGGCACGGTCTACATGCACCACGCGCAGGAACGCACGGTGAACGTCCCCCTGACGGAGACGACCGGAAGACGCGGCGGCATCCACAACTCCCTCACCCGACTGATCCTCAAACCGACCCATCTCATCGGCGGCTACGCCCAGTTGTCCTGGGCGTTCAACTACCTCGGCCCGACGGGCAACCAGCGTGACGAGGTCACCCTGATCCGCCGCCGCTCCCAGGAGGTCGAGTACTGATGCGCCCGATGGCCCAGGTCGCCATGGTCATGAACCTCGACAAGTGCATCGGCTGCCACACCTGCTCGGTCACCTGCAAGCAGGCGTGGACCAACCGGCGGGGCATGGAGTACGTCTGGTTCAACAACGTCGAGACCCGCCCCGGCCAGGGCTACCCCCGCCGCTACGAGGACCAGGAGAAGTGGCGGGGCGGCTGGGAACTGAACCGGCGGGGCGCGCTGAAGCTCAAGGCGGGCGGCCGGTTCAGGAAACTCGCCGGGATCTTCTCCAACCCGAGGCTCCCTGAGATCAAGGACTACTACGAGCCCTGGACATACGACTACAAGAACCTCACCGACGCACCGCTCGGCGACGACTACCCCGTCGCCCGGCCCGTCTCCCAACTCGACGGCAAACCGATGAAGATCGGCTGGTCCTCGAACTGGGACGACGACCTCGGCGGTGCCCCCGCCTACGGCGACCTCGACCCGATGGTGGAGCGCACGCGCCAAGAGGCCTCTCAGAAGGTGCGGTTCGCGTACGAAGAGACCTTCATGTTCTACCTGCCGCGCATCTGCGAGCACTGCCTCAACCCGTCGTGCGTGGCCTCGTGCCCGTCCGGGGCGATGTACAAGCGTTCCGAGGACGGCATCGTCCTGGTCGATCAGGACCGCTGCCGGGGCTGGCGAATGTGTGTGACGGGATGCCCGTACAAGAAGGTGTACTTCAACCACCGCACCGGCAAGGCCGAGAAGTGCACCTTCTGCTATCCGCGCATCGAGATCGGGCAGCCGACGGTCTGCTCGGAGACCTGCGTGGGCCGGCTCAGGTACCTGGGGGTCGTGCTGTACGACGCCGACAAAGTGACCGAGGCGGCCGCCACGGCACGTGAACAGGACTTGTACGAGGCTCAGTTGGGCGTCTTCCTCGACCCCGAGGACGCCGTGGTGCGGCAGGCGGCTGAGGAGGCGGGGATCCCGTACGACTGGGTGGAGGCGGCCCGGCGCTCCCCCGTGCGCGCGCTGGTGAGCGAGTACCGGGTGGCACTGCCCCTGCATCCGGAGTACCGCACCATGCCGATGGTCTGGTACATCCCGCCGCTGTCACCGGTCGTGGACGCGCTGACGGAGACCGGGCACGACGGCGAGGACGCGGACAACCTCTTCGGCGCGATCGACACGCTGCGCATTCCGCTGGAGTACCTGGCCGAGCTCTTCACGGCGGGCGACGTCGCGCCGGTGCGGGCCTCGCTGGAGAGGCTGGCGGCGATGCGCGCCCACATGCGGTCGGTCAACCTGGGCGAGGAGCCCGACCCGGCCGTCTGCGCGGGCGTCGGCATGCGCCCCCGGGAGGTCGAGGACATGTACCGGCTGCTGGCGATCGCCAAGTACGAGGAGCGGTACGTGATCCCGACGGCCGCCGTCGGGGACGCGCACCGGCTGGAGGCGTCCGCGCTGCCGGACACGTGCAGCCTGGACACCGACGGCGGGCCCGGCATGGGCGGCGACGGGCCGTTCGGCCGGGACTCGGGGCGCAGGCGGCTGCCGCTGGTGCCGGTGGAGAACTTCCACATCCTGCGCAGGCGGCAGACCGCGGACGACGAGAGGGAGGTCTGATCCGATGCCCGGGTTCGAGGTGCTGTACCAGGCGGCGGCGCTCTGCCTGACGTATCCCGACGACGACTTCCGCGCCCGGCTGCCGCTCCTGCGCGAGGCCGCGCCGCAGCTGCGCGCCTTCACCGACCATGCGGCCGTGACCCCGCAGGGCGACCTCCAGGCGCACTACGTCGAGGTCTTCGACTTCAAGAACCGGCACAGCCTGTACCTGAGCTGGTGGACCGACGGCGACACCCGCAACCGCGGGATGTCGCTGGTCCGCTTCAAGGAGCTGTACCGGGCCCACGGGCTGGAGTTCACGGACGAGGAGCTGCCGGACTTCCTCCCGGCGGTGCTGGAGTTCGCCTCCCGCACCGGGGACATCGGCATGCTCACCGAGCACCGCGACGCCCTGGACCAGCTCTGCGCCCGGCTCACCGCCTTCGGCACGCCCTACGCGTGCGTCCTGGACGCCGTGTGCGCCACCCTGCCGCCCGCCGCCGACGGAGCCCGCCCGTGACCGTCTTCCTCTGGGGTGTGCTGCCCTACGCCGCCTTCGCCCTGCTGGTCGCCGGCCTGGTCTGGCGGCACCGCTACGACCGCTTCGGCTGGACCACGCGGTCCTCGCAGCTCTACGAGTCCAGGCTGCTGAACATCGCCTCGCCGGTGTTCCACTACGGCATCCTGTTCGTGCTGGTCGGCCATCTCGTGGGGCTGTTCGTCCCCGAGTCGTGGACGGACGCGATGGGCGTGCGCGAGCACGCGTACCACCTGCTGTCGCTGTACGGCGGCACGGCGGCGGGCGTGCTGGCGGTGGCGGGCATCCTGATCCTCGTCTACCGGCGGCGCACCAACGCGCCCGTCTTCCGGGCCACGACCGCCAACGACAAGGTCATGTACGTCTTCCTGCTGGGCGCGATCGCCCTGGGTATGGCCGCCAAGCTCGCGCACTCCTCCGGCACCGGCTACGACTACCGGCACACCATCGCACCCTGGTCGCGCAGCCTGTTCACCCTCCAGCCGAAGACGGAGCTGATGGTGGGGGTGCCGGTGCTGTACCAGGTGCACGCGGTGGTCGGGATGGCGCTGATCGCCCTGGTGCCCTACACCCGGCTCGTGCACATGTTCAGCGCGCCGGTGCGGTACCTGGTCCGGCCCTACGTGGTCTACCGGTCGCGCGACCCCAGGCAGCTGGGGCCGCGCCCGGACCGGCGGGGCTGGGAGCGCGCGGGCTCCTGACCGGCTAGGCCAGCTTCGCCGTGAGGGTGATGGTCGTGCCGGTCAGGGCCTGGCTGACCGGGCAGTTCTTCTTGGCGTCCTCGGCGGCGGCGACGAACGCGTCGTTGTCGAGGCCGGGGACGGTGCCCTCCACGGTGAGGTGGATCCCCTTGATGCCCTCACCGGGCTGGAAGGTGACGTCGGCGGAGGTGGTGAGCTTGGTGGGCGGGGTGCCGGCGCCGGCCAGGCCGTGCGACAGCGCCATGGAGAAGCAGCTGGAGTGGGCGGCGGCGATCAGCTCTTCCGGGCTGGTCTTGCCGTTGGCCTGCTCGGCGCGCGACGGCCACGACACCGGCTGCTCGCCGATGCCGGACGAGTCGAAGGTGACGACACCGTTGCCCTCGAGCAGGTTGCCTTCCCAGACGGTGTGTGCGGAGCGCGTGGTTGCCACGGCGGGTCCTCTCGAATTCGCTTGCTGTACTGGGGCGGTGGGAGCCCGTCTCCGGGTTCCCACCCCCATCCGATCACACTCCGGCTCAGCTCACGCGGAAGACCGGTTCCCGGGGGGGGGTGGACGACGGCCGGCGCGCCCCGGCGGGATCAGGCAGGTGGCCGGACCCGCGCCGGTGCCCGTCGTCTCGGACGGCTGCCGGTGCGAAGCCGGATCAGCGCGCGGCGGGTCCGTCCTGCCGCCGCCTGCGGGCCGCCATCACCGCGTACACCAGCACGCCCGCGAACAGGAACAGCACGCCCTGGTACACCGCCGCGTAGCCGGCGCCGGCGACCAGCCAGAGGGAGAATCCGGCCGCGACCGCCGCGATCACACCGTCCCGCACGAGCCGTGCCCGGTCGACCTTCTCCCCCTGTCCGGAGACGAGGTGGAAGATCTGCGCGGCGGTGGCCAGGAGGTAGGGCACGGTCGCGGTGAAGGTGGTGACGAGGACGAGGATCTCGAAGACCTTCGCCGAGCCGGCCGTGTAGTTGTAGACGGTGAGGAGGGAGGCCAGGACGACGGTGACGCCCACGCCCACCGTCGGCACACCGCGGCGCCTGCGGGCGAACGCGGCCGGGAAGAGGCCGTCCTTCGCCGCGGCGTACGGGGTCTGGGCGCTGAGCAGCGTCCAGCCGTTGAGGCAGCCGGTCATGGACACCAGGGCGGCGAGCGCGACGGCCCAGCCGCCCCAGGCGCCGCCGAACATGGCGTTCACGGCGTCGGAGAAGGGCGCGGTGGAGTTCACCAGGCGGTCGTGGGAGACCGTGCCGAAGACGGAAAGGGTGCCCAGCAGGTAGACGAGGGCGGCGCCCGCGGTGCCGATGACCGTGGCCCGGCCGACCGTGCGACGGGGGTCCTTGACCTCGCCGGCGCTGACGGCGGCGGACTCCACGCCGAGGTAGGAGAAGAGCAGGATCGCGGCGGCGGCGGAGACCGCGCCGACGCCGCTGCCGCCGCTCGCGTTGAACGGGCCGAGGTTGTCCGGGTCGAAGAAGAACAGCCCGCCGACCGCGACCAGCAGCAGCGGCGCGAACTTCAGGACGGTGGACACCAGCTGGACGGCGCCCACGTAGCGGGTGCCGGCGAAGTTGGCGAGCGCCGGCAGCCACTGGATGACGAGCGCGGCCAGGCAGGCGGTCCAGCGGTGGCCGTTCACCGGGATCAGCACGTCGAGGTAGCCGACTGCGGCGACGGCGAGCGCGGCGTTGGACACCCAGGTGGTGATCCAGTACGCCCAGGCGGCGAGGAAGCCGGCGAAGTCGCCGAAGGCCTCGCGGGCGTAGACGTAGGGGCCGCCGGTGCGCGGGTCGCGGGCGGCGAGGCGGCCGAAGACCAGGGCCAGCGCGATGGCGCCGACGGTCAGGACGCCGAAGGCGAGCAGGCTGATGGTGCCGAAGGGGGCGACGGAGGCCGGGAGCAGGAAGATGCCGCCACCGATGATGTTGCCCATGACCAGGGCGGTGGCGACGGGGAGCCCGAAGCGGCGGGCGTGCCTGCCGTTGCCGGGTGCCGGAGCGGAATCGGGGGCCGCGGGGGTTTCCCGAGGGTCCGGAGCCGGTGGGGGGACGGTCCCGGTGACGTGCATGGGGTGGGGCGCCTTCCTTGGAACTGGTGCCCGGGATCGCCGGGACGGCGCCCATGGTCGGGCACCGTCCGGCGCGGCTCCAAATCAGGCGCTTTTGTCCTGCACGACCCCGTCCGGGACCGGAAAAGGTTCGCTGCCGACGACCCTGGACCGGGGATCCTCCAGGGGCACCTGCGGGCCGTTCGACTCGCGAAGCCAGCGGCGCAGGATCCGGTGGACGTGCTCGGCTCCGACGATCTCCGCGCCCTCGGCGACCGGCGCGGACAGGACGACCGGCGACAGCACGAAGGCGCGTGACTGGGCGCCGCCGAGTCCGCCGTGCGAACCGATCTGTTCCTCGAAGGCGAGGACCTCGCCGTCGGCCGGGTCGTGGAAGGAGTTGACCATGAGGTCGGCGGTGTGCGGGAAGGAGTGCGTGCGGCGCACGGCGTCGGCGGCGCCCGGTCCGAAGGGCGCGAGCGGGCCGGGGTCCTCGTCGAGCCGGTCCAGGGGGACCTCCGCGCCCCGCGCGCCGAGTACGACACCACCGTGTTCCTCGCTGCGGACCAGCAGGAAACCGATGCCGGGGTGGTTGGCGAGGGTGGGCAGCAGCGCGGGGTGGCGGGCGTCGATCTCCTCCCTGGTCATCCGGTGCCGGACGTCCGGGAAGGAGACCAGGCCCAGGTTGCCGGAGGCCAGCACGATCGGCTCCGAGCGGCGGCCGGTGGGGGTGTCGGCGGGGCGCTGCTGCTCCGCGCCCTCCTCGACGGGCCGGTGCAGGGCGGCCCGTACGGTGTTGCGCGCCTCGGCGCCGCTGCGGGTGCGCTGGGCGCGGCGCGGCACGGGAAGCCCGCAGCCGGCCCGCACCAGGTCGCCGAGGGTGAGGCCGTAGCGGGCTCGGAAGGTCTCGCCGGGGCTCTGGCCGTGGTCGGACAGGACGACGACGCGGTACTTGCGGGGGGCGTGCTCGGCGACCTTCTCGATCAGCGCGAGGGACCGGTCGAGTCGCTGGAGGACCTTGGCGGCGTCCCGGCTGCCCGGCCCCGAGTGGTGCGCCACCTCGTCGTACGCGACCAGGTCGGCGTAGACGGCGGTGCGGCCGGCGAGCATGTCGCCCATCACCGCGGCGACGACGACGTCCCGTTCGACGACGGTCGCGAAGGCGCGGACGAAGGGGTAGAGGCCGCCGCGGGAGACGCGCGGGCGGACCTTGTGCACGCGGGCGCGGGTGGACTGGCCGATCTCCCGGCCCACCTCGGCGACGAAGGACATGGCGGTGCGGACGGCGTTGGCCGGGTCGGAGAAGTAGGCGAAGTAGCCGGACCGGGAGCGGGTCTCCGGGCTGCGGCGGCGGGTGGCGATGGACAGGACGAGGGCCTGTTCGTCGGCGCCGCCGCCGAAGAGGTTGCCGCGGCTGGCGCCGTCGAAGGTGAGCAGTCCGCCGTCGCCGGTGTGTTTGACGGCGCGGTGCTGGAGTTCGGCGGCGCTGGTCGGGCGGTTGCAGACCACGACCTCGCCGCTGTCCTTCTCGTACCAGCGGAAGGCGGGAACGTCGTGGTTGGAGCCGTGCAGGATGCCGAGCTGGCTGGCGCCGGTCTGGCTGGACCAGTCGGTGCGCCACAGGGCGAGCCGGTGGGTCGCGGAGGTGCCGTCGCGGCCCAGCCAGCGGGCGACGGTGGGCATGGCGCCGCCGTCGACGGCGTCCAGCAGGACGTCGTGGCCGACGCCGTCCAGTTGCAGGAAGACGGTGCCGGGGTCGGCCGGGCAGGGCGGACCGGATCTGCGGCGGCGGTCGGCGAGGCGGTAGAGCCGGCGCCGGTAGGCGTCGTCGTCGCGCACGGCCAGCGCACCGCCGGTGGCGGAGGCGACGGCGGACATGACGGCGGCCACCACCACCGCCGTCTCCGGGGCGACGCCGCCGCGCCCGGCCGGGTTCACGTCGATCGCGAGCAGCAGCAGTCCGCCGTTGAGGAAGAAGACCAGCAGCCCGAGGACGAGCGCCGGCACCAGGAGCAGCAGCCGGACCATCAGCGGCCACACCAGGGCGGACAGCAGGCCGAAGGCGCCGGCGCCGACCGCGGCGGTCACGGCGATGTCGGTCGCGCTGTCACCGTCGGGTGACTGGAGCCGGAAGTCCGGCAGGATCCCGGCGAGCACGAGCATGGTCAGGGTGGAGACGGCCCACACCGCGACACTCCGCCCGATCTGACTGGCGACCCGGCGCCAACGCCCTCCACCCACGCTCCGCACACCTCACGTCCCGGCCCGTCGTCCGCGCGGACCTCCCCCACCCTGTCACAACGGTCCGGAGCCCCCGTTTGTCCCCTCGGGTCCGGTTCACGCCTCCGTCGGCCCCCGTGACGGAGGTCAGCGGCCGTCGTACCCGGCCGTCGGCATCGACAGCCGCCGGTGCACGCACGCCTTCATCCGGGCGTCGTAGGACGGCTCGGCGTGACCGGCCGTCTCGACCCGGACCCCGCGCCGGGCGCACTCCGCGGAGAACTCCTCCACGGACGCCAGGGCGCTCTCCAGCACCCGGCGGCTGGGCGCCACGAACAGGTCGTGCCCGGGCCGGACTCCGTCCCACAGGGCGTCGTGGTCGGGCCGCAGACGGCGTACCAGCAGTTCTCTCGCGACGACGTAGCCGTGCTCCGCCGCCCAGCGGGCGCACATGGCGTGCTGGCTGCGGGAGTCGACCAGGAAGGGGTCGTCGTCCAACTGCTCCAGCGGCGTCAGACTCGCGATCGCCGTCACCCGCACCAGCCCCATGGGGTCCCCCTCACCTCCCGTTTTCGCCGCCGACCCTACTCCTGGACGTAGGCTTCGGGGAGTCGCGCGAAGGAGGCAAAGAGGTGCCGGTGGAGCTCACGTGGTGGGGGCACGCCACCTGCACGGTCGAGGACTCGGACATCCGCGTGCTCACCGACCCTCTGTTCGTACGCAGGCTCGCCCATCTGCGCCGCAGACGGGGCGCGGTGCCGCCGCCGGACGCCTGGCGCGCGGACGTGGCGCTCGTGTCCCACCTGCACGCCGACCACCTGCACGTGCCGTCGCTCGCGCGGCTCGCGCCGGGCACGCGCCTGCTCGTGCCCCGGGGCGCACGACGGGCGGTGCCGGGTCTGCGCCGACTCGGGCACCTGAAGCTGACCGAGGTGGCGCCCGGCGACGAGACGACCGTCGGGGACCTGCGGATACGGGCGGTGCCCGCGCGGCACGACGGGCGGCGGCTGCCGCTCGGACCGCACCGCTCCCCCGCCCTCGGCTATGTCGTCGAGGGCGAGGCACGGACGTACTTCGCCGGGGACACCGGCCTGTTCGACGGCATGGAGAAGGAGGTCGGGCCGGTCGACGCGGCGCTGCTGCCGGTGGGTGGCTGGGGACCGTGCCTGGGGGCGGAGCACCTGGACGCGGGGCGGGCGGCCGAGGCGCTGGCCCGGCTGGCGCCGCGCACGGCGGTGCCGGTGCACTACGGCACGTACTGGCCGATCGGGATGGACGCCGTGCGCCCCCATGAGTTCCACACGCCGGGTGACGAATTCGTGCGCCTGTCCGCGCTGCGCGCGCCGGGGGTGGCGGTGCACCGGCTGGGGCACGGCGAGAGTGTGCGCGTGGAGGTCGCACGGTGAGCTTGCTGGGCGCCGCCGTGACGAGCATCCCGACCGAGCCGGCCCAGCAGGCGTTCGGCTATCCCTCGCTGTTCCTGCTGGTGCTGATCGGTGCGCTGGTGCCGGTGGTGCCGACCGGCGCGCTGGTGAGTTCGGCGGCGGTGGTGGCGATGCACCAGACGCTGCCGTTCCCGATGCTGATGGTCTTCGCGACGGCGTCGCTGGCCGCGTTCTGCGGGGACATGGCGCTGTACTGGCTGGGGCGGCGCGGGGTCGGCTCGAGGAACGGCTCACGCTGGCTGGAGGCGATCCGGTCCCGGGCGCCCGAGGACCGGCTGGAGCAGGCGCAGGAGAAGCTCGCCGAGCACGATGTCGCGGTGCTGGTGCTGTCCCGGCTGATGCCGGCGGGCCGGATACCGGTGATGCTGGCCTGTCTGCTGGCCGAGTGGCCACTGCGCCGGTTCGCCCGGGGCAACCTCCCGGCCTGCCTGGCCTGGGCCGTGACGTACCAGCTGATCGGCGTCCTGAGCGGCGCTCTGTTCAGCAAGCCGTGGGAGGGCGTGGCCGCGGCGATCGCACTGACCCTGCTGCTCAGCGGGGCGCCGAGCGTGTGGCGCCGGTTGCGGGGGGAAGGGCCGGCGAAGGCGTAGGTGTCCGGGCGCCGGGCGTCGGGCGCCGGGCGCCGGGCGTCGGGCGCCGGGCGTCGGGCGCCGGGCGTCGGGCTGGAGGGAAGCGCGCGCGGCGCCCGGTGCTGCCCGCACCCACGGCACCGGCGGCACGGCGAGCTCCGGGCGGCACGCCGCGAGCACCGGTGCACCGGACCGGCGGCCGTGGTCACTCCAGGACTCGGGAGGCGCCGACCGGGAGGTCCCACAGGTGCTCCCGGGGCAGGCCCGCCCGCTGCCAGGCGGCACGCACGCGGGTGAGCGGTTCCAGCACCGGTTCCGCGGACAGGACGAACGTGCCCCAGTGCATCGGCGCCATCCGGCGGGCTCCGACGTCCTGGGCGGCCCGCACCGCCTCCTCCGGGTCGCAGTGCACGTCACTCAGCCACCAGCGGGGATCGTAGGCGCCGATGGGGAGCAGCGCGAGGTCGATGCCCGGGTAGCGGCGGCCGATACGGGTGAACCAGTGGCCGTACCCGGTGTCACCGGCGAAGTACACGCGCCGGCCGTCGGGACCGGTGAGGACCCAGCCGCCCCACAGCGTCCGGCACGTGTCGGTGAGGGTGCGCTTGGACCAGTGATGGGCCGGTACGAAGTCGAAGCGGACGCCGTCCAGTCGCGCGGCCTCCCACCAGTCCAGTTCGGTGACCCGGGTGAAGCGACGCCGGTGGAACCAGCGCCCGAGCCCCGCCGGGGCGAGGACGGGGGTGTCGCGCGGCAGTCGGCGCAGGGTGGGGGCGTCCAGGTGGTCGTAGTGGTTGTGGCTGATGACGACCGCGTCGACGCGCGGCAGGGCGCTCCAGGGGACGCCGACGGGAGTGACGCGGGCCGGGGTGCCGAGGATGCGCCGGGACCAGACCGGGTCGGTGAGCACGGTGAGCCCGCCGATGCGCACCACCCAGCTGGCATGGCCCGCCCAGGTGACGGCGACGGTGCGCGCGTCCACCCGGGGCAGCGGGCCGGGAGCGTAGGGCAGCCGGGAGATGCCGGCGAGACCCTCGGGGCCGGGTCTCACCGCGCCCTCGCGGGCGAATCTGGCGAAGGCTTTCAGGCCGGGGAGCGGCGCGGTCAGCCGGTCGTGGAAGGTCCGTGGCCACACCCGGTGTTCGGCCATCGGCCGGGGCTCGGCGAGCGGCGGGTACGGGGGAGCCGAGGCGGATGTGACCGGTGGCGCGCCGGCGTCCTCGCCGGACGTGGGCGTGGGCGCGGACATGGCCGTGGGCGTGCTCGTGGTCGACCGGGGCTGCTTCGTCATCGAGGAGGCTCCCATCGCTGAGCGTCGCGCAGATCGTCGAAGACCGACTTCAGGCCGGTCAACGCGCGTTGCACGTGTGGCAGTTCCAACGGGTCGGGGGACGTGAGGCATTCCACTCGCTGCTCGTCGGTGCCCCCGTCGAGCAGCGGGCCGGTGGCGAGCCGCACGCGCAGGGCCGGAAGGTCGTCGCCGAAGCGGTGGCCGCCGGGGGCGGGCATGCCGAGCCGGGTGGTGAGGAAGTCCTCCAGTTCCTGGGCGTCGCCGACGCCCTGGGCGCCGAGCGCGTCGCGCAGCGGGCCGAGGTCGGCGTACAGGTGACGGCCGGCCTGCGGGGGCCGGGCGGTGGCCCCCGCGGCGACGACGGCGGCGTGCACGGCGGCGGCCACGCGCGCGTGCAGGCGTACGGCGGCCGCCCGGCGGGCGGTGACCGGCTCGGGTTCGGCGAGCGCGTACCCGGCCGCCGCGGCGACGGGCGCGGCGACCCGGGCACCGAGCGCGGTGAGCACGTCGAGCACGCGCGCGTGCAGGCCGTCCCCGGCGGCGGACGCGGGGAAACGGGCGACGGCGGCCGGCCAGCCCGGCGGCAGCATCGCGCCGGCCAGGTCGGTGACGACGGTGACCCGCTCGGGCAGCATCTCGGCGGGGCTGAGCAGCACGGTGGCGTGCGGGTCGTGCACGGTGTCCCGCCAGGTCTCGTCACTGATCAGGTGCAGCCCCTCACCACTGGCGGCCTCAACGGTCTCGTGCAGCAGTTCGGGCGGCGCGACGGTTCCGGTGGGGTCGTCGGCGACGGACAGCACGAGCAGGCGGGGGTCGCCGCCCTCGGCGCGGACCCGGCGGACGGTTTCCAGGAGGGCGTACGGGTCGGGGGCGCCGCCGGACTCGGCCGGGGTCGGCACGTGGAAGACGGGCCTGCCCAGCAGCCGTGCGTACGGTGCCCACCAGGCGGCGCAGGGGCGGGGCACCAGAACGTCGCCGCCGAGCGCGGCGGTCAGCGCGAGCAGCAGGGCGTTGGGCCCGGGGGCGGCGGCCACGTGGCCGGGCTCGGTGGGCAGGCCGCGCCGGTCCCAGTAGCCGCAGGCGGCGTCGAGGAGGTGCGGGGCGCCGCCGGCCGGTTCGTCGTGGCCGCGGCCCGCGGCGGCGGCGAGTACGGCGGACAGTTCGGGCAGCACGGGCAGTCCGTCGTCGGGGAGGTGCGGGCCGTATCGGACGGGCCCGTGCCCCACGGGGTCATGTCCTCCAGCCCTCTGCCCCACCGCCCCAGATCCCACCGCCCCGGGCCCTGCGGCCTCAGGTCCCACGGCCCCGCGCCCCACGGCGTCGTGCTCCTCGAAGGCATGCCCGTCGGATCCATGTCCTCCGGAACCATGTCCTCCGGGGGCGGGTCCTTGTGCGGCGCGTCCTTGCGCGGCGCGTCCTTGCGT
>NZ_JBVHVP010000015.1:102665-116447 GCF_055564775.1 Streptomyces sp. NPDC028991 | reverse complement strand
CGCGGCGCGCCCTTGCGCGGCGCGCCCTTGCGCGGCGCGCCCTTGCGCGGCGCGCCCTTGCGCGGCGCGCCCTTGCGCGGCGCGCCCTTGCGCGGCGCGCCCTTGCGCGGCAGGGCGCTCGGACCCAAGGCTCTCGGGCTCAGGGCCTTCGGAGTCATGGCCTTCGGGATCCGTCCGCCGCATGCGTGCCTCCGCGCAGTCCGTGGTGCCGTGTCCTGTCGCCGCCCGGCCGGGTGCTCTTTCCTCGGTCGTTGCTCCACGTACCCACCGTGCCGCTCCGCCATGGCTGTGGCATCGGCCGCGGATCACACGCGGACGGGCGACGGCGCGGGTCAGCGGTGCTCGGCCTCCCCGCGCAGGCGGAGCCGCAGGCGGTGCGCCGCCGCGCCGAACGCACCCGCGATCAGTACTCCACCGGCGACCAGCGCCGGCATCGAGTCGGTGAAGGCCCCGCCCGCGCCGGCCCGGACCCCGTGCTCGGCGCTCGCGCCGCCGCAGGGCTTGCCCGGTTCGGCGGGCTCGGGACACGGCGGCTTCGTCGTACAGGAAGTGCCCCGCGCGGCGGGCTCGCCGTGCGGGACGGTGGCTTCGGGACACACCGGCTTGGTGCCGCCGCACTGCTCGCCGGGCCGGGCGGCGTGTGTCGGCTCGGGGCACGGCGGCGCGACGGCTCCGCCTTCCTCCTCCGGCACGGTCATCGTGGCGCTCCGGGGATCGCCGTCGCCTGGGTCTGCCTCGCCGGAATCGCCCTCGCCGCCGGGTTCCTCGGGGCAGGCGTCGTCGACGGTCCACGCGTCCTCGGAGCCCTCCGCCGCCGGCTCGCTTCCGACGTCCTCGGCGGCGGTTATCCGCGCGCTGCCCCGGTAGGCGGGCCCGGACGCCGCCCCTTCGTCGCCCGCCACCTTGCGCGGCGCGAGGGTGCCCAAGGCCGGTGTGGTGGCGTCGGGGGCGGCCGGCGCGGAACCGCCGCTCGAGGGGCAGCCGGTGGAGACGGTGACGGTGTCCCCCGGGGTGACGCCGGCCGGGCTGATCTCCGCGGCGGGTTCACCGGTGCCCGCGGGCGGCTGTGGGGCACCGGGGTCCGCCGAGACGGGCCCCGGGAAGACGCCGAGGGCGGCACTGGCCAGGACGGCGGCGGACAGGGCGCGGGCGGTGCGGCGCATGGGGCGGGCTCCTTCGAGCGACGGCTGCGGGGGCACGGCACTCGCGCCCCCTGGACCATCACAGCCCGCCCGCCGCGGGTGCGCGCGCCGCCGTGCGCCGTTCGCGGGAACGGGACGCCCGAGTGGGTGAGACAGAGGTTTCGCCCCGTTCGCAGCCGGGCGGGCCGCACTGGCGGGACGCCGCCGGGCCCCTGCCGTCAGACGCCCGCGAGCGCGTGGTGGCCCCGGTCGCGCCGCCCCTGCGCCCTTGGGGTGTCCACCGGGAACGCCGTGAAAGGCGCGGGGGGATCGGCCGCGGGCTCAGGCCGCCGGGTCCCGGAGTACCTGTTCCCGCACCCGGTTGCAGCACCGGCTGATCAGGCGGGAGACGTGCATCTGGGAGATGCCGAGCTGTTCGGCGATGCGGCTCTGGGTCATGTCGTCGAAGAAGCGCATGTAGAGGATGGCGCGTTCCCGCTCGGGCAGGGCGGCGAGACGGTCCTTGACGGCCTCGCGGTCCACGACGGTGTCGAGGGCCGGGTCGGCGGCACCGAGGGCGTCGCTCAGGGAGTAGCCGTCCTCGCTGCCGGGGAGTTCCGCGTCCAGGGACAGGGCCGTGAAGCTCTCCAGGGCCTCCAGGCCCACCCGGGCGTCCTCCTCGCTCATGTCGGCGTGCTCGGCGATCTCCGCGACGGTGGGCCGACGGCCGGAGATGGTCTGCGACAGGTCCTGGCCGGCGAAGCGCACGCGGTTGCGCAGGTCCTGGACCCGGCGCGGCACGTGCAGCGTCCACATGTGGTCGCGGAAGTGGCGCTTGATCTCGCCGGTGATGGTCGGCACGGCGTAGCTCTCGAAGGCGTTGCCGCGCTCGGGGTCGTACCGGTCGACGGCCTTGACCAGGCCGAGGGCCGCTACCTGACGCAGGTCCTCGTAGCTTTCGCCGCGGCTGCGGAACCGCCCCGCGAGACGTTCGGCCATCGGCAGCCAGGCCTCGACGATCCGGTCGCGGACCGCGTCGCGTTCCGGACCGTCGGGAAGGGTGGTGAGGCGGTGGAAGGCGGCGGCGGTGTCGGGGGCGTCGTCGTGCGGGTGCTTCACGCTGGCGTGGATCGGCATGGTGCGTCGCAACTCCCTCGGAGCGCGGGGTCCTGTCGTCGCGCCGGGCGATGGCCCGGCCGGCGCGGCCGGTACGGACGGCGCCGGGGCTCGTGGGATCCCCGGCACGTGGGACGGGCATGACCGGTGCGACGACACGGCCCTTGGTTACGGGCGGTCACCGTGGGAGGGCGTCCGGCCCGGACGGACGCATCCGTGGCGGCGACGCGCCGCTCCCGCGGACGTGCCTCCTGTCCGAAGCACTGAATTTGCGCCTGCCCCCGGACCTCCACGGCAAACACCCGGATGTTTTCCACGCGGGCCCGGGGTCACCCGTACCCCTTCCGCCGGCATCACCCCATCGGTCCGGGAGGTCCGTTACATGAGCACCAAGGTGTCCGACCACGTCCTGCGGCGGCTGCGCGAGTGGGGCGTCGAGCAGGTCTTCGGCTATCCGGGAGACGGGATCAACGGCCTGCTGGCCGCCTGGGGCCGCGCCGACGACCACCCGCGTTTCGTGCAGTCCCGGCACGAGGAGATGTCCGCGTTCCAGGCGGTCGGGTACGCCAAGTTCAGCGGCCGTCTGGGCGTGTGCGCGGCGACCTCGGGGCCCGGCGCGATCCATCTGCTCAACGGGTTGTACGACGCCAAGCTCGACCACGTCCCGGTGCTCGCGATCGTCGGGCAGACCCACCGGACCGCGATGGGCGGCTCCTATCAGCAGGAGGTGGACCTGCACACGCTGTACAAGGACGTCGCCTCGGAGTTCGTGGAGACCGTGACGGTCCCGGAGCAGCTGCCGAACGTCCTGGACCGGGCGATCCGCACCGCGTACGCGCGCCGCTGTCCGACGGCGGTCGTCATCCCCGGTGACGTGCAGGAGCTGGACTACTCGCCGCCCACGCACGAGTTCAAGATGGTGCCCTCCAGCCTGGACCGCGGCTCCTGGACGGCGGTGCCGTCCGACGAGTCCGTGCGGCGCGCGGCCGAGGTGCTCAACTCCGGTGACAAGGTGGCGATCCTGGTCGGTCAGGGCGCGGCCGGCGCGCGGGAGCAGGTGGAGCGGCTCGCCGGCATGCTGGGCGCCGGCGTGGCCAAGGCGTTGCTCGGCAAGGACGTGCTGAGCGACGAACTCCCGTACGTCACCGGTTCGATCGGCCTGCTCGGCACACGTCCCTCGTACGAGCTGATGCGGGACTGCGACACCCTGCTGACCATCGGGTCGTCCTTCCCGTACTCGCAGTTCCTGCCGGAGTTCGGCAAGGCGCGGGGCGTGCAGATCGACATCGACCCGCACATGATCGGGATGCGCTACCCGTACGAGGTGAACCTCGTCGGCGACGCGAAGGCCACCCTGGACCGGCTGATCCCGCTGATCGAGGGCGGTCGGGGGCGCGAGTGGTACGACACGGTGTGCGACAACGTGACGCGCTGGCGCGGGGTCATGGGGCGCCGGGCCGGGCTGGCGGCCGACCCGATCAATCCGGAGTACGTCGCCGCCGCCCTGGACCCGATGCTGCCCGACGACGCGATCGTCACCTCCGACTCCGGCTCGACGGCGAACTGGTACGCCCGGCACCTGACGATGCGGCCCGGCATGCGCGGTTCGCTGTCCGGCACGCTGGCCACCATGGGCTGCGGGGTGCCGTACGCGATCGGCGCGAAGTTCGCCCACCCGGACCGGCCCGTGATCGCCCTGGTCGGGGACGGAGCGATGCAGATGAACGGGCTGACGGAGATGATCACGGCGGCGAAGTACCGCGACCTGTGGTCCGACCCGCGGCTGATCGTGGCCGTCTGGAACAACCGGGACCTCAACCAGGTCACCTGGGAGATGCGGGCCATGGAGGGCGCGCCGTCCTTCCTGCCCTCCCAGTCGCTGCCTGATGTGCGCTACGCCGACTTCGCCCGCTCGCTGGGGCTGACCGGGATCCGGGTGGAGAAGCCGGAGGAGGTCGAGGCGGCCTGGCGAGCGGGCCTGGAGGCGGACGGTCCCGCGGTCCTCGAGTTCCTCACCGACCCCGCGGTGCCGCCGATCCCGCCGCACGCCACCTGGGACCAGATGGAGGCGACGGCGGCCTCGATCCTGAAGGGCGACGCGGACCGTGGGTCCATGGTCAAGCAGGGGTTCAAGGCGAAGGTGCAGGAGTTCCTGCCGGGGCGGGAGAAGGGTTAGGCCGCGGGGAGAAGGGTCAGGCCGCGGGAGAAGGGTCAGGCCGCGGGTGTCGAACGGCACCGGGTGGTTCGGCTGCGCACGGGACAGCGAGCAGGCGGTTCAGCGGCGACCGGGCTGCCGTGGCCGGAATGAAGCGGCCTAGCCCTCCTTCAGCGCTCGACACTTGTCCGTGTCGCTGGAGTAGGGGGCGACTGTCCACTGCGCGATGGCCGTGGCAGCGGCGGTTATCGGCCAGACATCGGCGCCGAGTCGTCCCAGCGGCCGGTGCGCGTGGAGCCGCCACCCACCGAGCGGCCGGGACGCCCGCCATGAGCGGGGCGCCAACTGATGCACCGGTCGGCGACCGGCCCGGTCTGCTCGCTGTGGCCCGGCGCTTGTGCGGTCAGCCGACGGGGACGGCCGCAGCGGGGTCTGTCTCGTCCGCGACCGCGGAGGGTGTCTTCTCGGGGCCGCGGAGGGCAATGTAGACGAACAGGGCGCCCATGATGACGGAGCCTGCCCACATGGCCTGCTGCCAGCCGTCGACGAAGGACTGCTGCGCCGCGTGGAGCACCTCTGGTGCGTGCGGTCCGGTGCTGCCCGCCACCTCAACGGCGTTGGCGACGCCTTCCCGGGCGGTGTCCGCGGCGCCTTGGGGGACGCCGTGCAGCTTGTCGTCGATGGCGTTGCGGTAGCCGGCGGACACGAGCGCGCCGAGCAGGGCGACGCCGAGTGCGGTGCCGAATTCGCGGGTGACGTCGTTGAGGGCGGAGGCGACACCCTGCTTCTCGCGCGGCAGGGCGGCGGTGATGACCTCCGTGGACGGGGTCATCGACAGGCCCATTCCGACGCCCATGGCGAGCAGGCCGGGCAGGACGGACAGGTAGCCGCCGCCGACGGAGACGAACAGCGCCATGAGCGTCATGCCGACGCCGGCCAGTGCGATGCCCACCACCATGGTCGAGCGGGCGCCGATCCCCGCGGCCAGCTTGGGGGCCAGGCCGGAGGCCGTCATCATCGCGACGGCCATGGGCATCATCGCGACCGTGGACAGCAGGCCCGACCAGCCGAGTACGGCCTGGAAGAACGGGAAGAGGACCACGCCGATGCCCGCCTGGACACCGAAGACCACCAGCAGCGTGATCGAGCCGCCCGACAGTCCGCGCTCCCGGAACAGCCGCACGTCCAGCAGGGAGGCGTCGCGGCGGTGCAGTTCCCAGACTGTGAACCCGACCGTGGCGATGAGGCCGACGGTCAGGCTGATCAGCGTCGCGGGGGCGGTCCAGCCGCGTTCGGGGCCTTCCTGCAGGACGAAGATGAGGCCGGTCACGGCGATCGCGGAGAGCAGGGCGCCGACGGTGTCGAATCGGTGGGCCGAGGTCTCGCGGGAGTCGGGAACCGACTTCAGCGTCATGGCAAGGGCCACGAGGACCAGGACCGCGGGCAGGACGAACAGCCGGCGCCAGTCGGCGACGTCGACGAGGAGCGCGGAGAGGAACATGCCCAGGATGCCGCCGCCTCCGGCGATACCGGTCCACACGCCGATCGCCTTGCCGCGCTGCTCTTCGGGGAAGGTGGAGGTGATGACGGCGAGCGTGATGGGCATGATCATGGCGGCGCCGATGCCGCCGGCCACGCGGGCGGCGAGCATCACTTCGGCCGTCGGGGCCAGGCCGGCGACCACGGTGGCGATGCCGAAGATGCTCAGCCCGGCGATGAGCACGGGCTTGCGGCCCAGGCGGTCGCCCAGGGCGCCGAGCGGCAGCAGCAGCGCGGCCAGGGCCAGGGTGTAGATGTTGATGATCCACAGGACCGTGCTCTGGGAGGCGCCGAATTCCACGGCCATGTGGGTCTGCGCGACGTTCAGCCCGGTCACCGAGGCGATGACCGCCATCAGGGCCATGGAGACGGTGATCAAGATCATGCGCAGCTGACGCGCGTCGGGGGCACCCCGGCCACTGGACTGCACGGCCGGTACGGGCTGGTTCGTACTCACGGATTCCTCTCGGAAGGGCATGCCGAGTCGGCGCCGGAACAGGACCGGTCGCCGGGTGAAGGGGGTGGGCGGGCCCCGGGCCGCCGCACGCGTCGAGGGCACGCAGCGGCCGGCGCCGCGCCGGGATGTCAGAGGGCCGAAGGGCGGGCCACGACCTGCCCGTCGGCCAGGCGCACCCGGCCGGGCAGTGCGTCGCTCGCGTACGGAGGAGTCGTCACAGCCATGGCCTCCTGCCTTTCCTCGGGCGCCGGTCCCGGACGTCGCGGACCTTCTGCACACGACGCTAAGCCGGTCTTGCCGTGAAGGCATACACTGTTGCCTGTGACGCAAGAAGATGGAGATCTGGACAGCCTCGTACGCAAACGCCTCCGTGCTTTGCGGGTCGCGCAGGGCTGGTCCCTGGAGGAACTGGCTTCCCGCGCCCACCTCAGCCAGTCCTCACTGAGCCGCATCGAGAACGGCCGGCGCCGCCTCGCACTGGATCAGCTGGTCACCCTCGCCCGTGCCCTGGACACCACGCTCGATCAGCTCGTGGAGACCGCCGCCGACGACGTCGTCACCAGCCCGACGATCGACAGCGCCCACGGCCGGATGCGGTGGAACATCAAGGCCGACCCCGGGATGAGCGTGGTGCGCCAGCGCATGACCGAACCGCCCCCCGAGAACCCGGCCCGCATGCGCGCCCACCCGGGGCGCGAATGGCTCGTCGTCCTGTCCGGCACGGCGATCCTCATGCTCGGCCACCGCCGTTTCCGCCTTGAGGCCAACCAGGCCGCCGAGTTCCCCACGATGATGCCGCACGCGATCGGCGCCGACGGCGGACCCTGCGAGATCCTGGGCATCTTCGACCGCGACGCCCGCCGCGGGCACCAGCGCGACAGCGACGACGACCCCCAGGGCGCTCCCGAGTGACAGTGAGGCCGCACGACGGCCGCCCCTGGCGGTGACCTCTTGCGCGTCGAGCAGCACCCTCCGCCATCATCTTGCGCAAACAGGGATACTTCGTGCCGCAGGCGCATATTCGTCCTAACGTGAAGAGCATGAACCACGCACGCACCCACACTCCCCACCACGGCGCTTCGCACGGTCACCACCACGAGCACGCGATGGACGGCCAGGCGGAGATCCTCGACCTGGACGCCGAGGTCCTCGCCGAACACACCGCCACCATCACCGCATGGCTGCCGCTGCAGACCGCCCCGCACCGCATCGTCGACCTGGGCTGTGGCACGGGCGCGGGCACTTTCGCCCTCCTCGACCGCTTCACCGACGCGCACGTCACCGCCGTCGACGCCTCCGCCGAACACCTGCGGCGCCTTCGCACCAAGGCGTGCACCCGCAGCGTCCGGGAGCGCGTCCACACGGTGCAGGCCGACCTCGATGAAGCGGCCTGGCCCGACCTGGGCTCACCGGACCTGGTCTGGGCGTCGGCCTCGATGCACCACATGGCCCACCCCGACCGCGCACTGCGCAACGTCCACAGCGCGCTCGCGCCCGGCGGCCTGTTCGCCGTCGTCGAACTGGCCGGCCACCCCCGCTTCCTGCCCGAAAACGCCCCCGCGGACCGGCCCGGCCTGGAAGAGCGCGTCCACGCCGCGGCCGACCGCCGCCAAGCCGAACACATGCCCCACCGCGGCGCCGACTGGGGCCCGATGCTGACCGCCGCCGGATTCACCGTCGAGGGCGAACGCACCATCACCGTGAACCTCGAAGGCTCGCGCAGCGAAGCCATCGGCCGCTACGCCACCGGCGTCCTGAAGCGCAGCCGCAGCGTCATCGCGGACAGCCTCTCCCCCGAGGACCTCACCGCGCTCGACCAGCTCCTCGACACCAGCGGCCCGCACAGCCTCCTGCGCCGTGATGACCTGACGGTACGCACCGAGCGCACCGTCTGGGCTGCCCGCCGCACCTGACCACCTGGGATGCGTGAACCCGACGCTCTGGCCTGGCCGTTGCACACCTCGGCACACGGGTTCCGGCGGATCACTGCTTCAGAAATCGCGAACCGACGGGGTGGTCACAGTTCATCCCTTGCGCGGCTGGTTGAAGCGCAGCATGTTGCCGGCCGGGTCACGGAAGGCGCAGTCGCGGACGCCGTAGGGCTGGTCGACCGGCTCCTGGAGGACCTCGGCGCCCGCGGCGCGGACGCGTTCGAAGGTGGCATCGACGTCGTCGGTGGTGAAGATGACGCCGCGCAGCAGGCCCTTCGCCAGCAGTTCGGCCATGGCCTCCTGGTCGGCGGCGGAGGCGTTGGGGTCGGCGAGCGGGGGTTCGAGGACGATGTCCACGCCGGGCTGGGCCGGGGAGCCGACGGTCACCCAGCGCATGCCCTCGAACCCGACGTCGTTGCGGACCTCCAGTCCGAGCACGTCCCGGTAGAAGGCGAGCGCCTTGTCGTGGTCGTCGACGGCGATGAAGCACTGCGAGAGGCTGATGTCCATGCGTTTCACGCTACGGGCGGCGGCGCGGGCCTCGCTTCTCCGTTCCTGACCGGCCGCGTGTAGATCTTGGCGACGCAGGCCGGGATGGCGGCGCCGTCGGCGTGGTCGCGGGCCCGGTACGCGCTCGGGCTCTCGCCGACCAGTTCCGTGAACCGGGAGCTGAACGACCCCAGCGAGGTACAGCCGACCTCGAAGCAGACCTCCGTCACGGTCAGGTCGCCGCGCCGCAGCAGGGCCTTGGCCCGCTCGATCCGCCGCGTCATCAGGTAGCTGTACGGCGTCTCCCCGTAGGCGGCGCGGAAGCCGCGGGAGAAGTGGCCCGCCGACATGAGGGCGACGCGGGCCAGCGCCGGAACGTCGAGCGGCTTGGCGTACTCGCGGTCCATCAGGTCACGGGCCCGGCGCAGCCGGACCAGGTCCTCCAACGTGGTCACCCCACCACGATCCCACAGCGCCGGACACCACCGGTACCGGCGCTGCGGGAACCCTGCCGCGGTCAGGCGCCGACGTAGGCCGCGAGGTGCTCGCCGGTGAGGGTGGAGCGGTCGGCGACGAGGTCGGCGGGAGTGCCCTCGAAGACGATCCGGCCACCGTCGTGGCCGGCGCCGGGGCCGAGGTCGATGATCCAGTCCGCGTGCGCCATGACCGCCTGGTGGTGCTCGATGACGATGACCGACTTGCCGGCGTCGACGAGCCGGTCGAGCAGGCCGAGCAGTTGCTCGACGTCGGCGAGGTGCAGGCCGGTGGTGGGCTCGTCGAGTACGTAGACGCCGCCCTTGTCGCCCATGTGGGTGGCCAGCTTGAGCCGCTGCCGCTCGCCGCCGGACAGGGTGGTGAGCGGCTGGCCGAGGGTGAGGTAGCCGAGCCCGACGTCGGCGAGCCGCTCGAGGATCTTGTGCGCGGCCGGGATGCGGGCCTGGCCGGCGCCGAAGAACTCCTCCGCCCGCGCCACCGACATCGCGAGCACCTCGCTGATGTCCCGGCCGCCGAGCCGGTACTCGAGGACCGAGGCCTGGAACCGCTTGCCCTCGCAGTCCTCGCAAGGGGTCGCGACGCCGGCCATCATCGCCAGGTCGGTGTAGATGACGCCGGCGCCGTTGCAGGTGGGGCAGGCGCCCTCGGAGTTGGCGCTGAACAGGGCGGGCTTGACTCCGTTGGCCTTGGCGAAGGCCTTGCGGATCGGTTCGAGCAGCCCCGTGTACGTGGCCGGGTTGCTGCGCCGGGAGCCCTTGATGGGGCTCTGGTCGACCGAGACGACGTCCGCGCCGGCCGGGACCGAGCCGTGGATCAGGGAGCTCTTGCCGGAGCCCGCCACGCCGGTGACCACGCAGAGCACGCCGAGCGGCACGTCGACGTCGACGCCCTGGAGGTTGTGCGTCGTGGCGTCCCGGATCTCCAGCGTCCCGGTGGCCTCGCGGACCGTCTCCTTGAGGGAGGCCCGGTCGTCGAGGTGACGGCCGGTGACCGTGCCGCCGGCCCGCAGCCCCTCCACGGTGCCCTCGAAGCAGACGGTGCCGCCCGCCGTGCCGGCGCCGGGGCCGAGGTCGACGACGTGGTCGGCGATCGCGATGGTCTCCGGCTTGTGCTCGACGACGAGCACCGTGTTGCCCTTGTCCCGCAGCCGCAGCAGCAGGTCGTTCATGCGCTGGATGTCGTGCGGGTGCAGGCCGATGGTGGGCTCGTCGAAGACGTACGTGGTGTCGGTGAGGGACGAGCCGAGGTGGCGGATCATCTTCACGCGCTGCGCCTCGCCGCCCGACAGGGTGCCCGCCGGACGGTCGAGCGAGAGGTAGCCGAGGCCGATCTCCACGAACGAGTCGAGGGTGTCCCGCAGCGCGGTGAGCAGCGGCGCCACCGACGGGGCGTCGAGCCCGCGGACCCACTCGGCCAGGTCGCGGATCTCCATCGCGCAGGCGTCGGCGATGCTGATCTTCCCGATCCGCGACGACCGGGCGCCCTCGCTGAGCCGGGTGCCGTCGCACTCGGGACAGGTGGTGAAGGTGACCGCCCGCTCCACGAACGCCCGGATGTGCGGCTGCATCGCCTCCTTGTCCTTGGACAGGAACGACTTCTGGATCTTCGGGATCAGCCCTTCGTAGGTGAGGTTGACGCCGTTGACCTTCACCTTGACCGGCTCGCCGTAGAGGAAGTCCCGCAGCTCCTTCTCGGTGTACTCGCGGATCGGCTTGTCGGGGTCGACGAAGCCGGACTGGGCGTAGACCTGCACGGTCCACTGGCTGTCCGACTTCCAGCCCGGGATGGTGAACGCGCCCTCGGCGAGCGACTTGGAGTCGTCGTAGAGCTGGGAGAGGTCGATGTCGGAGACCTTGCCCCGGCCCTCGCAGTGCGTGCACATGCCGCCGGTGCGCTCGTAGGTCGCCTTCACCGCCTTCTTGTTGCCGCGCTCGACGGTGATCGCGCCGCTCGCGCGGACCGAGGCGGTGTTGAAGGAGTAGGCGCTCGGCGGGCCGATGTGCGGGTCCCCGAGCCGGCTGAAGAGGATGCGCAGCATCGCGTTGGCGTCGGTGGCGGTGCCGACCGTGGAGCGGGGGTCGGCGCCCATCCGCTGCTGGTCCACGATGATCGCGGTGGTCAGGCCGTCGAGGACGTCGACCTCGGGCCGTGCCAGCGTCGGCATGAAGCCCTGCACGAAGGCGCTGTAGGTCTCGTTGATCAGCCGCTGCGACTCGGCGGCGATCGTGTTGAACACCAGGGAGCTCTTGCCCGAACCGGAGACACCGGTGAACACCGTCAGCCGACGCTTGGGGATCTCGATGCTGACGTCCTTGAGATTGTTCTCGCGGGCGCCGTGTACACGGATCAGATCGTGGCTGTCCGCGACATGCGGCGCGGCCGCCTGCTGGTCCGTTCTCCTGGCGCTGCTCATCGTGTCTCCATCCGTCGAGCGGGTCGGCAGGGACACGCTAGACGGAGCACGGTGGGCTTCGCTTCTCGATTCCTGATCCGCTCGCGCGGCTACTGATCGGCACCGGCGGCCGCGTCGGGGTCGTCGTACGGCGGCGCGGTGCCCGGCAGCACCAGTTCCTCGTAGCGGCCGAGGGCCAGCACCACGCCGAGCATGAGGACCGGGATGAACACAGCGAGCAGCACCGCCATGATCCGTCCTTCCCGAAAAGGGGTGGGCGTGGGGGGTGGTGGCGCGAGCCGGGTTCCCCGTACCCGGCGGGCAAACCCGCGGTGCGGGCGGACGCACGCTGCGTGACCGGGGAAATCGGACCGGACCCGTCCGGGCGAATCCGTGTCGGCCCCCGGTGGCCGGGTACGCGGTCGGCACCCCTGAAGGATCTGGAGGGAGACATGCAGCGAGGCAGTGACCGGATGAGCGTCCACCGCGACGACGAGATGAAGCACGAACTGCAGGGTCTGCTCAGGTCCGGGCACCCCACCCGCACCGAGGAGTGGCACGACCCGGAACCGGCTGCCGAGGACGACCCGGACGTCACCTACGGACCGGTGACGCCGGGCCGCGGACCGACATACCTGGAAGCCCTCCGGCTCGAACTGGCCCGGAACCTGACCCGGGGCACCTTCCCCGCGGGCCCGCGGGAACTGACCCGGGCGCTGCGCCGCGGCAACGCGCCCGACGCCCTCGTCGAGGGACTGGAACGGCTGCCGCACAAGGCGCGCTACGACAACGTGCAGGAACTGGCGGTGGCCCTGACCGAGCACGGCGGGTCCGGATCCGCCGGGACGCAGGGCGCGTAGGCGCCAGGAAGGGCGGGCCCTATGGCCGGGCACGTGGCCGAGTACGTGCGGGACGTCATGACACCGGGCGTGACCGCCGTTCGTCCGGACTCCTCACTCGTCGAGGCGGCGCAGCTGATGCGCACGCAGAACATCGGTGATGTGGTGGTCGCGGACGGGCAGGACGTCGTGGGTCTGCTCACCGACCGCGACATCACGGTGCGGGCGGTGGCGGCGGGCCTCGATCCGATGGGCGTGGGCGTCCGGGCGGTCTGCACCCACGACCCGCTGACGGTCTCCCCGGACGATCCGGTGGCGGACGTGGTCGCGCTGATGCGCGAGCACGCCGTACGCCGGCTGCCGGTCGTGGAGGACGGGCTGCCGGTCGGGATGGTGAGTCTCGGCGATCTGGCCGAGGCCCGGGATCCCTCCTCGGCGCTCGCCGACATCAGCCGCGCGGAACCGGACGCCCGAAACGGCGGCTGAGACGACCGGCGCCCACACGGCCGAACGACTCACGCGCGCCGGGCGGCGACACCGGCCGGCGCGCCGGGAAAGGAATCCGAACCACATGCGCATCGCATTTCTGACCGCGCCCGAGGGCGTGGAGCAGGTCGAGCTGACTCAGCCGTGGCAGGCGGCGAAGGACGCGGGACACGAGCCCGTGCTCGTCTCCACGCAGTCCGGTGAGATCCAGGGCTTCGACCACCTCGACAAGGCGGACACGTTCCCGGTGGACGAGGTGGTCGGCGACACGTCGGCCGACTCGTTCGGGGGCCTGGTCCTGCCCGGCGGCGTGGCCAACCCGGACTTCCTGCGGATGGACGAGAAGGCCGTGGCGTTCGTCAGGGACTTCTTCGAGCAGGGCCGGCCGGTGGCCGCCATCTGCCACGCCCCGTGGACGCTCGTCGAGGCGGACGTCGTGCGCGGCCGGGTCGTGACCTCGTGGCCCAGCCTGCGGACCGACCTGCGCAACGCCGGGGCCACCTGGGTCGACGAACAGGTGAAGGTCTGCGACCACGGCGACAACGTGCTGATCACCAGCCGCAAGCCGGACGACCTCGAGGCGTTCTGCGAGACCTATCTCGCGGAGTTCGCCAAGGCGGGCGGCTGAGCGGCCGGGAAAGAAGGAAGGCGGGAGCCTCTCCCCGGGGCCCGGGGGGGGGGGGGGGGGGGGGGGGGGGGGGGGGGGGGGGGGGGGGGGGGGGTGGTGGGGGGGGTGGGTGGGTGGGTTGTGTTGTGGTGGTG
>NZ_JBVHVP010000015.1:0-102655 GCF_055564775.1 Streptomyces sp. NPDC028991 | reverse complement strand
AGAGACAGCAAACGAGGGAAACAACAAAAAGAAGAAAAAAAAGACCCCCCCCCCCCCCCCCCCCCCCCCCCCCCCCCCCCCCCCCCCCCCCCCCCCCCCCCCCCCCTGGGCCCCCGCGTGTCATGGCGGCTGGCCGGGTCCCGCGTGTCATGGCGGCGTCCGGACGGGCGCGGTCAGCCGCCCGGGGTGGTGGTCTCCTGACAACCCCGTTCCCGGGCGCCCTCGCGGGTGCGGCCCGCGGCGACCGGGCGCCGGGGGTTGCGGCGCAGCCACTCGCCCTCGAGCTGTGCCATCCGGTCGTTGTGGGCCCGCAGCGCGTCGTTCGACCCGTACAGCAGGGTGTCGTGGCGCGTGCGGTGGATGGTCTCCAGCTCCTTCATGAGCTGCTGGTCGTCCAGGCGGCCCGGGTCCACTCCGGTCATGGTGTCGTCCCGCGTGTCGTGTTCGTTCATGCGGTCCGGGTACCCGCCCCGGAGCACTACCACCCCCGAGCGGCACCCGGGAGGGAGCCATGGATCTCGCGTTTCTGCATCCCCTCTACGAACACCAGGGGCCCTGGGCCTCCGTGTACGTCGATCTGTCCCGCAACGCAGAGGACACCCCCCACGAACGTGAGCTGACGGCCGCGGCGGTGGCCCGGGAGCTGGCGGAGCAGGGCGCTGACGACGCGACCTGCCGCGCCGTGCGGGAGGCGGTGGAGGGACTGCGCCACGCCACCGACCCGCACGGGCGGGCGCTGTTCGCGTGCGCCGGGCAGGTGGTCCTCGATCCGCCGCTGGCCCGGCCGCCGTACGGTGGGACCACCGCCGACTGGGCGCCGCTGCCGCACGTCGCACCGCTGCTGGACCTGGCCGGCGAGGATCCGGTGTGCGTGGTGGCGTACGTCGACCGCAGGGGCGCCGATTTCGAGCTGCGCAGCGCGCTGGGCAGCTCGGACGCGGGCGGCGTGACCGGCCGGCAGTGGCCGGTGCACCGCACGAGCACCGTCGACTGGTCGGAGCGCCACTTCCAGCTGCGGGTGGAGAACACCTGGGAGCACAACGCGGCGGAGATCGCGGACGCGCTCGCCGTGTGCCAGGAGGAGACGGGCGCGGACCTGCTGATCCTCGTGGGTGACGACCGGGAACGGCGGTCCGTGCACGAGCGGCTGCCCAAGCGGCTGCAAGGCCGCGTCGCCGAGGCCTCGCGCGGCGCCGGCAGCAGGCTGCTGGACGACGAGGTGGAGGGGCTGCGCGACGACCACGTCCGCTCGCGCGCGCGAGCGGACCTGGACCGTTTCCTGGCCGCCCGGACACCGGACGGCGAGGGCCGGGCCGGCGCCGCGGAGGGCGTGCCCGCGCTGGTCGAGGCGGCCCGGGAGCACCGCATCGACGAGCTGCTGGTCATCCCGGACGCCCCCGACACGCACCGCGAGGTGTGGATCGGCGAGGACGCCGACCAGCTGGCGGTGCGCCGTACCGAGCTGAAGACGCTCGGCGAGCAGAACTCCTGGTCGGCCCGTGCGGACGACGCCCTGCTGCGCTCGGCGGTGATGACCGGCGCCCCGGCGATCTCGGTGACGCCGGCCCTGCCGTCCGAGGCGGCACAGAAGGCGCCGGTGGGGGGTCTGGGGGCGCTGCTGCGCTGGAAGTGACCTCCGCGTGAGCGTCAGCGGGCCCGCTCCACCCGCCGTTCGTCCCACACCGGTTCCGGCGTCTCGCGGACGCGGCCGTCGCCGCCGAAGACGAGGTACCGGTCGAAGGAGCGGGCGAACCAGCGGTCGTGGGTGACCGCGAGGACCGTGCCCTCGAAGCCCTCCAGGCCCTCCTGGAGGGCTTCGGCCGATTCCAGGTCGAGGTTGTCGGTCGGCTCGTCGAGCAGCAGGGCGGTGACACCCTGGAGTTCCAGCAGGAGGATCTGGAAGCGGGCCTGCTGGCCGCCGGAGAGCCGGTCGAAGGTCTGCTCGGCCTGCTGGGTCAGCTCGTAGCGGCGCAGCCTCGACATGGCGGCACCCCGGTCCTGGGAGTGTTCGGTCCACAGGATGTCCAGGAGGGTGCGGCCGAGCAGTTCCGGGTGGGCGTGGGTCTGCGCGAAGTGCCCGGGCACCACGCGGGCCCCGAGCTTCCAGTGTCCGGTGTGCGTCACGTCGTCGTCGCCGGCGAGCAGCCTCAGGAAGTGCGACTTGCCGGAGCCGTTGGAGCCGAGGACGGCGACCCGTTCGCCGTAGAAGACCTCCAGGTCGAAGGGTTTCATCAGGCCGGTGAGTTCCAGCTGCTCGCAGGTGACGGCGCGGACGCCGGTACGGCCGCCCTTCAGGCGCATCCTGATGTCCTGCTCGCGCGGCGGCTCGGGCGGTGGCCCGGCCTCCTCGAACTTGCGCAGCCGGGTCTGTGCGGCGGCGTAGCGGGACGCCATCTCGTGGCTGACCGCGGCCGCCTGACGCAGGGTCAGCACCAGCTTCTTCAGCTGGGCGTGCTTCTCGTCCCAGCGGCGGCGCAGTTCCTCGAAGCGGGCGAAGCGCTCGCGCCGGGCGTCGTGGAAGGTGGCGAAGCCGCCGCCGTGCATCCAGGCGTCGGCGCCCGCGGGGCCGGGTTCCAGGGAGACGATCTTCTGGGCGGCGCGGGCGAGCAGCTCCCGGTCGTGGGAGACGAACAGCACGGTCTTGCGGGTCTCCTCGAGCCGCTCCTCCAGCCACCGCTTGCCGGGCACGTCGAGGTAGTTGTCCGGCTCGTCGAGCAGCAGCACCTCGTCGGTGCCGCGCAGCAGTGCCTCCAGCACCAGCCGCTTCTGCTCGCCGCCGGACAGCGTGCTCACCTGCCGCCACTGGGCACGCTCGTAGGGGACGCCCAGCGCGGCCGTGGTGCAGATGTCCCACAGGGTCTCGGCCTCGTAGCCCTGTGCCTCGGCCCAGTCGGCGAGCGCCTGGGCGTAGCGCATCTGCGCGGCCTCGTCGTCGACGGTCAGGATCCCGTGCTCGGCGGCATCGACGGCGCGGGCCGCCTCGCGGATGCGGGGAGGGGCCACGGACACGAGCAGGTCGCGTACGGTCGTCTCGTCCCGGACCGAGCCCACGAACTGCCGCATCACCCCGAGGCCGCCACCGACGGTGACGCTCCCGCCGTGCGGTTTGAGCTCGCCGGACAGCAGGCGGAGCAGGGTGGTCTTGCCGGCTCCGTTGGGTCCGACGAGGGCCACGACGGCCCCTTCCCCCACCCGGAAGGAGACGTCGCCGAGCAGCGCCCTTCCGTCGGGGAGGTAGTACTCCAGGTGCGCGGCTTCGAGATGACCCATGGACCGGATTCTGCGGCTCCCGGCACGTCCGGGGCAAACCCCTTTTTCCCCGCCGCGGCCCGGGGTGCCGCACGTGGGGCGCGCCACCCGCAGGAAACACCGTTCGCAGGGTAGGCGGGAGCCATGAGCCCCGACGTAGACCTCACCGCCCCGACACCCGGCCCGCATCCGGTCCGCAACGGTTTCCTGCGGCTCGACCAGCGCCTGTTCGAGGCCGTCGCCGCCCGTACCTGGCCCGGCGCCGACCCCCTGCTGCCCCGCCTGAGCCACAGCGCCAACCACGGTGTGCTGTGGTTCGCGGCGGGCGCCGCGCTGGCCGCGACCCGGACTCCGAGGGCCCGTCGCGCCGCCGCCCGGGGCCTCGCCTCGCTGAGCCTGGCCTCGCTGGCGATCAACACCCTCGGCAAGCGCTCGGTCCGGCGTTCCCGTCCCGTACTGGACCCGGTGCCGCTGGTGCGGCAGCTGAAGCGGCAGCCGGTCACGACGTCCTTCCCGTCGGGGCACGCCGCGTCGGCCGCCGCGTTCGCGACCGGCGTCGCGCTGGAGTCCCCGGCGTGGGGCGCGGCGGTCGCCCCGGTGGCCGCCGCGGTCGCCCTGTCCAGGGTCTACACCGGCGTCCACTACCCGAGTGACGTGCTGGCGGGTGCGGCCCTCGGGGCGGGGGCCGCGTTCGCCGTACGGGGCATGGTGCCGACGCGCGCCCAGCTCACCCCGCCGGCCCGGCCGCGGGCCGAGGTACCGGCGCTGCCCGGCGGCGAGGGCCTCGTCATGGTGGCCAACATCGGCTCGGGCACCTCGGACCGGGTGCGGGCGCTGTGCGACGCGCTGCCCGACGCGGAGGTGGTGGAGTGCGAGGCGGAGGACGTCCGGGCGGAGCTGGAGAAGGCGGCGGAACACGCCCGGGTGCTCGGTGTGTGCGGCGGCGACGGCACCGTGAACGCCGCGGCCGAGATCGCGGTCCGCCGCGGACTGCCGCTCGCGGTGCTGCCCGGCGGCACGCTCAACCACTTCGCCTACGACCTCGGTGTGGAGGACGTACGGGATCTGTGCCGGGCGCTGGAGCGGGGCGAGGGCGTGCGGGTGGACGTGGGCCGGTTCGCTTCCGGCGGTCGGCACGGCGTCTTCCTCAACACCTTCAGCCTCGGCGTGTACCCGGAACTGGTGCGCGAGCGGGAGCGCTGGTCGCCCCGGATCGGCGGCTGGCCGGCCGGTGTGGTGGCGGCCGTGCGGGTGCTGCGCGCCGACCGTCATCCGCTGGAGGCCGAGGTACGGGGGCGCCGGCGCCCGCTGTGGATGCTGTTCGCGGGCAACGGCACGTACCACCGCAGGGGCATCGCCTCCGGCCGCCGCCTCGACCTGGCGGACGGGCAGCTGGACGTGCGGGTGGTGCACGGTGGCCGCAGGCCGGCCCTGCGGCTGCTGTCCGCGGCCCTGGCCGGTCCGCTGACCCGCTCCCCCGCACACGCGGCGGTGCAGGTGAGCCGGCTGCGCCTGTCCGGGGTCGCGCCGGGCACGCTGATGGCCTTCGACGGGGAACTGACGGAGACGGAGGGCGATCTGACGCTCGAGAAGCTGCCCGAGGCGCTCACGGTGTACCGCCCGCTGCCCGGCGACGGACTTCTCTCCTGACGCTTCCGGGCGCCGCACACCCTCGGAGCACGCTCTCCGGACCCCGCCTCCCCTGACACATCGTCAGTCCACATCGCAAAACACGGGTCTCATCATTCGATCGGTGCGCGTACCGTGATCCGCATCGTCGGGAGAGGGGATCCACCATGCCGAAGCCGCAGGAGACCGCCGTCTACACGCACGGACACCACGAGTCCGTGCTCCGCTCGCACACCTGGCGCACCGCCGCCAACTCCGCCGGCTACCTGCTCGGGTCCCTGAAGCCGCACATGCGGATCCTGGACGTCGGCTGCGGTCCGGGCACCATCACCGCGGACCTGGCGGAACTGGTCCCGGACGGGCACGTCACCGGCGTGGACCGGGCACCGGAGATCGTCGAGCGGGCCCGGGCCACGGCGGCCGAACGCGGTTTGGCCAACACCGACTTCGCGGTCGCGGACGTGCACGCCCTCGACTACCCGGACGACACGTTCTGCGTCGTCCACGCCCACCAGGTGCTCCAGCACGTGGGCGACCCGGTGCGGGCGCTGCGCGAGATGAGGCGGGTCGCGAGGCCGGACGGCGTCATCGCCGTCCGCGACTCGGACTACGGCGCCATGACCTGGTACCCCGCCTCATCGGGCATGGACGACTGGCTGGACCTGTACCACCGGGTGGCCCGCGCCAACGGCGGCGAGCCGGACGCCGGACGCCGGCTGAAGGCCTGGGCGCTGGAGGCGGGGTTCACGGACATCACGGCGACCTCCGCCACCTGGACCTTCGCCACACCCGAGGAACGGGCGTGGTGGAGCGGTCTGTGGGCGGACCGAACCCTGGCGTCGGCGTACGCCGAGCGCGCCGTCGAGGGCGGCCACGCGACCACGGAACAGCTGCGGGCCGTCTCGGCGGCCTGGCGGGAGTGGGGCGGGCGGCCGGAGAGCTGGTTCAGCGTCCTGCACGGGGAGATCGTGTGCCGAAAGGAAGCAAAAGAAAGCCCGGCGGGTGCCTGATCGGTGAAATCCGGGAAACCAGTACGACAGGAGGTACACATTATGGTTCCGCTTCTGATCGTACTGCTTCTCGCAATCATTCTTTTCGGCGCCGGATTCGCCGTGAAGATTCTCTGGTGGATTGCCTTGGCAGTCCTGGTCCTGTGGCTACTGGGGTTCCTGGTCCGCGGGACGACGGCCGGCGGCGGCAGGGGCCGCTGGTACAGGTGGTGAGGCTGTACAAGTGGTGAGGCTGCTGCCCCGGGAGAGTTCACTCCCGGGGCAGCAGCGGTCCCAGCGGCCCGAGGTCCAGGTTCAGGTCCTCGGGCCGCAGGCCGTAGCGGTCGCGCAGTTCGGTCATGCGGTCGTCGAGGAGCATCAGGGTGAGCCCGATCCGCTCCTCCTGCTCCTCGCTCAGGTCGCCCTCGTCGACGCGGCGCAGCGCCTGGCGTTCCATGAGCTGGCGCAGCAGCTCGACGACCGTCAGCACCAGTTTGATCAGATCGCGCTCGACCGTGTCGGGTTCGAGGTCGAGGCGCTTGCGGGGCTCGGGATGTTCACTCACGTCAGTCCCCGAACGGCGACGGGACATTGCGGTTGACCGAGCTGATCAGCGCGTTCAGGTCGATGCGCACCAGGTCGACGTCCGCTATGCGCAGCGTGACGTCGCCGGTGATGACGACGCCGCCGGCGAGCAGCCGGTCGAGCAGGTCGACCAGGGCGATCTCGCGGCGTTCGACGACGGTCATGAGCCCTCCCCCGCGCTTTCCTCTTCGGCGTTCCCTTCTTCACCGGCGAAGGAATAGGCCGCCCACGGCCCGGTGAGTTCCACGCGAATTCCCGGGGCGTCGTCCTTCGTCCGGTCCACCATTTCCACGAATTCCTCGGACACGTCGCGCCGCACCAAGTAGGCGGCGTTGAGAACGTTCCGTCCGGCGGCGCCGGAAAGGCGGGGGTTCTGCGGCGCGTGCAGCCGCGCGTCGTCGGCCCGGGAGGCCAGCGTCCCGTGCAGGCGGGTCGCGAACTCCTCGGCCCTGCTCCACAGGTCGTCGTCGGCCCGTGTCTGCCGGCGCCGCTGCCGCAGGTAGTCCCGGCCCGATGCGGGCTTGGCGGCGGGCCGTGCCGGTCCGGCGGTCTGCTCGGGCTCCGCCTCGACGTACACCTTGACGCCCCATTCCACGCGCCCGTCCAGCCGCTCCAGCGTGCGCCGGAAGGCCTCCTCGCGCTGCTCCATCATCACGCGTACGCCGCTGTCGTCCCGGAAGACCGTGGCCAGCCGGAGCGGCAGCGGAGTGGTGACGGCGGTGAGCGCGTCGATGACCTGCTGGTGGGCGCGGGCGGTCCCGGCGAGCCAGTCCAGGTCCTCCAGGCGGGCCCGCAGCGCCTCCTCGGAGAAGTCGGCCTCGGGCACGTGGCTGACGACGGCGACCAGGCCGCCGTGGGCCAGCAGCCTGGGCGGGTCGCCCGCGACCCCGGTCAGCTGTGACTGGAGGGCCGCGTCGAAGGGGCGGCAGACGGCGTAGACATACCGCAGTCCGGTCATGGCGCCTCCCTCGGTACGCGGCCCGGATCCAGTTCGCGCAAGCGCTCGCGCAGTTCGGCGTTCTCCCGGGTCAGTTCGTCGCGCCGGGCGCGCGAGGAGAGTGCGGGGTCGCTCTCCCACCAGTCGATGCCCATTTCCTTGGCCTTGTCGACGGAGGCCACGACCAGCCGCAGCTTGATGGTGAGCAGCTCTATGTCGAGCAGGTTGATCCGGATGTCGCCGGCGATGACGACTCCCTTGTCGAGCACCCGCTCCAGGATGTCGGCGAGATTGGCGCTCTGTCCCTGGCCGTAGGGATCGGGCAGCCGGCTGGGTGTGGTCATCGACTGCTCCCGCTGTCGGCGTCCTCGTACTCGTCACGGGACGCGTACTCGTCCTCGTCGGCTTCCTCTTCCTCCTCGTACTCGCCTTCGGGTTCCTCGTACTCCCCCTCCGGCTCGCCTTCCGGCTCCGTCTCGGACTCTTCCTCGTACTCGCCCTCCGGCTCCTCCTGCGGCTCCTCCTCGTACCGGCCGCCCTCGTACTCGGTGTCCGGCGCTTCCTCCTCCCCCTCATGGGCCTCTTCGCCGCCCTGGCTCTCCTCCTGCTCCTGCGCGAGGGCGTCCTCGTGGCTGCGGACGACCTCGCCGTCGCGGATCTCGCCGCGCCAGCCGTCGTCCGCCTCGCCCTTCAGGGTGATGTGACGGACGTAGTTCTTCAGATCGAGGCGGGCCCGGCGGCCCTGGGCGCGCCAGATGTTGCCGGTCTTCTCGAACAGCCCCTTGGGGTAGTACTCGATGACCAGGATCACCCGGGTCAGGTTGTCGGCCAGCTGGTGGAAGCTGACGACACCCTTGGTCGAGCCCTTGGCGCCCTCCGACGTCCAGGAGATCCGGTCGTCGGGCACCTGCTCGGTGGTCTTCGCCTTCCAGCTGCGGTTGGACCAGAAGACCTTCAGCTGCCAGTCGGACGAGGTGTCGTCGGCGCGGTTCGCGCTCTTGACGCCCTTGGCGAAGGTGCTGAAGTCCTGGTACTGGGTCCACTGGTCGTAGGCCGTGCGCAGCGGTACGCCGACATCGACGTACTCGATGATCACGGTCGGCTTCTGGCCACCGCCGCCCTTCTTCCTGCCCTTGCCGCCGCCGAGGTTCTTGAAGGCGCCGACCACGTTGTCCTTGACCTTGCCGGCCCCGACCTCGAAGGCGGCCCGCACGGGGCCCTTGCCCTCGGCGAGCTTGCGTCCGCCGTCGAGGGCGAGCTTGCCGAATCCGGGGCTGTTGCCCTCGGCGATGTCGTTCAGCTTGCCGGTGGTCTCGCCGAGCTTGCTGCCGACGCCGGTCAGCAGCCGCGTGACCTGGGCGGCGAGATAGTCCTGGACCTCCGCCTTGAGGCGGTCGGCCGCCTCGCTCTGCGCCACGTCGGCGATCGGGTTCTGCTTCGCGGCCTTGCCCGCCGTGGAGGCCGCGGATCCGAGGGTGTCGGTCATCGCTCACCACCGCCCTTCGACTGCCGGGTTCCGGCACCGCGGGCGACGCCCCGGGCCCCGGCCGTCTTCTTGCCGGCCGTCTTCTTGGCGGGCTGTGCCCGCTTCGCCGCGGCCTTTTTCGCGGGTGCCTTGGCCCCCGCCTTCTTCGCGGGTGCCTTCTCGGCAGCCTTTCGTGCCGCGGGCGGAGCCTTCTTCGCGGCCCGCTCGCGCCGCGGTTCGCGCTGCTCCCGACGCCGCTCTCCGCGCTCCTGGCCGGCCTGCCCGCCGGCCGGCTCGTCCTCCTCGTGGCGCTCGTCGTCGTACTCCGCGCGCTCCTCGGCGGCGTCCTCCGGCTCCTCCGGCTCCTCCGAGTCCTCCGAGGCCTCGGAGTCGCGGGAGGAGCGGCGGTCGTCGGCTTCACCGGATTCGTCGGACCCGACGCCCGGCGCCTGGGACGCCACGCCGGAGAGCTGGTCGCGCACCTGGGCGGTGCGCCCGTGCAGCCGGTCGGCGAGCGCGTCGATCTGCCGCTCGACCATGGCGCCCGAGGCCGCCTTGCCCACGCCCCGCAGATCCGTGCGCAGCTGGTCCCCGATCTCCTTGAACTGGGGGTTGTTCTGCAGCTGCGTGGAGACCAGCTCCGCTATGCCCTTCGGGGTCAGGTTCATCTTCTTGCCGGCCACCATGGTGCCCACGGCGACGGCGAGTTTCATCTTCTTCGTGCGGCCGAGCAAATAGCCGGCCCCTACCGCGAGGCCCAGTCCCACTCGATTCATGGCGCCGTCCCGTTGCCCAATCCCGCGCTCGTGCGCGTAGCGATCTCCAGCCGGTCCAGAAGCTCGTCCTCCTGCCGGTCGAACTCCTCCTCGGTGATCTCGCCGGCCTCCAGCTGCTCCTCCAGACGGGCTAGTTCGGCTCGAACCGTGGCGGGGTCGTAGTAGATCCGCTCGGCCTCCTTCAGCACCTGTCTGATGGCCCACGCGCCGCCGCGCGCCGGAGCGAGCGGCAGCATCAGGACCTCCGAGATCAGTCCCACGTCGTCACCCCGCTCCGGCGTCCACGCCACCGGCCGCGGTGCCCGCGGGCTCGGCCGGGCCGGGCTCGACGAAGCTGTACGGCGGCAGCGGACCGTTCACGCGCACCTCCAGGTGCGGCATCTCCCCGCGGGCCCGCTCGACGGCCGCCAGGAACTCCTCGGCCGACTCGCGGTTCACCAGGAACGACACGTTGGCCAGCCAGCCGGTGGACTCGGGCCCCACGCTCACGGCGTCGGCGGCCCGCTCCAGGGCCCGCTCCAGCGTCGTGGCGTCCTCGGCCTCCTTGCCCTTGACCGCGGCCGCGACCATCTCGCCTAGCTGGATCTTGCTTTCGTAGCTGCCGCCGCCCGACTGCCGGTTGGACTCGGCCAGGGCCCGGATCTCCGGATTCTCGGCCATCACGTGGTGCAGGACGGCCTCTTCGACGTGGTTGGCCTTGACGTTGTACTCGACCCGGCCGTCCAGCGCCCCGAGGCGTTCCCGGTAGTGCTCGGCCCGCTCGGCGAGCACGCCGGTGACCGCCTCGTCGTCCGGGGCGACGCTGCCGAAGCGCATGGGCAGCACACAGCCATCCGCTCCGACCTCGCTCAGCACGTTCTGGTGGGCGAGCAGCTCCCTGCGCTTGGGGCGCAGGTCCTCGGGCGCGTCGCTGACGACGGCCGCCAGCTCGCCCTCGTTCAGGATCCGCACCTCGCGCGGCGGGTCGCCGACGCCCCTGAGGTCCTCGGGCAGCGAGGGGTGGGAGCCGGCGGTGATGCCGTAGACGTACGTACTCACTCCTGCTCCTCCTTCCGGCGCGAGGGCGCGGCCTTGCGGGCGCGCGGACGCGAAGTGGTCTCGCGCTCGGAGCCGCCCTCGTCACGGGCCTGCTTGAACGCGTCGGAGATGGTCTCGGCGGCGCCGGACAGCGCCCCCTTGGACTTGCCGCGGGCGCCGGACTCGGTCATCTCACCGACCAGGTCGGGCAGACCCGGGTCCTTGCGCGGCCCGGCCTCCAGGTCGAGCCGGTTGCACGCCTCGGCGAAGCGCAGATAGGTGTCCACGCTGGCGACGACGACACGGACGTCGATCTTCAAGATCTCGATGCCGACCAGGGAGACGCGCACGAATGCGTCGATGACGAGCCCCCTGTCCAGAACAAGCTCAAGCACGTCGTAGAGGCCGCTGCTGCCGCCTCCGCCGCCGGTCTGTTGTGCCGGTATAACAGTCATGCCTGCTGTTCCTCCATCTTGTGTGGGTGTGGGTTCGTTCTCGTGTGTGGGTGTGGATGCGTTCAGCCGGTCCGGCCGGGCGGCCTAGCGGCCGCCGGAGCCGCGCGCGTCGGCCCGCCCGCGCTCGTAACGCCTGACCCGCCGGTAGCCCGTGAGCTGGCCCTCGGCATCGAGCTCCACCTGGTAGCTCGCCATCAGACTCATCGTGTCGGGCACCCGCTCGAGCTCGAGCACCTCGACCTCCAGCGACCAGCCCTCCTCCGTCTGCTCGAAGGACGAGACGGACTCCGCGGTCATACCGGTGAGCTCCGCGAGCTGGGCGCGCGCCTCGCGCAGCACCTCCATCGGCCGGGGCCGACGGGACTCTTGCGAGTCCTGGGTCTCCTGTGGTTTCTGTGATTTACGCGAACTCTGTTGTGAGCCTTGCGATTCGGACGTGTTGTTCGTGTTCGACATGGCCACCTCCCCCTCCGTGTGGCCGCAAGAATGTTCGCCAAACCTCTCCGGGCACGGGCATGTGCCACCCCCCGACGCCCCCGACGCCCCCGCCGGCCCCGGCCCGGCTCAGCGGCGCGGGGCGGTCAGCCGCACGGGGCGGCCAGCCGCACGGGGCGGTCAGCCGCGCAGGGCGTTCAGCCGCCGTCGGGCGGGGCCCAGGGCCCGGGCGCGGCTCATGATCCCGGCCCACGGATGGGTGCGCGCCTGGTCGACGGCGTCCGCGATCGTCCAGCGGCGGGCGTGCAGCGCGGGGTCGTCCAGCTGGTCCCAGGAGATGGGCGTGGCCACGGGCGCGCCGGGCCGGGCGCGGACGGTGAAGGGGACGACCGCGGTCTGCGCGTAGGCGTTGCGCTGGATGTCGAGGTAGAGCCGCTCGCCGCGGTCCTTCTTGCGGGCGGCGGTGGTGAGCCGGTCGGGATGGGCCGCGGCCAGGACCGAGGCGACGTCCCGGGAGAACTCCCTCACGTCGTCGAATTCCTGACGGCCGTTCAGTGGCACGACGACGTGCAGCCCCCTGGACCCGGTGGTCATGAGGGCCGAGGGCAGTTTCAGCTCGTCGAGCAGTCCGCCCAGCAGCCGGGCCGTCTCCCGGACCGCCTCGAAGTCGTCACCGGCCGGGTCGAGGTCGAAGACCATCCGGTCCGGCCGGTCCACCTGCCCGGCCCGGGACAGCCAGCGGTGCAGGGTGAGGGCGGCCTGGTCGGCGAGGTAGAGGAGGGTGGCGGTGTCGTCGCAGACGGTGTGGCGGACCGTACCGCCCTCCTTGCCCACCTCGACGCGGCTGATCCAGTCCGGGTAGTGCTCCGGGGTGTTCTTCTGCATGAACCGCGGTCCGTCGACGCCGTCCGGGTGCCGTTCCAGCATCAGCGGGCGCCCTCGCAGGTGCGGCAGCATGAAGGGGGCGACGGCACGGTGGTAGTCGACGAGGTCGCCCTTGGTGTACTCCTTCGCGCCGCCGTCGCCCGCGGGGAACAGCACCTTGTCCGGCCGGTGGACCTCCACCGTGTGCCGGCCGGCCCGGACGGTCCGCACGGCGTCACCGCTCACGGCACGATCGCCTGCTCCACCAGCATCCGTACGGCCGCCTCGACGGACTCGGCGTCGATTCCGGCGGCGTGCAGTTCCTCGGCCGGGGTCGCGGAGCCCGGCATCGTGCCGACGGCGAGCCGGACCAGGCGGGGCACGGGCCGTCCGTCGCTGAACGCGTCGAGGACGGCGTCGCCGATGCCGCCCTCCTGGCGGTGGTCCTCCACGGTCACCAGGCAGCCGGTGTCCTCGGCGGCCTCGCGCAGGGTGGCCCGGTCGACGGGCTTGACCGAGTACAGGTCGATCACCCGGACCGCGATGCCGTCCTCACCCAGGGCGTCGGCCGCGGCGAGCGCCTCGTGCAGGGTGACGCCGGCCGCGACGACGGTCAGCCGGTCGCGGTCGGAGGAGCGCAGCACCTTGCTGCCGCCGACGGGGAACTCCTCGTCGGGGCTGTAGATCACCTTGCTCTCGCCGCGTGAGGTGCGCAGGTAGCGGATGCCCTCCAGGCCGGCCATCTCGGCGACGAGGCGGGCCGCCTGGTTGGCGTCGCACGGGTACAGCACGGTCGAGCCGTGGATGGCCCGCATCATCGCGAGGTCCTCCAGGCCCATCTGGCTGGGCCCGTCCTGGCCGATGGCGACGCCCGCGTGGGAACCGACGAGGTTGATGCCGGAGCCGCTGACGGACGCCATCCGCACGAAGTCGTGGGCGCGGGTCAGGAAGGCGGCGAACGTGGTGGCGAACGGCACCCAGCCGCGGGCCGCCATGCCCACCGCGGTGGCGACCATCTGCTGCTCGGCGATGTAGCACTCGAAGTAGCGCTCGGGGTGTTCCTTGGCGAAGAACTCGGCGCGCGTGGAGTCGCCGACCTCGCCGTCGAGGGCGACGACGTCACCGCGGGCGGTACCGAGTGCGGCGAGCGCCTCGCCGAAGGCGTTGCGGGTGGCGACCTCGTCGCCCTTGTCGTAGCGGGGCAGCTCGGTCTGTCCGGTGCCGGCCGAGTGCAGTGCCCGTGCGGACGGCGGCTCCTGGACCTGGACCGTGAGCTCGCGCGGCCCGCCGAGTTCCGCGATCGCCTCCTCGGCCTCCGGCAGCGGCTTGCCGTGCTGGCCCTCGCGGTCCTCCACGGACTCGACGCCCTTGCCCTTGAGGGTGCGGGCGATGATCGCGGTGGGCTGGCCCTTGGTGGACAGTGCCTCGCCGTAGGCGCGGTCGATGGCGTCCACGTCGTGGCCGTCGATCTCGATCGTGTGCCAGTCGAAGGCCCGGAAGCGGCGCGCGTACGCGTCCAGGTCGTGTCCGTGCCGGGTCTGGCCGCGCTGGCCGAGCCGGTTGACGTCGACGATCACCGTGAGGTTGTCGAGGTGCTCGTACCCGGCGTGCTCGGCGGCCTCCCACACCGACCCCTCGGCCATCTCGCTGTCGCCGCACAGCACCCACACGCGGTAGTCGGCGTGGTCCAGCCGCTTGCCGGACAGTGCGATGCCTACACCGACGGGCAGCCCCTGGCCGAGCGATCCGGTGGCCGTCTCGACCCACGGCAGCCGCTGCGGCGTGGGATGCCCCTCCAGGCGGCTGCCCAGCTTGCGGAAGGTGAGCAGCTCCTCGTCGTCGATGGCGCCGGCCGCCTTGTAGGCGGAGTAGAGGAGGGGCGAGGCGTGTCCCTTGGAGAGGACGAAACGGTCGTTGCCGGGGTGGGCGGGGCGCTCGAAGTCGTAGCGAAGGTGGTTGGCGAGGAGTACGGCCATCAGGTCCGCGGCGGACATCGATGACGTCGGGTGTCCGGAGCCCGCGGCGGCGGACGTCCGTACGCTGTCGACGCGCAGCTGCTGTCCGAGGTCGACGAGTTCACCGGTGTTCATGAGTCTCCTTCTGCGGCACGTCCGTCGGAACGCTTGACGGGGCCGGGGGCGATGTCGGGTCCGGGGGGCGGCTGGTTCGCCGGGGGTTCGGGGCCGGGGTCGTCGGGAGCACCGGCGGACCGGGCCGGGGCGGGCGCCGCACCGGCGGACCGGGGCTTGCCGGGCGCCGCCCCCGGCCTCCGTGGCTCGGCGGGCGCGTTCGCGGAGGGCGGCTTGGCGGGCGCCGCGGTGGACGGCGGCTTGGCGGGCGCGCGGGCGGGACGGGACTCGGCAGCGGCACCGGCCGGGCGGCCCTTGGCCGGTCCACGGCCGGGCTGACCCTTCGCGGGCTCACCACCAGGCTGACCCTTCGCCGGTTCACCGCCAGGCTGACCCTTCGCGGGCTCACCACCGGGCTGACCCTTCGCGGGCTCACCACCAGGCTGACCCTTCGCGGGCTCACCACCGGGCTGACCCTTCGCCGGTTCACCACCAGGCTGACCCTTCGCGGGCTCACCACCCCGCTGGTTCCGCCGGGGCTCCGCGGACCTGGGGCCGTCTCGGCGCCCCGGGTCGGCTTCCGTCGGCGCTCCCTCCTGCTTCCGGGTCCCCGCACCGCCCGGCACCCGCGCCACCTCCGGCGACGCCGACTCCAAAGGCACGGACCAGGACCGTACGAGGCCCAGCTGGACGGCCTGCCGGGGCAGCACCGCGTCCAGCAGCCAGTCCGCGGCGACCCGGACGCGGTTGCCGGGCATCGCGGCGAGGTGGTAGCCGCGGGTGACCGCGCCCGCCGCCGGGCCGGACATCGGGAGGCCGAGCGGGTTGGCGGCGGCCTTGGCGCCGCCGAGGTCGACGACGAACCCCATGTCGCGGTGGCGGTAGGCCCGTCGCTCGCCGACGCCGAGCGACGCGGCGACGTTCCGGGCGCAGACCTTGCCGTGCCGCCAGGCGTGCTGCGCGGTCATCGGTGTGTACTGGCCGGGCTGGTACAGGTCCGGCACCGCGGCCACGTCACCGCACGCGAACAGCTCGGGCCGTCCCGGCACCTGGAGGTGCGGATCGACGAGCAGGCGGCCGCGTTCCATGGGCAGCCCGAGGGACTCCACCAGAGGGTCGGGCCGCACGCCCACGCACCACACCAGCGTGCGTGTGTCGACACTCGTACCGTCGGTCAGCAGGACCCCGTCGTGCGTGGCCTCCTTCACGGAGATTCCCATCCGCACGTCGACGCCCCGCTGCCGCAACACCCGCTCGGCGGTGCGGGAGAGCCGTTCGTCCATCTCGGGCAGCACCCGGGGCGCCACGTCCAGCAGCATCCAGCGGGGCCGCATGCCGGTGCGCATCGGGTGCTTGCGGACCTGAGCGTCCGTGTACATCTGGCCGTGCGCGGCGACCTCCGTGCCGGTGTATCCGGCGCCGACCACGACGAAGGTGCACCGGGCGGCGCACTCCGCACGGTCGTCGGCCGCGGCGGCCAGCTCCACCTGACGGGTGACGTGATCGCGCAGGTACAGCGCTTCCGGCAGCCCGCGGAAGCCGTGGGCGTGCTCGGCGACACCGGGAATGGGCAGCAGCTTGTTGACGCTGCCCGCGGCGAGCACCAGCCGGTCGTAGGACAGGGTGCCCTCGCCGCCCTCCGGGTCGGTGTAGCGCACGGTGTGCCCGTCGAGGTCGATGCCGTCGGCCTCGCCGAGCACCAGCCGCACGCGCGGCAGGGTGCCCGACAGGGACACGCTGACCCGGCGCGGTTCCAGGACTCCGGCGGCGACCTGGGGCAGCAGGGGCAGGTAGAGGAAGTAGTCGGTCGGGTTGAGCAGGGTGATGTCGGCCTGGTGCCGGGTGAGCCGGGACAGGGTGCGGGCCGTCCGGTACCCGGCGAAGCCGGCACCGACGATCACGATGCGGGGTCGGCTCACGGTTCGCCTCCGGGCTGTCGCGTACCTCGTGAGCCTTCCGCGTCCCCCTGGCCAAGCCCCCCAAACGTGCGCCGGGCCCGGGCGGCGGCCCGGTCGACGCCCCGGCACCGCCGGTTTCCGGCCGGGCCCCCGGGTACCCGGGCCGGGACCCACCCCCTCATGTCATGCCCCGGAGGCGCCCCATGCCCGAGTACGGCTACTTCCTCTCGTGCGAGCAGTACGGTCCCGCGGAGCTGATCGAGCAGGCGCGGATGGCCGAGCAGGCCGGATTCCAGGCGCTGTGGATCTCGGACCACTACCACCCCTGGAACGGCGAGCAGGGACAGAGCCCCTTCGTGTGGTCCGTGATCGGTGCCCTGTCCGACGCGGTGTCCCTGCCCGTCGAGACGGCGGTGACCTGTCCGACCGTGCGCATCCACCCGGCGGTGGTGGCGCAGGCCGCGGCGACCAGCGCGGTGATGACTCAGGGCCGCTTCCGGCTCGGCGTCGGCACCGGCGAGGCGCTCAACGAGCACATCCTCGGGGACGCCTGGCCGGCCGCGCACGTACGCCTGGAGATGCTGGAGGAGGCCATCCTGATCATGCGGCGGCTGTTCACCGGCGAGGAGGTCAACCACCACGGCACGCACTACACGGTGGAGAACGCCCGCCTCTACACCGTCCCGGACGAGCCCGTCCCGATCGACATCTCCGGCTTCGGCCCGTCGGCGACCAAGCTGGCGTCGCGGGTGGGCGACGGATACATCACGATGATGCCGGACACCTCGATGGTGGAGCAGTACCGCAAGGGCGGGGGCGGCGGCAAGCTGGTCAGCGGGGGCACCAAGGTCTGCTACGACACCGACCGGGACGAGGCGGTACGGACCGTGCACCGGCTGTGGGCCAACGAGCTGCTGCCGGGCGAGCTGGGCCAGGTGCTGCCTTCGCCCAAGCACTTCGAGCAGGCGCAGACCCTGGTCACCGAGGACATGGTCCGGGGCAGCCGGGTGTGCGGCGACGACGTGGACGAACACGTCGCGGAGCTGAAGGGGTTCGCGGACGCCGGCTTCGACCGCGTCTACGTCAACCAGATCGGCCCCGACCTGCGCGGCTTCTTCGACTTCTACCGCACGAAGGTGCTGCCGCAGCTCCAGCAGGACACCTGAGCGGCGCAGACACGCAGACACGCAGACACGCAGACACGGCGCCCCCCGAACCGCTTCCGCGGATTCGGGGGGCGCCGTGTCTGCCGAGTCGCGGCCGGTCAACCGCGGTCGCGCGGGGCCATGGGGTCGACGCCGTCCCGGGGCGGCGCCGCGGGCCCGGTGGCGCTCGGCGGGGGCGTGCCCGCCACCGGGGCGCCGCTCGTGCCGCCGACACCGCCGGGTGCGACGGGCGGCACCGGCGGGTACGGCACGCCCAGTCCGTTCGGCGGCGCACTCGGCGCGGTTCCGCCGAGTGCGCCGCCGTGTCCCGAGCCGTGGTCGGACCCCGGCCGGGCCGCACCGCGCAGCAGGTAGGCCACGACGCCCAGGAGGACGGCCGTGATCAGCGCGGCGGCCCAGTCCGGCAGGCCGATGGCGAGGGCCAGACCCACGGCGAGCGCGAGGGCGGCACCCGCGTACAGGGCGGCGGCACCCGACGCGGCGTAGAGCGTGGCCTTGCGGCGCTGCTTCCGCGTCTGCTCACGCAGCTCGTCGCGCACGGTCTCGCGTGCCACCTGTGCCAGTTCGTCGACCAGATGCTTGTCCAGGTGTTCCAAGTGATCCATGCGGTCCATGCCGTGCGGGTACCCGCGAACGGAGCTTCCATGGGCGGGACCGCGAGTGCGCCCCATCGCTCCCAACTAGGCTCTTCCGCATGGACATTCTGGGAGCCACACTGCGCATCTACGTCGACGACCTGGACAAGGCGATCCCCTTCTACGAAGGTCTGGCCGGCGGCCCGGCCCACCGCTTCGAACGCGGCGGTGTCCAAGTCGCCGCGGTCGGCTGCTTCCTGCTGATGAGCGGGCCCGAGTCCCAGCTCGAGGTGTTGCGCAAGGTCGCCGCGACGATCGCCGTGACGGACGTCGAGGAGACCCATCGTGTCCTCACCTCGCTGGGCGCGGACGTCATCGCGGGCCCGGTCCCGACGCCCGCGGGCCGCAACCTGATCGCCCGGCACCCGGACGGGGCGATCTACGAGTACGTGGACCGGCGGGGTTAGCGGCGGGGCGGGCGGCGGGCCGGGCGGGCTCACGCCCCGTCCGGCCGCATCCGGAAGTCGTGGCGGGCCGGGAGCGGTTCGTCGCCGAGCCGGGCCCACAGCCGGCCGATGCTCTCCGCGCCCTCCCGCAGGTCGGCGACCTCGAAGCCCTCGTCGAAGACGGCCCGTGCCGCGCCGCGCCGGCCCTCGGCGGCCAGCAGCTCCGCCTCGGTCAGCCGGAACCGGCCGCGGGCCCGGGTCGTGGGGTGCAGCCGCTCCCACACGGTACGGGCGTCCGCCGTGCGGCCGACCGCGAGCAGCGCCTCGATCGCCTCGCGGCCGAGCGCGGCGGCGACGGCCGTCCGCTCCGCGTCGTCGGCGCGGACGTCCGTCTCCTCCCGCCGCTCGCGCGGTTGCCCGCACAGATCGTCGAAGGCCTCGGCATACCGGTCGGCGGCCCGCTCGTGGTGGCCGTCCTCCTGGTCGGCGACGGCGAGGCAGCGCAGCAGGGGCCAGCCGGCGGCGGCGGTCTTCAGGCCGCGCTCCCAGCTGCGCACCGCCTGGGCCCGGTCGCCGCCGTGCCACTGGGCGACGCCGAGGTGGTACTCGGCGAGCGGTGTGGCGGCCGTGGTCTCCAGCATGTCCCGCCAGGGCCGGGCGACCAGCGTGCCCCCGGGCGGTTCGTGGCGCGCCGGTTCGGGCAGGGACCCGGCGCGCAGCAGGTGCAGCCAGGGCCGCTGCTCGTCGCCGAGGGTGTGCTCCCCGAAGGGCGTGCCGGGCAGCTTCCAGCCCGCGCGCAGTACTTCGAGCGCGCCCCAGCCCGACCCGGTGGCGAGGCTCTCGCCGGGCTCGGCGTCGGCGTACGGCCGCCAGGCCTCGTAGGCCGCGTCGACGCCGGCACGTGGCAGGACCGTCTCCAGCCGCTCCTCCGCCCCGCGCAGTACGGTGTGCCACTCGCCCCCGGGCGCCGCGTCGAGCGGCCCGTACGCCTCCAGCCAGGACACCTCGCTCTCCGCCTCCAGCTTGACGTGTTCCAGCTGGGTGCGGGCGAGCCCGGCCTGGATCTCGCAGTAGCCGCCGGTGCCGGGCTCGGTGAGCCACTCCTGCCAGCGCCGCCCGCCGGGCCCGGTGCCCCATACGAACAGCTTGCGGCCGCGCAGCACGTCGGTCGACGTCTGCACCAGCCCGTGTCCGTGCTCGTCGAGCGCGGCGATCCAGCGGCGCCGGCCGTCCGGCACCTCGTAGAACCAGTCGGCGGGGTACGTGCTGTTCGGCGGGTACGTCCGGTCGACACCGTCGTACGTCGGGACGGGCACGCGCCGCAGCCGCCGCTCGTAGCCGAACTGCCAGGCCTCGTCGGCCGGGGCGAGGACGCGTCGTTCCTCGGGCACGGCGATGTTGGACCACCAGTAGGTCGGCGCCGGGCGTTCGTGCGGGTTGCGGATCCGGACGCCGACGTGGAGGAAGTCGGAGCCCTCCGGCAGCCACAGGTCGACCTGGAAGGGCAGGTCCCGCAGCCGCTCCCACTCCCACAGGCGCAGCATCTCGCCGCCGTCGGGGGCGGGCACCCGGGCGGCGTGCACGGGCGAGCAGGAGAGGGTGGTGTGGCCGGTCGCGCCGATGTTCCATTCGATGCCGCCGGAGAACCAGGCGCCGTTGAGGGCGAAGTTGGCGGGCTGGAGCACGGGGTTGACGTAGAGCAGCTCGCGGTCGGTCGGCTTGTGGTGGAGGGAGGCCACACGGCCGCCGAGACCGGGCAGGACGGTGGCGCGGAGCCGGTCGTTCTCGATGACGAGGGTGTCGACCTCCCGGGCCTCGCGCTTGCGGTCGTAGCCGTCCCGGCCCCGCACCGGCAGCAGGCTGCGCAGGGGCTCGTAGTCGACCTGGCGGGCCATGTCGCGCGGCAGGCCGGCCCGGTCGCGTTCGTCGATGCGGTGGGCCTCGTCCAGGGGGCGCAGCGGCGGCAGGGGATTGTCCGGCCCCAGCGGCGCGGCGGGCAGGGTCAGTACCTCGCGTCGGATCGTCGTCACGGTTCCCCATGGAAGCCGCTCACCGGTTCCGTGAACAGGGGCACCGTCGGTCGTGTTCGCGCGACGTCGCTCACGCTCGCGTCGGTGGGCGCCCTTTCGGGTGGCCATGGGATGGCTCCCGCGATCTCCGGTCGACGGTGACGGGCCCGAATCCGGGGCCGGGCCCGGGTCCGGGCCCGATGAAGATCAGCGGGAGGTCACGGTCTCGGCGGTGACCGCCCAGCGCTGGTGGTCGCGCCACGCCCCGTCGATGTAGAGCATCCTCGGCGAGAAGCCCTCCAAGTGGAAGCCGCAGGCGCGGGCCAGCGCGATCGAGGCGGCGTTGCCCGGCTGTACGTTGATCTCCAGCCGGTGCAGCCGCATGGGTCCGAACGCGTACCGCACGACGAGGTCCAGCCCTTCGCGCATCAGTCCGCGGCCCGCCGCGTGCGCGAAGGCGCCGTAGCCGAGCGCGCCGCTGAGGAAGCCGCCCCCGACGATGTTGTTGATGTTGACGAACCCGGCGATGGAGCCTTCCCGCCCGCCGTCCGCGTCCTTCTCGCACACCAGGAACCCGGCGTTGGCGGGGTCCTCGATCAGCCGGGCCGCATAGGCGTCGTAGGCCTGGGCGCTGTCCGGCGGGAAGAGCCACGGTCGGTGCAGGTCCTTGCTCTCCCGGGCGCGGGCGGTGAACTCGGCGCCGTCCTCGTAGGTGAAGTGCCGTATGCCCACGCGAGGGCCTTCGGCGAGGTGGCGGGACGCGTTGTGCGGCATTGCGCCAGCCTACGGCGCCGTGCCGCCGCGCGCGGGGCCGGCCGGCGCGGTGATCAGCCGAGCGCCGGCCGGTCCAGCGTCAAGGTACCCGCGTCCGCGTCCAGTTCCGCCGCCACGCCGAACGGGACGGTCAGCGCTCCCTCGCAGTGGCCGAAGCCGAAGTCCTCGACGACCGGCACGCCGAGGCCGCCGAGCCGGTCGGCCAGCATCGGTCGCAGCCGCTCGCGGGGCTCGCACTCCTGCCACGACCCGAGGAGCACTCCGCCGACCCCGTCGAGCCGGCCGGCCCGCAGGAGCTGGGTGAGGTAGCGGTCCAGCCGGTACGTCTCCTCCCCCACGTCCTCGAGGCACAGCAGCCCGCCGCGTGCGGAGGGACGGGCGTGCGGGGTGCCCAGTTCGGCGGCGAGCAGGGCGAGGCAGCCGCCGAGGGTGACGCCGCGCGCCCGGCCGGAGACCATGGGCGTGCCGCCGGAGGCGATCACGCGGACCGTCTCCGGAGCGAACAGGGTGGCCTTCAGGTGTTCCTGCGCCCGCGCGCTCTTGATGAAGTCGACCCCGGCCACCATGGGCCCGTGCAGCGTGACCAGGCCCAGCCGGGTGGCGAACGCCTCGTGCAGCGCGGTGATGTCGCTGAAGCCGACGAACACCTTCGGTCCGGCCGCACGCATCGCCTCCCAGTCGAGCAGGTCGGCCATGCGCTGGACGCCGTAGCCGCCGCGCGCGCACAGCACGGCGTCCACGGCCGGGTCGCACCAGGCGGCCTGGAGGTCGGCGGCCCGGTCGGCGTCGGTGCCCGCGAGGTAGTCGAAGGTGCCGTGCCGGTCCAGGACGTGCGGCGCCACGACCGGGTCCAGGTCCCAGCCGCGCAGCACGTCCAGGCCCGCCTGCAGCCGCTCCTCGGGCACGGGCCCGCTGGGTGCGACGACGGCCACCCGGGCGCCGGCGGCGAGCCGGGACGGTCTGGTGAGGTCCCTCACCGGGCCAGCTCCAGGGTGGGGATGCCGCGCGGGTCGAGGCCGAAGACCTGGGAGTAGAGGGAGAGTTCGGCCTCCAGGGCGCGCACCATCGTCTCCGCCCGGCGGAATCCGTGTCCCTCGCCCTCGAAGGTGAGGTACGCGTGCGGCACGCCACGGCCGGCCATGCGGGCGAGGAACCGCTCGCACTGGACGGGCGGGCAGATCACGTCGTCGAGCCCCTGGAGCAGCAGGAACGGTGCGGTGACCCGGTCGGCGTGTTCGGCGGGCGACCGTTCGACGTACCGCTCGGGCACCTCGGCGTACGGGCCGATGAGGCTCTCCAGATACCGCGACTCGAAGTCGTGGGTCTCCCCCGTGCCCCAGCCCGTCAGGTCGAGGATCGGGTAGCTGACCGTGCCGCAGGCGTAGACGTCGGTCGCGGCCAGCGAGGCGGCGGCCGTCCAGCCGCCCGCGCTGCCACCGCGCACGGCGAGCCGCTCCCGGTCGGCGGTGCCCTCCTCCGCCAGGGCGAGGGCGACGGCGGCGCAGTCCTCGACGTCGACCACGCCCCACTGCTCGCGCAGCCGGCCCCGGTACTCGCGGCCGTGCCCGGTGGAGCCGCCGTAGTTGACCTCCGCGACGCCGATGCCGCGCGAGGTGAAGTACGCGATCTCCAGGTCCAGCACGAGCGGCGACCGGCTGGTGGGGCCGCCGTGCGCCCAGATCACGTAGGGCGGCAGCTCGCCGTCCGGCGCGGCGCAGTCGGGGTTGTGCGGCGGGTAGAGGTGGGCGTGGACGTCCCGCCCGGCAGGTCCGGTGAAGGTGCGGATCCGCGGTTCGGGGTAGTACGCCGGGTCCACGGCGTCTTCGTGCGGGGCGCCGATCACCCGCGCCCGGCCGGTACGGGCGTCCAGCTCCACCACCTCGTGGGAGCTGCGCGGACTCGCACCGACGGCCACGACCCGCTCCCCGTACGCGGCGAGGGTGGCCGCGAACTCGGTCCAGGGGCCCGCGGCGTCGACCACCTCGCCGGTCTCCGGGTCGAGTATGCCGAGGGCGGTGGCGCCACGGCCGTGCACGACGGCGATCAGGCCGCTGTCCAGCGGCGCGAACCAGCGCAGGCCGAGCTTCCACAGCGGCCCGCCGAACTCCTCCGCACGAGCGCACAACGGCTGCCCGTCGCGGTACAGGTTCCACCATCCGGTGCGGTCGGAGGCGTACAGCAGGGCCCCGTCGGGGGCCCAGTCCACCTGGGCGACGGACTCCTCGGGCCCGCCGGCCACGGTCCGGGCGTCGCGGAACGTGCCGTCGGGGCCGATCTCGGCGACGATCAGCTCGGTGCCGTCCCAGGGCATGAGCGGGTGGTCCCAGGCGAGCCAGGCGGCGCGCCGCCCGTCGGGCGAGACACGGGGCCCGGTGACGAAGCGGTGCCGGTCCCCGGCGAGTTCACGGACCGCGTCCCGGTCGTCGGCCGCCGAGCCGTCCAGCGGGACCGCCGCCGGCACCCGGCGCACGTCGCCGGGCCCGTCGCCGGTGAACTCCTCCAGGACGCACCACACCTCGCCGCGCTCGGGCCGCAGGTGCGGCTCGGCCCAGCGCAGCCCGCCGCCCACCGGGGAGACGGGCGTCAGCGGACGCGGCTCGCCGCCGCCCGGCTCGCAGGCGTACAGCCGCTGGTCGGCGAAGTTCACGAAGACCAGCAGCGGCCCGGTGCCGGTCATGAGCGCGTCCCAGGGCCGGCCGCCGTACTCGATGACGCGGCTGCGGACGTTCCACGGCGCGGGCAGCACCGGCTCCTCGGTGCCGTCGGGACGCCGCCGCGTCAGCGTGCGCCGCCCGCCCTCGGTGGGCCGGGGCGCGGTCCACCACACCTCGTCGCCGACGAAGCCCACGTCCTCGGGGCGCCCGTCGTGCTCGGCGGCGAGGGCCGCGTCGATGGGCGAGGGCCACGATCCGTACGCCAGAGTCCGCACTGACTCCCCCACTTCTCCTCCAGTTCCTTGACGGGCGGCTTCTCGTCGGGCGACCCGAGAGGGTGTCCGTCAGGCCGTGCGCAGAAAACGGTCCAGGACGCGGACGCCGAAGTGCAGCGCCTCGACGGGGACGCGCTCGTCGACGCCGTGGAAGAGGGCCTGGTAGTCGAAGCCCTCGGGCAGCTTCAGCGGCGCGAATCCGTATCCGGTGATGCCGAGCCGCGAGAACTGCTTGGCGTCCGTGCCACCGGACATGCAGTACGGCACCACGTGCCCCTCCGGGGCGAACTCCTCGACGGCGGCGCGCATCCGGGCGTACGTCGGCGAGTCCACGGGCGCCTGGAGGGCGACCTCGCGGTGGGCGAACTCCCAGTCCACGTCGGGCCCGGTGAGCCGGTCGAGGGTGCTGCGGAACTCGTCCTCGCAGCCGTGCAGGAACCGCCCGTCGACGTGGGCGACGGCCTCCCCGGGGATGACGTTGACCTTGTAGCCGGCGTCCAGCATGGTCGGGTTGCTGCTGTTGCGGACGGTGGACTCGACCAGCCCCGCGGCGGGCCCGAGCTTGTCCAGGAGCGCGTCGACGTCCCGCAGGTCGGTCTCGATGCCGTAGACGGCGGCGAGTTCGGTCAGGGCGGCGCGCACGGTCGGGGTCAGGCGCAGTGGCCACTCGTGTTGGCCGATGCGGGTGATCGCCGACGCGAGCCGGGTGACCGCGTTCTCGCCGTTCACCTTGGAACCGTGGCCGGCCCGCCCCCGCGCGGTGAGCCTGAGCCAGCCCGTGCCGCGCTCACCGGCGGCGATCGGATAGAACTGCCGGCCGGCACCGTCGTGGAAGGTGAACGCCCCCGACTCGCTGACGCCCTCCGTGCAGCCCTCGAACAGCGCGGCGTGCCGGTCGGCGAGGAATCCGGAACCGTCCTCGGCGCTGGCCTCCTCGTCCGCCGTGAACGCGATCACGATGTCCCGCCGGGGCCGCACTCCCTGCCGGGCCCAGTCGCGCACGACGGCCAGGATCATCGCGTCCATGTTCTTCATGTCGACGGCGCCGCGCCCCCAGACGACACCGTCGCGGATCTCGCCGGAGAACGGGTGCACGCTCCAGTCGGCGGCCTCGGCGGGCACGACGTCCAGATGACCGTGCACGAGCAGCGCACCGGCCGACGGGTCGGTGCCCTCGATCCGGGCCACGACGTTGGTCCGGCCCTCGGTCCGCTCCAGCAGGGTGGGCTCGATCCCGGCCTCGGCGAGCCGCGCGGCGGCGTACTCGGCGGCCGGACGCTCGCGGCAGTCGCCGCCGCCCCGGTTCGTCGTGTCGATCCGGATCAGCTCGGAGGTGAACCGGACGACCTCGTCCAGTGCCTGCGCGCCGGTGTGCCGGTGCTGCTCAGCCATACTGCTCCTCCACCGCGGCCGAGGCGATCGTGGTGACCGCCTTGAACGTACGGATCGCCTCGAACATGGTGTCGTGGGTGTACGCCACCTTCCGCTCCCCGACGCGCGCCACCCCCGGCACGACCGTCGAGGCCGCCGCCAGGTGCTCGGCGTCGAACTCCACGGCTACGGTGAACGGCCCGCCGTCCACCGGCTCGTACCGCACCGCGAGCGCCGCCGCCTCCTTGGCCGCCGCCCGGATGTCGGCGGCGGTCCTGGCCGGCGTCCGGCACACGGCCGCGTACCGCGACACGTGGTCCTTGACCGCGACCTTCGGCGCCTCGGGCGCGTACCCGAGCGCGTCCTCGCAGGCCACGTCGTCCCCGGTGACCAGCACCACCGGCACCCCGTACTCGGCGACGACGTGCGCGTTGAGCAGGCCCTCGCTGGCCCGTACGTCGTTCAGCCACACGCCGGTGATCTGGTTGGCGAGGTAGGTGTGCGCGAGGACGCCCTCCATGCCGGCGCCCGCGTGGTACCCGATGAACGCGATGCCGTCCACGTCCCCGTGCTGGACGCCCTCCACCATGGACAGCGCCTTGTGCCGGCCGGTGAGCATCTGCGTACGCTCGTCGAGCCGCTCCAGGAGCAGGTTGCGCATGGTCCAGTGGGCCTCGTTGACGAGTACCTCGTCGGCGCCGCCGTCGAGGAAGCCCAGCACGGCCGCGTTCACGTCCGAGGTGAACATCGACCGGCACCGCTCCCACTGCGGCGTCCCCGGCAGCACGTCGGCCGGCCAGGTGACACCGGTGGCGCCCTCCATGTCGGCGCTGATGAGGATCTTCATGCGGATGACGCTACATGCCGCCGAATACGCCTGCCAGGGACCACCCGGCAGCCACAGGTCCATACCGCCGGAATCGGTCGGCGGGCTCCCGCGTCGCGTCCGGCGGGACGAACCGCACGCGTGGCGGGACCTGCCGCCGCTCGCGGACGGTCACCCTCCCGGCGGGCAGGGACGGCACGTCCGGCGACCCTGCCGGGGCTGACGCCGGGACTGCTCGGGAAACCCGCCCGGTGGCCGGCGCTTCTCCCGGCAGCCGGCCTGCTGCGTACCGCTTGTGCCGGACGCGTGTCACTCGATGCGGTCGAGGAGGTCGAGCACCCGTCGGTCGACCCGCGTCGCGCACTGCTCGTCGTAGGTCCGGAGGCTGCTGTCGGTGAACAGGTGCCTGTCGCCGGGGTAGAGGTGCAGCTCGGCATCCGCGGCCGTCCCGACGATCGCCCGGGCGGCCTCCACATCGCCCTCTCCGACGAAGTACGGATCCGCGTCCATGCCGTGGATCTGGACCGGGACCTCCCGGGGCCAGACGTCACCGGACTCCGAGACCGGAAGGCATGCCTCGAGCAGCACTGCGCCCTTCGCGCCGGGCCGGGTCTGGGCCAGTTTCTGCGCCGGGAGGACACCGAGCGAGAATCCGATATACACGAGTTCCGCGGGCAGTTCCCCGGCGGCAGCGGTGCCGCGAGCGGTGATCGTGCCGAACCCGGCTTTCTCGGCGTATCCGATGCCTTCCTCGAGGGTGTCGAACGTCCGCCCCTCGTAGAGGTCCGGGGCGTGGACGGTGTGTCCGGCCCGTCGAAGCCGCCCGGCGAACTCCCGCACGCCGGCGGTCAGCCCGTGTCCATGGTGGAAGACCAGCACCTCGGCCATGTTGCCCTCCTCGTACCGCGGTGCCCGGGCGGCGCCGCGGCACGAGTATGTCTCGCGGCACTGACATCGGCCGGCCTCGTCCGGCCGGGACCGGGCCGGTGGTCGGGGCCGGGCCCCGCCGTCACCGGCGCCGCGCCGCCACCACCCACGCCGAAGGCAGTTCGATGCGCGTGCCGTCCGGGGTGTACTCCGTGGTGATCAGCGGGAGTTCGCCGCTCGCCAGGACGGTGAGGCCGGCCGCGCGAAGGTACTCGGGCACCGCCTCGTCGGGGACCGCGCCGGGGGTCAGGCCGTGCCGGAGGACGGGCGCCAGCTTGGCCGGCGGTCCTCCGGGCACCTGGGCCAGGCCCATCAGCACGGTCTTGGCGGCCTGGGAGGGCTCCACCAGGAAGGCACGGCCGCGTTCGCCGACGAGTGCGGCGAGGGCGTCGGCCAGCGGCTGGCGGTCGTCGGGCTCGCACTGGTGCAGGACGCCCCGCACATAGACGTTGGCGTCGCCCAGCTCCGCGTGCAGGGTCTCGGCCGCGGCCTTGTCGGCGGCGTCCAGCTGCCGGTAGACCGCCTGTCCGGCGGGGTCTGCCTGGCGGGCGTGGTCGAGGGCGGCGGCGGAGAGGTCGGCGCCGACGACGTGCGGGAAGCGGTCGGCGAAGTAGCGGGTCTGAGTGCCGTTGCCGCAGCCGAGGTCGATCATCGGCAGGCCGGGGTCGGTCAGGTGCGGCTCGAAGTGTGCCAGGTGGCGTCCGGCGGTCAGCATCGGCTCCGCGTCCCAGAACACCGCCCCCTGCCCCTCGGGGGCCTCGCTCCAGAAGCTCTCCCAGGCTTCCCGGTACCGACTCGTCACGCTCATGCCCGTCTCCCCAGGTGCGACGACGTACGGCCCGCCGGAGGTGACGGGCCCGTACGGTCTACCGCGCCCGGCGCACGGCCACAAGCGCCCGGCGCATTCCTTCACCGGACGTGCGAACGGCGCGCGCCCCCGGTGACGCGGGCCGGCTCAGCGGCGGGGCAGGGCCAGTTCGAACCAGACGGTCTTGCCCGCCGTCGTACGGCTCGCGCCCCACTCGCGGGCGAGGGTGCTGACGACGCGCAGTCCGCGCCCGTTCTCGTCGTCGGGGCCGGCGCTGCGCAGCACCGGCAGTTCGTGGTCGTCGTCGTCCACCTCGCACAGCAGCGTGTCGGCGCGGACCAGGCGCAGTTCGACGGGACGGGCGTGGGCGTGCCGTACGGCGTTGGTGACGAGTTCGCTGACCATCAGCTCGGCCGGGCCGGCCAGTTTCGGCAGGGCCCAGTCGTGAAGCTGCTCACGGACCGCCGCGCGGGCGCGGCCGACCTCGGCCGGGTCGCGGGCGAGGCGCCATTCCGCGACGGCGTCGGACTCGATGCCGGTGAGTCTTGCCATCAGCAGGGCCACGTCGTCCTTGCGTCCGCCGCGGGTGCCCAGGGCACGGATGATGGTGTCGCAGGCGTCGTCCATGGAGGCGGCCGGGTGGGCGGCGGACTCGCAGAGGGTGGCGAGGCCGACGCCGATGTCCTCGCCGCGCATCTCCACCAGGCCGTCGGTGCACATCACCAGCCGGTCGCCGGGCGCCACCGGCACGCGTACCGTCTCGAAGGGCACCCCGCCGACGCCGATCGGCGCTCCCGTGGGCAGGTCGATCAGTTCGCTGGCGCCGTCTTCGGCGCGGACCAGGACGGGCGGGATGTGACCGGCGTTGGCGAGGCGCAGTTCACCGGCGATGGGGTCGTAGACGGCGTACAGGCAGGTCGCGAGGTGGGTGTCGCCGAGCCGCTGGGCGAGGTCGTCGAGGTTGCGCAGCAGTTGGGCGGGCGGCAGGTCGAGACCGGCCATGGTCTGCACGGCGGTGCGCAGCTGGCCCATCATGGCGGCGGAGCCCAGGCCGTGGCCCATCACGTCCCCGACGACGAGGGCGGTGCGGGCGCCGGGCAGCTTGACCGCGTCGAACCAGTCGCCGCCGACGCGGCCCAGGAGGGTGCCGGGCAGGTAGCGGGTGGCGATGTCGCAGCCGGCCATGCGCGCGGGGATGTGCGGCAGCATGCTGTCCTGGAGCGTCTCGGCGACGTTCTCCTGGTACGTGTACATGCGTGCGTTGTCGAGGACGAGGCCCGCGCGGGCGGCGAGTTCGGCGCCGGTGACCCGGTCCATGTCGTTGAAGACGGGCCGCTCCGGGTGCCGGAGCAGGATCATGAACCCCAGGACCACGTGGCGTGCCTTCAGCGGCACCAGCAGCATCGAGCGGCCGGTGATGAGCGGCCGGATGTCGCGCTTTTCGAACTGGGAGGCGATGGCGTGGCCCATCTCCTCGGTGATGCGGGGCACCAGGACCGGCTCGCCGCTGGTCATGCACTGGAAGAAGGGGGTGTGCGCCGGGAACGGCATGGCCTCGCCGACCGGTACGACGTCGTCCCAGCGGCCGGGTTCGTCGGTGTGCTCCAGGGCGACCCGGTGCCACATCGTCGTCGTGTCCGGCACGCCGTCGGGGAAGCCCTCGCCGGCGACGACCTGTTCGCGCAGGTAGGTGCCGGCGACGTCGGTGAAGCGCGGGACGACCGCCTTGCTGACCTCGACGATGGTCCGGGAGAGGTCGAGCGAGGTGCCGATGCGTCCGCTGACCTCGTTGAGGAACTCCAGGCGTTCGCGGACGGCGGCGTACTCCAGGTCCTCGGCCTCGTCGCGCAGGTCGCCCGGCAGCGGCTCGCCGGCCGCCAGTGCCCGGGCCGCCCGCTCGCGGCGCGCCCTGCGCTCGGCGCGCCGGGGCACGCCCCAGTCGGGGGTGACGGGCACCCGGTCGTTCTGGCTGAACTCCAGGATGGGGTAGCCCAGTTCGAGGACCTGCGCGACGATGCGGGCGCTCTCGCCGACGCTCATGCTGGGCAGGATCTCGGGCAGCCGGCGGGCGAGTTCGTCCGCGCCGGGGAAGTCGGTGTGCAGCGCGAAGCCGGGGGCGATCCGCTCGACGGTCGTCTCCTCGGCGCGGCCCTCGGCGCAGTCCCGCCGCAGGCCGTCCGCGTCGGCGGCCAGCACCAGCAGCCGTTCCGTGCCGGGGCCGACCAGCGGGTAGGCCCACCACAGCACGTCGACGCGGTCGTTGCCCGGCACGGTCAGGCGGGCGCGGCCCGCCGCCGGGTAGGACAACCGCCCGTCGAGGGAGGACTCCAGTCCGGGTCCGAGGCCGTCGTAGGCGGCGTACGAGCCGTACCCGGTGTGGTCCTCGTCCTCGGGGAGCACGCCGGAGACGGGCAGCAGGTCGGGGGCGGGCCGGCCGATCGCCTCCTCCTTGGGCAGGGCGAACAGCCGCCGTGCGCCCCGGCTCCAGTGGGAGACCAGACCGTCGCGGTCCACCACGACCACGGCGAGCGGGACCCGGCCCGAAACGGGGTCCGGCGGCACGGCGCCGGGTCCGGCCCGGCGGCCTGGAGGTGCGTCCCGCTGGGTGCCATGGTCCATGGCGTCAGACCCTCTCTCCCCACAGCTCCGCAAGATCCGTGTCGCCGTCACCACGGTACGGCGGTGGCAGGTGACCGTGTGCGGCAACGGGGGAATTGGTGGGGCGCGAACACACCGGCGCACGCCCGCGCGCCGGTGTCCGGTCTCAGTCCTCGTGTCCGAGCTGGAGGTCGCGTTCCGTGCGGCCGCCGCCGGCCACCTGGAGCACGGTGGCGACCGGCGGGTAACCGGCCGCGATGACCGTGTACTCGCCGGAGGAGAGGTCGACGAACCGGAAGGTGCCGTCCGGCCCCGTGGTCAGCGTGTCCACCACGTTGCCCGCCGCGTCGAGCAGCGTCACGCGCGCGTCCTCCACGGCCCGTCCGGCACTGGCGCGCACGGTGCCGCGCAGCACGGCGCCACCGGCCAGCTCGATGTCCTGGCGGGTCTCCCGGGCGGCCTGGACGCTGACGGGCAGCGCGGCCGGGCGGAAGGCGGGGGCGCTGCCGGCGAGGGTGTACTCGCCGGCCACCAGCTCGGTGATGACGTAGCCGCCCTCACGACCGCTGCGCGTGGTGGCGACGACCTCGCCGTGGACGTTGGTGAGCGTGACGGTGGCGTCGCGTACGGGGCTGCCGTCCGCGGTGAGCACACTGCCGGCGAGGCGGCCGGCGCCGCCGAGGACCACGTCCAGTTCCACCGGGCGTTCGCCGACGGTCACGGAGACCGCCTGCGGCTGGTGGCCGCCGGCCGCGGCGATCAGGACGTACGCCCCCGGGCCGGGCGTGGCCAGCGCGTACCGTCCGTCGTCGCCGCTGGCGCCCCGGCCGATCTGCCGGCCGCCGACGTCGATCAGGGTGAGCGCCGCGCGGGGCACGACGGTGCCGTCGTGGTGCTGCACCGTGCCGCACACCGCGATGCCGGCGGCGTACGGCGAACGGGCCTGCGGGACGGGGGCGACGGGCTGCGCGGCGGGGGCGGTTTCCTGTTCGGTGACGGAGGCGTTGTGGGACACCAGTGGTTTCTCCTTGAGGAAGAAGGCGATGAGCAGCCCGAGGACGAGCACCGGCACCAGGTAGAGGAAGATCCGCGGCATGGCGTCGGCGTACGCCCCGATGTAGGCGTCGCGCAGCGCCGGGGGCAGGGAGTGGACGAGCTGTGGGGTGATGGCCTCGGCGTCGGGCAGTCCGGCGCCCGCTTCGGCGGGGATCCGGTCGGCCAGGGCGTCGGTGAGCCGGTCGGCGAAGAGCGTGCCGAAGACGGCCGCGCCGACGCTGCCGCCGATCTGCCGGAAGTAGTTGTTGGCGCTGGTGGCGGTGCCGAGGTCGGCGGGGCGCACGGAGTTCTGCACGGCGAGGATCAGGACGGGCATCACCATGCCGATGCCGGCGCCGAGGACCGCCATCCAGACGCTGTAGTGCAGCCGGGGGGTGTCCGCGTCGAGACCGGACAGCAGCCACATGCCGACGACGGACAGGGCGCTGCCGAGGATCGGGTGGGACCGGTAGTGCCCGGTGCGGCTGATCATCTGTCCGGAGATGATCGAGGCACCGACGATGCCGCCCATCATCGGCAGCATCAGCAGGCCGGACTCGGTGGCGGTGGCTCCGTCGACCATCTGCAGGAAGGTCGGCAGGTAGCTGGCGGCACCGAACAGGGCGACGCCGACGACGAGTCCGACCAGGCCGGTGACGTTGAAGACGGAGTCCCGGAACAGCCGCAGCGGGATCAGCGGTTCGGACGCGAAGTGCTCGGCGACCAGGAAGAGGACGGTGGCCGCGACCGCTCCGGCGGCGAGCCCGAGGATGACCTCCGAGCCCCACTCGTACTCGGTGCCGCCCCAACTGGTCAGCAGTACCAGGCAGGTGGAAGCGGTGGCGAGCAGCAGCGCGCCGAGGATGTCGAGGCGGGGCTTGGCCGTCGGCTTGGGCAGCTTCAGTACCACGGCCACGACGGCCATGGTGACCAGTCCGAACGGCACGTTGATGTAGAAGCACCAGCGCCAGGAGAGGTGGTCGGTGAAGTAACCGCCCAGCAGTGGACCGGCGACCGAGGCGAGTCCGAAGGCGGCACCGATCAGGCCCATGAACCGGCCGCGCTCGCGGGGCGGCACGATGTCCGCGATGATCGCCTGCACGCCGATCATCAGGCCGCCCGCGCCGACGCCCTGCACAGCCCGGAAGGCGATCAGCTGATCCATGGTCTGCGCCCGGCCTGCGAGTGCCGAGCCGACGATGAACACCAGGATGGCGAACTGGAAGACGCCCTTGCGCCCGAAGAGGTCACCGAGCTTGCCGTAGATCGGCAGACCGACGGTGGAGGTGAGCAGGTAGGCGGTGATCGCCCAGGACATCTTCTCCAGGCCGTGCAGCTCGCCGACGATCTTCGGCAGCGCCGTGGCCACGATCATCTGCTCCAGCGCGGCGAGCAGCAGCGCCAGCATCAGCCCGACGAAGACCAGCCGCACCCGGCGCGGGCTCAGTCCGGCCCCCGCCGCCGGCTCCGGTGCGGGGGGCTCGGGAGGCGTCGGGGGTGCGGTGGCCGGTTCTCCTTGCACCAGAGTGATCCCGCCCACGTACCGCTCCCCTCGTCACACCTGCTCACAATTGCCGCCTGGGGCGACAACTGCGAACAAGTGCGAAGAGTTACGGCATATGGCGGTAACTCGAGCAGATCACTCGAACCGGTGAGGCGGCCAACGGCCGCTCCGTACTTGCCCTTTGACTACTTCTCGACCTCGGTGGCGAGCTTGGCGAGCATCGCGTCGTAGATCCGGGCGAGGCCCTTGGGCGCGAAGGTCTTCTCGAAGAATCCGCCGACACCGCCGGCACCCTGCCAGACGCTCACGACGACCACGCGGGACTTGCCCTCGCCGGCCGGGGTGACCCGCCAGGTGGTGACCATGGAGGAGTTGCGGTCCTTCTCGACGAGCTCGCCGTCGGTCGGCTCGGTGACCTCCAGCAGGCAGTCACGCACGCGCTTGCTGGTGGCCTGGAGCTTCCAGTGCACGAGGGTGCCCTCACCGTCGCCGCCCTCGCGGACCTCGTACTCACTGAAGTGCTCGGGCAGCAGCTTCTCGCGGCTGCCGCTGTAGTCGGCGAGGGTGTCGAACACCGTCTCCGCGTCCGCTGCGACGATCCGCTCCGTAGTCGCCTCGACCTGCGCCATCGGGTTCCTCCAGGGCCTGGTTCTCGGGGTCCGGGCAAGCCAACCACCCCGCCGCCCGGCCACCAAATCGGGGGGCGTGAAGCGGCCCCGCGCGACTCATCCGCACGATCAAGGGAACAAGTGTTCTATTGTGTGGGGCGCGGCACTACCGAGGAGGCGCCATGCGCTGGGAGGACCTCACGGACTCCGACCACGCCCGAGTTCCGGGGCATCACCTTCCACGAGGTGCGGGCCCACTCGATCCTGGACCGGGGGCCGGGCGCCTCGCGCCTGTCGTTCGGATGGACGGTCGATCCGCACCGGGGCTGCACGCACGCGTGCGTGTACTTCACCCAATGACCCTATTGAGCCGGGGAGGTTCCTTGCTCAGCGCATCGCAGGCAGGCAGGGCCTGGAAGGACATGGCACAGCCTCCACTGCCGGACCAGCAGAACAGGACGCGAGACGCCAACCAGGCGGGGCGGGCGGCCTACGCCACCCTCATGCAGCCGGAGGCCACCCCTCGAACGCAGGCAGCCGACGCCACACCGTGGCTCTTGCTGCGCGACAGTACGCGACGCCGGGCCGCCCGACCCTGATCCCCCGCCGCGCAGGAAACCGTTCGACGTGACCGTGGCCGCGACCGACAGGGCGTGGGGAAGTCCCCCGAGTCAAGCCGCACGACCGGGACGTCCCGGTCGTGCAGCTCACTGAACCGCGGTACCCAGAGCCGCGGTGCCGGCCGCGGCTCTGGGGTACCGCGCCGCGGTGCCGGCTACCACTGCCTTCCAGTAGCGCGAGACCTTTCATCAGGATGCCTCCCAGTAGAGGCCGCGCACGTACGCCGCCGTGATCGTGATCGGCTGCTGGTCGCCGCTGTCGGCCGGGTAGTACATGAACTCGAACCGCAGCCGCTCGTTGGCGACGATGGACCCGCTGTTGTGGAAGTCGGCGAAGCTGGCGCCGTCGGTGCCCGTCCGTTCGGTGATCGGGCCGCTCCAGCGGGAGCCGCCTGGACGCAGGTGGTAGAAGCGGCCCTGGAGGGTGGAGCCCGGCGGGACTTCCGCCTGGATCTGGGCCATGGCCTGGTAGTGGGACGCCCGGGTGAGCAGGTCCACCCCGTCGACGTTGAGCGTGGTCCACTTGCGGGGCGTGATCCGCTGGTCGTCGCTGTCGTAGCGGCCGATCGCTCGCGGCATGTCGTCCTCCTCGGGATCGCCGGGGGTCCAGCCGGCGGGGTGGGTGAGGCGTTCTTCGATCCGGGCGCGCATCGACGCCATGGTGAAGCCGCGCGGGTCGACCTTTCCGGGCTGCCATTCGAGGTGGCCGATCACGGAGCGCTCGTTCCAGCCGTGGTGGCGGCATACGGCGGCGGCGGCGCGTTCGATGGCGTTCAGTTGCACGGCGGGCCAGGGGTCGGCACCGTCACCGAGGTTCTCGCACTCGAAGCCGTAGAAGTGCCGGTTTCCGTCGGTGTTCGCCTCGTTGTCCGCCGGTGGTCGCGCTTCGTCGATGACGGCGCGCAGGACGTCGTCGTCTCCCAGGCCCGCGTGGTTGGCACGCCCGTAGCCGACCAGGTGGACCCGGCCGTCCTTGGTGATGACGCCGTGGCACAGCGGTCCGGGCAGTCCCGCGTAGCCCTTGCGGCAGATCTCCACCGTGCGGGCGCTGCCCCGGGTCACGGTGTGGTGGATCATCACCCCGTGGACGGGCCCCCAGGGGCCCACGTGGTTGCGGTTGTGTCCCTCCCAATCGCCGACCTCGACGACCACCAGGCCCTCTTCCCGCAGGGCCCGCAGGAAGCTCCGCGCTCCCATCGGCGCGGCCATCACACACGCTCCGGACACGACCAGGTGGTCGCCGGCATGACGATGCCGCTCGGGATGGGTGGTTGGGCCATGTCAGCCTCCGGTCGTGGGGTGCGGGGCCTCGTCGGAGCGCGGTGATCGCGTCGGCCTTGCGGTGGGGTTTCGCCGGGCCGCGTGCCCACGTGCGCGGTCCGCACGAGGGCACGTGTCGGGTAGATACCCGGTGTGAGCACCAGGTCCGCGCCGACGGCCGGGACGATGTGGGCCATCGCACGGATCCGGCCATCCATCGGGCCATCCAGTCGAGGGCATCTCTCGACGCAATTGGGTCAAGTGTGAGCAGATCGCGTTCCTCCGGGGGCGCTCCCCGGGACGATGCGGCGAGGACCGCGACCCGCGCGGACCGCAGCCTCTCCGTCCTGGGAGGACGCCATGAGACAACGCGCAGCCGTACTGTGCGGCGCCGCCGTCATCGCCGCCGGGACCGTCACGGCCGTCCCCGCCGAGGCGAGCGCACCGCACTCCGCGAGCGCGCCGCACCTCGTCGGCACCCCGCGGGCCGCGCAGCCCAACTGGAAGAAGTGCGGCACGGCCGACTACCCGACCCTCCAGTGCGCGTCGCTCTCGGTGCCGCTCGACCACGCGCGTCCGGACGGCGAGCAGATCACGCTGGCGCTGTCCCGCATCCCGCACACCGCCGCGGAGTACCAGGGCCCGTTGCTGGTCAACCCGGGCGGCCCGGGCGGCAGCGGACTGACGCTCGCCGGGTTCGTGGCGTCCTCGCTGCCCGCGGAGGTGGCCGCCCAGTACGACGTCGTCGGCTTCGACCCGCGCGGCGTGGGGAAGAGCGAACCCGCCCTGAACTGCCGGCCGGGTCACTTCGGTCCGGTACGCCCGGACTCCCTGCCCGCCACCCCTGCCGTCGAGAAGGCCAACCTCGCCCGCGCCGAGTCGTTCGCCGAGGCATGCGGCGAGAAGTACCCGGACGTGCTGCCGTACGTCGACACGGTCAGCACCGCTCGGGACATCGAGGCGATCCGCAGGGCGCTCGGCGCGGAGCGGATCAACTACTTCGGCTACTCGTACGGCACCTACCTCGGCGCGGTCTACGCCAGACTCCACCCGGACCGGGTGCGGCGCCTGGTCCTGGACTCCGTCGTGGACCCGACCGCCGTCTGGCACGACGTCAACCTCCGTCAGGACCTCGCCTTCAACGACCGTCACCGGGCCTTCCTCGCCTGGATCGCCGAGCACGACGCGACGTACGGGCTGGGCACCGACCCGGAGCGGATCGAGGCCGCGTGGTACGCCATGCGGACGGCGCTGGCGAGGAAGCCCGCGGACGGCAAGGTCGGGGCCTCGGAACTGGAGGACACCTTCATCCCCGGCGGTTACTACAACGGCTACTGGCCCTACCTGGCGGAGGCGTTCGCCGCGTACGCGAACGACCGGAACACCGCCCCGCTGGTCGAGGCGTACGAGAACTTCGGGGCCGTCGACGCCTCCGGGGACAACGGCTACAGCGTCTACACCGCCGTGGAGTGCCGTGACGCCGGCTGGCCGCGCGACTGGGACGACTGGCGCGACGACAACTGGGACGTGTACGAGAAGGCGCCCTTCATGGCATGGAACAACGCCTGGTACAACGCGCCGTGCGCGTTCTGGCCCACGGGCTCGCGGCAACCGCTTGACGTCACGAACCGCGAACTGCCGCCGGCGCTGCTGTTCCAGGCGACCGACGACGCGGCCACCCCGTACGAGGGCGGCGTCACCGTGCACCGGCTGCTGCGCGGCTCCAGCATGGTGGTCGAGGAGGGCGGCGGGAACCACGGCATCACGCTGAGCGGGAACACCTGCCTGGACGAGCACCTGGCCGCCTACCTGGCCGACGGCACCGTGCCGCGCGGCGACGGCGAGGCGGACGCGGTGTGCCCGGCGCTGCCCGCGCCGAAGCCGCTGGAGTCGAAGGCGGCGTCGACGTCCTCACGCGGCTCGACGCTGCACGGGCTGCTCGGCTTCCGGGGTTAGCCGCAGGCTCGACGGCCCGTCGGGGGCGTTGTCGGACCCATGGTCCACGATGGACGCATGAGTCAGCTGACCAGGATTTCCGCCCCCGACGGCGTCGCGCCCGCCGCGCAGTACACCCATGTCGTGCTCGGCACCGGACGGTTCGTGGCCGTCTCGGGCCAGCTCGCCCTGGACGAGGTCGGCGGGCTGGTCGGCGAGGGCGATCCGGCGGCCCAGGCCCGCCAGGTCTTCGAGAACCTGCGCCGGTGCCTGGCAGCGGCCGGCGCGACCTTCGACGACGTGGTGAAACTGACCTTCTTCGTCACGGACATGGCGCACATGTCCGCGATCCGCGCGGCCCGCGCCGAGCACATACCCGACGACCGGCTGCCCGCCGCGTCGGCGGTACAGGTCTCCTCACTGGTCCGGCCGGAGTTCCTGATGGAGATCGAGGCGTTCGCGGTGGTGGCTCCGTGAGCGGGCCGCGGGTGCGGGAGATGACGCTCGCCGACTGCGACCGCGTCTGCGCGATCCGCGTCCGGGGCTGGCGGACGGCGTACCGGGGCCTCATGCCGCAGGCGTACCTGGACAAGCTCGACCCGAGCGAGGACGCCGCGCGACGCCGCGACTTGTTCACCCGTGCCCCGGACGACATGGTGAACCTGGTCGCCGAGGACGAAGCCGGCGAGGTGGTCGGCTGGGCCTGCCACGGCCCCTACCGCGACGGCGAAGCGCACACCGCCGACGCCGAGTTGTACGCCCTCTACGTCGACCCGGGGCGTTTCGGCACCGGTGTCGGGAGGGCCCTGCTCCGGGAGTCGGTGCGCCGGTGCACGGCCGCCGGGCACGCGCGGATGCTCCTGTGGGTGGTGGAGGGCAACGCCCGCGCCCGGCGCTTCTACGAACAGGCCGGATTTCGCGCCGACGGCGCCGAGGAGCCGTTCGAGGTGGACGGTGTCGAGGTGCCCGAGGTGCGGTACGCCAGGCACCTGACCGGCTGACGGCTCACCGCCGGCCCGGGATCCGCGCCAGTGCCCGCACCGCCGCCTCGGCCAGCGCCGGGTGGGCCAGGGCGTCGTTCAGGACGGAAGTGGCGCGGTCGTCGCCCAGCGTGCCGAGCCCGTCCACGCAGGCGAGTGCGACGCGCCGGTACGGGTCGTGCGGGCGCAGCCGCCGCCGCAGCGTGGTGATCAGGGCGGGCACGGCCTCGGGCGCCCTCAGCTCGACCAGCAGCCGCACCGGGTGCAGGGCATAGGCGACCCGCAGCTCGTTGGTGGCGAGCGCGGCGGCGGCGCGGGCGGTGCGGGGGTCACCGAGGCGGGCGAGAGCGTGGGCGGCGGATGCGCAGCGCGGCGGGTCGCGGTGGTTCAGCAGCAGCACGAGGGACTCGAAGGCCCGCCGGTCCCCCGCCACGCCCAGCCGGAAGGCGGCCAGTTCGCGGGCCCAGAGCGGATGCCCGGGCTCGGTGAGCACCGCTGCCAGCTCGTCCCCGTCCCCGGTCGTCACGAGACGGTCGTACACCGCGCAGGCATCCGTCGCGCCCGACGCCGCCACCTCGGCCCGTAAGCGCTCCGTGAGCGTTCGCAACTCTTCGTCCATGACACCGAGGTTAGGGGCGTCACAGGCCGTGTGGGACGTACATCACGAACACCGGGGGCTGGCGCGCTCGTTACCCGCGAGTTAATCTCAGACGAGCGAGTTACCCACTCGCGGCACTCCTCACGGCGGTCTGGTGACGCGGCCACCGTGAAAGCAGAGAGCAGTCGGTTCGGTACCCGGGCACCGAGGTGTCCCGGCATTCAGGTACCGCAGTGCGACTCGGCCTCGGGACAGGGCCGGTCGGAGAACGCCGCCGTGCGGGCGTGTGCACGCCCTGAGCGACGGCACCCCGGGCGTGTGCGCCAGTCAGCCCGGCAACACCCGCACTCCACTCCCTTCCGTACGCACCCGGTACGCCCCTCGGCGCGTCCGGGCGTGTTCCCGTCGTCACCCTCATTCCTGGAGTCCCGCGATGGCCACTCCCCTGTCCGACACCCCCCTGTCCCCGCTCCAGACCATCGCCGTCGTCGGTCTCGGCACGATGGGCACCGGCATCGCCGAGGTCCTGGCCCGGGCCGGCCGCGACGTCGTCGGCATCGACATCAGTGAGGCGCAGGCCGCGACCGCGGTCGCCGCCCTGGAGGCCTCCACCGCCCGCGCCGTCGAGCGCGGGCGCCTCACCGGGCAGGAGCGCACCGACGCCCTCGCCCGCATCCGCACCTCCACCGATCTGCGGGCGGCGGCCGACGCCGACCTGGTGATCGAGGTGGTCCCGGAGTCGTACGAGATCAAGCACCAGGTCTTCCGGGACCTGGACGGGATCGTGCGACCCGAGACCATCCTGGCGACCGGCACCAACGCCCTGTCCGTGACGCGGCTCGCCGCCGACTCGGCCCGCCCGGAGCGGGTGCTGGGCCTGCACTTCTTCAACCCGGCTCCGGCGATGAAGCTGGTGGAGGTCGTCTCCTCCGTGCTGACCGCGCCGGGCGCCGTCACGGCGGTCACCGACCTCGCCCTGGACCTCGGCAAGGAGCCCGTCGCGGTCGGCGACCGGCCCGGGTTCGTCGCCGACGGCCTGCTGTTCGGCTACCTCAACCAGGCCGCGGCGATGTACGAGGCGAACTACGCCTCCCGCGAGGACATCGACGCCGCGATGCGCCTCGGCTGCGGCCTGCCGATGGGCCCGCTGACCCTGCTGGACCTGATCGGCGTGGACACCGCGCGCACGGTCCTGGAGGCCATGTACGCCGCCTCCCACGACCGTCTGCACGCCCCGGCGCCGATCCTGAGGCAGCTCAGCGAGGCGGGCCTGACCGGCCGCAAGGCCGGGCGCGGCTTCTACACCTACGAGGCGCCGGGCAGCGCGGTCGTGGTGCCGGACTCCCTGACCCCGCGGGCGGGCGACACCCCGGTCCCCGGCCGTCCCGTGCGCGCGGTGGGCGTCGCCGGTTCGGGCACCATGGCGTCCGGCATCGCGGAGGTGTTCGCCAAGGCCGGGTACGAGGTCGTCCTCGCCGCCCGCAGCGTGGAGAAGGCGCAGACGGCCAAGGCCCGGATCGGCAAGTCCCTGGCGCGTGGCGTCGACAAGGGCAGGCTGACCGCGGAGGCCGCCGCGCTGACGCTGGAGCGGGTCACGCCGACGGGGTCGTACGACGACTTCGCCGACGTGGACCTGGCGGTGGAGGCGGTCGCCGAGGATCTGGAGGTCAAGCGGCAGCTGTTCGCCACGCTGGACAAGGTCTGCAAGCCCGGTGCGGTGCTGGCCACCACCACCTCCTCGCTGCCCGTCGTCGCCTGCGCCCGCGCCACCTCGCGCCCGCAGGACGTGATCGGCATGCACTTCTTCAACCCGGCGCCGGCCATGAAGCTGGTCGAGGTGGTGCGTACGGTGCTGACCGCCGACGACGTGCACGCCACCGTCCGCGAGGTCTGCGCCAAGGTCCGCAAGCACGCCGTGGACTGCGGCGACCGGGCCGGGTTCATCGTGAACGCGCTGCTGTTCCCGTACCTCAACAACGCGGTCAAGATGGTGCAGGAGCACTACGCGACGCTCGACGACATCGACGCCGCGATGAAGCTGGGCGGCGGCTACCCGATGGGCCCCTTCGAGCTGCTGGACGTGGTCGGGCTGGACGTCTCGCTCGCCATCGAGAAGGTCCTGCACCGCGAGTTCCGCGACCCGGGTCTGGCCCCGGCGCCGCTCCTGGAGCACTTGGTGGCCGCGGGCTGCCTCGGCCGCAAGACGGGACGCGGCTTCCGCGAATATGCCCGCCGCTGAGCGTCCCGGCGACTGGTTCCGGTCCGAGGAGGACTGGGGCGGACTGCTCGATCCGGCCGGCTCTCCCCCGCCCTGCCCGGCGGGGTCTCCCCCGTCCTCCCCGGGCGGGGGGATCCCCGGTCACGCGCATGATTGCGCGCACATGCAGTACGTTCGGGTCATGTCCCAGCCCGCCAAGTCCTCACGTACACCAGCTACGCCCGACGCGCCGGAGAGCGCGGCCGGCGGCCGAGCCGCCGCCCAGCGGCTCAAAATGCGCCGGGAGCTGGCGGCAGCCGCGATGGAGCTGTTCGCGACCAAGGGGTACGAGGCGACCACCGTCGACGAGATCGCGGCCCAGGCAGGGGTCGCCCGCCGCACCTTCTTCCGTCACTTCCGCTCCAAGGAAGAGGCGATCTTCCCGGACCACGACGACACCCTGGTCCGCGCCGAGGCCGTGCTCAACGCGGCACCCGCGCACGAGCACCCGCTCGACACCGTGTGCCGGGGCATCAAGGAAGTCATGAAGATGTACGCGGCCCGGCCGGAGATCTCGGTCGCCCGCTACAAGCTGACCCGTGAGGTCCCGACCCTGCGCGAGGCGGAGATCGCGTCGGTGGCCCGCTACGAGCGCCTCTTCACCCGCTATCTGCTCGGCCACTTCGACGAGCACGCGCACGACGACGACGCCAACGACGACCCGCTGCTGGCCGAGGTCGCCGCGTCCGCCGTGGTCACCGCCCACAACCACGTGCTGCGGCGCTGGCTGCGGGCGGGCGGACAGGGTGACGTGGAGGCTCAGCTCGACCACGCCTTCGCGATCGTGCGCAGAACGTTCGGCACGGGCATAGGGGCCGGACGCGACACGGCGTCCTCAGCGCGGACGGCCGCCTCCTCGGCCTCGGTGCAGGGCGAGGTGCTGGTGACGGTCGCGCGCACCGACGCACCGCTGCACGAGGTCATGCGCACCATCGAGCAGGCCCTCAAGGAGCGCTGACCCGCTCTGCACGTCTGTGACAACGGCCACCCTCCGGGTGGCCGTTGTCGCATGTCAATGCCCCTTTTCTCGGCACTCTCGGCCCTCGTTCGATCGATCATCGCTCATCTGTCAGGTAAAGATTTCATCTGAGAGCAGGTTCTGGCACTCAGTGCCTTGCGGGGTGACACGCGGTGTCATACGTTGAAGGTGTCCGGGCTGTCCCCGCAAGCGATCGCCTGCGTGCCCGGCGCCTGCGTCACAGGCACCCTCCGCGCCACAAAGCGCTGCCGAACAGCACCACCGCCGAACCGACGGCACCCCCCAGCCAACCCCTCAGCAGCACCGACGTAACCCTCAGCGCCCCTCCCTCAGGGCGCTCGACGCCGGAGGCAACACCGTGACCATGAAGGACATCCTGGCCGCGATCCAGTCGCCCGAGTCCACCTCGGCCGACTTCGCCGCTCTCGCGCTCCCCGAGTCGTACCGCGCGATCACCGTGCACAAGGACGAGACGGAGATGTTCGCGGGCCTCGAGACCCGCGACAAGGACCCCCGCAAGTCGATCCACCTGGACGAGGTGCCGCTGCCCGAGCTGGGCCCCGGCGAGGCCCTGGTGGCCGTGATGGCCTCCTCGGTCAACTACAACTCGGTGTGGACCTCGATCTTCGAGCCCCTGTCGACGTTCGGCTTCCTGGAGCGCTACGGCAGGGTCAGCGAGCTCACCAAGCGACACGACCTGCCGTACCACATCATCGGCTCCGACCTGGCCGGCGTCGTCCTGCGCACCGGCCCGGGCGTCAACGCCTGGCAGCCCGGCGACGAGGTCGTCGCGCACTGCCTCTCCGTCGAGCTGGAGTCCTCGGACGGCCACAACGACACGATGCTCGACCCCGAGCAGCGCATCTGGGGCTTCGAGACCAACTTCGGCGGTCTGGCGGAGGTCGCCCTCGTCAAGTCCAACCAGCTGATGCCCAAGCCGGACCACCTCAGCTGGGAGGAGGCCGCCGCCCCGGGCCTGGTCAACTCCACCGCGTACCGCCAGCTGGTCTCCCGCAACGGCGCCCAGATGAAGCAGGGTGACAACGTCCTGGTCTGGGGCGCGAGCGGCGGGCTCGGCTCCTACGCCACCCAGTTCGCGCTGGCCGGCGGCGCCACCCCGATCTGCGTCGTCTCCAGCGAACAGAAGGCGGAGATCTGCCGGAAGATGGGCGCCGAGCACATCATCGACCGCAACGCCGAGGACTACCGGTTCTGGAAGGACGAGCACACCCAGGACCCCAAGGAGTGGAAGCGCTTCGGCAAGCGCATCCGCGAACTCACCGGCGGCGAGGACGTGGACATCGTCTTCGAGCACCCGGGCCGCGAGACGTTCGGCGCCTCCGTCTACGTCACCCGCAAGGGCGGCACGATCGTCACCTGCGCGTCCACCTCCGGGTACGACCACCAGTACGACAACCGCTACCTGTGGATGTCCCTGAAGCGGATCATCGGCTCCCACTTCGCCAACTACCGCGAGGCCTGGGAGGCCAACCGCCTCATCGCCAAGGGCAAGATCCACCCGACGCTCTCCAAGGTGTACTCCCTTCAGGACACCGGCCAAGCCGCCCACGACGTCCACCGCAACGCCCACCAGGGCAAGGTCGGCGTGCTGTGCCTGGCCCCCGAGGAGGGCCTGGGCGTGCGCGACGAGGAGATGCGCGCCAAGCACGTCGACGCCATCAACCGCTTCCGGAACATCTGAGGAGCGCCGCATGAGTGAGCGTCAGAAGGACCGGCCGTGGTTGATGCGGACCTACGCCGGTCACTCCACGGCCGAGGCGTCCAACGAGCTGTACCGGCGCAACCTCGCCAAGGGGCAGACGGGCCTGTCGGTCGCGTTCGACCTGCCGACGCAGACCGGCTACGACTCCGACCACGTCCTCGCCCGCGGCGAGGTCGGCCGGGTCGGGGTGCCGGTCGCGCACCTCGGTGACATGCGCCGGCTGTTCCAGGACATCCCCCTGGAGCAGATGAACACCTCGATGACCATCAACGCCACGGCCATGTGGCTGCTGGCGCTCTACCAGGTCGTCGCCGAGGAGCAGGGTGCGGACATCACCAAGCTCCAGGGCACGACCCAGAACGACATCGTCAAGGAGTACCTGTCCCGGGGGACGCACGTCTTCCCGCCGGGGCCGTCGCTCCGGCTGACCACGGACATGATCGCCTACACGGTCTCCCACCTCCCGAAGTGGAACCCGATCAACATCTGCAGCTACCACCTGCAGGAGGCGGGCGCCACTCCGGTGCAGGAGATCGCCTACGCGATGTCCACCGCGATCGCCGTGCTGGACGCCGTGCGCGACGGCGGCCAGGTGCCGCAGGAACGCATGGGCGACGTGGTCGGCCGCATCTCCTTCTTCGTGAACGCGGGCGTCCGCTTCGTCGAGGAGATGTGCAAGATGCGCGCCTTCGGCCGTATCTGGGACCGCGTCACCCGCGAGCGGTACGGCATCGAGGACCCCAAGCACCGCCGCTTCCGCTACGGCGTCCAGGTCAACTCCCTGGGGCTGACGGAGGCCCAGCCCGAGAACAACGTCCAGCGGATCGTGCTGGAGATGCTCGCGGTCACCCTCTCCAAGGACGCACGCGCGCGTGCCGTGCAGCTGCCCGCCTGGAACGAGGCGCTGGGCCTGCCGCGGCCCTGGGACCAGCAGTGGTCGCTGCGCATCCAGCAGGTGCTGGCCTACGAGAGCGACCTGCTGGAGTACGGCGACCTCTTCGAGGGCTCGAAGGTGGTCGAGGCGAAGGTGGACGAGCTGGTCGCCGAGTCGCTCGCCGAGATCGAGCGCATCCAGGAGATGGGCGGCGCGATGGCCGCCGTCGAGTCCGGCTACCTCAAGTCCCAGCTGGTCGCCTCGCACGCCGAGCGCCGGGCCCGGATCGAGTCCGGCGAGGAGAAGATCATCGGTGTCAACGCCTTCGAGGGCACCGAGCCGAACCCGCTGACCGCCGACCTGGACACCGCGATCCAGACGGTCGACCCGGCGGTGGAGGCGCGCGTCATCGCCGCGCTCCGGCACTGGCGCGACACCCGCTACCAGCCGCCCTTCAACCACCCGCGCCCCTGCAAGGCGCTGGACAGGCTGAAGGAGGCCGCCAAGGGCACCGACAACCTCATGGAGGCCACCCTGGAGTGCGCCCGCGCCGGCGTCACGACCGGCGAGTGGGCCGGGGCGCTGCGCGAGGTGTTCGGCGAGTTCCGGGCGCCGACCGGGGTGTCCTCGGCGCCGGTCGCGGTCGCCGCCGAGGAGGGCTCGGCACTGTCCGAGGTCCGCCGCAAGGTGGACCTGACGGCCACGGACCTGGGCGTCGGCAAACTGCGCTTCCTGGTCGGCAAGCCGGGCCTGGACGGCCACTCCAACGGCGCCGAGCAGATCGCCGTGCGGGCCCGTGACGCCGGGTTCGAGGTGGTCTACCAGGGCATCCGGCTCACCCCGGAGCAGATCGTGGACGCCGCCTTGGCCGAGGACGTGCACGCGGTGGGCCTGTCCATCCTCTCCGGCTCACACGCCCAGCTGGTGCCGGACGTGCTGGAACGGCTGCATGTGGCCGGTGCCACGGATATTCCGGTGATCGCCGGTGGCATCATCCCGAACGGAGACGCCGACCGACTGCGAGCGGCCGGAGTGGCCGCGGTGTTCACCCCGAAGGACTTCGACATCACCGGAATCATCGGCCGCATCGTCGACGAGATCCGCACAGCGAACAAGCTCGACCCCCTGGAGGTCCCCGCATGACGACCGTCAACCGCCTTCGCCCCCGCCGCTCCTGTCTGGCGGTCCCGGGAAGCAACCCGCGCTTCCTGGAGAAGGCCCAGGGCCTCCCGGCCGACCAGGTCTTCCTCGACCTGGAGGACGCCTGCGCACCGCTCGCCAAGCCGGAGGCGCGGCACACCATCGTCAAGTTCCTCAACGAGGGCGACTGGACCGGCAAGACCCGCGTGGTGCGCGTCAACGACTGGACGACCGAGTGGACGTACCGGGACGTGGTGACGGTGGTCGAGGGCGCCGGCCCGAACCTGGACTGCATCATGCTGCCGAAGGTCCAGGACGCCCAGCAGGTCGTCGCGCTCGACCTCCTCCTCACCCAGATCGAGAAGACGATGGGCTTCGAGGTCGGCCGGATCGGCATCGAGGCGCAGATCGAGAACGCGCGGGGCCTGAACAACGTCAACGAGATCGCACAGGCCTCGCCGCGCATCGAGACCATCATCTTCGGCCCGGCCGACTTCATGGCGTCCATCAACATGAAGTCGCTGGTCGTGGGCGAGCAGCCGCCCGGCTACCCGGCGGACGCCTACCACTACATCCTGATGAAGATCCTGATGGCCGCCCGCGCCAACGACCTCCAGGCGATCGACGGCCCCTACCTCCAGATCCGCAACCTGGAGGGCTACCGCGAGGTCGCGCAGCGCGCCGCCGCCCTCGGCTTCGACGGCAAGTGGGTGCTGCACCCGGGCCAGGTCGAGGCGTCCAACGAGATCTTCTCGCCGTCCCAGGAGGACTACGACCACGCCGAGCTGATCCTGGACGCGTACGACTACTACACGTCCGAGGCGGGCGGCAAGAAGGGCTCCGCGATGCTCGGCGACGAGATGATCGACGAGGCCAGCCGCAAGATGGCCCTGGTCGTCTCCGGCAAGGGGCGCGCCGCCGGCATGACGCGCACCGGCAAGTTCGAGATCCCGGAGGGCTGAGGGCGATGCAGTTCGGACGCACCTACGAGGAGTTCGAGGTCGGGGCGACGTACAAGCACTGGCCCGGGAAGACGGTCACGGAGTACGACGACCACCTGTTCTGCCTCCTCACCATGAACCACCACCCGCTCCACATGGACACCAATTACGCCGAGAAGACGACGGACTTCGGCAGGAACGTGGTGGTCGGGAACTACGTCTACTCGCTGCTGCTGGGCATGTCCGTCCCGGACGTCTCCGGCAAGGCGATCGCCAACCTCGAGATCGAGTCGCTGAGGCACGTGGCACCGACCTTCCACGGCGACACCGTCTACGGCGAGACCACCGTGCTCGACAAGTGGCCGTCCAAGTCGAAGAACGACCGGGGCATCGTGCACGTCGAGACCAAGGGCTACAAGCAGGACGGCACGCTCGTGTGCGTGTTCCGCCGCAAGGTGATGGTGCCGACCGAGACGTACATCAAGGAGCGCGGTGGCGAGCAGCCGGGCCGCCCCGAGCCGAAGGAACAGGGGAAGTAGATGAGCCGCCTCGCCCAGACCCACGGCCTCACGGACGTCCAGCGGGAGATCCTCTCCACCGTCCGGGACTTCGTGGACAAGGAGATCATCCCGGTCGCGACCGAGCTCGAGCACCGGGACGAGTACCCGCAGGACATCGTCGACGGGCTGAAGGAACTCGGCCTGTTCGGCCTGATGATCCCGGAGGAGTACGGGGGCCTGGGCGAGTCGCTCCTGACCTACGCCCTGTGCGTGGAGGAGATCGCGCGCGGCTGGATGTCGGTGTCCGGCATCATCAACACGCACTTCATCGTGGCGTACATGCTCAAGCAGCACGGCACGCGGGAGCAGAAGGACCACTTCCTGCCCCGCATGGCCGCCGGTGACATCCGGGGCGCCTTCTCCATGTCGGAGCCGGCGCTGGGCTCCGACGTCTCCGCCATCTCGTCCAAGGCGGTGAAGGACGGTGAGGAGTACGTCCTGAACGGCCAGAAGATGTGGCTGACGAACGGCGGTACGTCGACGCTGGTGGCCGTTCTGGTGAAGAGTGACGAGGGTCACCCGGACGGCACGGCACCCCACAAGTCGATGACGACCTTCCTGGTGGAGAAGGAACCCGGTTTCGGCGAGGTCCGGCCCGGGCTCACCATCCCCGGCAAGATCGACAAGATGGGCTACAAGGGTGTCGACACCACTGAGCTCATCATGGACGGCCTGCGCATTCCGGCCAATCGGGTACTCGGCGGCACCACCGGCCGAGGTTTTTACCAAATGATGGACGGCGTCGAGGTCGGCCGCGTCAACGTGGCGGCCCGTGGCTGCGGTGTCGCTCAGCGCGCCTTCGAGCTCGGCGTCCGGTACGCCCAGCAGCGTCACACTTTCGGTAAGCAGATCGCCCAGCATCAGGCCATTCAGTTCAAGCTCGCGGAGATGGCTACCAAGGTGGAGGCGGCGCATGCGATGATGGTGAACGCTGCACGCAAAAAGGACTCGGGCGAACGAAACGACCTCGAAGCAGGGATGGCCAAGTACCTCGCCTCCGAGTACTGCAAGGAGGTCGTGGAAGACGCCTTCCGGATCCACGGCGGTTACGGCTTCTCCAAGGAGTACGAGATCGAGCGCCTCTACCGCGAGGCCCCGATGCTCCTGATCGGTGAAGGCACCGCCGAGATCCAGAAAATGATCATCGGCCGCCGACTGCTCGAAGAGTATCGATTCCAGGGTTAGATGTCCGGATACGGGGTGTTTTCTTGGAGAAGAAGGTCACACCCCGTAGGCAGTGTTCGGCCGTCGACTCGGCTTCCTGGCTTACCCAGTTGCGGCGGGAAGCCGCTACGATCGCCGGAAAGCCGCCGTCCCCCGTCAGTGTGCGGCATCATCCGCTACGAAGGTCATCCATGCCCCACAGCCAAACCTCTGCATCTCGCGACAGCCTGGCCGGCGTACGCCTCGCGCGCGGAGCATCGCCGTGGCTTCTGCCGACCGTCGCCACCGCAGCCGTCAGCCTCCTTGGTGCCCGCCGTTCCGGCGCCGCCAAGGCCGTCGCCGTCCCCGCCACCGCGCTCGCGGCGGGGATGCTGTGGTTCTTCCGCGACCCCGAGCGCGAGATCACCCGCGGCCGGGTCATCTCGCCCGCCGACGGTGTGGTGCAGAGCATCATGCCGTGGAAGGACGGCCGTACCCGCGTCGCGATCTTCATGAGCCCGCTCAACGTCCACGTCAACCGTGCGCCCCTGTCGGGCACGGTGACGTCCGTCGAGCACGTTCCCGGTGGCTTCGTTCCCGCCTTCAACAAGGAGAGCGAGAACAACGAGCGGGTGGTGTGGCACTTCGACACCGAGCTCGGTGACATCGAGATGATCCAGATCGCCGGCGCGGTGGCCCGCCGCATCGTGCCCTACGTGCCGCAGGGCACGAAGGTCGAGCAGGGCGAGCGGGTCGGTCTGATCCGCTTCGGCTCGCGCGTCGACCTGTACCTGCCGGAGGGTGTGGAGGTCGCGGTCGAGGTGGGTCAGAAGACGGTGGCTGGGGTGACTCGAATTGACCGTGATTGATCCACAGACCCAGGCCGGATGGGTGCCCGAGGCGGACGACATGGACGACGAGGAGGAGATGCCGCTCTCGCTGCGCCTGTCGATAGCGGACACGCTCACGCTCGGCAACGCCACGTGCGGGTTCATGGCGGTGTACTTCACCACCACCGGCATCCTGATCCCGCACCTCATGGGCAGCGACGAGTCGGGCATGGCCCGGCACAGCGCGGCCACCGCGGTCATCCTGATGCTGTGCGCGGCGATCTTCGACCTGTGCGACGGCCTGGTGGCGCGCAAGCTGCGCAGCTCCCCGATGGGGGCCGAGCTGGACAACCTGTCCGACCTGATCAGTTTCGGGCTGGCACCGGCGTACTTCGTCCTCGTCTACGGCATGGTCGCGCACGACGCCTACCAGCGGGTGGCGGCGGTGGGGGCGATCGTGGTGCTGCTGGCGGTGGTGCTGCGGCTCGCGCGGTTCTCCTGCGTCACCGTCAAGGACGGCACCTTCCAGGGCATGCCGTCGCCCTTCGGGGCGCTGACGGTGGTGTCGATCGTGCTGCTGGAGCTGCCGTTCGTGGCGACGCTGCTGGCGATCATCGGCACGGCCTGGCTGATGGTGAGCCGGGTCGAGTACCCGAAGCCGCGGGGGCGCCTCGCGGTGGCGATGCTCGCGTGGATCGTCCTGTCGATGGGGCTGCTGGCCGGCTGGGCCTTCGACGCACCGAGCGGGCAGCTGCTGTTGCAGACGGGGTGCGCGCTGCAGCTGGTGATGGGCGCGGTGATCCCCCTGTTCGCCACCGCACGCAGGGTGAACAACTTCAGGGACAACCGGCGTGAGGCGCGGGCGGCACAGACGCCGTAGCGCTCCGCCGCGCAGGGCCCCGGACCCGGTCGGGTCCGGGGCCCTTCTGTTGGTTCGGGGCCTTCTGTCCCGTGCGCGCCCGGCGCCGGTGTGGGCCTTGCCGGGGGCTCCGCCCCGGCTCCCGGCCTGCGCCCGCACACACCGCCCGGCTCGGTCGGGACGGAGCCGAGCGGTCACAGCCCGTCCGGCGTCTGAGGACGAGGTCCGTTCAAGGACGAGGCGCGTTCAGCAACGAGGCCCGTTCAGGACCGAAGCGGCTGCGTGCGTGTGCTGGGCGGCGACCCCAGAAACGGGGGCGGCAAGGCGGCGGCGACGAGGGCGGGACTCCCCTAGGCCAGGAAGTCCCGCGCGATGCGCTCCGCGACGCGCTCCAGGATCGGCCCCGCGTCCGCGATGCACTTCGCCACGTCCGGCTCGACATCCGTCAGCGGGTAGGCCCGCCGGATCCCGGACCGCCCCAGCACCTCCGCCGGCAGCGCCAGCCGCCCGCACACCGCGACGACCTCCTTGCCCGCCGCCCGCGCCGCCGCGGCGACACCCGCCGGAGCCTTCCCGTGCAGGGTCTGCTCGTCCAGCGAACCCTCCCCCGTGATCACCAGGTCCGCCCGCGCCAGCGCCGGCGCGAAACCGAGCACGTCCAGCATCACCTCGATGCCGGGCCGGAACCGCGCCCCGAGCAGCATCGCCCCGAACCCGATGCCGCCCGCGGCACCCGCGCCCGGGGACGCGGCGTACTCGGCGGCCCGCGTACCGACGGCCGCCGTGCCCTCCAGCACCTTCGCCAGGTGCGCGAGGGCCGCGTCCAGGGCCGCCACGTCCTCCGGGGAGGCGCCCTTCTGCGGGCCGTAGACCGCCGGGGCACCCTTCGGCCCGGTCAGCGGGTTGTCGACGTCGCTCGCGAGCACCAGCTCGACGCCGGAGAGCCGCGGGTCGAGGCCCGACAGGTCCGCCGAGACCAGGTCGGCGAGGCCGCCCCCGCCCGGCGCGACCGGTGCCCCGTCGCCGCCCAGGAACCGAGCGCCCAGCGCGGACAGCATCCCGGCGCCGCCGTCGGTGGTCGCGCTGCCGCCGACCCCGAACACGATCGTCCGCGCCCCCGCGTCCAGCGCGGCCCGCAGCAGCTCACCGGAGCCGTACGTGGACGCGGTCAGCGGTGCGAGGACGCCGGCGGGCAGCCGCTGCAGGCCGCTGGCCTCGGCCATCTCCACCACCGCGGTGCCGTCGCGCAGCGCGAACGCGGCCGTCACCTCGTCGCCGAGGGGCCCGGCGACCCGTACCTCCCGGCGCTCGAACCCGGCCGCGACCGCGGCAGCGACGGTGCCGTCACCACCGTCGGCCACGGGCAGCGCCTCGACGCCGAGGTCCGGTACGACGCGGCGCAGTCCGGCCGTCACCCGCTCGGCGACCTCGACGGCCGTCAGCGAACCCTTGAACTTGTCCGCGGCGACGAGTACCCGACGGGTCCCGTCCACTGCAGCGTCAGCCACCTTGATCTCCCCTTGCTCTCCGAGCCTTGCGCACGTCAAGGCAGTCGCGCCGCTGCGACCTTAACCGGAGGACGCCCACGCCGTCATGCCCTGCCCGCAGGGTGGAACACCGGAGACACGGCGGGCCCGCGTCTCGTTACGCTTCCGGAATGACCACTCCTGACTACGCCGCCTACATCGCCGGGCTCCCCCGCGTCCTCGCCGGTGCCGCCGCCGTCTTCCGGGACGCCGAGGGAAGAGTGCTGGTCGTCGAGCCCGGCTATCGCGAGGGGTGGACGCTGCCCGGAGGGACGATCGAGTCCGAGGACGGGGAGACTCCCCGGCAGGGCGCCCGGCGGGAGACCCTCGAGGAGATCGGGCTGGACGTCCTGCCGGGGCGGCTGCTGGCGGTGGACTGGGCGCACGGTCCGGGCCGGCCGCCGATCGTGGCGTACCTGTACGACGGCGGGATTCTGACCGAGGACGATCTGGGGGCGATCCGTCTGCAGGAGGAGGAGCTGCTGTCCTGGCGGCTGGTGCCCCGTGCGGAGCTGGGCGAATACCTGCCCGGCGCACTGCACGGCCGGGTCCTGGCCGCGCTGGACGTGCTGGCGGACGGCTCGGGGACGGCCGAGCTGGAGAACGGCCGCCGGGTCGAGGCGTGAAGGCACGTCCCGCGACCGCGCGAAGCGGGGCGGCGCATCCCGGGGTCGGCGCACCCCGGGACGGCACGCCGTGCGACGGCACGTCCGGTGCCGCCCAAACCCGTTAGCCCCGGGGGCATCGGCGTCCTACCCTCGACCGCATGACCAGGAAGCCCTTCGTCGCCATCCTCAGCGGCGCCGGTGTCTCGACCGACTCCGGAATCCCGGACTACCGCGGGCCGAACGGGCTGTGGCGGCGCGATCCGGAGGCCGAGAAGCTCGTCACCTACGACTACTACATGGGCGATCCGGAGATCCGGCGGCGTTCCTGGCAGATGCGGCGTGCGAACCGCACGCTGCACGCCGAGCCGAACGCCGCGCACCGTGCGGTGGCCGAGCTGGAGCGGTCCGGGGTGCCGGTCCGGGTCATCACGCAGAACGTCGACGGCCTGCACCAGCTCGCCGGGCTCTCCGCCCGCAAGGTCCTGGAACTGCACGGCACCGCACGGAGTTACGTGTGCACCGGCTGCCACGCCCGGGGGCCGATGGAGGACGCGCTCGCCCGGGTGGAGGCGGGCGAGGACGACCCGCCGTGCCTGGACTGCGGCGGCATCCTGAAGCCGGCGACCGTGATGTTCGGCGAGCGCCTCGACCCGGTGGTCCTCGGTGAGGCGGTCGCCATCAGCAAGGCGTGCCAGGTGTTCATCGCCGTCGGCACCAGCCTCCAGGTCCAGCCCGCCGCCGGACTCGCCGGTGTGGCCGCCGGCCACGGCGCCCGCCTGGTCGTCGTCAACGCCGAGCCGACGCCGTACGACGAGCTCGCGGGCGAGGTCGTCCGCGAGCCCATCGGCACGGCCCTGCCCAAGCTGCTGCGCGGGCTGAACCACGACAGCGGCCGGGACGGTGACTGACCGCGTGGAGGAAGAGATCATTCCGATCCTGCGCGTGACCGACGCCGCCGCGGCCGTGCGCTGGTACGCACGGCTGGGCTTCGCCGAACGGTGGACGCACCGCTTCGAGCCGGATCTGCCGGCGTTCGTGGAGGTCGCGCGAGGGCCGGTGCGGCTGTTCCTGTCGGAGCACACCGGCGACGCCCGGCCGGACACGCTGGTGTATCTGCGGGTGGCCGACGTCGACGCGGTCGCCGCCGAGTTCGGGGTACGGGTCCAGGAGGCGCCCTGGGCACGCGAGATCGAGCTGCGCGACCCGGACGGCAACCGCCTGCGGATCGGCACACCGGGCGGGTGAGACGGGCGGTCCGTGGCGGCCGGTTGTTCGTCGACGGCGGCCGGCCCCTGCGGGAGGTCCCGGTCCCGGCAGGGGGACCGGTGGTCAGAACAGCGCCGAGCCCCGTTCGAAGTCCAGCAGGCGCTGCTTGCGCTCCAGGCCGCCGCCGTATCCGGTGAGGCTGCCGCTGGCGCCGATGACCCGGTGGCAGGGGACGATGATGCCGATCGGGTTGCGGCCGTTGGCGAGGCCCACGGCCCGGGAGGCGGCCGGGGTGCCGAGGGCGGTGGCGAGTTCGCCGTACGTGCGGGTCTCGCCGTACGGGATGCGGCGGAGCTGGTCCCAGACCGTGCGCTGGAAGGGAGTGCCGTTCAGGCGCAGGTCGAGGGTGAAGTCCTCCAGCTCGCCGGCGAAGTAGGCCGTCAGTTGCTCCTCCGCCGGTGCGAACGGCCCGTCGTCGGCCGTTCCGAAGGTCTCCTCCGGTGGGCGGTGGCGCTGGTCGGTCATGTAGAGGCCGCACAGGACGCCGTCCTCGGCGACGAGGGTGAGCGCGCCGTACGGGCTGTCGATCACGGTGTGCTGTTTCAGGGATCCCACGGAATGTTCCTCACACGGGCAGGAAGTTGATCGGGTGGCTGTCGGTCGCCCACAGGTACTGGACGGCGTACGCCCGCCACGGCCGCCAGGCCGCCGCGCGGGCGGTGAGCGCCGCCGGTGTCGAGGGCAGGCCCAGTTCCCCGGCGGCGCGGCGGATGCCGAGGTCGGTGGGGAGGAAGGCGTCGGGGTCGCCGAGGGCGCGCATGGCGATGACGTCGGCGGTCCAGGGGCCGAAACCGGGGAGGGCGAGGAGCCGGGCGCGGGTCTCGGCCCAGTCGGTCTCGACGCCCAGGTTGAGCGAGCCGTCGGCCAGGTGGGAGACGAGGGTGGTGAAGGTCGTGCGGCGGGTGCGGGGCATCGCGAGGGTGTCCGGGTCCACCGCCGCCAGCGCCACCGGCGACGGGAAGAGGTGGGTCAGGCCGCCCTCCGGGTCGTCGACCGCGTCGCCGTGTGCCGTGACCAGGCGGGCGGCATGGGTGCGGGCGGCTGCGGTGGAGACCTGCTGGCCGAGCACGGCTCGCACGGCGAACTCCGCCTCGTCGACCGTGCGCGGGACGCGCCGCCCGGGCGCCTTGTCGACCAGCGGTGCGAGCAGCGGGTCGGCGCGCAGCTGGCCGTCGATGGCCGCCGGGTCGGCGTCCAGGTCGAGCAGGCGCCGGCAGCGGCTGATGGCGACGGTCAGGTCGCGCAGGTCGCTGAGGGTGAGGCGGCAGGCGATGTGGTCGGGGGTGGGGGTGAGGGCCACGATGCCGTGACCGTACGGGAGGCGCAGGGTGCGGCGGTACGCGCCCTCCCGCCACTCCTCCACGCCGGGTACGGCGGTGGCGGCGAGGTGGCCGAAGAGGTTGTCGGGGTTGAGCGGGGTGCGGAAGGGGAGGCGCAGGGTCAGGGCGCCCGGGGTGGTGCCGGCGACGGGGCACGGGGTGCCGTCGACAGGGCCCGGCGGGGTGCCGGCGGCGCGGTTCTTCGGGACACGGGTGCGCAACTCGCTCGGAGAGAGCGCGAAGACCTCGCGGACCGTGTCGTTGAAGGTGCGGATGGAGGAGAAGCCGGCCGCGAAGGCGATGTCCGCCATCGGCAGCGGGGTCGTCTCGACGAGCAGGCGGGCGGTCTGGGCGCGCTGCGCGCGGGCGAGCGCGAGTGGGCCCGCGCCCAGCTCGGCGAGCAGCTGGCGTTCGACCTGCCGGGTGCTGTAGCCGAGCCGGGCGGCGAGGCCGGGCACGCCCTCGCGGTCCACGACGCCGTCGGCGATCAGCCGCATGGCGCGGGCGGTGAGGTCGGCGCGCTGGTTCCACTGGGGGGAGCCGGGGCTGGTGTCCGGGCGGCAGCGTTTGCACGCCCGGAACCCGGCCTGCTGGCAGGCCGCCGCGCTCGGGTAGAAGGTCATGTTCTCGGGCTTGGGCGGCACCACCGGGCAGCTGGGCCGGCAGTAGATGCGGGTCGTCAGGACGGCCGTGAAGAACCAGCCGTCGAACCGCGCGTCCTTGGACCGGACGGCGCGCACGCAGCGCTCGGTGTCGGTGTGCATTCCCGTCTGCATGCGTCCAGGATGACCCGCCGGCCGGGCCTCGGCTGGCGGGAATCCGACATGGACGTCTTGCTTCCTGGGCTGTGCCGGGTCGCTCCGGGTCAGCGGGAGCGGTCCGCTCCTCGGGATCGCCGCGGCACGGTCGCCGGGAGCGGGCCGGTCACCCGGAGCGCCATGCCGACTCGCGCAGCAGCCGCAGCCCGTTCAGGCCGACCAGCACGGTCGAGCCCTCGTGCCCGGCGACGCCGAGCGGCAGCGGGAGATGCCCGATCAGGTCCCACAGGACGAGCGCGGTGATGCACGTACCCGCGATGACCAGGTTCTGCAGCACCAGCCTGCGCGCACGCCGGGACAGTCGTACGACGGCGGGTACGGCCGCCAGCTCGTCGCGCACCACGACCGCGTCGGCCGTCTCGAGGGCCAGGTCGGAGCCGGCGCGGCCCATGGCGACGCCGGCGTGGGCGGCGGCGAGCGCGGGGGCGTCGTTGACGCCGTCGCCGACGAAGAGCACCTTGCGGCCGGCCCGCTCCAGTTCCCGCAGAGCCTCGACCTTGCCCTCGGGCAGCAGCTCCGCGCGGACGTCGGTGATGCCGGTCGCGTCGGCCACGCGGGCGGCGGCGGGCGCGTTGTCACCGGTGAGCAGGGCGGGGGCGGTGCCGGTGAGCGCGGTGAGCGCGGCGGCGACCGGGGCGGCGTCGGCGCGGAGCCGGTCCATGAGGGCGAGGGTGCCGACAGGGGTGCCGTCGCGGGTGACCTGGACGGTCGTTTCGGCGCCCTCGGGTGTCTCCGCGCGGCCGACGTGCACCTCGTGGCCGTCGACCATCGCGGTCACCCCGCGGCCCGGAACCGCGGAGAAGTCCGCCGCGGACGCGACGCGCAGTCCGCGGGCACGGGCGGCGGCGACGATCGCGCGGGCCAGCGGATGCTCACTCGGGTGCTCGGCGGCGGCGGCGAGCGCGAGGAGGGCGTCCTCGTCGAGACCGGTGCCGGGCAGCGGCCGTACCGCGGTCACCTCGGGGGCCCCCTCGGTGAGGGTGCCGGTCTTGTCCAGGGCGGCGGCATCGATCTCGCCGAGGCGTTCCATCGCGACCGCCGACTTCACCAGGACGCCGTGCCGGCCGGCGTTGGCGATGGCGGACAGCAGGGGCGGCATGGTCGCGAGGACGACCGCGCAGGGCGAGGCGACGATCATGAAGGTCATGGCGCGCAGCAGGGCGTCCGTGAGGCCGGCGCCGAAGGCGAGCGGGATGCCGAAGACCGCGAGGGTGGCCACCACCACGCCGACCGCGTAGCGCTGCTCGATCTTCTCGATGAACAGCTGCGTCGGCGCCTTGGTGCGGGACGCCTCCTCGACGAGGGTCACGATCCGGGCGATGACCGAGTCGGCGGGGTCGCGTTCGACGCGGACCCGCAGGGCGCCGGTGCCGTTGAGGGTGCCGGCGAAGACGTCGTCGCCGGAGCGCTTGAGGACGGGCAGGGACTCGCCGGTGATGGTGGCCTGGTCGACCTCGCCGGCGCCGTCGACGACCGAGCCGTCGGCGCCGATCCGCTCCCCCGGCCGGACCAGCAGGACGTCGCCGACGGCGAGGTCGGCGGTGGGGACGGTCTCCTCGGCCTCCCCCCTCACGCGGGTCGCGGTGGTGGGCGCGAGGTCGAGCAGGCCGCGCACGGAGTCGGCGGTACGGGCGGTGGCCAGGGCTTCCAAGGCGCCGGAGGTGGCGAAGATGACGATGAGCAGGGCGCCGTCGAGGACCTGCCCGATGGACGCCGCGCCCAGCGCCGCGACGATCATCAGCAGGTCGACGTCCAGAGTCTTGTCGCGCAGCGCCCGCAGGCCCTCCAGGGCCGGCTCCCAGCCACCGGCGACGTAGGCCACCGCGTACAGCGGGCCGTACGTCCAGGCGGGGGCGCCGCCGAGGTCGAGGGGGAGCGCCGCCAGGAAGGCGACGAGGGACGCCAGCGCCCAGCGGGCCTCGGGCAGGGCAAGGACGGGGGTACGACGGCGGGGCGCCGGACGGGCCGGGGGCGCGGCGGGCGCGGACTGGGTGGTGAGTGTGGTGGACACGCCGCACACCATACAGGAACACATGAAGACCCATTCATTCTTTCATTCGTTCTTCCCTTCATGCGTGTGAGCGCCGTGCGTAAGATGACCGCATGGGTCACGGAGCCGCCACCACCGCGCAGGACGCCGCCGCACGCGTGCGCCTGGACGTGGACAACGTCGCGAAGGTCGCCACCACGCTCCAGGCCCTGTCCACCCCGTCCCGGCTGCTGATCCTCGCGCGGCTGCGCGAAGGACCGCTGCCCGCCACCGAGTTGGCGGCGGAGGTCGGTATGGAGCAGTCGGCCTGCTCCCACCAGCTGCGCCTGCTGCGCAACCTGGGCCTGGTGGTGGGCGAGCGCCGCGGCCGGTCGGTGGTGTACGCGCTGCACGACCACCATGTCGCCGAGCTGCTCGACCAGGCCGTGTTCCACGTGGAGCACCTGCGGCTGGGGATCAGCGACGCGGCCCGGTGAGCAGCCCGCGCATGGTCTCGGCCGCGCGTACGGCGGCGTCCGCGCAGCAGTTGTTGAACAGCACGTGCAGTTCGTCCGACTGCCGGGCCGCGCGTCGCAGGCGGGGCACCCAGGCGGCGAGTTCGGCCACGTCGTAGTCGTGGCGGAAACGGTCCTCCTTGCCGCCCCTCCCCCAGGCCCTGCTGCGGCCGTGGAACCGTACGACGGCGAGGGCCGGCCGGGTCACCGGAGCGATGGGCGGCAGGGACGCGGGCAGGTCCTGGGCCATGTCCGTACCGACGGCCGACGCCCCGAAGCCGGACAGCAACGCGTGGGTGGCGTCCGCCCGTCGCGGCTCCCACCACCCCGGATGCCGGAACTCCACGGCGAGCGGCCAGCCCTCCGTGCGCCGGGCGCAGGCTTCGAGCGCCGCCTCGGCGGGGGTACCGGGTGCGAACCACGGCGGGAACTGGAACAGCACGGTGCCGAGCCGCCCGGCCTTCCGCAGCGGCCCGACCGCCTCGGCGAAGCGCCCCCACACCTCGTCGAGCAGCCCCTCACTCGCCCGGCCGCGCCGGAGCGGGCCGGGGTCGGCCGCGCGCAGGTCGGCGGGCAGCGCCTCGGGGCGCGTGGGGTGGCCGGTCAGCAGCGAGAACGCCTTGACGTCGAAGCGGAACCCGTCCGGCGTGCGTTCCACCCACAGCTCGCTGTTGCGCCGGCTCGGCAACGCGTAGTACCCGGCGTCCACTTCGACGAGGGGCAGCCGGGAGGCGTAGTGCCTCAGCCGCCCCTCGGCGTCCCGCCGTCCGCGCGGATACCAGCCGCTCGCGACCAGTTGCCGGTCCGTCCAGGAACACGCTCCCACCAGTACGTCACCCATGGGAGCCCGGTTACCCGGGCTCCCGGGTCCTCACATCGGCCGGGCCGCTATTCGGTCGCCGTGGGCCGCCGCGAGGCCGCCATCGCGTCCTTCACGTCCGTCAACGGGCGCAACCGGTAGGTGTAGGAGTAGTCCCGGTCGGCGAAGAGCTTGAACTCGTCGTGCGTGTGCGCGCCCCAGCTGTTGTCGCCGCCGACGCCCATCTGCCGGTGGTTCAGGCGCAGGACGACCTCGTCCCTCGGGGTGAGCTGGTAGTCGTGGCGCACGCCGGCCGACAGGTCCTCCGGTGTGAAGAAGGAGGCGTTCGCCTCCAGCAGGGGTTCACCGGAGGCGAGCAGGCCCACGCCGTGCCGGTCGGTGAGGGCGATCCAGCGGACGTCGGTCTTGTTGCCGTTCTCCTGCGGGCGGATGTAGGGCGTCCACTGCTCGGCGACGGTGCCGGAGTACAGGCCGACGTCGGTGCCGGTGTTGCGGTCCCAGTGGTTCTCCTCGGGGCCGCGGCCGTAGTAGTGCAGGCGGTCCAGGCTGCGCGGCAGGAAGAGCAGGGTGCCGACCTCCGGGATGTAGGGCAGGTTCGCGGCGCCCGGGTGCAGGGTGTTGTCGACCTTGATCTCACCGTTGCCGAACACCGTGTAGGTGGTGGTGTACGCCGACTCCACCCTGGTGGGCAGCGTGCCGGCGACCTTGATCTCGACGGCCCGGTCGCCCAGGGTCCGCACGGTGACGTCGGTGACCTTCCGCCGGGCACCGGCGTCGCGCCAGGTCTGGTTGCGGTTGTGCTGGCCGTTGCCCTTGTCGTTGTCGGTGGGCGCCCGCCAGAAGTTGGGCGCGGGCCCGGAGGTGAGCAGCCGGGTGCCCTTCGCCTCGTAGGAGGTGATGGTGCCGGTGCGCTTGTCGACGGTGACCGAGAAGCCCTTCCCGCTGATCCTGACCTCCTTGTCGCGGTCGTCGTGGCGCAGGGCCGGGACGCCGTCCAGGCGTACGGGGGTCACGGCGGGGCTGCCGGCCTCGACCGGGAGCTGCTGCCGGGCCACCTCGAAACCGGCCTTGGCCCACGGCGTGGACTCCTTGGTGGTGAAGGAGAGTTCCAGGAAGTACTCCGTGCCGGGGCCGGGGTCACGCGGCAGCCGGACGGGGAGGGTGATGTCCTTGCTGGACCGCGGCGCCACGTCCAGCTGGTCCCGGGTCAGCTTTCCGCGCCGTACGGTCCTGCCGTCGGCGACGAGCTCCCAGCGGCCGTCGAACTCGCGCAGGCCGGTGAACAGGTACTCGTTGGTGAGCGTGACGGCGCCGGGGCCGCCGCCGGGGGTGCGGGCCGCGTTGACGGCCTGGTAGACGCGCTTGACCTCGGTGGCCTTGCCGGTGTGCCCGCGGTCGGCGGTGACGATGCCGTCCGCGACGAAGGCGCCGTCGTTGGGGTTGTCGCCCCAGTCGCCGCCGTACGCGAGGAAACTCTTGTCCTTCGGCCGCTCCCGGTCCGCCCTGACGGTCGCGGCGTCGAACCAGAACCGCACGCCGTCGTCCCCGGGGCCCCGGCCGTCAAAGGCCAGTTCGGTGGCACCGAGCGCGCGGGCGTAGACGCGGGCTCGGCGGATGGTGCCGCTGAACTCCCGGGTCTGGTTGTCGGCGTCGGTGGCGAGCGCAAGGGGCGCGGTGTTGCTGCCGGGCCGCCTGTCGGTGGTGCGCGTGGCCCGCACCGCGCCGTCGACGTACAGGGTCAGGGATCCGGCGTCCGCGTCGAAGACGCCCGCGATGTGGTGCTCCCGGCCGGTCCAGTCCTGTGGCACGGTCCAGCTCGCGGTGATCCACTGGCCGCCGGAGTGGATGAAGAACTCCAGTCGCCGGTCGGTCTGCTTCAGCGCGTACTGGGTGTCGCCCTTGGCGAGGATGGGCTGGTGGTAGCCCGTGAAGTGCGGGGTGACCCAGGCCTCCAGGGTCAGGGAGTCCGTGAGGTCGAGGCTGTCGTCGCGCTCGAAGACCGTGATGCCGGACAGGCCCTTGTCCCGGTCGAGACCGCCGCGGGTGGCGAGGATCTCGCCGCGCAGCTTGGCGGGCCCGGACTCGGTGAGCAGGGTGCGGGCCGGGACGGGCGTGTGGAGGGACTGGTCGGCGAAGTCCCAGATCCAGCCGCCCTGGAGCACGTCGTACCGGCGGACGACGTCCCAGTACTTCTTGAAGTTGCCGTTCGAGTTCCCCATCGCGTGGGAGTACTCGATCATGACGTACGGCCGGGTGTCGGAGGTGTCCTTCGCGCGCTGCTCGACGCGCTGCGGGCTGTCGTACATCTCGGAGCGGATGTCGCTGACGCCGGGGCGGTCGTCGCCCTCGTACTGGATGACGCGGGTGGGGTCGTAGGAGCGGATCCAGTCGTGCATGGCGGTGAAGGTGCTGCCGCCGCCGGCCTCGTTGCCCAGCGACCAGATGACGACCGAGGCGTGGTTCTTGTCGCGGTGGACCATGTTCTGGGCGCGGGCCACGCAGGCCTCGGTCCAGTCGGGGTGGTCGCCCGGGTACTCGTCGCGGATGCCGTGCGTCTCGAGGTTGGTCTCGTCGACGAGGTAGAGGCCGTACTCGTCGGCGAGCTCGTACCACAGCGGATTGTTCGGGTAGTGCGAGGTGCGGACGCTGTTCATGTTCATCCGCTTGATGATCCTGATGTCCTCGGCCATGTCCTCGCGGGTGAGCGCCGTGCCGCGGGCCGGGTGCATCTCGTGGCGGTTGGTGCCGCGGAAGGAGACGGGCTCGCCGTTGATGCGCATCAGCCCGTCCTTGAGCGCGAACTCGCGGAAGCCGACCCGGTGGGACAACGTCTCGACCACCTTGCCCGCCGGGTCCCGCAGGCGCAGCACGGCCGTGTAGAGGTCGGGGTGCTCGGCCGACCACAGCCTGGGCTTCGGTACGGCCTTCGCCGCCCGGACGGTGACGTCCTGGCCGGCTCCGACCGTGCCGAGGTCGGCGGACTGCTCCAGCGGCCGGGACCAGACGGCGTGGCCGCGCGCGTCGTAGAGCTGGGTCTCGACGGTGTACCGGCCGCCGTCGCCGTCGCCGTACGCCCGCACGCTCGCGGTGACCGCCAGTTCGGCGTCGGTGTACGTGCCGTTCAGCGGGGTGTCCAGCTTGAAGTCGCGCAGGTGGACGGCCGGGGTGGAGTAGAGGTAGACCGAGCGGAAGATTCCGCTCAGCCGGATCATGTCCTGGTCCTCCAGCCAGTCGCCGTCGGCGTAGCGGTACACCTCCACGGCGATCTGGTTGGTGCCGGGCCTGAGGTGGTCGGTGATGTCGTACTCGGCCGGGGTGAAGGAGTCCTCGTCGTAGCCGACCAGCTCGCCGTTGATCCACACGTAGTGGGCGGACTTGACGCCCTCGAAGTGGAGGAAGGTGCGGCGGCCCTTCCAGTCGCGCGGGACGGTGAAGGTGCGCCGGTACTGGCCGACCGGGTTGTAGCGGGTCGGCGCGGTGGGCGGCTGCGGGTCCTCGCCGAGGCCGTTGGGGCCCGAGTACGGGTAGGTGATGTTGAGGTAGATCGGGAAGTCGTGGCCGTGCAGCTGCCACACGGACGGGACCGGAATGGTCTCCCAGTCGCCGTCGTCGGTGTCGGTGCGGTGGAAGTCGGCGTCCCGGTCCTCGGGGCGGTCGGCGTAGGCGAACTTCCAGGTGCCGTCGAGGCCGAGCCGGTACGGCGAGCGGGTTCGGTCGGCGGCGAGGGCCGCTTTCACGTCCGCGTACGGCATGAGTGTGGTGTGCGGCGGCTCGGTGCCGAGCCGGAAGACTCCGAAGTCGTTCCACTCCGGGGGCTCGTCGGCCGCCGCCCGCCGGCCGGCGGCGTGCGCCGCGAGGGGCGACGCGGACGACAGGGCGAGTGCGCCGAGGACGGCGGCACCGCCCTCCAGAAGGCGGCGGCGGCTGACGAGCGGCCGGGGGCGGGGGGCCGGGGATCCGGCGGGTGACACGGGCGAGTGCGGCATGACCGTGGCCTTCCGTGGGCTTCGGGGGCGGCTCAACGCACGGTGCTGTGAGAGCAGTTGAGGTGGAGGGGGATCGCAACTGCCGGTGACGCAGCGGCTACTGAGTCAGGCACACCCTAGAACCCGAACACAACCGAATCAATTACCCCGTCGGACTTTGTTGGTTCCTGGTGGAGGGCTCAGGCGTCCTGGACCCCCGGCACACCCGCCTCGATCACGAACGACTTGTCGGTGCGGACCGGGGCGCCGGGCCGGGTGACGTAGTCGACGACCCGGTAGTCGGCGGTGTACCGGTCCCTGGAGACCGAGCAGCGGACGTAGCCGCGACGACTGCTGTAGTACTTGGTGTGCGGGTTCTCGTCCCAGTACACCTGGCCGGGGTCGTGGGTCGCCGAGCCGTCGCCGCCCGAGGTGATCGAGGTGGTGACGAACTCGCTGCCCAGCAGTCGCGTCTCGGGGCGCTCGAAGTCGCGGCGCAGGTCGTTGGTCCAGTTGTTGTGCACGTCGCCGGTGAGTACGACGAAGTTGTCGATGCGGCGCTCCTCGACGTAGCCGAGCACCCGGTCGCGGGAGACCCGGTAGCCGTCCCAGCCGTCGTTGTAGCCGCCGTCGTCCGGGCCCGCGACGGCGTCCCAGTTGGCGAAGTAGATCTGCTGCGGGAGCACGTTCCAGGCCGAGCGTGACCGCGACAGGCTCCGCTCCAGCCAGGCATGCTGCTCGCCGCCGAGGATGGTGGCCTCCGGGTCCCACTGCTCCGGGCCGGAGACCTGCCACTTGTCGCCGTAGGGCTGGTTGGTGCGGTACTGGCGGGTGTCCAGCACGCTGAAGGTCGCGGTGGCGCCGAACTCGAGGCGCCGGTACAGCGGCAGCGCCGTGTCCACCGGCTTGCGGAAGCGGCGCAGCGGCATGTGCTCCCAGTACGCCTGATAGGCGGCCCGGCGGCGGGCGGCGAAGCGGGCGGTGGTGTCGTTGCCCTGACCCGCGTCGTCGTTCTCCGGGCTCAGGTCGGCGTAGTTGTTGTCGGTCTCGTGGTCGTCCCAGGTGACGACGAACGGCGCCGTGGCGTGCAGCAGCCGCAGATCGGGGTCGGACTTGTACTGGGCGTGCCGCGCGCGGTACTCGGCGAGGGTGTTCATCTCGTCGCCGTGGTGCGTGCGGACGTCGCCGTTGACGCCGGCGGCGTACTCGTAGAGATAGTCGCCGAGGTGGAAGACGACGTCGGGGCGCTCCTCGGCCATGTGCCGGTACGCGGTGAAGTGGCCCTGCTCCCAGTTGGCACAGGAGGCGAAAGCGAAGTCCACGGTGGGCGAGGTGCCGGGGGCCGGAGCGGTGCGGGTGCGGCCGACCGGCGATACGGCGTTGCCGGCGCGGAAGCGGTAGTAGTACTCGTGGTGGGGACGCAGGCCGCGCACGTCGGCGTGGACGGTGTGCGCCTCGGCGGGCACGGCGTGCTCCACACCGCGCCTGACGACCTTCCTGAACCGTTCGTCGAGGGCGATCTCCCACCGGACGGCGACGGGGCGCCGGGGCATGCCGCCCCCGTCGTCCAGTGGTTTCGGCGCCAGCCGGGTCCAGAGCACGACGCCGTCGGGGAGCGGGTCGCCGGACGCGACGCCGAGCTGGAAGGGGTCGCCCGGTACGCGGCCCGGCGCGGTGGGCGCGGCGCTCGCGACGGGGGCACCGGTGCCGAGCAGCACCGCACCGGCGCCGGCAGCGCCCGCGATGCCGAGGAAACCCCTTCTCTTCAGGGAGTTCGGAGAGCTGGTGAGCGGCGGGGTCATCGAACCTCCAGAGAACGGATGGCCGGACGACACCCAGGCAATCGGCGCGGGGTGAACCGCGACTTCTGCGCCCGTGGACCGCGCTTGACCGATGCATGTCGATGAAGGTTCCGGGCGGCACGGTGCGCGGGGCAGGGGCGCAGGGGCAGGGTCAGACAGGGGCAGGGGCAGGAGCAGGAGTCAGGACGGCGTCAAGGTGGTCCATTCGACGGTGCGGTCGCACCAGCGGTCGAGCAGGACGCGGTCGTGGCCGACGGCCAGCAGGCCCGCGCCGGTGGCGGCCCGGTAGTCCTCCACCACGCGGACCAGGGCGGCGGTGGTCGAGGCGTCGAGCATCGCCGTCATCTCGTCGCACACCAGCCAGCGCGGGCGCAGCACGAGGGCGCGGGCGAGGCAGGCGCGCTGCAACTGGCCGTCGCTGACCTCGTGCGGGCGCCTGCTCAGCAGATCGGTGGTCAGGCCCACGGTGGCGGCCAGTTCGGCGACCCGGTCGGCGATGCCCTCGCGCCGGCCGGTGGCGCGCAGCGGTTCGGCGATCAGGTCGGTGAGCGCCAGCCGGGGGTCGGCGGAGAGCCGGGCCTGCTGGAAGACGACGCCGAAGGCGGTGCGTTGTTCGCGCGGGGCGCGGTGGCGCCAGCGCCGTACGGGAGTGCCGTCGATGGCCAGGGCGCCGGCGTCGGGATGGTGCAGCAGGGCGGCGACGCGCGCGAGGGTGGACTTGCCGCAGCCGCTCGGGCCGAGCAGTCCGACGGACTCGCCGAGGGCGACGGACAGGGAGATGTCCCTGATCACGGGCGCGTTCTTGTCGTATCCGGCGGTGATGGCACGCAGTTCAAGCACGGTCGGCGGCCTCCGTGAGCGCTGCGTGCGGGTGGTGGCAGGCGACCGCCGCGGTCCGCTCCGGCAGCACCGCACAGGAGTCGGTGGCCCGGTCGCAGCGGGGTGCGAAGGCGCAGCCCCCGGGGAGGGAGCCGAGTTCGGGCGGCAGGCCGGGGATGGGGGTGAAGGCGCGGTCGGGCAGGGCGTCGAGCAGGCCCCTGCTGTAGGGGTGGCGGGGGCCCGGGGAGCCGAAGAAATCCCCGGCGTGGGCCAGTTCGACGATCCGGCCCGCGTACATCACGGCGATCCGGTCGGCGATGCGCTCGGCGGCGGCCAGGTCGTGGGTGATCATCAGCAGGGCGCGGCCGGCGGTCGCCCTGCCGCCCTCGCGGTCGGCAGTGTCGACATGTCGCCGTAGCTCGTCGACGGTGCGGTCCACCAGATCCCGGTCGAGGCCGGTGGTCGGCTCGTCGGCGAGCAGCAGCGGGGCGTCGCCGACGAGGGCGAGGGCGGTGGCGGCGCGCTGGGCGAGGCCGCCGGAGAGTTCGTGGGGGTGGCGGTCGAGGTGGTCCACCGGGAACGCGGCGCGCTCGGCGGCGGCCTCGGCGGCCGTGCGCAGCGCGGCACGGCCCCGGACGGCGGTGAGTTCCGCGACCGTCTCCTCCAGCTGCGAGCGGATGGTGCGGACCGGGGTCAGGTGGGCGGCCGGGCTCTGCGGGACGAGTCCGACGAGCCGCCCCCGTACGGTGCGGGCCAGGGTCCGCTCGTCGGCGGCGAGCAGGTCCAGGTCGCCGAGCACGGCGCTGCCCGCGGTCTGCGCGTTGCCCGGCAGCAGCCCGAGGAGTGCGGAGGCGAGCACGGACTTGCCGCAGCCGCTCTCGCCGATCAGGGCCAGGCACTCGCCGGCCGCCACGTCGAAGTGCGCGTCGGTCACGGCGGCGACGCGGCGCCCTCCCGGCATCAGGAAGCGCACCGACAGACCGCGTACCGACAGCACGGGGGCTCGCTCGGTCACAGCATCAGCTCCGATCGGCGGCGGGGGTTGATCCGCTCCCGCCAGGCACCCGCGAGACCGGCGACGGCGAGGGTGGGGACGATGATGAACAGGCCGGGGAAGAGGGTCGGCCACCACTGCCCGGCGAGCAGCGAACCCCGCGCCTCCTGGATCAGGTTGCCGAGGCTCGCGGTGTGGGTGGGCAGGCCGAGGCCCAGGAAGGACAGCGCCGACTCGTGCCACATGGCGTGCGGCACCATCAGTACGGCGGCCAGCGCGGCCTGGGGCAGCACGCCCGGCAGCAGATGCCGTACCGCCACCCGCCACCGGGAGGCGCCTCCGGAGACGGCCGCGTCGACGTAGGGGCGCGAGCGCAGCGACAGCACCTCGGCGCGGACGATGCGCGCGGTGGACAGCCAGTGGGTGAGCGCGACGGATATCACCACCGGCCAGACGCCCGGCCGGAACATCGCGACGATGAAGATGCCCAGCAGCAGGTGCGGCACGGAGGAGACGGTGTCGACGACCCGCATGACGGCCCGGTCGACCCAGCCGCCCAGCGCTCCGGCGGTGGCGCCCACGGCGGTACCGACCACGGTGGCCGTCAGCGCCGCCGCCACCCCGACGAGCAGGGAGACGCGCAGGCCGTAGACGCAGCGCAGCAGCAGGTCCCGGCCGACGTCGTCGGTGCCGAACGGGTGCTCCCAGCTCGGTGGCCGCAGTTTGGCGGCCAGGTCGACGGCCTGCTGGTCGAGCTGGACCAGCGGCGGCACGAGCAGTACGGCCAGGACGGTCACGGTGAGCAGCGCGGCGGAGGTGCGCAGGCGCAGGGCGCGGGTGGAGCGGCGGTCGGCGCCGTGGGAACGCCACGCGGGGCCGGGGCGCTCGGTCTTCTCGGCCTTCTCGGCCTTCTCCGCCTTCTCCGCCTTCTCCGCCTTCTCGGCTGCGGTCTCAGCCATGGACATCACATCTCACCCAGCTTCACCCTCGGGTCGAACAGTCCGTAGAGCAGGTCCGCGAGCAGGTTGCCGGCGAGTACGGCGGTGGTGGCGAGGACGGTCAGGGCGGCCAGCAGCGGGAAGTCGACGGCGGTGGCCGCCTCGACGGTGGCCGCGGCGATGCCCGGCCAGCTGAAGACGCTCTCCACCAGCAGCGCACCGGTGATGAGTTCGGGCACGCGGGAGCCGATCAGGGTGAGCACGGGCAGCAGACCCGAGCGCAGTGCGTGCCCGAGCAGGACGGTGCCCTCGCCGACGCCCCGGGCCCGCGCGCCGCGCACCGGGTCCTCCGCGAGGGCGTCGCCGACGCCCTGGCGGACGTAGAGGGTGAACCAGGGCAGCTGGGAGACGGCGAGTACGCCGGCGGGCAGCACGATGTGGCTCGCGACCTGTCCGGGGGTCACCCGTTCGCTGGCGGTGTCCGTCAGTCCGCCGGCCGGCAGGACGTCCCACTGGAGGGCGAACAGCCACACGGCGAGGAGCGCGATCCAGAAGACCGGTGCCGCCTCCAGGGTGTAGGCGAGCGAGGTGACCGCCCGGTCGAGCATCGAGCCGGGACGGCGGGCGGCCAGCACGCCGAGGAGCGTGCCGGCCAGTACGGCGACGGCGAAGGCGACGGCGCACAGCAGCGCGGACCACACCAGGCGCTCGCCGATGACCTGCGCCACCGGCTGGCGCATCACCCCGGAGTGCCCGAGGTCGCCGGTGAGCGCGGAGGTCAGCCAGTCCCACCAGCGGGCGACGAACGACCGGTCCACACCGAGGTTGTCCCGCAGCCGGTCCAGGGTCTCCTGGTCGGCGCCGAGCGCGGCGGTGCCGGCGTACGCCTTGACGGGGTCGAAGGGGGAGGCGGCGGCGATGGCGAAGACGCCGAAGGTGACGACGAGGACCACGGGGACGGCGAACAGCGCCCGCCGCCCCACCAGCCGTGCCATCGCTCCCCAGGGCAGTCTCCGAGGGGTTCGGGTCACTTCTTCGGCTGCCAGTCCTCGATGTTCCACCAGGGCCCGCTGGCGAAGCCGTGCTCGTGCGGCTCCAGCTGCGTGGTCAGTCCGTCCCAGCGGTCGGCGAGGACGTACAGGTGGTCGATGTGGGTGAGGAAGGTGTAGCCCGGGTTCTCCACGAGCGCCTTCTGGATCTTCGCGTAGGCGGCGCCGCGCACCTTCGGGTCCTGGCTGCGGCGGCCCGCGTCGAGTGCCTCGTCCACCACCGGGTTGTCGTAGTGGGCCATGTTGTTGAAGCCGTCGCCGGCGAGCGAGGAGTGCAGCAGGGTGTAGAGGCCGAAGTCCGGGTCGCCGACGCTGCCGAAGCCCGCCAAGACCGCGTCGCTCTTCATCCGCGGCTCGATGACCTCCCAGGTGGCGCCCTCCACCTTCACCTCGATGCCGGCCTTCTTGGCGTCGGAGGCGTAGGCGAGCGCGTGGTCCTGGCGGACCTTGTCGCCCGAGGGGTAGTACAGGGTGAAGGAGGCGCGCTGCCCGTCCTTGGCGCGGATGCCGCCGGAGCCGGGCTTCCAGCCCGCCTCGTCCAGGATGCGCCCGGCCTCGGCGAGGTCGTGCGGGCGCTCGATGCCGCGCTCGTACCAAGGGTCGTCGACGGGCAGCGGCCCGTACGCCGGCCGGCCCGCGCCGTCGAGGATCTTGTCGACCATGGCCTGGCGGTCGACGGCGGCGTCCAGGGCCCGTCGGATCGCGCGGTCGCCGGTGACCTTGCCGGAGGTGGGCAGAGTGACGGCCCGGAAGTCGTAGGACCGTGCCTGGTACGTGCGCCTGCCGCCGTCCTTCTCGAAGGTGGCGGCGAGGTTGGGCGGCAGGACGGCGCCGTCGAGGTCGCCGGAGCGCAGCCGGGTGGCGCGGACGTTGTCGTCGGCGATGACCGCCATGGTGAACGACGTCACCGCGGGCTTGCCGCCCCAGTAGTGCGGGTTGGCCTTGAAGGTGAGCTTCTCGCCCTTGCTCCAGTCGGCGAGGACGTACGGGCCGGTGCCGACGGGCTTGGTGTTGAAGTCGCCGGTGTTGGGGTCCTGCCCGCCCGCGACGTGCTCGGGGACGATGGGCAGCACCGTGCGGGCGGCGAACGGCGCGTACGGGTACTTGAGGGTGAAGACGACGGTGTCGTCGCCCTTCGCCCGGACGTCCTCGACGGCGTCCAGCTCGCTGCGGGCGGTGTTGTTCGTCTCGGCGTCGAGGACGGTGCGGTACGTGTAGACCACGTCCTCGGCCGTCAGCGGCTCACCGTCGCTGAACCTCACGCCGTCGCGCAGGGTGTACGTGTACGTCCGGCCGCCGTCGGCGACCTTCGGCAGGGCGGTCGCCAGGGCCGGCTTCAGCTTCAGGTCGGTGTCGCGGGCGAGCAGCCCGTCGAAGATCTTGGAGTTTCCGTCCTTGCCGTAGCCGAGCAGCGGGCTGAGGGTGTCCGGTTCGGACGCCACCCCGATCACGACGGACTCGGCCGCCTGGGCATCGCCGCCACCCGTTCCGTCCCCGGGTGCGGAGCAGGCGGTGACGCCGGCGGCAAACGCCGCCGCGGTGGCGGCACTTCGTATCCGACGGGTCGTCATGTCTCCCCCACGCTTGTTATTGGTGCGGGGTTATTGCACATCAGTCGCAATAGAAGCGTCAAGCCAGGTAGTCGGGGCGTGCCCGCCCGCCGGTTCAGCATCGGCGGGCGGCGCCGACACGACCGGCCGGTACTGGACGAAGCGTGTGATCGGCAGCACACTGCCTTAGCACCTGAGTCCCAGCACCTATGCGCCCCGACCGGGAGGAAACGGCCGTGTCGACCGCAGGAGACGAAAGCACCGGAGCGGAACCGGAAGGGGCGTCGACGGACACCGGACCGACAGGTGCGGGCACGCTGAAACTCGCGGTCTTCTTCGGGTCGGCCGCGCTGATCCTGGCGATCTCGATCTGGGCGATCGTCACCCCCTCCGGTGCCGAATCCGCCATCGGGGTGGCGGTCGACAGGATCTCGTCCTGGTTCGGCTGGTACTACTTCCTCGCCGCGACCGTCTACCTGGGATTCGTCGTCTTCATCGGCGTGTCCAAGTACGGCACGATCAAGCTGGGCCCCAAGCACTACAAGCCCGACTACGGGCTCTTCGCGTGGGCGGCGATGCTGTTCGCGGCGGGCATCGGCATCGATCTGATGTTCTTCTCCGTCTCCGGTCCCGTCAGCCACTACCTCGCGCCGCCGGAGGGCGACCCGGAGACGGTGGAGGCGGCCCGGCAGGCCGTGGTGTGGACGCTCTTCCACTACGGCATCACCGGCTGGGCCATGTACGCGCTGATGGGTATGGCGCTCGGCTTCTTCGCCTTCCGCTACCGGCTGCCGCTCGCGATCCGTTCCGCGCTCTACCCGATCATCGGGCGCCGGATCCACGGGCGGATCGGTGACGCCGTCGACCTGGCGGCCATCATCGGCACCGTGTTCGGCATCTCCGTGTCGCTCGGCATCGGTGTGGTGCAGCTGAACTACGGGCTGAGGGTGCTCTTCGACGTACCGGAAGGGCTCCCCGCCCAGATCGGCCTGATCGCCGTGGCGGTGGTGATGGCCACGGTGTCCGCGGTGGCCGGTGTGGACAAGGGCATCCGCCGGCTGTCCCAGCTCAACGTCCTGCTCGCCGTGCTGCTGATGCTCTTCATCCTGGTCGTGGGCGAACCGTTCCGGCTGCTCAACTCCCTCGTCCAGAACGTCGGCGACTACGTCAGCCGCTTCCCCTCGATGACTCTGAACACCTTCGCCTACGACCAGCCCACCGAATGGCTGGACGCGTGGACGCTGTTCTTCTGGGCCTGGTGGATCGCCTGGGCGCCGTTCGTCGGGCTGTTCCTGGCCCGGATCTCCCGCGGCCGCACCCTGCGCCAGTTCGTCGCGGCGACGCTGGTCATCCCGTTCATCTTCACCGGTCTCTTCCTGGCCGTCTTCGGCAACAGTGCGCTGTTCGTGGTCCGCGACGGCAACTCCGAGTTCGGCCAGACCGCGATGAACGTCCCCGAGCAGGGCTTCTACGGTCTGCTGGAGCAGTACCCGGGCGCACTGTTCAGCGCCGGACTCGCCACGTTCGTCGGGCTCCTGCTCTACGTCACCTCGGCCGACTCCGGAGCCCTGGTCATGGGCAACCTCAGCTCCCATCTGCCCACCCCGGTGACCGACGCGGCCCCGTGGCTGCGCATCTTCTGGGCTCTGACGACAGGGCTGCTCACGCTCGCCATGCTCATCGTGGGCGGCGTGCAGGCACTCACCGACGCCACCATCATCATGGGCCTGCCCTTCTCCTTCGTGATGTTCCTGATCATGGTGGGGCTCTATCTGGCGCTGCGTACCGAGTACATGCGGGAGGAAGCGCTGGCCACCACGCTGCCGGCGTCGCTGTCCGGACGTACGACGCAGCAGGGCCCCACGGGAGCACGGAACTGGCGGCAGCGGCTGGCGCGGGCGATGGCGTTCCCGGGCAGGCGGGCGGCCGCCAGGTTCGTCGAGGACGTGTGCCGCCCCGCCTTCCAGGAGGTCGGCCAGGCGCTGCGGGAGCAGGGAGCGGAGGCGGAACTCCTGGAAGGGGTCAACGAGGAGAACGGGCTCGCGCACGTCGGACTCAGCGTTCCGATCGGTGCGAACGACACGTTCGTGTACGAGGTCTGGCCCGTCGAGAAGCCGACCCCGGGCTTCGCGACCAGGTCGGTCACCACCCACGACACCTACGTGCGCTTCGAGGTCCGGCTCGCCGAGGGCAACCAGGGCTACGACGTGATGGGGTACACCAAGGAACAGCTCATCGGCGACAGCCTCGACCAGTACGAGCGGCATCTGGAGTTCCTGCGCATGCACCGCGAGGCGGCCGACCGGTCCGCTCTGCCCGACCACCGCCCGGACGCGCCGGAGGCACACCTGCCGGAGTAGGCACCCGACGGTCAGCCGAGCCGCGCGGCGAACGCCGCGTGGGCCCGGTCGTCGAAGAGCACGAACCTGACCTCCTCGACTCCGGTGTCCGCCTCCCGTACGGCCGTCACGGCGATACGGGCCGCGTCGTCCATCGGCCAGCGGTAGACACCGGTGGAGATCGCCGGGAAGGCGACCGTGCGGGCGCCCAGCTCGTCGGCGACCCGGAGGGACTCGCGGTAGCAGGAGGCGAGGAGTTCGGATCGGTCCTCGGTCGTGCTGTGCACCGGGCCCACCGTGTGGATCACCCAGCGCGCCTCCAGGGCACCGGCGGTGGTGGCGACGGCCAGGCCGGTGGCCAGGCCCTTGCCGAGGTGCCCCGCGCGGAGCTCGCGGCACTCCTCCAGGATCGCGGGGCCGCCGCGCCGGTGGATGGCGCCGTCGACCCCGCCTCCGCCGAGCAGGGAGGAGTTGGCCGCGTTGACGATCGCGTCGGCGCTCTCGCGGGTGATGTCGCCCCGGACGAGGGTGATGGTGGTCATGGGCGTTTCCCGGTCATCGCTGTTCGGGGTTCACGTCTGCCGCAGCCTGCGCCAGACGGCCTTCGCCGCGTTGTGCCCCGACATGCCGTGCACTCCGGGGCCCGGCGGGGTGGCCGACGAGCAGATGAAGACGGCCGGGTGCGGGGTGGCGTACGGGAACAGGGACAGCTTGGGGCGCAGCAGGAGCTGGAGGCCGGAGACCGCGCCGGAGGCGATGTCTCCGCCGACGTAGTTGGCGTTGCGGACGGCGAGTTCGGGCGGGCCGGCGGTGGCACGGGCGAGGACGCGGTCGCGGAAGCCGGGGGCGAAGCGCTCCAGTTGACGTTCTATGGCGTCGGTGAGGTCGCCGGTCCAGCCGTTGGGGACGTGTCCGTAAGCCCAGAAGACCTGCTTGCCCTCGGGGGCGCGGGTGGGGTCGACGACGCTGGGCTGCGTGGTGATGAGGAACGGCGCGTCGGGTGCCCGGCCCTCGCGGGAGGCGGCGTTCAACGCGGCGCCGATCTCCGCGCTGCCGGCGCCGATCTGCACGGTGCCCGCGGTGCGCGGCTCCTCGGCGGTCCACGGGACGGGCCCGTCCAGCGCGTAATCGATCTTGAAGACGCCGGGGCCGTACCGGTAGTCCGCGTAGTGGTTCCCCAGGCCGGCGATGCGCGCCAGGGCCGTGGGCGAGGTGTCGAAGACGTAGGCGCGGGCGGGTGGCAGATCGTCGAGGCGCTTCACCTCGTAGTCGGTGTGGACGATGCCGCCGAGATCCTCGAGGTAGGCGGCGAGGGCGTCCGAGATGGCCTGCGAACCGCCACGGGCCACGGGCCAGCCGCGGGCGTGCGCGGCGAGGGCGAAGACCAGGCCTATGGCGCCGGTGGCGAAGCCGCCGAGCGGGGCCATGACGTGCGCGACGAGCCCCGCGAAGAGGCTCTTGGCCTTGTCGTCCCGGAAGCGGCGCATCAGCCACGTCGACGGGGGCAGACCGACCAGGCCGAACCGGGCGAGGGTGACCGGGTCGCGGGGCAGCGCGGTCAGCGGCAGCGACATGAAGTCGCGGGCCAGGGTGTCCCACCTGGGCAGGAAGCGCTCGACCAGCCTGCGGTAGGCGCCCGCGTCGCGCGCTCCGAAGGAGGCGGCCGTCTCGCCGACCGACCGGGACAGCACGGCGGCCGAGCCGTCCGGGAACGGATGCGCCATGGGCAGCCCCGCGTGCAGCCACTGCAGTCCGTACCGCTCCAGCGGGAGGGCGCGGAACGCCGGCGAGTTGATTCCGAGCGGGTGCGCGGCGGAGCACGGGTCGTGCCGGAAGCCCGGCAGGGTCAGCTCCTCCGTCCGGGCCCCGCCGCCCACGGTGCCCCGCGCCTCGAACACGGCGACCGAGAAGCCGCGGCGGGCCAGCTCCACGGCAGCGGTCAGTCCGTTCGGCCCCGCACCCACTACGACCGCATCGAGCATCGACGGCACCTCCGGACCCCTTCGTCAGCCGATGGCCACTCGGAGCCAGGATATGCCCGGGCGCCGACGGCCCGCGGTCGGGCCGGACTCCGCCGGCCCGGAGATCAGGCTTCGTCCGACAGCAGTGCCACCACCTGGCGGGCCGTGGCCGCGTCGCGGGCCGCGGTGAACGGCAGGTCGTTGCCGCCCGTGATGCGGAAGGGCTCGCCCGTGCGGGTCAGGTGGGTGCCGCCCGCCTCCTCGACCAGGAGGAGCCCCGCGGCGTGGTCCCAGGCGGCCTCCCACGAGAAGGCCGTGGCGTCCGACTCGCCGCGCGCGACGGCGAGGTACTCCAGACCTGCCGAGCCGCAGGCGCGGGGCGCCACGCCCGGAGTGCGCAGGGTGCGCAGGGCGCGCTTCTGCTCGTCCGTGGTGTAGTCCGGGTGGGAGGTGGCGACCCGCAGGTCGCGGCCGGGCTCGGGCGGGCCGGCGTACAGCCGCTCACCGTCCAGGAAGGCGCCCCGGCCGCGTACGGCCGTGGCGAGCCGGTCGTCGGCGGGGGCGTAGGTCCAGGAGGCGTACACGAATCCGTGGTGGGCGAGCGCGACCAGCGTGCAGAAGCCCGGGTCGCCGTGCACGAACTGGCGCGTCCCGTCGACGGGGTCGACGATCCAGACCGGTGCATCGCCGCGTATCGCCTCGTACGACGCGGGGTTGGCGTGCACCGCCTCCTCGCCGACCACGACCGAGCCGGGCAGCAGGGCGGCCAGGACCTCGGTGAGGTACAGCTCGGCCTTGCGGTCGGCGTCCGTCACCAGGTCGTGCGGGCCGGCCTTCTCGTCGACCTCGTGTGCCGCGAGCCGGCGCCAGCGCGGCATGATCTCCTGGGCCGCCGCCTTGCGGACGGCCTCCTCCACCTCGTCGGCGTGCCGGGCGAGAAACTCGTCGATGGTTTCGTTGTTCTCGATCACGACTCCATGAGAGCACGCCCCACTGACAATCCCCACCCGGGTGGTGTACTCCGGATGGAATCGGCACGAACATGAGGTGGGCCCCACGGCCAGGAGGCGCCGGAGCCACGAGCGGGAGGGGCCGGGGGCCACGAGCGGCAGGGCCGGGGCCCGCGGCCATGCGATGCCGGGGTCCGCGAGCGGGAGGCCCGGAGGTCAGCGGCCGACCGCGTAGCCCTGCATTCCGCGCGGGTTCGCCGCCGCCGACAGCACCCCCGTCTCCGGATTCCGGGCGACGGCGCACAGCCGCCCCTCCGACCAGGCCTCGCCGACCGTCACGTCGTGCCCGCGGCGCCGCAGCTCCTCGACGACCTCCGCCGGCATGCGGGACTCCACGGTGACGCTCCCGGGCCGCATACCGCGCGGGAAGAACGACCCGGGGAAACTGTCGTTGTGCCAGTTCGGCGCGTCGATCGCGCCCTGGAGGTCGAGGCCGCCGCGCACCGGGGCGCGCAGCGCGACCGCCAGCAGGAAGTGCAGCTGCCACTGGTCCTGCTGGTCGCCGCCGGGTGTCCCGAACGCCATGACCGGCGCCCCGTCGCGCAGGGCGATGGAGGGGGTGAGCGTGGTGCGCGGCCGGCGGCCCGGCGTGAGCGAGCTGGGCAGGCCCTCTTCCAGCCAGGCCATCTGGAGCCGGGTGCCGAGCGGGAAACCCAGTTCGGGCACGACGGGGTTGGACTGGAGCCAGCCGCCGCTGGGCGTGGCCGAGACCATGTTGCCCCAGCGGTCCACGATGTCGAGGTGGCAGGTGTCGCCGCGGGTGCCTCCGTCGGCGGCGACGTCCGGTTCGCCCGGCACCGGGGAGGCCGGGCTCTTGGCGACCGTCGGCTCACCGGCCCCCAGGGCGTCGAAGCCCTCTCCCTCCACGGCCGCCACGCGCGCGTGGGCGCTGAGCCGCGGGCTGCGCCCGCCCGGACTGCCGGGCCGCAGCTCGAAGGACGCCTTGTCGCCGACGAGGGCCCGCCGGGCCGCGTTGTACTCCGGGGACAGCAGTTCGTCGAGCGGCACCCGGTCCGCGCCGTCGGCGTCCCCGTACCAGGCCTCCCGGTCGGCCATGGCGAGTTTGCAGCCCTCGACCAGCAGGTGGACGTAGTCGGCGGAGCCGTGGGCCGGCAGCTCGGGCGGGAGCAGCGCCAACTGCTGGAGCAGGACCGGGCCCTGACTCCAGGGGCCGGCCTTGCACACGGTCCAGCCGTTCCAGTCGTACGTCACCGGGGCCTCGTACGTCGCGGACCAGTCGGCGAGGTCGGCGGCGGTCAGCGTGCCGGTGTGGCGCTCACCGCTGGTGTCCATGGTGGGACGCCCGGCCTGCCGGACGAGTGCCTCGGCGACGAACCCGGTGCGCCAGACCCCCCGGGCCGCGTCGATCTGCGCCTCCCGGTCCCCCGCACCGGCGGTCTCGGCGAGCAGCCGCTTCCAGGTGGCGGCGAGGGCGGGGTTGCGGAACAGCTCGCCGGGGCGCGGCGGGCGTCCGTCGGGGAGATAGACCTCGGCCGAGGACTTCCACTCCGTCTCGAACAGCTCCCGCACGGTCTCGACGGTCTCCGTGAAGCGCTCCACGGGCGGGTGCCCGTGCTCGGCGTAGCCGATGGCGTACTTCAGCACGTCGGCCGGCGGTTTGGTGCCGTGGTCGCGCAGCAGGAGGAGCCAGGCGTCGAAGGCACCCGGCACGGCCGCGGCGAGCGGTCCGGTGCCGGGGGCGAGGTCCAGACCGAGCCCCTTGTAGTGCGCGACCGTCGCCCCGGCCGGCGCGACCCCCTGTCCGCACAGCACCCGCACCTCGCCGCCCGCGGGGGCGAGCAGGATCGGCACCTCACCGGCGGGACCGTTGAGGTGCGGCTCGACGACGTGCAGCACGAAGGCACCGGCCACGGCGGCGTCGTACGCGTTGCCCCCGTCCTCGAGCACCGCCATGGCCGACTGAGAGGCCAGCCAGTGGGTGGAGGACACCATGCCGAAGGTGCCCTGGAGGGTGGGTCGGGTGGTGGACTGCATCTTTCACCTCGCTGTGAACGCCCCTGAACCGGCCGGAGCGGCCGAGGCTACCCGGCCCACCCCGCCTGCGAACAGGAGTGTCACCCTCAGGCCCCGAGGGGTCGTACGCGACGTACACGTTGAGGCGACGTACCCGGTGAGGGCGCGTCAGGCGCGGGCGAGTTCCGCCGCGCCGAAGGAGACGTCGAAGCGGTCGCACCAGATGCTCACGCTGGTGTAGCGGGACGGATCGATACCGTCGGGCACGGTGTAGTTCTGGCTGCCCTTGTTGCCCTTGAGCTTGCCGAGGCTGACGTACTCACCGTCGTCGAAGACGCCCCATCCCGCCTTTCCCTCCTTCACCGGTGCGTCGGTCAGCCACACGTGCAGGTCCGGGCCATTGCTGGTGTCGAGGTTCTCCAGCCGTACGACGTGGGAGCCGTCGGCGAGCCGTACCAGCTCGGCCGTGCCGGAGGTGGCGTGCTCGTGGCTGATGAGCTCGCCGCCGGCCACCGTCCTCGGCCCGGCGTCCCGGGTGGGCGACTCGGCGGCGGGCGCGGCGGCGGGTGGGGGTGATGTCGCCACGACACCGGGCAGTGCCTCGTCCACGGTCTCGTCCTGCCACAGCTTCCACGGCTGGAACCAGTACAGCCCGAAGCCGGCGCCGACGACGGACAGCACCAGTACCCCGATGACCAGCGACCTGCCTGCCGTCCTTCGCCTTCGCGTCATGTCCGCCTCACCTTCCGAGCGTCTTCTTCCGGCTCCCCATTCAACGCGACGGGCGGCACGCGTGGGGGCCGGGAAAGATGACGGAACCCTTACGACGCCTCGCCGCCGACCGGCCGGGCGACGCACAGCGCGGAGGGCAGACCAACCGGACGGTATGCAAACGGGGCCGTTCCGCCTAGGCTTCTGCCGCCGCGCCTCGCCGAGGCCGGCCGCGCTGCGCCGTCTCACGACCGGAAGGAGAGCCGCATGGCCGTCGACCCCTCAGGAGCCGATCTCGCGCGCCTGGTGGAGGAGGATCCGGGTGGCCCCGTCGTCATGCTCAACCTGCTGCGTTTCACGCCCGGCGGCCGGGCCTCCTACGACGAGTACTCCCGTCGGGCGGGCCGCTTCCTGAAACGGCACGGAGCCGAACTGCTCTACGCCGGCGACGGCGGCACCCCCTTGGTCGCCGAGGAGGGGCAGGCGTGGGACGCGGTGCTGGTCGTGCGCTATCCCAGCCGTGCGGCCTTCAGCCGCATGGTGGCCGACCCCGAATACCAGGAGATCACCGGCCTGCGCTCCCGCGCTCTGGCCGAGGCGGTGCTCCAGCCGACCACGCCCTGGCCCGTCCGCTCCGGCGGGTGACCCCGGTCGGGAGAGCCGGTCGGGCTCAGTGCCGGTCCGGTGCACCGCCGAGATGGTTTCCGCCGGTCCCGGCCAGGCGGAACGAGCGCACCACGGCGACCACGCTCACGGCGACCAGGGCCGCGGCCCAGCCGGCCAGACCGCACAGTGCCCTGCCCGCGTCCGACTCCGTCACGGCGCCACGGGGAGGGACGCGGCCCCGCGGGTCGTAGACCACGGGCAGGGTGTCGCCGGGCCGGGTGGCCCGGCCGCAGCCGCGCCGGATGGGCACCGCGAGAGCCGCACCGGCGGGGTCCGCCACCGAGCAGAGGTAGCGGGCCCGTCCGCCGGCAGGGCTTGTGCCGCCCTGCACCGACGTCACGACCACGGACCGCGTCCGGCCCTGTTCCGCGAGGACCACCCCGGCCGCGGCCGACGGTGCCTGGAGCGCGAGACACACCGCGAGCACCCCGACGGTGCCCACCAGCGCCCGCCCGGCCCGCACGAACAGCAGATGGCCGACGAGCACGACCGCGCAGACCAGGCCGGCCTCGCCGTCCGCCAGCGCGGGGCTGCCGGTCCAGGCACCGAGCAGGGTCACGCCGACGATCGCCGCGGTGCCGACCGTTCCGACGAGAAGTCCCTCACCGACCAGCCACCAAGGCGGCAGCCCCAGGTACTCCGCCGGGCCCCATACCGTCGAACGCAGGTGGGCCATCACATGCGGCTCGACGGCGGCCGGGGTTCCACGCCACATGCGCATCCCGTCCCGCTCCAGTGTCTTCCTCGTCCGACAGCGGTCGCATCCTGCCATCGGGGGAGGACGGCCGCGTTACTCCGAGCCGGACACTCTCTCACGTCTCACATTGCCGAGACACGGCAATGATCCGCAGGGAGCCTGTCGCGGGCGCCCGAGACGCCTTCACCGCTGCCGGTCCCGGAGCGGACCGGCCCCCGGCGGATCCGGACCGCGGGAACACCCCGACGTACCCCGGTGTTCCTTGCGACGTGCGGAAACGGAGGCGGATCGGTGCACGGTGAGTACAAGATCCCCGGCGGCAAGCTGGTCGTCGTGGACGTGGGGTCCGAGGACGGTGTGCTGCGGCACGTGCGCGTGGCGGGCGACTTCTTCCTGGAACCGGACGAGGCGCTGGACGCCGTGAACCGCGCGCTGGAGGGCGCCCCGGCGGACACCGACGCGGCGGGGCTCGCCGCGCGGATCGACGCGGCGCTGCCCGAGGGGACCGTGATGTACGGGCTGACCTCGGAGGGCGTCGCCATCGCCGTCCGCCGGGCCCTCGCCCACGCCACGGACTGGACGGACTACGACTGGCAGCTGATCCACGAGGATCCGCAGCCGCCGGGCCTGCACATGGCGCTGGACGAGGTGCTGACGGCGGAGGTCGCCGCGGGCCGGCGTCCGCCGACGCTGCGGGTGTGGGAGTGGGGCGCCCCGGCGGTGATCATCGGCAGCTTCCAGTCGCTGCGCAACGAGGTGGACGCCGAGAGGGCCGCGCGCCACGGCATCGAGGTGGTGCGCCGGATCTCCGGCGGCGGCGCCATGTTCGTCGAACCCGGCAACACGATCACCTACTCGCTGTCCGTGCCGGAGGCGCTGGTGCAGGGGCTCTCCTTCCAGGACAGCTACGCCTACCTCGACGACTGGGTGCTCGGCGCGCTCGGCGAGATGGGTGTCCGTGCCTGGTACCAGCCGCTCAACGACATCGCCACCGACCAGGGCAAGATCGCGGGCGCCGCCCAGAAGCGCGTCGTGGGGCCGGGCGGCGGTCCCGGCGCCGTGCTGCACCACGTGACCATGTCGTACGACATCGACGCCGACAAGATGCTGGACGTGCTGCGCATCGGGCGGGAGAAGATGTCGGACAAGGGCACCAAGAGCGCGAAGAAGCGGGTGGACCCGCTGCGCCGGCAGACCGGGCTGGCGCGGGAGGCCGTCATCGAGCGGATGATCGAGTCGTTCGGCGGCCGGTACGGGCTCGCCCGGGGGAAGGTGACCGACGAGGAGCTGGCCCGGGCTCGGGAGCTGGCCCGCGGCAAGTTCGGCTCCGCCGAGTGGACGGCGCGGGTCCCCTAACGCCGACGTGCCGCCACCAGGCCCGACTCGTAGGCGAACACCACGAGTTGGGCCCGGTCGCGGGCGCCCAGCTTGGTCATGGCCCGGCTGATGTGCGTCTTGGCGGTCAGCGGGCTGATCACCATGTGCGCGGCGATCTCCTCGTTGCTCAGACCGCGGGCGGCGAGCGCGGTGACCTCGCGTTCGCGGCGGGTGAGGCTGTCCAGGCCGGGGGCGGTGGACCGGTCCGGGGGGCGGGAGACGAACTCGCCGATCAGGGTGCGGGTGACCGACGGGGAGAGCAGGGCCTCACCGCGTGCCACCACCTCGATGGCCTGGAGCAGGTCGGCCGGCTCGGTGTCCTTCAGGAGGAAGCCGCTCGCGCCCGCCCGCAGGGCCTCGAAGACGTACTCGTCCAGTCCGTAGTTGGTGAGGATGACCACGCGGACGGCGGCGAGGTCCGGGTCGGCGACGATGCGGCGGGTCGCCTCGATACCCGACATCACGGGCATCTGCACATCGACCAGTGCCACGTCTGGTATCCGCGCCCGCACCAGTGCCACGCCCTGCTCCCCGTCGGCGGCCTCGCCGACCACCTCGATGCCGTCTTCGGCGTCGAGCAGGGCGCGGAAGCCGGCGCGCATCAGCGCCTGGTCGTCGACGAGTGCCACCCGCAGGACCTCGCTCATGCCGTCTCCCCCAGCGGCAGCCGGGCCCGCACCGAGAAGCCGCCCTCGGACCGCGGGGCCGCGCCCAGGGTGCCGCCCAGAGCCGTCACGCGTTCGCGCATGCCGGTCAGGCCGGTGCCCGGCACCGGTGGGCGGACCGGGTCGGCGGCTCCGTCGTCGTCCACGTCTATCGTCAACTCCCCCTCGCTTCCCCTGCCGTAGTCGATCCGGACGGTCACCTTCGCCGGTCCCGCGTGCCGTGCCGCGTTGGTGAGCGCCTCCTGGACGATGCGGTAGGCGGCCCGGTCGACGGCCTGCGGCAGCGGGCGCTCGTCGCCGGTGACCGTCAGGTCGACGGCCAGCCCGGCCGCGCGGGCCCGCTCCACGAGCAGGGCCGGGGAGCCGGTCGGTTCGTCGGCGCGCAGCACCTGGAGGGCGGAGCGCAACTCGCGCATCGCCTCGCCACTGGCCTCCTGGATGGCGAGCAGGGCAGGCGGTACCTCCTCGCCGCGTTTGCGGGCCAGATGGACGGCGACGCCGGCCTGCAGCTTGACGATGGAGATGCTGTGGGTGAGCGAGTCGTGCAACTCCCGGGCGATGCGCAGGCGTTCCTCACCGGCGCGGCGCAGGGCCGCCTCCTCCCGGGTGCGCTCCGCCTCCAGGGCACGCTGCTCGGTCTGGCGCAGATACGCCTGCCAGTTCCGGTCGGCGAGCCCGGTCACCACCGCGCACAGGAACCAGCCGACGAGCAGCCCGGCCCGTTCGGCCACGTGCTGCGTCCCGGGTCCTGTCGCCACGTACCCGGCCAGGAACACCGCGGCACCGGCCGCCGCGACGCCCCGGTGGCCGACCCGGGCCGCGGTGTGCACGGCGCCCAGGACGGGCAGCGCGGAGAGCGGCCCCGGGTGGGCGTGCACGACGTACGCGGTGCCGAGCACGGTGGCGACGGCCAGCACGGCGCGCGGGGCGGCGCGGTGAAAGGCCAGCGCCGCCGAGGCGAGGGCGATCAGCGCCTGGTCGAGGAGCGTGGTGTCGTCGTCGAAGGCGGCGACGGTCATGCCGAGCGCACCGACCACGACCGCGAGGATCACGTCGGCGAGCCACCTGCGATCGATCCGACGCCCACTCATACCGGCACGATAGACGGCCCCGCCGGCAGCCGCGTCGGCCCTGTGGACGGCTTGTGGACTACTCCCGGCGAAGTAGTGGCCGTCCGGACGGGCCTCGGCGGCGCAGCGCCCACCGCATCCGGCCGTACGACGACCACGGGCACCCCGGCGGCGCACGCTGCCGTGCATGACCACACACTTCCGTCACACCGAACCGCTGCCGCCGAAGGCCGCCACCGGCCGCGTCGCCGAGGTCTACGCACAGGCGGCACAGGACTTCGGCATCCCCGAGCCCGCCCCGTTCGTGGCCCTCTCCTCCGCCCCCGCACTCCTCGCCCCGGCCTGGGCGCTGATGCGCGAGTCCCTGATCGCCGGCCCCGGGAGCCGGACCGGCAAGGAGGTCGCCGCCTTCGGGGTGTCGCAGGCCAACAAGTGCCGGTTCTGCGTGGACGCGCACACCATGCTGCTGCACGCGACCGGCGACCACGCCCTGGCCGAGCGGCTGGCCCGGGGCCAGGAGCCGGCCGACGAGCAGCACGCGCGCGTGCTCGACTGGGCGCGGCGCACCCGTGTCCCGGGGGCCGCGCGGCAGCCGTATCCGTTCCCGCGCGAGGAGGCTCCCGGCTATCTCGGCACCGCGCTGGCCTTCCACTTCATCAACCGCGTCGTGTCCGCCCTGGTGACCGAGAACCTCCTGCCGGCCGACGCGCAGCGGCTGCGCCCGGTGCGGAGCGTCGCGGGCCGGTCGCTGTCCCGCGCCGTGCGCCGCTCGGCCGTGCCGGGCGCCGCGCTGCCCCTGCTCGACGATCCCGGCCCGGGACCGGCGTGGGCGGCGGGCACACCGGTCGGTCCCGCGTACGCGGCGCTGAGCAGCACCGCCACGATGGGCGCCGGCCTCCTCGACACGGACGACCAGGCACTGGTAGGCGCCACCCTGCGTGACTGGGACGGGTCCCACCCGCCCCTCACCCAGGACCCGTTCCCCGACCGCCGGGAGCGGCCCGGCGCACGGCTGGCACTGCTGGCCGCGCTCGCTCCGTACCGGATCACGGACGCGGACGTCGCGGCGTGGCGCCGGCCCGAGCACACCGACCACTGCCTGGTGCACCTCGTCGCGTACGGGGCGTTCACCGCCGTGGACCGCATCGAGACCGCCCTGACCGCGCCCACCGCCCGGCCCGCCGCCCTGACCGACGACCGGGAGACCTCATGACACCCGCCACCGGCCCACGCCCGGCCGTGGCCCGCGGCAGCCCCGTCGGCGCGCTCCCCCACGGACCGACGGGAGCGGGACAGGCCCCCGCCGCCACCCACCGGGCCCGCTGCGACGCCGGGCCCGGACACTCCCGCCAGTACCAGACGCTCCCGTCCGCACCAGGGGTTCCCGTCCGCACCAGGGGTTCCCGTCCGTCTGCGTCACCGCGCGGCCACGCACCGAGTTCGCCCTTTCGCCCCACGGGGACTCGTGTGACACTGGCGTCCCGTCCGCAGTGCGGACCTCCTCCGCACCATCCCCCACGAGAAGTGCGCCGTGCGTTCCCTTCCTCTGCCGCTCGCCCTGACCGCGCGTCTGGCGCCGGTCGCCGTGCTCGCCACGGCGGGCTGGGCGCTGTCGTCCGGCCCTGACACGTCACCGGCCGCCAAGGACAAGACGCCGCCCGACACCACGAACCGGTCCGCCTCCGCACCGGCGACCGAGGCGGTGACGAAGACGTACGCCGCCGCCCCGGCGCCCTGCGAGAGCCTGGCCGAAAAGACGGTCACCTCGCTGGTGCCGGGCGCGAAGGCGGCCGGCAAGGAGATCCCGTCGACGGACAGCCAGGTGCGCCGCACCTGCTCCTGGAACGCGCTCGAGGGATACGACTACCGGTGGCTCGACGTCTCCTTCGAGGTGATGACCTCGGACGAGGCAGCGCTGAAGTCGTACGAGGAGCGGGTCGCCGACCGGAGCGGTGGTGGCGAGGTCCCGGGCCTCGGCGACGCGGCCTACTCCGTCGTCAACCTCACCACCGAGGACAAGCAGCAGACCCGCGAGGGCACCGTGCTGGTCCGCGCCTCCAACGCCCTGGTGATGATCACGTACAACGGCAGTGACTTCGAGTCGAAGAAGGCACCGAGCACGGAGACGATCAACAAGGGTGCCATCAAGGTCGCCAAGGAGGCGGTGGCGGCCCTGGAGGACGGTCAGGGCTGAGCCGGGACGGCCCCCTTGCCCGGCCGGGTGGCGGGCAGCAGCATCAGCGCCAGGTACAGCGCCATGGAGGTGCCCAGGCCCACCGCCCAGCCGTAGTCGGCCAGCGGTTCCAGGAACGGCACGGGCCGCCCGTCGATCAGCGGGTGGAAGTCCGCGCCGCCGATCGCGAGGACTCCGCCGGTCAGGAAGGCGACGACCGCCCGCCAGTTCCAGCCGCCGTCGTACCAGTAGCGGCCGCCCGTGCGGTACAGGTCGACGAGGTCGAGGCGGGCGCGGCGCAGGATCCAGTAGTCCGCGATGAGGATGCCGGCGACCGTGCCGAGCAGCCCGCCGACCAGACCGAGCCAGGTGAAGATGTAGCCCTGGGGGTCGGAGTACAGCTTCCAGGGAAAGATCAGCACGGCGAGGACGCAGGTGATGAGCGCGCCGGCCCGGAAACTCACCTTGCGGGGCGCCACGTTGGAGAAGTCGAAGGCCGGTGACACCAGGTTGGCCGCGATGTTCACGGAGAGGGTCGCGACCAGGACGGTGACGAGGGCGAAGAGCAGCCCCACCACGTTGTCCGTCTTCGCGGCGAGCTTCACCGGGTCCCAGATGGCCTCGCCGTACACCGCCTGCGAGCCGGAGGTGACCATGACGGACAGGAAGGCGAAGAGCGTCATGGTGGTCGGCAGGCCGAGGGCCTGGCCGCGGGTCTGCGCCTTCTGGCTCTTCCCGTAGCGGGTGAAGTCGGGGATGTTGAGGGACAGCGTGGACCAGAAGCCGATCATGCCCATGAGGGAGGGCCAGAACAGCTTCCAGAAGTCGCCGCCCCAGCCCAGCTTCGACGGCTGGTCGAAGAGCGGGCCGAAGCCGCCCGCCTTGTCGGCCATCCACCACAGCATCACGAAGGCGCCGACCAGGACGAAGGGCGCCGCCCAGTTCTCGAAGCGGCGGATCGTCTCCATGCCCCGGTAGATGATGGCGACCTGGATCGCCCAGAAGATCGCGAAGGACAGCCACATCGTCCAGGCGTGGCCGCCGAACGTCGCGGCGTTCGTCCAGCCGTCGCCGATCAGCTTGCCGGCCAGGAAGTAGATCGCCTCGCCGCCGATCCAGGTCTGGATGCCGAACCAGCCGCACGCCACCAGCGCCCGCACCACGGCGGGCAGGTTGGCGCCGCGGATGCCGAAGGAGGCGCGGGCGAACACCGGGAAGGGGATGCCGTACTTGGGTCCCGCGTGCCCGGTGAGCAGCATCGGCAGCAGCACGATCACGTTGGCCAGGGCGATGGTGAGCACCGCCTGCTTCCAGTCCATGCCGACGGCGATCAGACCTGAGGCCAGGGTCCAGGATGCCGTGTTGTGGGCCATGCCGACCCACAGGGCGGAGAAGTTGTAGGTGGTCCAGGTGCGCCCCCCGACGGGAACCGGCAGCAGGTCGTCGTTGGCGTAGGGGCCGCTCGGCGGCGGGGAGCCGGGGGCGAGCTCCACGCGCCCGTCGGGGAGGGTGACTTGGGCGGTCGGCGGTATCGCCGTGGGCGCGGTGTCGGTCATGGGCAGGCCAATCGTGCGGCGGGACGGGAGAGGCCGTGCGGGCGGTGCCGAGGGGGGTGCGCGGGTGCGCCCCGGGTCCCCTCCCCCGGAGCGGGAAGGGGACATGGAGCAAGACGGGGCGGGTCAGCCGTTGACGGCGGGGATCACCGTGGCGCCGTACGCGTCGATCACGGTCTCCTGCGCGTCGTGCATGTCGTAGAGCGCGAACTGGTCGACGCCGAGGGCGCGCAGGGCGCCGAGCTTCTCGATGTGCTTCTCGGCGGGTCCGATCAGGCAGAACCGGTCGACGATCTCGTCCGGCACGAACTGTGTGTCCGGGTTGCCGCTGCGTCCGTGGTGGGCGTAGTCGTAGCCCTGGCGGGCCTTGATGTAGTCGGTGAGTTCGTCGGGTACGGCGGCGGAGTGGGCGCCGTACTTCTCGACCAGGTCGGCCACGTGGTTGCCGACCATGCCGCCGAACCAGCGGCACTGCTCGCGCGCGTGGGCGAGCGCCTCGGGCGAGTCGTCGGCGGTGACGTAGGCCGGGGCGGCGACGCAGACCGTCACCTCGGACGGGTCGCGTCCGGCGGCGACGGCGGCGTCCTTGACGGCCTTGACCATGTACTCGGTCAGGTAGAGGTCGGCGAGCTGGAGGATGAAGCCGTCGGCCTCCTCGCCGGTCATCTTGAGCGCCTTGGGGCCGTACGCCGCCATCCACACGGGTACTTCGGCGCCCGGCTTGATCCAGGGGAACCTGACGGCGGTGCCGCCGCCGAGATCGGCCTCCTCTCCCCTGCCCAGTGCCCGGATGACCTTCATGGCCTGGCTGATCCGGGCCAGGGTGTTGGGCTTGCGGCCGGCCACGCGCATGGCGGAGTCGCCGCGGCCGATGCCGCAGACGGTGCGGTTGCCGAACATGTCGTTGAGGGTGGCGAAGGTGGAGGCGGTCACCTCCCAGGTACGGGTGCCAGGGTTGGTGACCATCGGGCCGACCTTCAGCTCCGTGGTGTTGGCCAGGATCTGGCTGTAGATCACGAACGGCTCCTGCCACAGGACGGAGGAGTCGAAGGTCCAGCCGTAGCCGAAGCCGTTGCGTTCCGCCCGTTTCATCAGGTCGACGACGCGGGAGGCCGGTGGGTCGGTCTGCAGGACGAGTCCGAAGTCCATGGGCGCGGCTCCTAGTTCAGGTACTGGCAGGTGGCGCGCGGGGTGTAGACACCGTGGCCCTTGCGTCCGGTGTACTCCCGCTCCGTGACGACCGGCACGCCGCGCGAGAGCACGGTCTCCACCCGGCCGGTGATCCGCCTGCCCTCGTACGCCGAGTAGTCGACGTTCATGTGGTGGGTCTCGGCGGAGACGACCTGCTCGGTGTGCGGGTCGTAGACGACCACGTCGGCGTCGGCGCCCGGGGCGATGGTGCCCTTCTTCGGGTAGAGGCCGAACATGCGGGCCGGGGTGGCGCAGGCGATCTCGATCCAGCGGCGCCGGGTGATGTGCCCGTCGACGACGGCCTGGTGGAGCAGGTCCATGCGGTTCTCGATGCCCGGCATACCGTTGGGGATCTTGGAGAAGTCACCGCGGCCCAGCTCCTTCTGGCCGCTGAAGCAGAAGGGGCAGTGGTCGGTGGAGACCACCTGGAGGTCGTTGGTGCGCAGGCCCCGCCACAGGGCCGCCTGGTGGTCCTTCGGCCGCAGCGGGGTGCTGCACACGTACTTGGCGCCCTCGAAGCCGGGCTCGGCCAGGTTGTCGGTGGACAGGAAGAGGTACTGCGGGCAGGTCTCGCCGAAGACGTTCAGGCCCTCGTCGCGGGCCCGGGTCAGCTCCGCGACCGCCTCCGTCGCGGAGACGTGCACGACGTACAGGGGCGCTCCGGCGACCTGGGCGAGCTTGATGGCGCGGTGGGTCGCCTCGGCCTCCAGGAGGGCCTTGCGGACCTCGCCGTGGTACCGCGGGTCGGTCTCTCCGCGGGCGAGGGCCTGTTCGACCAGGACGTCGATCGCGATGCCGTTCTCGGCGTGCATCATGATCAGGCCGCCGTTGCCGGCGGCGCGCTGCATGGCGCGCAGGATCTGGCCGTCGTCGGAGTAGAAGACGCCGGGGTAGGCCATGAACTGCTTGAAGGAGGTCACGCCCTCCTCGACCAGCAGGTCCATCTCCTTGAGCGTCTTCTGGTTGACGTCGGAGACGATCATGTGGAAGGCGTAGTCGATCGCGCAGTTGCCCTCGGCCTTGGCGTGCCAGGCGTCCAGGCCCGCGCGCAGGGAGTGTCCGACGCCCTGGATGGCGAAGTCGACGATCGTGGTGGTGCCGCCCCAGGCGGCGGCCCGGGTGCCGGTCTCGAAGGTGTCGGCGGCGTAGGTGCCGCCGAAGGGCATCTCCATGTGGGTGTGGCCGTCGACGCCGCCCGGGATGACGTACTTGCCGCTCGCGTCGATGACGTGCTCGGCCGTGAAGGTCCCGGCGGCCGGGGTGCCGGACGCGGCGAGGGCGGCGATGCGGCCGTCCTCGATCAGGACGTCGGCGTGGATCTCGTCGGACGCGGTGACGACGAGGCCGCCGCGGATGACGGTACGGCTGCTCATGCTGCTGTTCCCTCCTGTCAGGGGCCCCGCTCGGCAGGGCTCGGTCAGGGCGCGGTCAGCGGGGCGTAGGCGCCCGGCGCCCGGTCGCGGTAGAACTGCCAGCGGTCGCGGACCTCGCGCAGCTTGCCCATGTCGAGGTCCCGGACGACGAGTTCGCTCTCCTTGTCGCTCGCGACCTCGCCGACGAACCGCGCCTCGGGGTCGACGAAGTACGAGGTACCGTAGAAGTCGTTGTCGCCCAGCTCCTCCACGCCGACCCGGTTGATGGCGCCGACGAAGTACTCGTTGGCGACGGCCGCGGCCGGCTGCTCAAGCTGCCACAGGTAGCCGGACAGGCCCCGCGAGGTGGCCGACGGGTTGAAGACGATCTCCGCGCCTTCGAGGCCGAGCGCCCGCCAGCCCTCCGGGAAGTGCCGGTCGTAGCAGATGTAGACGCCGACCTTGCCGACGGCGGTGTCGAAGACCGGCCAGCCGGAGTTGCCGGGGCGGAAGTAGAACTTCTCCCAGAAGCCGCGCACCTGCGGGATGTGCGTCTTGCGGTACTTGCCGAGGTAGGAGCCGTCGGCGTCGATGACGGCGGCGGTGTTGTAGAGGACGCCGGGCTGCTCCTCCTCGTACATGGGCAGTACCAGGACGATGCCGTGCTCGCGGGCGAGCCGCTGGAAGCGCTCGACTACGGGGCCGTCGGGGACGCGCTCGGCGTAGGCGTAGAACTCGGGGTCCTGGACCTGGCAGAAGTACGGTCCGTAGAACAGCTCCTGGAAGCACAGCACCTGTGCCCCCTGGGCGGCGGCGTCGCGGACCGCCTGCTCGTGGACCTTGATCATCGATTCCTTGTCGCCCGTCCAGGCGGTCTGGAAGAGCGCGGCACGGATCACTCGGCTCATCTTCGGCCTCCACTCGCTCGGTGTGGCGCTCGGTGTGGCGCTCGGTGTGGGGCGAGCCTAGGGACGGCGGGTGGCCGGAATGAGTGGCACGGTGTCACGTCTGCGTGGGTCGGGCATTGCACGGTGTCACCCCTGCTGTGCGTCGTGGGCCAGGAGGGCGATGTGGACGGAGGCCGCCTGCTCGAAGTCGTCGAGGTCCACCCCGAGGCGGCCCTGTATGGCCTCCAGGCGGCGGTAGAGGGCGGGCCGGGAGACGTGGTGGAGCCGGGCGGTGCGGGACTTGTTGCGGCCGGTGGCGAGGTAGGTGCGCAGCACGGACAGCAGGTCCTCGTCGGGACCGGCCAGCAGCCCGTCCAGCTCCCGCTCTGCGAAGGACTGCACGTGCGGGTCGTCGCGCAGCAGCCGGACCAGTCCGCGCAGGTGGACGTCGCGCAGGCGGACGACGGGCGGCGGGTCGACGGCGGTCGCGGAGTCGGCCACGGCCTCGGCGACGTGCCGGGCCTCGCGCAGGCCGGCGGGTACGTCGTCCCAGGCGGCGCGGGCGTCGGCCGCCGCCACCACGGCGTGGGCGGACTCCGGCTCCGACCGCAGCCGGGCCGCGAAATGAGCGGTCAGAGCCTTGGCGTCCTGGTCGGGGGCGAGGCTCAGCAGGACGGCGCTGGTGCCGTCGGCGAGTTCCGCGACGATCCCGGGCAGGCCCAGCAGCCGCAGCACACGGGCCGGCCGGGCGGTGTCCCGGTCGCGGACGGCCAGCGGGACGAAGACGCGCCGGTTGACCGGCAGTCCGGCGGCGCGCGCCCGGGGCAGCAGTTGCCGTGCCGGTACGGCACCGCTGACCAGGTCGGTGAGCAGGCTCCGCGCGGACTGTGCCTCCCAGGAGTCCCAGGAGCTCCTCGAACCCCCGAAGCCTCCGGCGTGTGTCCCGTCGCCGAGCATGCGGTGCAGGACGAGGGCCTCGGCGGCACGGTCGGCGAGCAGCCGCCCGGCGGCCCGGTCACCCTGGTAGCCGCACAGCACCAGCCGCCCCCAGCGCTCCCCGCGGCAGCTCAGCTCGGCGCGGATCCAGCCGTCGGCCGCTCCGGCACCGGCCTGGCGGGCGATGCGCTCCCAGTCCCGGAGCACGTCGTCGACCGCGGGCCGCTCCCCCGCCGTGGCGAGGACGCGGTGGGCGAGGTTGGTGACGACGACCGGGCAGCCGCCGTGCCGGGCCACCTCGTCGAGGAGGCGCTGCACCGGGGCGCCCGCGGTGATGAGTCCGGTCAGTTCGGTGCGTACCGCCTCGGAGAGGCTGACGGCGGCGAACTTGCGCCGCAGCAGCCGGGACTGCACCTCCTCGGTCAGTTCGGCGAAGGGGAAGGGCCGGTGCAGGACGACCATGGGCAGCCCGCACCGCTCGGCCGTCCGGCGCATCACGTCCGGCGGGGCGGGGAAGGCCCGGCCGAGACCGAGTACGACGGCCGCGGCCTCCGCGCGGTGCAGGGAGCGGATGTACTCGCCCTGCTTGCCCTCGTCGCCGGCGAGCAGCACCCCCGTGGTGAGCACCATCTCGCCGCCGCTGAGCATCACTCCGACGTCGGCCGCCTCGGCGACGTGCACCCAGCGCACGGGCCGGTCGAGCCGGTGCGCGCCGGCCACCACCTCGGGCTGCCCGGCGAGCACCCGCTCGAGGGTGAGCACCTGTCGGACCGACAGGGCGGGCTCCCAGGGCTGCTGCTCCGGGGGCTGCGCGGGTCCCGAGGTCTCCGGCCCCGAGCTCTTCCCAGGCCCCGAGGTCCCCGCAGGCCGTGAAGTCTCCGAACGTGCCGAAGCCCCCGGGCGTCCCGAAGTCGCCGGAGTTTCCGGAGTTTCCGGGGTCGAGGTCATGGCGGCGGTTCCTCTGCTCGATGCACGGCCCGGGTACGGCTGTCAGATGCTCCGCAGAGCGCGTTCGAGGATCGCGGCGCCCTCCTCGGCCTCCGCGACGGTGAGGGACATCGGCGGGGCGACGCGCAGGACGCTGGTGCTGTGGCCGCCGCCCTTGCCGATGAGCAGCCCGCCCGCGCGGGCCTCCTCCAATACGGTGGACGCGGCCTCCGGAGCGGCCTCGTCGGTGCCGGGCCGGGCCAGCTCGATGCCGATCATCAGCCCGCGCCCGCGCACCTCCCGCACGTGCGGCACCTGGGCGGCGACGGCCCGCAGCCGTTCGATGAGCATGCCGCCGACGCGCCGGGCGTTGCCCTGGAGGTCGTGCTCCAGCAGGTACGTGAGGTTGGCGAGGCCGGCCGCCATGGTGATCTGGGTGCCGCCGAAGGTGGAGATGCTGTTGGCGTCCAGGCAGTTCATGATCTCGGCGCGGGCGATGACGCCGCCGACGGACATGCCGTTGCCGATGCCCTTCGCGAAGGTCACGACGTCGGGCGGACCGCCGCGCCCGTGGGCCTGCCAGCCCCAGAAGTGCTCGCCGGTACGGCCCCAGCCGGTCTGCACCTCGTCGGCGATCCACAGGATGCCCCGCTCGTGCAGCACCTCGCGGAAGGCCGCGTACAGGCCGTCCGGCGGGGAGGTGAAGCCGCCGACGCCCTGGACGGGTTCGGCGATCAGCGCGGCGGGCGGGCGGGTGTGGCCGAGGAGGTCCTTCAGGTCGTCCACGCAGGCGTCGATGAAGTCGCGGTCGTCCAGGTGGGCGTAGGGGCCGCGAGTGCGCACGCCGCCGTGGACGTAGAGCGTCTGGAGCGGGGAGAGCGAGGTCGGGGACCAGCCGCGGTTGCCGGTGATGCCGACCGAGCTGAAGGAGCGGCCGTGGTAGCTGTTGCGCATCGCCAGGACGGTGTTGCTGCGCCGGTGGGCGGTGGCGAGCAGCAGCGCGGTGTCGTTGGCCTCGGTGCCGGAGGTGGTGAAGAAGACCCGGGCGTCCGGGATGCCGGACACCTGCGCGATGCGCTCGGCGAGTTCGACCATGGGCCGGTTGAGGTAGAGCGTGGACGAGTGGATGATCCGCCCGGCCTGCTCGCCGACCGCCCTGGTCACCTCGGGCAGGGCGTGCGCGGTCATCGTGGTGAGGATGCCGCCGAAGAAGTCGAGGTACTTGTTGCCTGCGGCGTCCCAGACGTGGCGGCCCTCGCCGTGGGTGATCTCCAGCGGGTCCTCGTAGTAGAGGGCGAGCCAGTCGGGCAGGACGGCGCGGTGGCGGCCGAACAGGTCCTTGGTCACGGCCGCACCAGCCCTTCGTAGGCGTCGGGGCGGCGGTCGCGGTAGAAGGCCCACTGCTGCCGCACCTCGTCGATCAGGTCGAAGTCGAGGTCGCGGACGACGAGTTCCTCCTCGGTGTCGCTGGCGGGCTCGCCGACGAACTGCCCGCGCGGGTCGACGAAGTAGGACGTCCCGTAGAAGTCGTTGTCGCCGTACTCCTCCTGCCCGACCCGGTTGATCGCCGCGACGAAGTACTCGTTGGCGACCGCCGCGGCGGGCTGCTCGAGCCGCCACAGGTGGGCGGAGAGGCCGCGGTGGGTGGCGGAGGGGTTGTAGACGAGCTGGGCGCCGCCGAGACCGAGTTGCCGCCAGCCCTCCGGGAAGTGCCGGTCGTAGCAGATGTAGACGCCGACCTTGCCGACGGCCGTGTCGAAGACCGGCCAGCCGAGGTTGCCGGGGCGGAAGTAGAACTTCTCCCAGAAGCCCTTGACCTGCGGGATGTGGTGTTTGCGGTACGTCCCGAGGACGGTGCCGTCGGCGTCGATCACGGCCGCGGTGTTGTAGTAGAAGCCGGACTGCTCGACCTCGAAGACGGGGACGACGATCACCATGCCGGTCTCACGGGCGAGGGCCTGCATGCGCCGGGTGGTCGGGCCGTCGGGCACGGGCTCGGCCCAGCGGTAGTGCTCGGGGTCCTGGACCTGGCAGAAGTAGGGGGCGTTGAAGACTTCCTGGAAGCCGATGACCTCGGCCCCCCGACGGGCCGCCTCGCGGGCGTGCTCCTCGTGCTTCGCCACCATGGACTCGGTGTCGCCGGTCCAGGTGGCCTGGACGAGAGCGGCACGTACGACGTTGGCCATGAGCTGCTCCTTCGACACGACGTCAGAGCTTCTACGCCCGTAGAGCAGGCCGTAGAAGGACGAACGTAAGCCTGGCCGGACGGGCTTGCCAAGACCATCGTCGCCACGCCGTGATGTCGATCGCGATTCGCACTCCTGTGGGTGAGCCGTGGGACCGGTGGGGTTGCCGAGGCGCGGTGTCAGGTGGCGAATCCGGCGACTCGCAGAGCGTGGACGAGGTCCCGGTGGTGTGCCTCGGAGACGCCGTGCGCCGCCTCCAGCAGAAGGGGTACGAGCACCTGCGGGGCGGGCTCGGCGCCTCGGGCGGCCTCCTCCGGGGTGCGGGCGCGGACGCAGGCGTCGAGGAGCGCGTGGGCCTCGCGGTGCCGGCCTTCGGAGACCAGGCCGAGGACGGCCGCGCCGATCTCGGCGGCCGGGCGTACGACTCCGTGCCGCAGGACCTGCGCTCCGTCGGTCCCGCGTCCGGCCGCGGCCAGGGCGTCCGCTGCGGCGACCAGGCGCTCGGCGGGCAGGGACGCGATCTCCCACAGCAGGGTCGTCCAGTCGGCGCCGAGCCCGGCCCCTTCCAGCCGCGCGGCGAGCGGCGGGAAGCGGGCGGCGGGGCCGTGGGCGGCCTCGGCCAGCAGGGCGTGCGCCTCGCCACCGCGCCCCTCGGCGCGCAACCGGGTCAGCGCCTCGACGAAGTGGTCGGCCACTGCCTCGTCCGCCGCGGCCGGTGGCCCGGGCCGCGGCGCCGGCTGCTCCACGGCGTCCGCGGCACCGGCGAAACGCGCGCCGCGCGGAGTGTGCCGCGCCGCCGGTGCGCCAAGGGGGCCTGGCACGTGGCCGGGCACCGCGGAGGCAGGGGCCGCCGCGCCCTGCTCGACGACCCCGGCGAACCGCGCACCGCCCCTGCGCCGCCCGCGACGCCCTCCGCCTGCGGAAGGGGCCTCGCCGCGCACCGGTCCCGCCTCCTCGCGCACCGGTTCCGCCTCCCCGTGCACCGGTCCCGCCGCACCGTCCGTGCTGCCCTCGCCCTCCGGCCTTCCGGGAGCGCCGTCTCCTCCCTCCTCCGGCTGGGCGGCGGGCGCGCGGACCCCGGCGCCGTTCCCGGCCTCCCCCGGCCGGGCGGCCCGCGTGCGACGGTCCAGCTCCGTGATCCGGGCCCGGAGCTCGGCGCACCGGGCCGTTGCCCGGGCGTGGTCGTCGCGGGCCCAGGCCAGGTCGAGGCGGAGTGCGCCGGCCGCCTCCCGGTCGGTGGCCGCGGCGAGCAGCCGGTCCAGCTCCGCCCGGCGTTCGGCGGCGTACCGCTGCTCGCGGAGCATGACGTCGAGCCGGTCGCCGAGGGCGTCCCGAGCGTCGGGCAGGGAGTCGTGCGCGGTGAGGGCGGCGGTGTGCAGGGCGCGCGCCCGGTCCGTCTCCGCCGTGGCGGCGCGGGCGCCGTACCGGCCGGCGAAGTCCTGGAGCAGGGCCTCCACCACGTCCCAGGGCGGCACCTCGCGCCCGTCGAGACAGGCGCGCATGCCGTCGGGGTCGCGCTGCCAGAACACCCCGCACCAGCCGCCGCCCTGGTCCAGACGCGTCAGCAGTCCGGCCAGGTACCGGGCGAACCGCCCGACCCGACCCGGCAGTTGTTCCACGGCCATCGCTCGACTCCCGCCCGACTGGAGGACTCCGGTCCGGTCCATCCGGTCACGTAGGGAACACCAGCGGTGTTACGGCGCCGCTACAGGGAGTTTTCGAGGAGTGTCGTCACACCACCCTCACACCCCCGCCGGCACGCACCGCCCCGCCAGGTCGTCCATGGACAGCCCGAGCGCACGGGCCAGCGCGGCCACCGTGAAGAACGCCGGGGTGGGCGCCCGGCCGGTCTCGATCTTGCGCAGGGTCTCGGCGGAGACGCCCGCCTCGGCCGCGACCTCCGTCATACTCCGGTCGCCGCGGGCCGCGCGGAGCAGCCGCCCGAGCTGCTCGCCGCGCTCACGCTCTTCGGGGGTCAGGGGTGTGCGTACCATACCGTGATTCTAATACCGGCTTCCCGTACCGCCTCCCCCTCGACGTCAACCAATTAGAACCCGGTATAGTAATTGGCATGGTGGAACTCAAGACAGACACATCGATCGACGCCATGCACCGGGCCGGCCAGGTCGTCGCCCGCGCCCTGACCGCCGTACGGCAGGCCGCGGACGTGGGCGTGTCCCTGCTCGAGCTGGACGCGGTGGCGCGCGAGGTGCTGCGGGAGGCGGGGGCGGGTTCACCGTTCCTCGGCTACCGGCCCTCCTTCGCGCCGACCCCCTTCCCCGGCGTCGTCTGCGCGTCGGTGAACGACGCGATCGTGCACGGCATCCCCGACGGCTACCGGCTGCGCGACGGCGACCTCGTCTCCGTCGACTGCGGCGCGACACTGGACGGCTGGGCCGGCGACTCGGCGCTCAGCTTCGTCGTGGGCACCCCGCGCGCGGCGGACGTGACGCTGATCGAGACCGCGGAGCGGGCCCTCGCCGCAGGCATCGGGGCGGCCGTCGTCGGCAACCGCATCGGCGACATCGCGCACGCCATCGGCACGGTGTGCCGGTCGGCCGGCTACGGCATCATGGAGGACTTCGGCGGCCACGGCATCGGCCGGCGCATGCACGAGGACCCGGGGGTGCCCAACGAGGGCCGGCCGGGACGCGGACTTCCCCTGCGTCACGGCATGGTGCTCGCCATCGAGCCCATGCTGCTCGCCGGCGGCCGGGACGACTACCATCCCGCCCCGGACGGCTGGACCCTGCGGACGAACGACGGCTCGCGGGCGGCCCATGTGGAGCACACGGTGGCCATCACGGACGGCGGCCCGCGTGTTCTGACGTCGCGCGACGGACTCTGAGACCCCGCGTGACCCGGGCGTGAGCCCCTCCGCCCGCCCGGGTTCCCGGACATGCCCGCCGGAACAGAACGTGCCATCTTGGGCATGACCGCAGCCCGACCGGGTTACCCGGCCGCGGCACGTCGATCACCGAAGCAGCGGAGGACCGGAAACGATGACCAGCGGCTTCATGGGCCCGGAGGGTGACCCGTTCGCGGAATTCCTGGCACGCTTCTTCGGCGGGCCCAGGCCGAGGCAGATCGACATCGGACGACTGCTCAGTCAGCCCGCCCGGGAGCTGGTGCGCGGCGCCGCCCAGTACGCCGCCGAGCACGGCAGCCGGGACCTGGACACCGAGCACCTGCTGCGGGCGGCGCTCTCCACCGAGCCGACCAGGGGGCTGCTCAGCCGGGCCGGTGCCGACCCCGACGCGCTGGCGTCACAGATCGACGAGCGGACCGGCCCGGCGCAGCACTCCCCCGGCGAGGCACCGCCGCCGACCTCGCTCTCCCTGACCCCGGCCGTCAAGCGCGCCCTGCTGGACGCCCACGAACTGGCCCGCTCGACCGGCACCGGGTACATCGGCCCGGAGCACGTGCTCAGCGCCCTGGCCGCCAACCCGGACTCGGCCGCCGGCCACATCCTGAACGCGGCCCGGTTCGCGCCGTCGGGTCTGCCGACGGAGCCGCCGGACGCCGCGAAGACCCGCGCCGAGGGACCCCGCGCGACGAACACGCCGACCCTGGACAAGTACGGCCGCGACCTCACCGACCTGGCCCAGCAGGGCCGGATCGACCCGGTGATCGGGCGCGAGGAGGAGATCGAGCAGACCGTCGAGGTGCTCTCCCGCCGGGGCAAGAACAACCCCGTGCTGATCGGTGACGCCGGCGTCGGCAAGACCGCCATCGTGGAGGGACTGGCGCAGCGCATCACCGACGGCGACGTGCCCGACGTGCTGATCGGGCGCCGCGTCGTCGCGCTGGACTTGACGGGCGTGGTGGCCGGCACCCGTTACCGGGGCGACTTCGAGGAGCGGCTGAACAACATCGTGGGCGAGATCCGCGCCCATTCCGACCAGCTGATCATCTTCATCGACGAGTTGCACACCGTCGTCGGCGCCGGCGGTGGCGGCGAGAGCGGCTCGATGGACGCCGGGAACATCCTCAAGCCGGCCCTGGCCCGCGGCGAGCTGCACATCGTGGGCGCCACCACGCTGGAGGAGTACCGCAGGATCGAGAAGGACGCGGCCCTCGCCCGCCGCTTCCAGCCCATCCTGGTCCCGGAACCCAGCACGGCCGACGCGATCGAGATCCTGCGCGGACTGCGCGACCGCTACGAGGCCCACCACCAGGTCCGCTACACCGACGAGGCGCTGGTGGCGGCGGTGGAGATGTCCGACCGCTACCTCACCGACCGCCGGCTGCCGGACAAGGCGATCGACCTGATCGACCAGGCCGGCGCCCGGGTGCGGTTGCGGGCCCGGACCAAGGGCACGGACGTGCGGGTCATGGAGCGCGAGGTCGACCAGCTGATCCGGGACAAGGACCAGGCGGTCGCGGACGAGCAGTACGAGCAGGCCATGCAGCTCCGGGACCGGATCACCGAACTGAAGCAGCGGATCACCGAGGCCGACGGCGGCGGCGAGGCCGACGAGGGGCTGAACCTGGTCGTCGGCACCGAGTCCATCGCCGAGGTGGTGTCCCGGCAGACCGGCATCCCGGTCAGCAGCCTCACCCAGGAGGAGAAGGACCGCCTGCTGGGTCTGGAGTCGCACCTGCACGAGCGGGTGGTCGGCCAGGACGAGGCCGTGCGGGTCGTCTCCGACGCCGTACTGCGCTCCCGCGCCGGACTCGCCAGCCCCGACCGGCCCATCGGCAGCTTCCTCTTCCTCGGCCCGACCGGTGTCGGCAAGACCGAGCTGGCGCGGGCGCTGGCCGAGGCGCTGTTCGGCAGCGAGGACCGGATGGTCCGGCTCGACATGAGCGAGTACCAGGAGCGGCACACCGTCAGCCGCCTGGTGGGTGCCCCGCCCGGCTACGTCGGGCACGAGGAGGCCGGTCAGCTCACCGAGGTGGTGCGCCGGCACCCGTACTCGCTACTCCTGCTCGACGAGGTGGAGAAGGCCCACCCGGACGTCTTCAACATCCTCCTCCAGGTCCTGGACGACGGCCGGCTGACCGACTCCCAGGGCCGGACGGTGGACTTCACCAACACGGTCGTCGTGATGACCAGCAACCTGGGCTCCGACGTGATCACCCGGCGCGGCGCGGGCATCGGTTTCGGCGCCGGCGGCTCGGAGGCGGACGAGGAGGCCCGGCGCGAGCAGGTGCTGCGCCCGCTGCGCGAGCACTTCCGGCCCGAGTTCCTCAACCGCATCGACGAGATCGTCGTCTTCCGCCAGCTCAGCGGCGAGCAGTTGCGGCAGATCACCAGCCTGCTCCTGGAGCAGACCCGCCGGATGGTGCACGCTCAGGGCATCACCGTGGACTTCACGGACACGGCCGTGGACTGGCTCGCCGAGCGCGGCTACCAGCCCGAGTACGGCGCCCGGCCGCTGCGCCGCACCATCCAGCGCGAGGTCGACAACGAGCTGTCCCGGCTGCTGCTCGACGGCCGCATCGCGGAGGGCGGCCGGGTGACGGTCGACGTCGAGGACGGGCGGCTGACGTTCCGGACGCCGCAGCGGCCCGTCCCCGAACTGTGAGTCCTGGCTCTGTGAGTCCTGACTCCGTGAGTTCTGGCTCCGTGAGTTCTGGCTCTGTGAGTTCTGGCTAGCGCACCGGGCGTACCACCATCGCCGAGCCGCCGCCGCGCCGTTCCTTCTCGGCGGCGGCCAGCCACTTGCCGTTCGGCAGCCGTTGCACGCCGGTCGCCGCGCCGATCTCCGGACTGGGTTTGAAGGAATGCCCCAGCGCCTCCAGCTCCGCCCGGAGTGCGCTGTCGTAGAGGCCGGGTTCGAGTTCGGTCCGAGCGGCGTTGCGCTGGCTGGCGCGCGGTGCGGCGATCGCGTCGGCGAGCGGGAGTCCGCGGTCGATGACGCCGGTGAGGGTCTGGAGCACGGTGGTGATGATGGTGGCGCCGCCGGGCGAACCGACCGCCACGACCGGCTTGTGATGCCGGTCCAGGACGATCGTCGGCGCGATCGACGAGCGCGGGCGCTTGCCGGGTCCGGGCAGGTTCGGGTCGTGGACGGCCGGGTTGGCCGGGGCGAAGGAGAAGTCCGTCAGCTCGTTGTTGAGCAGGAAGCCGCGGCCGGGCACGGTGATGCCGCTGCCGCCGGTCTGCTCGATGGTGAGCGTGTAGGCGACCACGTTGCCCCACTTGTCGGCCGCTGTGAGGTGCGTGGTGCTCTCGCCCTCGTACGTCGTCGGCGCCGCCGTGCCGCCGCCCGCACACGGGGCGGGGTGCCGGGGGTCGCCGGGCGCGAGGGGGCTGGTGAGCACCGCGTCGTCCTTGATCAGGCACTCGCGCGAGTCGGCGTACCGCTGGGACAGCAGTTCCCTCGTCGGTACGTCCTCGAAGGCCGGGTCGCCGACCCAGCGCCCCCGGTCGGCGAAGGCGATACGGCTCGCCTCGATGAAGCGGTGCAGGTAGCGGGCCTTGCTCGCCTTGGAGAGGTCGGTGCGCTCCAGGATGTTGAGGGCCTCGCCGACCGTGGTGCCGCCGGAGGAGGAGGGCGCGATGGAGTAGACGTGCCGCCCGCGGTACGTGGTCCTGGTCGGTGCCTGGAGCTTGGTGTCGTAGGCCGCGAGGTCCTTGGCGGACAGGTCCCCGGGGCGGGCGTGCCAGCCGGAGTCCGGGTCGACGGGCGGCTCGTTGACGGCGGCGACGATGTCCTCGCCGAGCTCGCCGTGGTAGATCGCGCCGACACCCTCGCGGGCCAGCTCCTTGTAGGTGCGCGCCAGGTCGGGGTTCTTGAACGTGGAGCCGACGACCGGGAGTTCGCCGCCCGGCAGGAAGAGCTCGGCGGTGTCCGGGAAGTAGCGGAACCGCTGCTCGTTGGCGGCGGTCTGGGAGCGGAAGGTGTCGTCGACGGTGAAGCCGTGCCGGGCCAGGCGCTCGGCGGGCTCGAGCACGGAGCCGAGCCTTCGGCTGCCCCACTTGTCGAGGGCGGTCTGCCAGGTGGCGGGCGTCCCCGGGGTGCCGACGGCGAGGCCGCTGCTGACGGCCTCGGAGAAGGCGATCGGCTCGCCGTTCTCCGTGAACAGGCTCTTGTCGGCGGTCAGCGGAGCGGTCTCGCGGCCGTCGATCGTGCGTACGGAACGGGACTTGGCGTCGTAGTAGACGAAGTAGCCGCCTCCGCCGAGGCCGGCGGAGTAGGGCTCGGTGACGCCGAGCGCGGCCGCGGTGGCCACTGCCGCGTCGACGGCGTTGCCGCCCTTGCGCAGGATCTCGATGCCGGCGGCGGAGGCGTCCGGGTCGACGCTGGCGACCGCGCCGCCGTAGCCGACGGCGACCGGTGTCTTCGGGGCGGCGGGTCTGCTCTGGGCGGTGGGTGGCGCCACCGCCCCCACCGACACCACGGCGGCCGAGACCGCCAGGACCGTCAGTTTCCGTGCGACAGGGCGACGCATCCGCACCTCCAGGGAAGGGCCGTCCGGGCAGCTTAGTTGATCGCCATGCCCGCGTCAGGAGCACACGGGGGCACATACACCGCGGCCCGTCGAACACCGGTACGCCGTCGCCCGCTAGCATGCGCGCCCATGACTGACGACGTACGCAACATCGTCCTCGGCGTGGTCGCGGCCGGCATCAGCGCCGCGCTCGGCTGGCTCGCCCGCAGCTATCTGTGGAAGCGGAGACTCCGCCGCAAGCAGGTCTTCTTCGGGCTGCCGGACAGCTCCGAGTCGCTGCTCGTCGTCAACCGGGACCCCGCCGCCTCCGAACCGGCGGTCCACCGCTTCGACGTCTTCGCGCTGCTGGAACTGTCCGCGCTGATCAAGGACTGCGGCGCGCACGTCCAGGTGGTCACCCAGGACATGGTTCATCAGGGCTTCGGCGAGCGTACGGAGTTCTGCGTGGGCGGACCCGCGTCGAACCGGCGCATGGCGGCCCACATGGCGGCCATGCTGCCCGGGGTGCGGGTCAACGTCGATCCGGAGCCGGGCCCGGACCGCGGCGCCTTCCAGATCGGCGCCGAGCGCTACCGCATGGACGCGGGCGTCACGGAGTACGTCCTGCTGGCCCGCCTCACCGCCGGGGACCGGCGCGAGGCCCGGCCCGCGTTCCTGTTCTGCGGTCAGCGCGCGATCACCAACCAGGCCGCCACCCGCTACCTCGCGCGTCACCATGAGAAGCTCGCCCGCAAGCACGGCAACAACTCCTTCGTGCTGCTGCTGAAGGTCGTCAACTCGCAGGCGTACGGCCCGGATGTCGTCGAGCTCGTCGGGGACGTGACCCGGGCGGCGACGAGCCCGATGCCGACACCGGCACCGACGCCCCGCAACTCGCACCGGGCCTAGGAGTCGTCTTCAAAGGTGCTCAAGTGATGAGGGATCATGCTTGTCGTGGTGCGTCGTCATGAGCTTTCGGATGCTGAGTGGGCTGTGTTG
>NZ_JBVHVP010000014.1:134809-204772 GCF_055564775.1 Streptomyces sp. NPDC028991 | reverse complement strand
CTCAATCGCCCAAGCGGGGGGGGTAAGGGAGGACCCCCTCCCCCCCCCCCCCCCCCCCCCCCCCCCCCCCCCCCCCGCTCCCCGCGTGCGCACTGTCGGCGAGGCCGAACGCGCCTCCCCGGCCCGCATGACAGCGAGTGCGGGTCCGATCGCACTCTGCGACGATCGCCGCATGGTCACTCGTCCCAGGGCGCTCATCACACAGTGGACGACCGTCGCGCCCGTGATCGCGGTCGTGCTGCTGGCCGTCACCTGGGGGCGCGAGGTGCCCGGTGCGGTCGTCGCGCTGCTGACGATCGTCCTCGCGGCGGCCGTACTGGCCGCCGTGCACCACGCCGAGGTGGTGGCCCACCGGGTCGGCGAGCCCTTCGGCTCCCTGGTCCTCGCCGTCGCCGTCACGGTCATCGAGGTCGCGCTCATCGTGACCCTCATGGCGGACGGCGGCGACGGGAGCGCGACGCTGGCCAGGGACACGGTCTTCGCGGCCGTGATGATCACCTGCAACGGTGTGGTCGGCCTCAGCCTCCTCGTCGCCTCCCTGCGGCACGGCACCGCGGTGTTCAATCCGGAGGGAACCGGCGCGGCCCTCGCGACGGTGGCGACGCTGGCCACCCTCAGCCTGGTACTGCCGACGTTCACCACCAGCGCACCCGGCCCGGAGTTCTCCACCGTTCAGCTGACGTTCGCCGCACTCTCCTCGCTGGTCCTCTACGGCCTGTTCATCGCGACCCTCACGGTGCGGCACCGCGACTACTTCCTCCCGATCACCCGCCAGGGCGAAGTGATCACCGCCGAGGGCCACGCCCACGCACCGTCCGCCCGCACCGCGCTGATCAGCCTGGGGCTGCTGGCCATGGCACTGATCGGCGTGGTCGGCCTGGCCAAGGGAGTGTCGCCCACCATCGAGGACGGAGTGGACGCCGCCGGGCTGCCCCACGCCGTCGTCGGCGTCATCATCGCCCTGCTGGTCCTGCTCCCCGAGACCATCGCCGCCCTGCGCACCGCGCGCCGCGACCGCGTGCAGACCAGCCTGAACCTCGCGCTCGGCTCGGCGATGGCCAGCATCGGCCTGACCATCCCCGCGGTCGCCCTGGCCTCCGTGTGGCTCTCCGGACCGCTGGTCCTCGGCCTCGGTCCCACTCACATGGTGCTGCTCGCCCTGACCGTGGTGGTGGCCTCGCTGACGGTCGTGCCGGGCCGCGCCACGCCGCTGCAGGGAGGCGTCCACCTGGTGCTGTTCGCGGCGTATCTGGAGCTGGCCGTCAACCCGTAGGGCGGACGGAGCGTCAGTACGTGACGGTGATGCGCCGGGCCGGCCCGTCGACCCGCACGGTGCCCCCGTACGGGATGACGACCTGCGGGTCGGTGTGGCCGAAGTCCACGTCGAAGACGATCGTGGCGTCGGGGGCATAGGCCCGCATCGCCCGCAGTACCGCCTCGCGCTGCTCCGCCGCGTACCGGGCGGCCTGCTCGGGGTCGTTGGGGTGCTCGAAGGACCAGGTCTTGGGGCGGGCCGTCAACAGCGCGGAGAAGTGGCGGAGCAGCCCGCGCTCGCCCATGCTGCGCAGGGTGCGGAACACCTCCACGGCGCTCGGCATCTCCTCGGACGTCTCCAGGATCAGTACGCCGCCGTCGTACTCCGCCGGGTCGCGGGCGATCTCGCGGTCGGCCATCAGCAGCCAGCCCAGGACCTCCAGACAGCCGCCCCAGCTACGCCCCTCGACCACCCGGTCGGCATTCACCCAGGACCAGCCGGCTCCGGGCCGCAGCGCGGGCTCCTCGTCGAAGGTCGCCGGGTCGGCCCAGTCACGGTCGATGTCGTTCCAGCGCTCGGCGGGCCGCAGTTCGTACGGGCCCGAGGTGAACAGCGCCGCGCGCAGGGAGTCGGCGGTCTGCGGGTGCATGGCGCCGGGACGGCCCAACTCCACCATGACGCTCGCGCCGTGGTAGCCGACGATGCCGGTGTTGCGAAGGTAGGCGAGCAGGTTCGTGTTGTCGCTCGTGCCGAAGAACGGCTTCGGGTTCGCCCGGATCAGCTCCCGGTCCAGCAGCGGCAGCACGGTGATCTGGTCGTCCCCGCCGATCGACGCGATCACCGCCCTGATCCCCGGGTCGGCGAAGGCCGCGTGGATGTCGGCGGCCCGCTCTTCGGGCGTCGAGCCCATCCTCCGGGTGGCCGGATACTCGACCGGCTCCAGCCCGAACTCCTTGCGCAGCCTCTCCAGGCCCGACTCGAAGGGGAGCGGGAAGAGCCCCGGCAGCCCCGAAGAGGGGGAGATCACCGCGACACGGTCGCCGGGGGAGGGCTTGGGCGGGTAGGCGGTCGTCGTCATGCACGGAGGGTAGGGCCGGCCGCGCTGTCGGCGCACCGTGATAAACCGGGGTCCGAGCAGCGGTCGCGCAAGGGCCGCCGCGCCCCGAACGGACCGGAGGAACCGTGCCCCGCACCCTGGCCAACGCCCCGATCATGATCCTCAACGGCCCCAATCTGAACCTGCTGGGTCAGCGGCAGCCGGAGATCTACGGTTCAGACACCCTCGCCGACGTCGAGGCCCTCTGCGTGAAGGCGGCGACGGCACACGGCGGCACGGCGGACTTCCGGCAGTCCAACCACGAGGGCGAGCTGGTCGACTGGATCCACGAGGCCCGGCTGAACCACTGCGGCATCGTGATCAACCCCGCCGCCTACTCGCACACCTCCGTCGCGATCCTGGACGCGCTCAACACCTGCGACGGGTTGCCGGTGGTGGAGGTCCACATCTCCAACATCCACCAGCGCGAACCCTTCCGGCACCACTCCTACGTCTCGCAGCGCGCCGACGGTGTGATCGCCGGGTGCGGTGTGCAGGGGTACGCGTTCGGCGTGGAGCGCATCGCGGCGCTGGCCGGCGCGGGGCGGGCCCGGGCCTGAGGAACCGGGGCCGCCGGCCGGGAGCGGGAACCGGGGAACCGGCGCGGCCCCTGAACGCGTCACACGAGGCGCGCGGAACTCACCAGCCGCGTGCGCGCCACTCCGGCAGATACGGCCGTTCCGCGCCGAGCGTGGTGTCCCTGCCGTGCCCCGGGTAGACCCATGTCTCGTCCGGGAGCACGTCGAAGACCTTGGTCTCGACATCGTGGATGAGGCTCGCGAACGCCTTCGGGTCGTTGTGTGTGTTGCCCACACCGCCCGGGAAGAGACAGTCCCCGGTGAACACATGGGGATGCCCGTGCGGGTCGTCGTACACCAGGGCGATGGAGCCCGGCGTGTGCCCGACCAGGTGGCGCGCGGTGAGTTCCACCCGCCCCACCCGGATCGTGTCGCCGTCGTCGACCGGGACGTCGGTCGGCACGGGAATGCCCTCGGCGTCGTGCCGTCCCGCGTAGGTGCGGGCGCCGGTGGCCGCGACGACGTCGGCGAGCGCCTGCCAGTGGTCGCCGTGCCGGTGGGTGGTGACGACGGACGCGATGCCGCCGTCACCGATCGTGCCGAGCAGCGAGTGCGCTTCGTTCGCGGCGTCGATCAGCAGCTGCTCGTCGGTGGCCCGGCAGCGCAGCAGATAGGCGTTGTTGTCCATCGGGCCGACCGCGACCTTGGTGATCATCAGGTCCTTGAGCTCGTGCACGTCGGCGGGGCCGCCGACCCGCACCTCTCCGCTGTACGTCATGACCGCCAGCCTAGCGCCGGGAGGCGGCTCGCAGAGGGCCGTCCACAGGCTATGGCGGGGCAGCGCCGTCCAGGGGCTACAGCGGGGGCAGCGACGGCAGCCGGCCGCCCTCCACCGACAGCGCGGACCCCTCACGGCGCCCGGCGAGCCAGCCGAGCAGGTCGGCCGGAGGACCGGTGACGGTGATCTCCGGGGCGTTCGCCTCCCGGCCCGTGCTCCACGCCCGTGTGCCGTCCGTGAGCCGGGTGGGCGGCACGTCCGGGTGACCGGTGAACCGGGCGGCCAGGAATTCGGTCTCCCGCTCGGTGAACTCCGCCGGAAGATCCTCCAGCTCGTACCCGATGCCAAGGTCCACGTGGTGCAGCTCCACCTCGGCCCAGCGCCGGAACGGCACCCGGGAGGCGGAGTCGGTGACGCCGTTGCGCAGCTCCACCGTGCGTGACCAGTCCGCGGGCGCGGTGGACACGTCCTGGAACCGGGCAGCGCTCTCGCGCACGTCGGCGAGCTGGACGTCCAGGGGGCGCGGGGCGTCCCGTTCGATGTCGGCGTCCCGGGCCTCGCCGGAGACGTACATGGGTCGTCCCTCGAAGACGTTCACGAGGGCGTCCGCGTTGCGGGCGAGGTGGGCGAGGACGTGGCCGCGGGTCCAGCCGGGAAGCCGTGACGACTCCGTCACGGACGCGTTGTCCAGTTTCCCGACCGCGGTGAGCAGCCGATCGGTAGCGTCACGTACAGACGCCAGGTCATGAGCGTGATCAATCATGGTGCTGACCCTAGACCGCGCCACACCTTCGGGTGAAGGTGGCGGACGACGCCCGCAAATCGAATGCGCGTGCTATATGGTCGGGTGCGGCGTCGGGCATGCTGGGGAGTCGGGGTTTGTTGACAACCGGTGAATCCGACCGGCGTTGTCAGTGGCTCCCCCTAGTCTGAGAAAGACGGGGGCCTCGCCCCTGTCACTTCTCTCAAGAAAGGTGCGGACCGGCGTGGCCGACCGTCTCATCGTCCGTGGCGCGCGCGAGCACAACCTGAAGAACGTCTCGCTCGACCTGCCTCGTGACTCGCTCATCGTCTTCACGGGCCTGTCCGGGTCGGGCAAGTCCTCCCTGGCCTTCGACACCATCTTCGCCGAGGGCCAGCGGCGCTACGTGGAGTCGCTCTCCTCCTACGCCAGGCAGTTCCTCGGCCAGATGGACAAGCCGGACGTCGACTTCATCGAGGGCCTCTCCCCGGCGGTCTCCATCGACCAGAAGTCGACCTCGCGCAACCCGCGTTCCACGGTCGGCACCATCACCGAGGTCTACGACTACCTGCGCCTGCTGTTCGCCCGCATCGGCAAGCCGCACTGCCCCCAGTGTGCCCGGCCGATCACGCGCCAGTCGCCGCAGGCCATCGTCGACAAGGTCCTGGAGCTGCCGGAGGGCAGCCGCTTCCAGGTGCTGTCCCCGCTGGTGCGCGAGCGCAAGGGCGAGTTCGTCGACCTCTTCGCCGACCTCCAGACCAAGGGCTACTCCCGCGCGCGGGTGGACGGCGAGACCATCCAGCTCTCCAACCCGCCCACCCTGAAGAAGCAGGAGAAGCACACCATCGAGGTGGTCGTCGACCGCCTCACGGTGAAGGACACCGCCAAGCGCCGTCTCACCGACTCCGTGGAGACCGCCCTCGGCCTGTCCGGCGGCATGGTCGTGCTCGACTTCGTCGACCTCCCGGAGGACGACCCCGAGCGCGAGCGCATGTACTCCGAGCACCTGTACTGCCCGTACGACGACCTGTCCTTCGAGGAGCTGGAGCCCCGCTCCTTCTCCTTCAACTCGCCCTTCGGCGCCTGCCCCGACTGCTCCGGCATCGGCACGCGCATGGAGGTCGACGCGGAGCTGATCGTCCCCGACGAGGACAAGTCCCTCGACGATGGGGCCATCCACCCCTGGTCGCACGGGCACACCAAGGACTACTTCGGCCGCCTCATCGGCGCCCTCGCGGACGCCCTCGGCTTCCGCACGGACATCCCCTTCGCGGGGCTGCCGCTGCGCGCCCGCAAGGCCCTGCTGTACGGCCACAAGACCCAGGTCGAGGTCCGCTACCGCAACCGGTACGGACGCGAGCGCCGGTACACCACGGCCTTCGAGGGCGCGATCCCCTTCGTCAAGCGCCGGCACAGCGAGGCCGAGAGCGACGCCAGCCGCGAGCGCTTCGAGGGCTACATGCGCGAGGTGCCCTGCCCCACCTGTGAGGGCACGCGCCTCAAGCCGCTCGTCCTCGCGGTCACGGTCATGGGCAAGTCGATCGCCGAGGTCTCGGCGATGTCCATCAGCGACTGCGCGGACTTCCTCGGCGAGCTGAAGCTCAGCGCCCGCGACAAGAAGATCGCCGAGCGCGTGCTGAAGGAGGTCAACGAGCGGCTGCGCTTCCTGGTCGACGTCGGCCTGGACTACCTCTCGCTGAACCGCGCGGCCGGCACCCTCTCCGGCGGCGAGGCCCAGCGCATCCGCCTGGCAACCCAGATCGGCTCCGGACTCGTCGGCGTGCTCTACGTCCTCGACGAGCCGTCCATCGGCCTGCACCAGCGCGACAACCACCGGCTGATCGAGACCCTCGTCCGGCTCCGCGACATGGGCAACACGCTCATCGTCGTCGAGCACGACGAGGACACCATCAAGGTCGCCGACTGGATCGTCGACATCGGCCCCGGCGCGGGCGAGCACGGCGGCAAGGTGGTGCACAGCGGCTCCCTCAAGGAGCTGCTCGGCAACGCCGAGTCGCAGACCGGCCTGTACCTGTCCGGCAAGAAGGCCATCCCGTTGCCCGACATCCGGCGTCCGCGCGACCCGGCCCGGCAGCTCACCGTGCACGGCGCCCGCGAGAACAACCTCCAGGACATCGACGTGTCCTTCCCGCTGGGCGTGTTCACGGCCGTCACCGGCGTCTCCGGCTCCGGCAAGTCGACCCTGGTCAACGACATCCTCTACACGCACCTGGCACGCGAGCTGAACGGCGCCCGGAACGTGCCCGGCCGGCACACGCGCGTGGACGGCGACGACCTCGTCGACAAGGTCGTCCACGTCGACCAGTCGCCCATCGGACGCACCCCGCGGTCGAACCCGGCGACGTACACCGGGGTCTTCGACCACATCCGCAAGCTGTTCGCCGAGACGACCGAGGCGAAGGTCCGCGGCTACATGCCGGGCCGGTTCTCCTTCAACGTCAAGGGCGGCCGCTGCGAGAACTGCGCGGGCGACGGCACGATCAAGATCGAGATGAACTTCCTCCCGGACGTCTACGTCCCGTGCGAGGTCTGCCACGGCGCCCGGTACAACCGGGAGACCCTGGAGGTCCACTACAAGGGCAAGTCCATCGCCGACGTCCTGAACATGCCGATCGAGGAGGCGACCGACTTCTTCGAGGCGGTCCCCGCGATCTCCCGGCACATGAAGACGCTGAAGGACGTCGGCCTCGGTTACGTCCGGCTCGGCCAGTCCGCGACCACCCTGTCCGGCGGCGAGGCCCAGCGCGTCAAGCTCGCCAGCGAGCTGCAGCGCCGCTCCACCGGACGCACGGTCTACGTCCTCGACGAGCCGACCACCGGTCTGCACTTCGAGGACATCAGCAAGCTGCTGACGGTCCTCGCCGGCCTGGTCGACAAGGGCAACACGGTCATCGTCATCGAGCACAACCTCGACGTGATCAAGACCGCCGACTGGGTCGTGGACATGGGCCCCGAAGGCGGCGCGGGCGGCGGTCTGGTGGTCGCCGAGGGCACCCCCGAGCAGGTCGCGGCTGTGCCCACCAGCCACACCGGCAAGTTCCTGCAGGAGGTCCTGGGCGCCGACCGGATCAGTGACGCGGCCACGGTGAAGACCCCGCGCAAGGCGGCCAAGACGGTGGCGGCCAAGGCCACCGCCAAGAAGACCACCACCAAGACGGTGGCCGGCACGGCCGCGAAGAAGACCGCCGCCAAGACGGCCACGACGGCCACGACTGCCAAGACGGCCAAGGCGGCCACCAAGCCCGCCGCGAAGAAGACGACGCGGACGAACAAGGCCTGAACCGGAGCCGCGCCGGGCCCCACGGACGTTCCCGTGGGGCCCGGCGCGGCGTGCGCGGGACCCACGTGCCGCGGCTTTCAGACGGCCACCTCGTGGGCGTACGGCGGCTCCGCGCCCGCCCGCGAACAGGTGACCGCGGCCGCGCGGGCGGCGAAGCCCAGCAGTTCCGCCCAGCCATCTGCCCCCAGACCGGCCACGGCCTTGTCGTCGAGGGCGTTCCGTGCGGCGAGTCCGTGCAGCAGCGCCGCGTTCACCGTGTCGCCCGCGCCGATCGTGTCCACCACCCGGACCCGCTCGCCCGGCACCGCGTACTCGCCGCCGTCACGGCTGTACGCCATCAGTCCGGCACCGCCCCGGGTGACCACGACCGCCGCGGGACCGGCAGCCAGCCACTCCCGGGGCGTGCCGCCCAGCCACTCGGCGTCCTCGGCGGACAGCTTCAGCAGCGACACCGACGGCAGCCAGCTCTCGAACCGGGCCCGGTAGGCATCCGGGTCCGGAATCAGACCGGCCCGGATGTTCGGATCCAGGGCGGTGAACACGCCCCGCGCGGCCGTCTCGCGCAGCAACTCCTCGTAGGCGCTCGCCCCCGGCTCCAGCACCAGTGAGCAGGTCCCGAAAGAGACCGCCCGGGTGCCTGCCGGCAGAGCGGCGGGCATCGAGAACAGCCGGTCCGCCGTCCCGTCCACGTAGAAGGAGTACGCGGCCGAGCCGTCCGCGCCCACCGATGCCACGGCGAGCGTTGTCGGCTCGGCCCCGCGCTGCACCGGTGACACGTCCACGCCGGTATCGCGCAGCCGGTCCAGCAGCGCCTCGCCGAAGGCGTCGTGCGACACCCGGGAGCAGAATGCGGCGGGTGAGCCGAGGCGGCCCAGCGCGACGGCCGTGTTGTACGGCCCGCCACCGAGCGCCGGCCGCAGCGCGGCGAGGGCACCCGTGCCCTGCGGTACCAGGTCGATCAGTGCCTCACCGGCGACGACGATCACGGGAGACTCCTTTCGTGAGCCTTTCCGGAGGCTCGCTCGGACATCTGGGATTGCTCGGACCGACCTGAACCTGCTGGGACTGGTCGGCCTGCTCGGACAGGTCGGTCTGCTCGGTCCGCTCGGCCTGCCGGGGTTGCTTGGACCACTCGGCCTGCTCGGCCTGCTCGGCCTGCTCGGTCTGCTCGGTCTGCTCGGTCTGCTCGGGCTGCCGGGGCTGCTCGGGGCTGCTCGGGGCAGCCGCAGGAGGTGCGGTGGACGAAGGTGCTGGGCAGCCGCACGGTCCGCGCCGGCCGGTCCGGTGCGGCCAGGCGGTCCAGCAGCAGCCGGACGGCCCGGGCACCGAGCTCCCCGCTCGGCTGTGCGACGGCGGTGAGCCGGGGGGTGAAGAGGTCCGCCCACGCGAAGTCGTCGAAGCAGCACAGCGCGAGGTCGCCGGGCACGGACAGGCCGCGGTCCCGCAGGGCGCGCAGCGCACCGATGGTCATCGCGTTGTTGGCGGTGACCAGCGCGGTGGGCGGTACCGCCAGGGACAGCAGGGCGGCGGTGGCCCGTTCGCCGCGGGCCGCCTCGGAGTCGCCGTGCACCAGGAGCCGTTCGTCGTACGGCAGCCCGGCGGCGGCGAGGCCGTGCCGGTAGCCGGTGATCCGCTCACGGGTCGTGCTGAGCCCCGGCCGGCCCGCGACCAGGCCGATCCTGCGGTGGCCGAGCCCGGCGAGATGGGTGACCAGCCGGGCCGTCGGCTCGGCGCTCTCGGCGCACACCTGGTCGAAGGGCAGGGCTCCGTCACCCTTCGGCACGTCCACGATCCGGTCGAGGAACACGGTCGGCACCCGATGGCGGCCGAGGTAGGCGACGAGGTCGCGCGGGTCGGCGGAGGGCGCGACGATCATGCCGTCCACGCGTCGCTCGTGCAGTAGTCGGACCACCTTGCGCTCGTGGCCCGGATCGTCGTGCGGGTCCGCGATGAGCAGGCTGTAACCGTGCTCCAGGGCGCTCGCCTCGACGCCCTGGAGGATCTCCGTGAAGTACGGGTTGCTGATCGCCGACACCGCGAGCCCGATGGAGCGGGTACGGGAGGTCACCAGGGAGCGAGCGAGGGTGTTCGGGGTGTAACCGAGCTCCTCGATGGCGTCCAGCACCGCCCGGCGGGTGTGCGGCAGTACCGGGCGGGTGTCGTTGAGCACGTGCGAGACCGTCGCCACGGAGACCCCGGCGCTGCGCGCCACATCGGCCATGGTCGCCATCCCGGCGGCCTCCTTTCGCGTACGAGCGCGCGTCGGCCTCCGGGCCGCCCGCGCGTACTGGCCGGGACCGTATCCCATCCAAGACGGGCGCGTAAACGCTTGCGCAAGCGTTTACGCGAACTCCGGTCCACCGCCGCCTCCGGGCCCCCACCCTCCAAGACGGCCACGGACGCCGGATATCGTCGCCGTGCACATCCTCTGACCAGTGGAGACCCCATGCCCGGCCGACCCGACCCGAGCCGCCGTACCCTCCTGCGCTCGGCGGCCCTCACGCCCGTCGCCGGACTCGGTCTGGTCGCCTGCTCACCGGGCGACGACGGTGCCGCGCCCGCCAGGCCGACCGCCTCCGTCGACCTCGGGACGGACGACGAGGTCGCCAAGGGGGCGGCCAAGCTCTACCGGGACGCGAACGTGGTGGTCAGCCGGGCCGAGGACGGTTCCCTGAAGGCGTTCAGTACGGTCTGCACGCACGCGGGGTGCCCCATCAAAAAACTGGAGGGGACGAAGCTGGTCTGCCCCTGTCACGGCAGTGAGTTCGACGCGCGGACCGGCGAGGTGCTGCACGCCCCGGCGAGCGTGCCGCTCATCGAACTGCCGGTCGAGGTGAAGCAGGGCAGGATCGTCGCGAGCCCCGGCATCTGACCCGTCCTCGGCCCGGGAGCTTTGCCCCTGGCCGGGGACGGACTCGGGCGCACTGCCTCTGGCTCCCCGCCCCGGCGACCCGCTCCCGCCCCGGCGACCCCCTCTCCCGACCCGCCGCGGCGACCTGCCCCGGCCCGGCCCGGCGACCCGCTCCCGCCCCGGCGACCCGCTCCCGACCCGCCGCAGCGACCCGCCCCGACCCGGCCCGGGGACCCGTCCCCGACCCGGCCCGGCGGCCCGCCGACCCGGAGGACGCTCTTCCCCGGCCCCCGGCCCCCGGCGATCCCTCGAAGACCCGCCCCCGCCCCCGCTCCCGCCTCCGGAGATTCCCGGCGGCCCCGTCAGGAGTGCCTGCTCACTCCCAGTCCCACCCGATCCCCAGCATTCCCGACCGCACCCGCGGCTCCACGAGGTGCACCGAGTGGTGCCGTCCGCTGAGGGCCAGCTCCTGCCGGCCGCCGCGTGGTGCCGCCGGTGAGTGCTGCGTGAACCGGTGGCAGCGCACCGGCAGGGCCGCGGCGTCGAACCGAACCTGGAGCGCGTACTGCCCGCCCGCCGATCCGAATCCGCGGACGTACTCGCGCGACACTCCCGCCGTGCCGTCCTCGACGCCGTAGCGGAAGAGGTAGGTGTCCCCGGCCCGCAGGCGCGTGTCGAAGAGCAGCTCGGTCACGAGCACTCCGGTGTCGTGGTGGGTGCGGACACGTCCCGTGCGGCAGTTCTCCAGCGCGTGGACGGTCATCCGCGCGGGCGCGCATCCCGGGTCGCCGTGGTGGACGGCGAGGAAGCGGTCGACGCCGTCGCGGTGAGCGCGGACGATGTGGTGCGACTCGCGGCCGGCGAGCTCGCGGCGCGGCCCGATCCGGATCCGCTCGTGGTGCCCGAGGGTGTGCACGCCGCCGTCCGACGACGGATGGTTCAGCTCGGCCAGCAGCCGGTCCAGGACGCCGGAGGCCTCCACGTGGGCGCGGTAGGAGCGGGCCGCGGGCCGCTTGGCCGAGGTGTCCTCGTCGGCCTCGGCGAGCAGGCGTATCAGCGACTCCTCGGGCAACTGGAGTATCTCCTCCAGCGCCCGGACGGCCCGCAGCGACTCCGGGCGCTGCGGACGCCGGGCGCCCTGCTGCCAGTAACTCAGGCTCGTGACGCCCACTCTCACTCCGTAGCGCGACAGATGGTGCTGCACGCGCTGGAGGGGCAGCCCGCGAGCGGCGATCGCGGCGCGCAGGGCGACGTGGAAGGGGCCACCGCGCAGGGCCGAGTCGAGGTCCGCGATGGCGACGTCCGCGTGCTGAGTGGCGTGCGGCATGCAGGGGCCTTTCTGTGAAGTCCACAACGGCTGGTCAGACCGTTCGACGCGGATCCCTGGAGGGATCCGTCGGGGCCGCCGCCCCCGTCGCGGCACAGATGCACAGATGCACCGAGCACTGAGCACAGCCGCACTGAGCACAGCCGCACCGAGCACAGCCGCACCGAGCACAGCTGCGCCGAGCACAGAGGCACAGAGGGTCTTCACATCCGTACGCCGCGCTTCAGGGCCCCGAGTCCCCCCGCATTGAAGCGTGTTGACCACGGCCCGACAACACCTGACGCCCGACCGTGACGCGCTCCTGGCCGATAACACACCGGCACCCGGTCCCCAGGGCACCCGGCGTGACCGACCGGCCCCGGACCGTCTCCTCCCGGCCCCGTCTCAGGTCGTCCGCGGCGCCCCCGGCCCGTGGTCCACAGGGCCCCCGGCCCGTCGTACACAGGGCCCCGGCCCGTCATACACAGCCCCGCCGGAGTGTCGGTCGTCGCCAGTAGGGTGTGAGTCATGGCCGACCCCTCCAGCTACCGCCCCAGGCCGGGTGAGATCCCGGACTCCCCGGGGGTGTACAGGTTCCGTGACGAGCACCGCCGGGTGATCTACGTCGGAAAGGCGAAGAGCCTGCGCCAGCGCCTGGCGAATTACTTCCAGGACCTGGCGAACCTGCACCCCCGCACCCGCACCATGGTCACCACGGCCGCGTCCGTGGAGTGGACGGTGGTGTCCACGGAGGTCGAGGCCCTGCAGCTGGAGTACTCCTGGATCAAGGAGTACGACCCCCGGTTCAACGTGAAGTACCGCGACGACAAGAGTTACCCCTACCTCGCGGTGACGATGAACGAGGAGTTCCCGCGCGTGCAGGTGATGCGCGGCCACAAGAAGAAGGGCGTGCGCTACTTCGGGCCGTACGGACACGCCTGGGCGATCCGCGACACGGTCGACCTGCTGCTGCGCGTCTTCCCGGTGCGCACCTGCTCCGCCGGCGTCTTCAAGAACGCCGCTCGCACCGGCCGCCCCTGCCTGCTCGGTTACATCGGCAAGTGCTCGGCGCCCTGCGTCGGCCGGATCTCCCCCGACGACCACTGGGACCTGGCCGACGAGTTCTGTGACTTCATGACCGGCCGCACGGGTACCTACCTGCGCCGCCTGGAGAGGCAGATGGCCGAGGCGGCCGACGAGATGGAGTACGAGCGGGCGGCGCGCCTGCGCGACGACATCGGGGCCCTGAAGAAGGCCATGGAGAAGAGCGCCGTCGTGCTCGCCGACGCGACCGACGCCGACCTGATCGCGGTCGCCGAGGACGAGCTGGAGGCGGCCGTCCAGATCTTCCACGTGCGCGGCGGGCGCGTGCGCGGCCAGCGCGGCTGGGTCACGGACAAGGTGGAGGAGATCACCACCGGCGCCCTCGTCGAGCACGCCCTCCAGCAGCTGTACGGCGAGGAGACCGGGGACGCCGTCCCCAAGGAGGTCCTGGTCCCCGCCCTGCCCGACCCGGTGGAGCCGGTCCAGCAGTGGCTGACGGAGCGCCGCGGTTCGGGCGTGTCGCTGCGCATCCCGCAGCGCGGCGACAAGAAGGCGCTGATGGAGACCGTCCAGCGCAACGCCCAGCAGGCGCTCGTCCTGCACAAGACCAAGCGCGCCTCCGACCTGACGACGCGCTCACGCGCGCTGGAGGAGATCGCCGACGCCCTCGGCCTGGACAGTGCCCCGCTGCGGATCGAGTGCTACGACATCTCGCACCTCCAGGGCGACGACGTCGTGGCCTCCATGGTCGTCTTCGAGGACGGACTGGCCCGGAAGAGCGAATACCGCCGGTTCCAGATCAAGGGCTTCAGGGGACAGGACGACGTCCGTTCCATGCACGAGGTGATCACCCGCCGCTTCCGCCGGTATCTCGCCGAGAAGGAGAAGACCGGCGAGTGGGCAGACGGGGCAGACGGGACAGAAGGGGCAGATGGGGCCGACGGTGCCGCCTCCGACGCCGAGGAGCAGCTCACGGACGGCCCGGCGCTGAAGGACGACGACGGCCGACCCAAGCGCTTCGCCTACCCGCCCCAGCTCGTCGTCGTCGACGGCGGACAGCCGCAGGTCGCGGCGGCGCAGCGGGCGCTGGACGAGCTCGGCATCGACGACATCGCCGTCTGCGGACTCGCCAAGCGTCTGGAGGAGGTCTGGCTGCCCCGGGAGGACGATCCGGTCGTCCTGCCCCGCACCAGCGAGGGCCTGTACCTGTTGCAGCGGGTCCGCGACGAGGCCCACCGCTTCGCGATCACCTACCAGCGGGCCAAGCGGGCCAAGCGCTTCCGCTCCAGCCCGCTGGACGACGTGCCGGGCCTCGGGGAGACGCGCAAACAGGCGTTGATCAAGCACTTCGGTTCGGTGAAGAAGCTGCGGTCGGCGACGATCGACCAGATCTGCGAGGTGCCCGGCATAGGCCGCAAGACGGCGGAGACCGTCGCCGTGGCCCTCGCCCGGTCCATCCCGGCCGCGCCCGCCGTGAACACGGCGACCGGAGAGATCATGGATGACGAGGACGGGGCACCCGAGACGACGGCGGATGCCCCGGGGGAGCCCGTGCCCGCGGGCACCCCGGACGAACGACGGGGGCAGGAGAGATGACCGAACACGAGGCACAGCCCACAGCAGGGCGAGAACAGGCCCACGGCACGACCGGCGAGGAGGCGGGCCCGCAGACGGCCGCTGCCGAACGGCGCCAGGACGACGGAGCACAGGTGAGTACGGGCAAGGAAACAGCCGGGGCGCACGAGGCGGCCATCCCCGAGCTGGTGATCATCTCCGGCATGTCCGGAGCAGGCCGCTCGACGGCGGCCAAGTGTCTGGAGGACCTGGGCTGGTTCGTCGTCGACAACCTCCCGCCCGCGCTGATCCCCACCATGGTGGAGCTCGGCGCCCGCTCCCAGGGCAACGTGGCCCGGATCGCGGTCGTCGTCGACGTCCGAGGCCGGCGCTTCTTCGACAACCTGCGAGAATCCCTCGCGGACCTCGACTCCCGCGGCGTCACCCGGCGGATCGTCTTCCTGGAGTCCTCCGACGAGGCACTGGTACGCCGCTTCGAGTCGGTGCGCCGCCCGCACCCCCTCCAGGGCGACGGCCGCATCGTCGACGGCATCGCCGCCGAGCGGGAACTGCTGCGCGAGCTGCGCGGCGACGCCGACCTGGTGATCGACACCTCCAGCCTCAACGTGCACGAGCTCCGCGCCAAGATGGACGCCCAGTTCGCCGGCGACGAGGAGCCGGAGCTGCGGGCCACCGTCATGTCCTTCGGTTTCAAGTACGGCCTTCCGGTCGACGCCGACCTGGTCGTGGACATGCGTTTCCTGCCCAACCCGCACTGGGTCCCGGAGCTGCGCCCGTTCACCGGCCTCAACGAGGAGGTCTCCTCGTACGTCCTCAACCAGCCCGGCGCCAAGGAGTTCCTCGACCGCTACACCGAGCTGCTCCAGATGATCGCCGCGGGCTACCGTCGGGAGGGCAAGCGCTATGTGACCGTCGCCGTCGGCTGCACCGGCGGCAAGCACCGGTCCGTGGCCATGTCGGAGAAGCTCGCCGCCCGGCTCGCCGCCGAAGGCGTGGAGACGGTGGTCGTCCACCGGGACATGGGACGGGAATGACAGGACGTACTCCGCGGCTGAGCAGGCTGCGCCGGGTGGTGCCCGAAGGGCGCGGCGGCAGGCCCGCCGACGCCCGCGCCGCCCGGCCCGAACAGGCGCGCGGCGGCAAGCCGCGCCGCCGGGGCGCCCAGCCCAAGGTCGTCGCCCTCGGCGGCGGCATGGGCCTGTCCGCCTCGCTCGCCGCACTGCGCCGGATCACCGGCGACCTCACCGCCGTCGTCACCGTGGCCGACGACGGCGGCTCCAGCGGGCGGCTGCGCGACGAGCTGGGCGTCCTGCCGCCCGGCGACCTGCGCAAGGCGCTGGCCGCGCTGTGCGGCGACGACGACTGGGGCCAGACCTGGGCCCGCGTCATCCAGCACCGCTTCCAGTCCCAGGGCGACCTGCACGAACACGCGGTCGGCAATCTGCTGATCGTCGCCCTGTGGGAGCAGCTCGGCGACCACGTCCAGGCGCTGGACCTGGTCGGCAAGCTGCTCGGCGCGCACGGGCGGGTGCTGCCCATGTCCGCCGTGCCGCTGGAGCTCCAGGCCCTGGTCAAGGGGCACGACCCGGACCGGCCCGACGAGGTGGACACCGTGCGCGGGCAGGCGACCGTGGCGCTCACGCCCGGCGAGGTGCAGTCCGTGCACCTGGTGCCGAACGACCCGCCGGCCGTACCCGAGGCGGTCGACGCCGTCCTGGACGCGGACTGGGTGGTGCTCGGCCCCGGCTCCTGGTTCTCCTCGGTCATTCCGCACCTGCTCGTGCCCGATCTGCTGGACGCGCTCGTCGAGACGAAGGCCCGCCGGGTGCTCTCGCTGAACCTCGCTCCGCAGCCCGGAGAAACCGAGGGCTTCTCACCGCAGCGTCATTTGGAGGTTTTGGGACGACACGCCCCTAAACTCGCCCTGGACGTGGTGCTGGCCGACGAGGCCGCCGTGCCCGACCGTGACTCGCTCACCGACGCCGCGAAACGGTTCGGCGCCGCGGTCGAACTGGCTCCGGTCGCCCGGACCGACGGGACCCCGAGGCACGACCCGGAGCTGCTGGCCGCCGCGTACGACCGTATTTTTCGGATGCATGGAAGGATCGGCCCATGGCGATGACGGCAGCGGTGAAGGACGAGATCTCCCGGCTCCCCGTCACCCGGACCTGCTGCAGAAAGGCGGAGGTCTCCGCCATTCTGCGGTTCGCCGGCGGCCTCCACCTGGTGAGCGGGCGGATCGTGATCGAGGCGGAGCTGGACACCGCGAGAGCGGCCCGGCGGCTCAAGCAGGACATCCTGGAGATCTTCGGGCACGCCTCCGAGCTGATCGTGATGGCGCCGGGCGGGCTGCGCCGCGGCTCGCGTTACGTCGTACGGGTGGTAGCGGGCGGTGACCAGCTGGCCCGCCAGACCGGCCTGGTGGACGGCCGGGGACGTCCGATCCGCGGCCTGCCGCCGCAGGTGGTCTCGGGGGCCACCTGCGACGCCGAGGCCGCCTGGCGCGGAGCCTTCCTGGCGCACGGCTCCCTCACCGAGCCGGGCCGCTCCTCCTCCCTGGAGGTGACCTGCCCGGGCCCCGAGGCCGCGCTTGCCCTGGTCGGCGCCGCCCGCCGGCTGTCGATCCCCGCCAAGGCCCGCGAGGTGCGCGGGGTGGACCGGGTCGTGGTCCGCGACGGCGACGCGATCGGTGCCCTGCTCACCCGGCTGGGCGCCCACGACTCGGTACTGGCCTGGGAGGAGCGGCGGCTGCGGCGCGAGGTGCGCGCCACCGCCAACCGCCTCGCCAACTTCGACGACGCCAACCTGCGCCGCTCGGCCCGCGCGGCCGTCGCCGCGGGGGCCCGGGTCCAGCGCGCCCTGGAGATCCTCGCCGACGACGTGCCCGAGCACCTCGCCGCCGCCGGCCGGCTCCGCATGGAGCACAAGCAGGCCTCCCTGGAGGAACTGGGCGCCCTCGCGGACCCGCCGCTGACCAAGGACGCCGTCGCCGGCCGTATCCGCCGCCTGCTGGCCATGGCGGACAAGCGGGCCTCGGACCTCGGCATCCCCGGCACGGACGCCAACCTCGGCGAGGAGCTCGCCGACAACCTCGTCGGCTGACCGAACGCGCGCTCGTCGACCGAACGCGCGCCCGTCGGCCGACCGGACGCGCGCCGGCCCACCGCACGCGGGGCGACAACGAGCCGGTGCGGGCGCCCACTTGGGTGACCCGCACCGGCTTCCGCGTGTCCGTGCCGCACTCTTGACTCGATCATGAGCTGTCATGAGCCTGGCATCTGTTCGCTGCTGTGGCGAACCCAGGCCTGTCGGACAGGCCCCATCTAGGGGGGTTCATGAGACGAAGAGCGAGATCGATCCTCGCTGTCGGCGCGCTCCTGATCGGCGGAGCGGGCTTCGCACCCATCGCCCAGGCACAACCCGCAGGCTCCGCGACCGCGGACGCCGACGAGGTGAAGGTCTTCCGTGCCGATGTGACCCAGGAGCAGGTACCCCTGCTGCTGGCCGCCGGCCAGGACGGCCACGAACTCGGTGAGCAGGTCCCCGACGAGGGCACGGCCACCGTCGAGGTCTACCTCACCGACCAGCAGGCCGAGAAGCTGGAGAAACAGGGTGTCGGCCTCGAGGAGCACACCCTCTCCACCCGGGCCGAGAAGCGCGTCGAGGACGCCGCCGAGGGCGTCTTCCGGCCGTACGGCGGCAGCGGCGGGCTCAAGGAGGAGATCCTCCGTACCGCACGCGAGCACCCCCGCCTCACCAAGGTCGTCTCCATCGGCAAGACGGTGAACGGCCAGGACATCCTGGCGCTCAAGCTCACCAGACACGCGGACCGGACCCGGGACGGCTCCAAGCCCGCCGTCCTCTACATGTCCAACCAGCACGCGCGCGAGTGGATCACCCCGGAGATGACCCGGCGGCTGATGCACCACTACCTGGACAACTACAAGAAGGACCGGCGGATCAAGAAGCTGGTCGACTCCACCGAGCTGTGGTTCCTCCTGTCGGCCAACCCCGACGGCTACGACTACACGTTCGAGGACACCGACAACCGCCTGTGGCGCAAGAACCTGCGCGACGTCAACGGCGACGGGACCATCACCACCGGCGACGGCGTCGACCTGAACCGCAACTTCGCCTACAAGTGGGGCTACGACGACGAGGGCTCGTCCCCCAACCCCACCAGCCAGACCTACCGGGGCGCCGGTCCGAACTCCGAGCCCGAGACCAAGGCCCTGGACCGCTTCCAGAAGCGGATCGGCTTCACGTACGGCATCAACTACCACTCCGCCGCCGAGCTGCTCCTCTACGGGGTCGGCTGGCAGGTGGCCACGGACACCCCGGACGACGTCCTCTACAAGGCGCTCGCCGGCACCCCCGGCAACCCCGCGATCCCCGGCTACCATCCGCAGGTCTCCTCGGAGCTGTACACCACCAACGGCGAGGCGGACGGCCACGCGGCCAACGTCAACGGCATGGCGATGTTCACCCCGGAGATGTCGACCTGCCAGACCATCTCCCAGCAGGACCCCGACGACGAGTGGGACCCGCGCGACTGCCAGTCGGGCTTCAACTTCCCCGACGACGAGGAGCTGATCCAGCAGGAGTTCGCGAAGAACATCCCCTTCGCGTTCTCCGTGGCCGAGAGCGCCGCGCACCCCGACCGGCCGTCCTCCGCGGTAGGCCTGGAGGCCGCCGACTTCACCCCGGCCGAGTTCACCGAGTCCTATTCGCGCGGCGCCGACCAGGAGGTCTCCGTCGTCGCACGCAAGTCGGTGCGGGACAAGGAGCTGAAGTACCGCGTCAACGGCGGACGCGTCCACGACATGGCCCTGCGGCCCTGGCGCGGCGGTGAGACGTACGGCGGTGAGGACAACCTCTACTTCGACGAGTACCGGGCCAAGGTCAAGGACGGCGACCGCGGCGACCGGGTCGAGGTCTGGTTCACCGGCGAGACGAAGAAGGGCAAGCGGACCGAGAGCGAGCACTTCACGTACACGATCGCCGAGCGGCCCCGCGCGGACGTCCTGGTCGTCGCGGAGGAGGGCGCGAAGGCCACGCAGGCCCAGACGTACGTGGACGCCCTCAGGGCCAACGGCAGGCGGGCGGCGGTCTGGGACGTCGCCGCGCAGGGCGCGCCGGACGCGCTCGGCGTCCTCGGCCACTTCCACACGGTCGTCCACTACACCGGCGCCGCGGTGCCCGGCAACGCCACCCAGCTCCAGCTGCGTGCCTTCCTCAACGAGGGCGGCAGGCTGATCGAGGCGGGGGAGCGGGCCGGCGGCAGGGTCGACCTGGGCGGCGGCACGCTGTCCGACGACTTCAGCCAGTACTACCTGGGCGCGTACACCCGTACCTCGACCCCCGGGGCCACCGGCTTCTCCGGCTCCGGCAAGCTCGGCGGGACCACCGGCATCCTCGGCGACGCCCCCGGCAACCCGCTGGACGCCGCCGGCACCTACAGCGTGACCTCGGACCAGCTGCCCGCCGACACCTACCCGCAGTTCGCGAGCGAGGGCGCCGGGAAGTTCGCCGGGACGGTCAACCCGTACGGGCCCTACGCGGGCGAGTGGATGGCCGCCGCCGTCCACACCGACGACGCCTACAAGCGCCTCACCCGCACCGTCGACCTCACCGGCGTCACCGCCGCCGACCGCCCCACCCTGCGCACCCAGCTGCTGTGGGACACCGAGAGCGGCTACGACCACGCCCTGGTCGAGGCGCACACCACCGGCGCCGACGACTGGACCACGCTCCCCGAGGCGGGCGGTGCCACTGGCACGGCCGTACCGGCGGAGTGCGCGGCCGGGTTCTACATGGGCGAGCACCCCTGGCTGGAGCACTACCTGACCCTGTCCGACGACGGCTGCACCGCGACCGGCACCACCGGGCAGTGGAACAGCCTGACCGGCTCCTCCGGGGGCTGGCGGCAGGTCGCGTTCGACCTGAGCGCCTACGCCGGGAAGTCCGTCGAGGTGTCGATCGCCTACGTCACCGACCCCGGCAGCGGCGGACGCGGCGTCCTCGCCGACGAGGCCTCGCTCGTCGTCGGCGGCACGGCGACCGCGACCGACGGCTTCGAGACCTCGCTCGGTGCCTGGCAGGTCTCCGGACCGCCCGCGGGCAGCCCCGCCGTCCTGAAGGACTGGGCCCGCACCGGGACCCTGTTCCAGACGTACGGCGCGGTCACCACGGACGACACGGTCCTGCTGGGTTTCGGCCTGGAGCACCTCACCGAGCCGGCCGCCCGGGCGGCCCTGGTCCGGCAGGCGCTGCGTGCCCTGGACGAGTGAAATCCGCGTCTCTGGGGACTGACACGGTGTAGCGAAATCGGGTGATCGGTCCCCGTCGCCCGGGGCGGTCCGTACCCCTACTGACGGGTACGGACCGCCCTGCCGGGTATGGGGCGTCTCGATGTCACCCCCGGGGCCCCGGAGAGGTAGGGTCGGGGGTGGTCGGGGACATCCCAAATACAGCTCGCCGGCACATCGGGCCGGCGTACCAACGAGGAGATCGGTTCGTGACGATCCGCGTAGGCATCAACGGCTTTGGCCGCATCGGTCGTAACTACTTCCGCGCGCTGCTGGAGCAGGGTGCAGACATCGAGATCGTGGCTGTCAACGACCTGGGTGACACCGCGACCACCGCCCACCTGCTCAAGTACGACACCATCCTCGGCCGCCTCAAGCAGGAGGTCTCGCACACCGAGGACACCATCACCGTCGGCGACAAGACCATCAAGGTCCTCGCCGAGCGCAACCCCGCGGACATCCCGTGGGGCGAGCTGGGTGTCGACATCGTCATCGAGTCGACCGGCATCTTCACGAAGAAGGCCGACGCCGAGAAGCACATCGCGGGCGGCGCGAAGAAGGTCCTCATCTCGGCCCCGGCCAAGGACGAGGACGTCACCATCGTGATGGGCGTCAACCAGGACACGTACGACCCCGCGAACCACCACGTCATCTCCAACGCCTCCTGCACCACCAACTGCGTGGCGCCGATGGCCAAGGTCCTCGACGAGAACTTCGGCATCGTCAAGGGCCTGATGACGACGGTGCACGCGTACACGAACGACCAGCGCATCCTGGACTTCCCGCACAAGGACCTGCGCCGCGCCCGTGCCGCCGCGGAGAACATCATCCCGACCACCACGGGCGCCGCCAAGGCCACCGCGCTGGTCCTGCCGCAGCTCAAGGGCAAGCTGGACGGCATGGCCATGCGCGTCCCGGTCCCGACCGGCTCGGTCACCGACCTCGTCCTGGAGCTCGGCCGCGAGGTCACCAAGGAAGAGGTCAACGCCGCCTTCCAGAAGGCCGCCGAGGGCGAGCTCAAGGGCATCCTCGAGTACACCGAGGACGCGATCGTCTCCTCGGACATCGTCAACGCCCCGGCGTCCTGCACCTTCGACTCGTCCCTGACCATGGTCCAGGACGGCAAGAACGTGAAGGTCATCGGCTGGTACGACAACGAGTGGGGCTACTCCAACCGCCTCGTCGACCTCACGGTCTTCGTCGGCAACCAGCTCTGATCGACTCGGACTCAGCAGGCACCGCGATGCGGTGGCAGGGCTCGGACAGCGCAAGGCCGCGCTGCCCGAGCCCTGCGTCGCGTCCGCGAAGCCGCGCTGTCCCGGCCTGCGTCGCGTCCGCGAGGCCGTGCTGCCCGAGCCCTGCGTCGCGTCCGCGGCGACCAGCCCTCGTAGGATCACGAGCGATCACGAGAACCCAGGAGCCCTCTGCATGAAGACGATCGACGAACTGCTCTCCGGAGGCGTCGCGGGCAAGCGAGTCTTCGTCCGCGCCGACCTGAACGTGCCGCTGGACGGCACCACCATCACCGACGACGGCCGCATCCGCGCCGTGGTGCCCACCGTCAAGGCCCTGGCCGACGCGGGCGCACGCGTGATCGTCGCCTCGCACCTGGGCCGCCCCAAGGGCGCCCCGGACCCGGTCTTCTCCCTCGCCCCGGCCGCCGCCCGCCTCGGTGAGCTGCTCGGCGCCGACGTCGCCTTCGCCGAGGACACGGTCGGCACCGCCGCCGAGTCCACGGTCGCCGGCCTCGCCGACGGCCGGGTCGCGGTCATCGAGAACCTGCGCTTCAACGCGGGCGAGACCAGCAAGGACGACACCGAGCGCGCCGCCTTCGCCGACCGGCTGGCCGGCCTCGCGGACGTCTACGTCGGCGACGGCTTCGGCGCCGTGCACCGCAAGCATGCCTCCGTCTTCGACCTGCCGAAGCGGCTGCCGCACTACGCCGGCTACCTCATCGCCACCGAGGTCGGCGTCCTGAAGAAGCTCACCGACGACGTCCAGCGGCCGTACGTCGTCGCCCTCGGCGGCGCCAAGGTCTCCGACAAGCTCGCCGTCATCGACCAGCTGCTCGGCAAGGCCGACCGGCTCCTCATCGGCGGCGGCATGGCGTACACCTTCCTCAAGGCCAAGGGCCACGAGGTCGGCATCTCCCTGCTCCAGGAGGACCAGATCCCGACCGTCAAGGAGTACATGGAGCGCGCGGAGAAGAACGGCGTCGAGCTGGTCCTCCCCGTCGACGTCCTGATCGCGTCCGAGTTCCCGGACCTGAAGACCAAGGCCCCGGCCAACCCCGCCACCGTCGCCGCGGACGCCATCCCGGCCGACCAGGAGGGTCTGGACATCGGTCCCGAGACCCGCAAGCTGTACGCATCGAAGCTCGCCGACGCCGCCACCGTCTTCTGGAACGGCCCCATGGGCGTCTTCGAGCACCCCGACTACGCCGAGGGCACCAAGGCGGTCGCCCAGGCCCTCCTCGACGCCCCGGGCTTCACCGTGGTCGGCGGCGGCGACTCCGCCGCGGCCGTCCGCACCCTCGGCTTCGACGAGAACGCATTCGGCCACATCTCGACCGGCGGCGGCGCCTCCCTCGAATACCTCGAGGGCAAGACGCTCCCCGGCCTCGCCGCACTGGAGGACTGACCTCAATGACCACCCGCACGCCGCTGATGGCGGGCAACTGGAAGATGAACCTCAACCACCTCGAGGCCATCGCACACGTCCAGAAGCTCGCCTTCGCCCTCGCGGACAAGGACTACGACGCCGTCGAGGTCGCCGTCCTCGTCCCCTTCACCGACCTGCGCTCGGTGCAGACCCTGGTCGAGCACGACAAGCTCAAGATCAAGTACGGCTCCCAGGACGTCTCCGCCCACGACGGCGGCGCCTACACCGGTGAGATCTCCGGCCCGATGCTCGCCAAGCTCCGCTGCACCTACGTCGCGATCGGCCACTCCGAGCGCCGGCAGTACCACGCCGAGACCGACGAGCTGGTCAACGCCAAGGTCAAGGCCGCCTACAAGCACGGCCTGACCCCGATCCTGTGCGTCGGCGAGGAGCTGGACGTCCGGGAGGCGGGCAACCACGTCGCCCACACCCTCGCCCAGGTCGAGGGCGGCCTGAAGGACCTCCCGGCCGAGCAGGCCGAGACGGTCGTGATCGCCTACGAGCCCGTGTGGGCCATCGGCACCGGCAAGGTCTGCGGCGCCGAGGACGCGCAGGAGGTCTGCGCGGCGATCCGCGGCAAGCTCGCCGAGCTGTACTCGGGGGAGCTGGCCGACAAGGTCCGCATCCAGTACGGCGGCTCGGTCAAGTCCGGCAACGTCGCCGAGATCATGTCGCAGGCCGACATCGACGGCGCGCTGGTCGGCGGTGCCTCGCTGGACTCGGACGAGTTCGTCAAGATCGTCCGCTTCCGCGACCAGTAGCAGGCCACCAGGTCGGTCAGCAGGTCGACCGGTGAGTATGCGGTAGCGGAGATACGTCGTACCCTGGCGGGGGCATGGTGGCCCACTGTCACCGTGCCCCCGTCGTTCATCCGAATCCGAGGAAGTTGGTCCAGCCGTGGTTTTGGGGTTCTCGATCGCCCTGATCGTCTTCAGCCTGCTGCTGATGCTGCTGGTGCTGATGCACAAGGGGAAGGGCGGCGGCCTCTCCGACATGTTCGGTGGCGGCATGCAGTCGTCCGTCGGCGGCTCCTCGGTCGCCGAGCGCAACCTCGACCGGATCACCGTGGTGGTCGGTCTCATGTGGTTCGCGTGCATCATGGTGCTCGGCCTGATGATGAAGGCGAACAACTGAACAACTGACACACCCCGCACTCGAGCACGTAAAGCCCCATGTTCGGTACACGCCCGACGGCGCCGCCTATCATGGGGCTTGCGTCTGGGCGCTTGGGCTTGTAACTCGAATCACTGGACGCGCGTTGGGCCTTACGTAGACTGAGGCGCTCGCAGCGAAGCGAAACGCCGACTCGCTTCGCGGCACCATCACGCAGGGAGTTACGACCGTGGCAAGTGGCAACGCGATCCGGGGAAGCCGGGTCGGGGCGGGGCCGATGGGCGAGGCCGAGCGTGGCGAGTCCGCGCCGCGCCTGCGCATCTCCTTCTGGTGCTCCAACGGACACGAGACGCAGCCGAGCTTCGCGAGCGACGCACAGGTCCCGGAGACCTGGGACTGCCCGCGATGCGGCTTCCCCGCCGGGCAGGACCGGGACAATCCGCCGGACCCGCCGCGCACCGAACCGTACAAGACCCATCTCGCCTATGTGCGCGAGCGTCGCAGCGACGCGGACGGCGAGGCGATCCTCGCCGAGGCGCTCGCCAAACTGCGGGGCGAGATCTAGACCGGCCTCCGTCAGGCCCCTTCGGTCTTCTTCGGCCAGTCTCCTCGCGGGCTGATCAATTAGGTTGGAACAGCCGGGACAGCTGGGACACCTAAGGAAGAAGGCTGAAGTCCGACATGAACACAGACGGCCGTACCAGGCTCAACCAGACGCCCGAATGGGCCGCGCTGGCCAAGCACCGCGAGGAACTCGGCGAGGTGCGGCTGCGCGAGCTGTTCGCCGCCGACCCGGGTCGCGGCACCGGCTGCACGCTCCGGGTGGGAGACCTGTACGTCGACTACTCCAAGCACCTCGTCACCGACGAGACCCTGCGGCTGCTGCGTGAGCTGGCCGCCGCCACCGACGTGTTCGGGCTGCGCGACGCCATGTTCCGCGGCGAGAAGATCAACACCACCGAGCACCGGGCGGTGCTGCACACCGCGCTGCGCGCCCCGCGGGACGCGGTGATCGAGGTCGACGGCGAGAACGTCGTGCCCAAGGTGCACGCGGTGCTCGACAAGATGGCCGGCTTCGCCGACCGTGTCCGCTCCGGCGAGTGGAAGGGCCACACCGGCAAGCGCATCAGGAACGTCGTCAACGTCGGCATCGGCGGCTCCGACCTGGGCCCGGCCATGGCCCACGAGGCACTGCGCGCCTTCACCGACCGTGAACTGACGGTCCGTTTCGTCTCCAACGTCGACGGCGCCGACCTGCACGAGGCCACCCGCGACCTGGACCCGGCCGAGACGCTGTTCGTCATCGCCTCCAAGACCTTCACCACCATCGAGACGGTCACCAACGCCACCTCCGCCCGGACCTGGCTGCTGACCGCGCTGGGTGACGCCGCCGCCGTCGCCAAGCACTTCGTCGCCCTGTCGACGAACGCCGAGAAGGTCGCCGAGTTCGGCATCGACACGGCCAACATGTTCGAGTTCTGGGACTGGGTCGGCGGTCGCTACTCGTACGACTCGGCGATCGGGCTCTCCCTGATGATCGCCATCGGCCCCGGCCGCTTCCGCGAGATGCTCGACGGCTTCCACCTCGTCGACGAGCACTTCCGCACGGCCCCCGCCGAGGCCAACGCCCCCCTGCTGATGGGCCTGTTGGGCATCTGGTACGGCAACTTCCACGCCGCCCAGTCGCACGCGGTACTGCCGTACTCCCACTACCTGTCGAAGTTCACCGCCTACCTCCAGCAGCTCGACATGGAGTCCAACGGCAAATACGTCGACCGGGACGGACGCGAGGTGGACTGGCAGACCGGCCCGGTCGTGTGGGGCACGCCCGGCACCAACGGCCAGCACGCCTACTACCAGCTGATCCACCAGGGCACCAAGCTCGTCCCGGCGGACTTCATCGGCTTCGCCGAGCCGGTGGCCGAGCTGAGCGACGAGCTGAAGGCCCAGCACGACCTGCTGATGGCCAACTTCTTCGCACAGACCCAGGCCCTGGCCTTCGGCAAGACGCCGGACGAGGTGCGGGCCGAAGGCGTGCCCGAAGAGTTGGTCCCGCACAAGACCTTCCGGGGCAACCACCCGACGACCACGATCCTCGCCCGTGAGCTGTCCCCGTCGGTACTCGGCCAGCTCGTCGCCCTCTACGAGCACAAGGTGTTCGTGCAGGGCGCGGTGTGGAACATCGACTCCTTCGACCAGTGGGGCGTCGAACTCGGCAAGGTGCTCGCCAAGCGCGTCGAACCCGCCCTCACCGAGACGTTCTCGTCAGCCGCTGTCGCGGCGGGCTCGGTCCCCGGTCTGGACGCCTCCACCAAGGCACTGGTCGCCGCCTACCGGGAGCTGCGCGGCCGGCGGTGAACGGCGGGGGCGCGGTGGCCCGGCCGGTCCGGTCAGGCCACCGCGCTCAGCGTGTCCGCGAGGCGGCGCCGGGCCGCCCGTGCCGACGGTACGGCGGCCAGCGCGCAGGCACTCAGCACCGCGGTCGTGCCCGGCAGCGTGAGGAAGACGGGGGAGGGGGCCTGGGCGATGCCCGCGCCGATACCGCTGGAGGCGGCCTGGGCGTCGATCAGCCAGTGCGCGAGCGGCAGCCCGAGGGCGGTGGCGAGGAGAACGGCGGCCAGGGCGGTGTAACCGGTGGCCGTGACGGTGATGCCGGTGATCTGGCGCGGGGACAGGCCGATCGCCTTGAGGGCGAGCAGGTCCCGTTCGCTCTCGCGGACGGTGCCGCCGATCGCGGTGAGCAGTTCGATCAGCCCGATCAGCGCGAGTACGGCGATCAGCCCGAGGACGACCCCGCGCAGCGGGGAGAGACCGTCGGCGGGGTTCGCCACGGTGTGCACGTCGAGCCTGCCGTCTCCGGCCTCGGCGAGCCGTTCCGCGACCTCGTCCGGGTCGGCGCCGGGGTGCAGACGGAGCTGGTAGAGGGTCGGGCTCAGGCCGGGGTCGTTCTCCCTGAGGGTGTCGAGGGAGGTCGAGACGACCCGGCCCGCGTTCTCCGCTTCGATGCTGCGGCCCACGATGTGCAGGATCTGCGGCCGGTCGCCGACGGTCATCCGCACCCAGTCGCCGACCCGCACCTCCAGCAGGTCGAGCAGCCCCTGCCCGGCCACCGCCTCGTCCGGTCCGTGCGCGCGGCGGCCGTCGGCCAGGGCGTACGGGTAGGGGTCCTCGTGGGTGCCGAGGCCGCGCAGCGCGATGGTCGCGGTCTGGCCCGGCACCAGGGCGGCCACCTCGACGCCCGGGTAGGCGGTGGCGACCTGTGGGTCGCGTTCCAGCAGGGCACGGGTGCCGCGGTCGCCGAGACCGGCGTCGGCGCGGACGGACAGGGCGGTCGGCAGGCCGATCCGCTCGGGCCGGCTCTGCAAGCGGTCGATGGTGGTCCACGCGCTCATCGCCACCACGATCAGCAGCAGCGGCAGCGTGAGGCGGGCGACCGTGGCGAGCGAGCGCGGGCGGCGCGTGAACGCCTTGTGCCAGCCGAGGACGAGCGCGGGTGGCACACGCACCTCGAACTCCCGTACATCGCGTTCTCTCGGACCGAGGCCGCGCCCGCGGGATCCTCGTTCACCGGAGCCCGCCGCGCCGGCCCGGAGCCGAACCGCGCCACGCTCGCCGGACCCCTCGACACCCCGTCCCCGGCCCCACACCGGCACCCTGAGCACCCGCAGCCCCAGCACCCTCCGTGCCGCGCCGGACAGCCGGCTGCCCTGTGCCGCCGCCGGACGCGGCACCGGAACCGGCGGTACCCGTCCCGCCCGCCAGGCCGCGAGCCCGGTGGTGGCGCCGATGAACAGCACCGCGCCCGCGGGTACGGCGAACAGCGCGACGGTGTGTCCGGGCAGGCCCTGCCACACGCCGACCGCGTCTCCGAGCCGCCCGGGGACGCGGCTGCCGAGGGCCTGGGTGAGCGCGGCGGCGGCCACCGCGCCGAGCAGGGCGTAGGCGAGGTGCTGGAGCAGGAAGACCCGGACGACCTGGCCCGGCGTGAAGCCGATCGCCTTGAGCACGGAGATGTCCCGCAGGTGGCCGCGGATCCGGGTGCCGATCGCCCCGTGCACCGCGAGTCCGGCGGCGAGCAGCGCGCCTAGCCCGAACAGACCGAGGACCTGGCCGAGCAGCCGGTTGTCGCCCTGTGCCTCCGCGCGGGCCTGCTGCCAGGTGGACACCTGCCCGATCGCACCGGCACCCAGCGCGGTCACCGCGCGCTGCACGGCGTAGTCCGTGTCCCCGGGATCCGCCAGCCGCAGCCCGATCACCTGGCCACTCGGGTCCGGCACGGCGGCCGGCGGGGCCCACACGAGTCCCGGCCGCTCGCCGGGCCGGTAGCGGCGCTCGGGGCTGTCGGCGAGGCCGAGCACCGTCAGGGTCCGTTTGGTGCCGGGCAGGGTGAGGGTGTCGCCGGGCTGGGCCAGCAGCGCGCGGGCGAGGCGGCTCTCCAGGACCACCCCGTCGGGATCGGCCGGGTCGAGCCACTGCCCGGCGGTGAGCAGCGGGCGCCCCACGTCGGGCTCGTCGGCGGTGCCGCGCAGCTCGACGGAGGCGCGGGTACCGCGCACGGCGACGGTGGCGGAGGCGGTGGGGTAGGGGCCGGCGACGGACTGGACGCCGCTCAGGCCGGTCAGCTCGCCGGTGTCGGCCGCGGTGTCGGTGTGCAGCCAGACGTGGGCGCCGCGGGCCTGCGTGAAGACCCGCTGCCAGGGGTTGGTCGCGTACCCGAACAGGGCCGTGGCCAGCAGCAGCGAGGCGACGATGCCCGCGGTGGCGAGGACGAGGAACAGCGCTTCGCCCCGGTGGGTGCGCAGATCGGAGTGGGCCCAGCGCAGGGTGGCTCGCACGGGCCTCAGCCCCTTGGCGCGCGGTGCGCGCGGTGGTCGTACGTCCGCATGCCGGTCACCGCTGTCAGTCCTCGAGTTCCAGCACGGCGGAGGCCCCGGACCGGCGGCGAGGTGGCGTACCGGTGTCCAGTTCGGCGTCGTCGGCTATGCGTCCGTCGAAGAAGCTGATCACCCGGTCCGCGGCGCTCGCGAGCCGTGCGTCATGGGTGACCAGCAGGATGGTCTGGCCACGCTGGTGGAAGCGGGACAGCAGCCGCATCACCTCGCGGGTGCCCTTGCTGTCCAGGCTGCCCGCCGGTTCGTCGGCCAGCAGCAGTGGCGGATGGTTGACCAGTGCCCGGGCGAGTGCCACCCGTTGCTGCTCGCCGCCGGACAGCTCACCGGGCATGCCGCGCTCCTTGCCCGCCAGGCCCAGCTCCGCGAGCAGCGCCTCCCGCTCCGCGCGCGCCCGCTTCGGCGGCAGACCGGCGAGCAGGGCGGGCAGCTCGACGTTGTCTGCGACGGACAGGTCGGAGACCAGGTTGAAGAACTGGAAGACGATCCCGATGCGCTTCCTGCGCTCGACCGCCCAGCGCGCCTCGCTGTACGCGTCCGTGCACGCGCCGTCCAGCCACAGGCTGCCGGCGTCCGGCCGCTGGAGGCCGCCGAGCAGGTGCAGGAGTGTCGACTTCCCGGCGCCGGACGGCCCGGTGATCGCCACGAACTCGCCCCGCCGCACGCGCAGGTCGACCCCGCGCACGGCGTGCGCCGGAGCACCCTCGCCGTGGTGCGTCTTGACCAGGCCCTCGGCGCGCAGCACGGGAGCCGGGTCCTCGCCCACCTCGGGGATCACCGCAGAGCCGACCCCAGCACTCACTCCAGCTCCTCCAGCTCTTCCTGGCACCGTTCCAGCCAGTCGAGGTCGGCCTGCAGGTGCAGCATCGCACCCTCGATGAGGAGGTGGGCGATGCGGTTGTCGCGGTCTTCGGCGGCGGCCAGCCTGGAGAGCTGCCGCATGGTGTTCAGGTACTGCCGCCGCTGTCTGTTGATGAGGGCGACCTGGTCGGCGAGCCCGGTCTGCGGGGCCAGGGCGAGCTTCATGAAGAACTCGTCCCGCACCCGCGGCTCGTCCGCCGTCTCCTCGTACCAGGCCCGCAGTTCGTCCCGCCCGGCGTCGGTGAGGTGGTAGACCTTCTTGTTGGGCCGGCTCGACTGCTCGATGTCCTCGCCCTCGATCAGCCCCGTCTTCTCGAGGCGGCCGAGGGTGACGTAGACCTGGCCGACGTTCGGCTGAGGGTACGCGGAGCCCAGCAGTTGCTCAAGGCCCTGCTTGAGCTCGTAGCCGTGGGCCGGTCCGCGGGCCAGAAGGGCCAGAAGGTGCAGGCGCACTCAGCCGTCCTTCCCTTCTGGTCATGTGCTCCAGGCCCTAGTATCGCGCATACCTAACAGGTATACATGGCCCCTGACCCGGGCGAGGAAGCCCGGTGCGGGCGGGCGCGTGCCGGCCGGTGTACGAGGTTGTACAGGGAGGAACCTATGCGGTGGATCCACGCCGCCGGTAGGGGCCTCCTCGTCCTCGTCGTGGTCCTGACCGGTTACGTCGCGTCCGGCGCCCGCGCGGACGAAGGCGCCGGGCGCGGGCGCGGGCCGCTCACCCTGGCCACCGCCGGTGACCTCACCGGCTACCTCGGCCCACTGCTGGAGGGCTGGAACCGCGACCATCCCGACGAGCGGGTCACCCTCGTCGAACTGCCCGACTCCGCCGACGAGACCCGCGCGCAGATGGCCACCGACCTGCGGGACGGCGACCGGCACCGCTTCGACGTCCTGAACATCGACGTCAACTGGACCCCGGAGTTCGCCGCGGCGGGGTGGATACGCCCGCTGCCCCGCGACCGGTTCCCGCTCGGCACGCTCCTGCCGCCGGTCGTCGACACCGCGACATACGACGGACGGCTGTACGCCGTCCCGTACGTCACCAACGCCGGTCTGCTCCTCTACCGCAAGGACGTGCTCGCCGCGGAGGGCGTCCCGCCGCCGCGCACCTGGGCCGAGCTGGAGCGGTACGCCGAGACCCTCGCGCCGGAGCACGGACTCGACGGCTACGCGGGCCAGTTCCTGCCTTACGAGGGCCTCACCGTCAACGCCGCCGAGGCCGTCTACTCGGCGGGCGGCAGCATCCTCGGCGACGAGGGCGAACGCGTCACCGTGGACTCGGCGGCGGCCCGTGAGGGCATCGGATTCCTGGTGCGCGGGGTGCGCGAGGGCTGGATCCCGAGGGACGCGCTGACCTACAAGGAGGAGGAGTCCAAGCAGGCCTTCCAGGACGGCCGTCTGCTCTTCCTGCGCAACTGGCCCTACGCCTACGTCGGCGCCTCGGCCCCGGGCTCCAAGGTCGCCGGGAAGGTCGGCGCCGTGCCGCTGCCGGGACCCCACGGGCCCGGGACGAGCGTCCTCGGCGGCTCGAACCTGGCCGTAGGCGCGCACGCCCGGCACCCCGACTCGGCCGCGCGCCTCATCGCGTACCTCACCAGCGAGCCCGTCCAGCGCCAGGTCCTCACCCGCGGCGCGCTGCCGCCCGTACGGGCCGACCTCTACGAGGACCCCGAACTGACCGAGGCGTTCCCGTATCTGCCGACCCTGCGCGAGAGCGTGCTCGCCGCCGCGCCGCGTCCCAAGAGCCCGCGCTACGACCAGGTCAGCCTGGCCGTGCAGGCGGTCGTGCACGATGCGATGAGCGGGCGGCAGACGCCCGAGGCGGCGGTGCGCCGGCTGGCGCGCGAACTGGCCGCCATCTCGCGGCACTGAATCCCGCTCTAGTTACGTGTTAGGTAACGCCGACATCTCATCTGCGCCGTCACTGCGGTGAAAAGTCCATATATAAACCCCCAACTGCTGAGTAGCTTCTGTTCTGTTCGTTGACACCCTCGCGACACCGCTACCTAACATGCATGCACAACAGCGGCGGCTCTCAACAGACAGGTCCACGGGGTGAACAGGCACCACTGGTGGCGTGACGCGGTGATCTACCAGGTCTACGTCCGAAGCTTCCTCGACAGCACCGGCGACGGCGTCGGCGACCTCGCCGGCGTCCGGGCCGGACTGCCGTATCTGCGCAAGCTCGGCGTGGACGGGATCTGGCTGAGCCCCTTCTACCCCTCGCCGCAGCACGACCACGGCTACGACGTCGCCGACTACCGGGGCGTCGACCCGCTCTTCGGGGATCTCGACGAGTTCGACGCGCTGGTCGCCGCGGCACGGCGCCTGGGCATCCGGGTGCTGCTGGACATCGTCCCCAACCACTGCTCCAGCGAGCACCCGTGGTTCCGCGAGGCCCTCGCCGCCGAGCCCGGCAGCCCGGCCCGCGCGCGTTTCCACTTCGCCGACGGCCGCGGCCAGGACGGCGACGAGCCGCCCAACAACTGGCACGCCATGTTCGGCGGACCGGCCTGGAGCAGGGTGACGGAGTCCGACGGCCGCCCCGGCCAGTGGTACCTGCACATGTTCACGCCCGAGCAGCCGGACTGGAACTGGCGCACCCCCGAGGTCGCCGCCGAGTTCGACCGGACACTCCGCTTCTGGCTGGACCGGGGCGTCGACGGCTTCCGCATAGACGTGGCCGCCGGCCTCTTCAAGCACCCCGGCCTGCCCGACTCCCCGGACCCGGAGGCCGACGCCCGCACCCGCGACTCGGTCAACCCGCTTGCCTGGAACCAGCCCGAGGTGCACGACGTGTGGCGGCAGTGGCGCGCGGTGTGCGAGGAGTACGCCGGCCGCGACGGCCGCGAGCGCCTCCTGGTCGGCGAGGTGTCGGTCCCCAGCGCCCGCGAGCACGCCCGCTACGTCCGCCCCGACGAACTCCACCAGGCCTTCTTCTTCGACCTCCTCGGCGCGCCCTGGGACCCCGACGCCTTCCGCAAGGTCATCTCCGAGGCCATGCAGGACATCGCCGGGACCGGCTCCACGGTCACCTGGGTCCTCAACAACCACGACCAGGTCCGCACCGTCACCCGCTACGGCGAACCCGCCACCGAGGGCAGCGGCCTCGGCGCCGCCCGCGCCCGCGCCGCCGCGCTGCTGATGCTGGCGCTGCCCGGCGCCGCGTACATCTACCAGGGCGAGGAACTGGGCCTGCCCGAGGTCGTCGACCTGCCCGACGACGTGCTCACCGACCCGATCTTCCACCGCACCGGCAGCCGCGCCCGTATCCGCGACGGCTGCCGGGTGCCGCTGCCCTGGTCCGGACAGGCCTCCCCGTTCGGCTTCACCTCCAAAGACGGAAGCGCCAAGCCCTGGCTGCCGCAGCCGGAGTACTTCGCCGAGTACGCCACCGACCGCGCCCTCGCCGACACCCGCTCCTTCTGGCACCTGTACCGCGACGGCCTCCAGCTCCGGGGCGATCTGCCCCAGCTCGGCGAGGGCACCCTGCGCTGGCTCCAGACCCCGCCCGGCGTGCTGGCCTTCGTCCGCGGCGACGGCCTGGTCTGCGCCGTCAACTTCGGCACCGCCCCCACGCCCGCGCCCGCCCCGGGCACCCCGCTGCTCACCAGCGGGCCCTGCCCGCCCGGCGTCCTGCCCGGCTCCACCGCCGCCTGGTGGATCGCCGACCTCTGACCTTCCCCGACCCAACCCTCCGAAGGGACATCAACGATGATGCGACGACGTACCCCCCTGCTCACCGGCTGCACCACCCTCGTACTCGCCCTCGGCGCCACCGCCTGCGGCGGCTCGGGACCCGTCACGGCCGGCGGCGGTGACAAGGCGCTCGGCGGACAGTCCGTCACCGTGGCCGGCGTCTGGTCCGGCACCGAGCAGGAGAACTTCCAGAAGGTGCTGGACGCCTTCACCGAGAAGACCGGCGCCAAGACCTCCTTCGTCTCCACCGGCGACAACGTGTCCACCGTCGTCGGCAGCAAGATCGAGGGCGGCAACGCCCCCGACGTCGTGATGGTCCCGCAGGTCGGCGTGCTCGAGCAGTTCGCCGGCAAGGGCTGGCTGAAGCCGCTGTCCAAGTCGGCCCGGAAGTCCGTGGACACCAACTTCGCGGACGTCTGGAAGTCGTACGGCAGCGTCGACGGCACCCTGTACGGCCTGTACTTCAAGGCCGCCCACAAGTCGACCGTCTGGTACAGCCCCGACGCACTCGACCAGGCCGGGGTCGAGCCGCCGAAGACGTACGAGGAAATGCTGAAGGCCGGGCAGACCCTCTCCGACTCCGGGCTCGCCGCCTTCTCGGTAGCCGGTCAGGACGGCTGGACGCTGACCGACTGGTTCGAGAACGTCTACCTCTCCCAGGCCGGGCCGGAGAAGTACGACGCCCTCGCCGCCCACCGACTGAAGTGGACCGACCCCAGCGTGGTCGAGGCGCTCACCACCCTCGGCAAGCTCTTCAAGGACAAGCAGCTGATCGAGGGCGGCCGGAAGGGCGCCCTGAACACCGACTTCCCGGGCTCGGTGGAGAAGGTCTTCGGTCCGAAGCCCGAGGCCGGCATGGTCTACGAGGGCGACTTCGTCGCCGGGGTCGCCAAGGACCAGTTCGGCAGGGAGATCGGCAAGGACGCGAACTTCTTCCCGTTCCCCGCGGTCGACGGAGGCAAGGCGCCGGTGGTCAGCGGCGGCGACGCGGCCGTCGTCCTGAAGGACGGCAAGAACGCCGAGGCCGGCATGGCGCTCCTGGAGTTCCTCGCGACGCCGGAGGCCGCGGCCGTGTGGGCCGAGGCGGGCGGCTTCCTCTCCCCGAACAAGAACCTCGACCCGGCCTCCTACGGCGACGACGTCACGCGGGCCACCGCCAAGTCCCTCGTGGACGCCGGGGAAACGGTCCGTTTCGACATGTCCGACCAGGCACCGGCGGCCTTCGGCGGCACCAAGGGCACGGGCGAGTGGAAGATCCTCCAGGACTTCCTGCGCGACCCCTCCGCCCCGAAGGCCACCGCCGCCGAGCTCGAGGCCGCGGCGGCCAAGGCCTACAAGGGCTGACCGGTCATGACCTCGACCCTGGTGAAAGAGGCGAGCCCGCCCACCGCCCCCGGTCCGGCGCGCGTACGGCGCCCCCGGCGGCGCCGGGCGGCCGTCGCCCTGCTCTTCGTCCTGCCCGCGCTGCTCCTGCTGGGCGCGCTCGTCGTCTACCCCGTGCTGTTCTCCGTCGGGCGCAGCTTCTTCGACGCCTCGGGGACCCGCTTCGTGGGCGGTGACAACTACACCGAGATGTTCCGCGACCCGGCCACGCTCAAAGCCGTCCGCAACACGGCCGTCTGGGTCGTCGTGGCGCCCACCCTGCTGACCGGCCTCGGCCTGATCCTGGCCGTCCTGGTCGAGAAGGTGCGCTGGGCCACCGCCTTCAAGCTGCTCCTCTTCATGCCGATGGCGGTGTCCTTCCTCGCCGCCGGCATCATCTTCCGGCTCGCCTACGACCACGACCCGGACAAGGGCGTCCTCAACGCCGCCGTGACCGGCGTGCACGACGCCTTCGCCGGCACGTCGACCTATCCGACCGCACGGGCGCGCGAGGGGCAGAGCGGCGGCCTGACCAAGGCGGGCGACGGCTCGTACCGGACGAGTGCCGGCGTGTCACCCGGCGACACCGTGGCGCTGGGCCTGGTCGGCGTGCTCCCCGCCGACCTGCCGTCCGGCACCAAGCCCGCCTACGGCGCGGCGGGCCGCGAGGCGGCGGCCGGTGAGGTGAGCGGTGTCGTCTACCTGGACTTCACGCCCGGCGGGGGAGGCGAGCAGGGCCGGGTCGACCGGCGCGAGAGCGGACTGCCCGAGATGACGGTCGAGGCCGTGCGCGACGGCCGTACGGTCGCCACCACGACCACGGCGGCCGACGGCTCCTTCCGCTTCGAGGACCTGGCCGAGGGCTCGTACGCCGTCGAGCTGCCCGCGTCGAACTTCGCCCCGCCCTACGAGGGCGTCTCCTGGCTCGGGCCCGCGCTGGTCACGCCCGCGATCATCGGGGCGTACCTGTGGATCTGGACCGGTTTCGCGATGGTCCTGATCGGCGCCGGGCTGTCGTCGCTGCCGCGCGACGCGCTGGAGGCCGCGCGGATGGACGGCGCGAACGAGTGGCAGATCTTCCGGCGGATCACCGTGCCGCTGCTGGCACCGGTGCTGACGGTCGTCTTCATCACCCTCGTGATCAACGTGATGAAGGTCTTCGACCTCGTCTACATCATCGCGCCCGGACCCGTGCAGGAGGACGCGACGGTGCTCGCGACGCAGATGTGGCTGGTGTCGTTCGGCGGCGGCAACAACCAGGGGCTCGGCAGTGCGCTGGGTGTGCTGCTCCTGCTGCTCGTCGTCCCGGCCATGGTCTTCAACGTCCGCCGCTTCAAGAGGAGTCAGCGATGAGGAGTCAGCGATGAGGAGTCAGCGATGAACGCCGTGCGGCGCTACCTGGGCAACGGGATCGTCCAGGCCTTCCTCGTGCTCGTCGGTCTCGTGTGGATGACGCCGCTGGCGGGGCTGTTCCTGTCCTCACTGCGGTCCGCCGAGGACACGGCCGAGGGCGGCTGGTGGACCGCGCTCGCCCGCCCCGGGCAGCTGTCCCTCGACAACTACTCCGCGCTGCTCGGCAACTCGGGTATCACCCAGGCCTTCTGGAACACGGTGCTCATCTCCGTGCCGACGACCGTGCTGGTCGTGGTCGTCGGGGCGCTCGCCGGGTACGCCTTCGCCTGGCTGGACTTCCCGGGGCGCGAGGCGGTCTTCCTGGTCGTCGTGGCGCTGCTGGTGGTGCCCGTGCAGATCGGGCTGCTGCCGGTCGCCAAGCTCTTCGGGCAGCTGGGGCTGTTCGGGACGATCCCGGGTGTCGTGCTCTTCCACGTCGCGTACGGGCTGCCGTTCGCCGTGTTCCTGCTGCGGAACTACTTCGCCGAGATGCCCAAGGAGATGCTGGAGGCGGCGCGGATGGACGGCGGCAACGAGTGGCGGATCTTCACGCGGCTGGTGCTGCCGGTGGGACGGCCGGCCATCGCCAGCCTCGCCATCTTCCAGTTCCTGTGGGTGTGGAACGACATGCTGGTGGCGCTGCTGTTCGCGGACAGTTCGTCGCAGCCGCTGACGGTGGAACTGCAATCGCAGATACGGCAGTTCGGCAGCAACATCGACGTGCTGGCGCCGGGGGCGTTCCTGTCGCTGGTCGTTCCCGTGGTGGTGTTCTTCGCGTTCCAGCGGCACTTCGTCCAGGGGGTCATGGCGGGTTCCGTGAAGTGAGGGCCTGGGGCGGCGGGGGCCCCTCGTCCCCCGCCGCCCTCCCGTCGGACAACGGCGCTCGAACGGGTGTCAGCGGCGGGTCTCGACCTTCAGGTCGCCGCTGGTGACCTTGCGGATGTGGTCGCCGGCGAGCAGGTCGTGCGGGAAGCCGAGCTCGATCGCGCCGGCCTCGTCGAGGCGGGCCAGCTGGGAGGCGGTGAAGCCGACCTCCAGGGCGCCCAGGTTGTCCTCCAGCTGCGCGGGGGTGCGGGCGCCGATGATCGGCGCCGTCACATCCGGGTTGCGCAGGGTCCAGGCCAGTCCCACCTGGGCGGGCGTGCGGCCCAGTTCCGTGGCGACCTCCTTCACCACGTCCGCGATGGCGAAGTTGCGTTGGGTGAGCGTGCCCATGGCCATGTTGAAGCTCCTGCGGGTGCCGTCGTCGAGTGCGCCGTCCGGCGCGGTCAGGTCGTCCCGGCTGTACTTGCCGGTGAGCACTCCGCCGGCCAGCGGTGAGTACGGGATCACCCCCAACCCCATCTCCCGTGCCATCGGGATCAGGTCACGTTCCCCGGTACGCTCGATCAGGTTGTACTCCATCTGCAGCGCGACCAGCGGCGACCAGCCGCGCAGGTCGGCGATCGCCTGCATGCGCGACACCTGCCAGGCCGGGGCGTTGGAGATCGCCACGTACAGGACCTTGCCCTGCCGGACCAGATCGTCCATGCCGCGCAGGACCTCCTCGACCGGCGTCGTGGTATCCCACACGTGCAGGTAGAGCAGATCGATGTAGTCCGTGTTCAGCTGTCGCAGGCTGGCTTCCACCGACGCGAACATGCTCTTGCGGTGCGGACCCCCGGAATTCGGATCGCCGGGCCGGCGCAGCGTCGTGTATTTCGTTGCCAAGACCAGGCTTTCGCGGATGTCGCGCGCGAATTCGCCCAGCAGGCGCTCGGAATTGCCATTGGTGTAGGTGCTGGCGGTGTCGATGAAATTCCCGCCGCGCTCGACGTAGCGGTCGAACAGCTTACGCGCCTCGTCCCGCTCGGCGCCCCAGCCCCAATCGGTACCGAAGGTCGCCGCGCCCAGCGCCAGCGGTGAGACCCGCAGCCCTGAGCGGCCCAGCAGCCGGTAGGTGTCGAGGGTGAGCGACATGGTGGTCTCCCGTACTTGTGATCCGTTGCCGGAAAGCAAGTCTGTGACCGCCGCGAGCCGGGGATAAGGGAAAGAAGTTCCTGGGAACGCCAGTCCTACCCTGCTGTAGGGTCGAACGCGATGACCCGCATCCTGGACACGACACAGGAGTTGGCCGCGTTCCTGCGGACCCGGCGTGAACGCCTGGACCCGCACGACTTCGGACTGCCGGCGCGTCGGCGGTCCCGGCGGACCCCGGGGCTGCGCCGGGAAGAGGTCGCCGAACTGGCCGGGGTCAGCATCGACTACATCGTGCGGCTGGAGCAGGCCCGCGGGCTGCGGCCCTCGGCGGACGTACTGGAGGGGCTGGCCCGGGCCCTGCGCCTGGCCCCCGACGAACGCGCCTACCTCTTCGACCTGGCCCGGCAGCGCCCCCGCGACGCCGACAAGCCCGCCGCCGCCGCGGCGCCGCCGCTGGCCCGGCTGGTCGCCGATCTGTCGCCGCTGCCGGCCATGGTGATGAACCACCGCTACGACATCCTGGCCTGGAACAGCGAAATGGCCAGGCTGCTACTGGATTTCGACACCCTGCCGCCGGCGCAGCGAAACGCGATGTGGCTGTGTCTGATGCATCCGGAGATGCGCGAGTTCTACGCCGACCGTGAACGCGTGGTGCGAGAGGGAATCGCTCACCTGCGCGCCGCGTGGGCCGCGTATCCGGACGATCAGGAGTTGACCGGCCGCATCGCCGAATTCATCGTCCGAGACGAGGAATTCGCGCGACTGTGGGCCGAGCGAGACGTCAAGGTCAACGGCCGCGGGCGCAAGGTGCTGCGGCATCCCGGCGTCGGCGCGATCACGGTGGACTTCGAAGTGCTCACGCCACTACAGGATCCGGACCAGCAGTTGGTCATCTACCGCGCCGCGGACGACGAGAGCCGGTCGGCGCTGGACCGCTTGCGCGCTCGGTGACGTCGAGCGCTCCCTTCGCACCGGCGCTCGAAAACCGGTGGAGCGGCGCCGCTGCGCACCGCTGCCGGGCTCGCCTTCACGCTCAAGCGCTGAGCCCCGCCGGCACACGGGCCTGTCCGGACTGATCCGCCGGACAGGCCCGGGCGCCGGTCCGGGCGGGCGCCGCCGGGCGGGAAGCCGGCAGGGCTTATGCCGACGCCGGCGGATACAGCGACCTCGGCAGCCGCGAAGCCGCCGCCGTGTCCAGGAGCCACAGAGTGCGGGCGCGGCCCTGTGCCCCGGCCGCCGGGGCCTGGATCTCGCCCGCGCCCGAGAGGGCCATCGCGACCGCGTTCGCCTTGTCCTCGCCCGCCGCGAGCAACCACACCTCACGGGCCGTGCGGATGGCCGGCAGGGTCAGGGAGACGCGGGTGGGCGGCGGCTTGGGAGAGCCGTGGACGCCGATCACCATGCGCTCCGTCTCCCGTACGCCCGGATGCTCCGGGAAGAGCGAGGCCACATGCGTGTCCGGGCCGACGCCCAGCAGCAGGACGTCGAAGGACGGCACCTCGGCGTGGTTCTCGGGGACGGACGCCTCGGCCAGCTCCCGCGCGTACGCCGCCGCGGCGGCCTCCACGTCCGAGCCGTGCGGGCCGTCCGACGCGGGCATCGTGTGCACCCGCCTCGGGTCCAGCGGCACCGAGTCGAGCAGCGCCTCGCGCGCCTGGGTGTCGTTGCGCTCCGGGTCGCCCTCCGGCAGGAAGCGCTCGTCGCCCCACCACAGGTCCAGGCGGGCCCAGTCGATCGCGTCCCGGGCCGGGGACCCGGCGAGTGCCGCGAGCAGGCCGTTGCCGTTGCGTCCGCCGGTCAGGACCACGGACGCGCTGCCCCGGGAGGCCTGCGCGTCCACGATCTTCGTGATCAGCCGCGCCGCCGCGGCCTCGGCCATCAGCTCCTTGTCGCGGTGCACGGCCAACTGGGGAGTGCTCACTTCGCCGCCGCCTTCTTCACCGGTGTCTTCTCCTGCGCCGCGTCCTTCGCGGGTGCTTTCGCAGCCGTCTCGACGGGAGCGGCGACCGCGGCGCCGCCGTCGGCGGAACCCCCTTTGCCGGAGCCGTCCGGGGTGTTCAGCCTGTTCACCCCGTACCGCAGCGCCGAGGCGTACGTGTCGTCCGGGTCCAGGCGGCGCAGTTCCTCCGCGATCAGCTCGGCCGTCTCGCGGCGCTTGAGCGCCACCGCGCGGGCGGGCTGGCCCTGGATGGACAGGTTCGCCAGCGAGCCGTCCGCCCGGTCCAGGACGACCGGGCCGCAGTCGGTGTCCATCCGGACCGCCGTCAGGCCCGGACCGTTCGACGCCGAGCGCTTCACGGGTACGTCCAGCCGGTCAGCGAGCCACATCGCGAGCAGCTCACAGCTCGGGTTGTACTCCTCGCCCTCCACCTCGACCGCCTGCACCCGGCAGTCGACCTGGTCCAGGGCCGCCGCCAGCATCGAACGCCACGGCGTGATGCGGGTCCAGGACAGGTCGGTGTCGCCCGGCGCGTAGGCGTCGGCGCGGGCGGCCAGCTCCCGTACCGGCTCCTCGCAGGCGTAGGTGTCGGTGACCCGGCGCTGGGCCAGGGCGCCCAGCGGGTCGCGGGCCGGGTCCAGCGGCGCGTTCACCGGCCACCACACCACGACCGGCGCGTCCGGCAGCAGCAGCGGCAGGACCACCGACTGGGCGTGGTCGACGACGTCGCCGTACAGCCGCAGCACGATCGTCTCGCCGGTGCCCGCGTCGGCGCCGAGCCGTACCTCGGCGTCCAGCCGGGACTTCGTGCGGTCCCGGGGCGAGCGCGAGACGCGTTTGATGACGACGAGCGTGCGCGAGGGGTGCTCGTGCGCGGCGTCGCTCGCGGCCTTCAGCGCGTCGTAGGCGTTCTCCTCGTCGGTGACGATGACCAGCGTGAGCACCATGCCGACGGCCGGCGTGCCGATGGCCCGGCGGCCCAGCACCAGCGCCTTGTTGATCTTGCTGGCCGTGGTGTCCGTGAGGTCTGTCTTCATGGGCGGCGCCAGCTCCGTCCGTCTCGTTCGAGCATGTGGTCCGCCTCGACGGGCCCCCAGGTGCCGGCCGGGTACTGGGCCGGAGTGCCGTGCTGGTCCCAGTACTGCTCGATCGGGTCGAGGATCTTCCAGGACAGCTCGACCTCCTCGGTGCGCGGGAAGAGGTTGGCGTCGCCCAGGAGGACGTCGAGGATGAGGCGCTCGTACGCCTCCGGGCTGGACTCCGTGAAGGACTCGCCGTACGCGAAGTCCATGGACACGTCCCGGATCTCCATCGACGTGCCCGGCACCTTGGAGCCGAAGCGGACGGTGACGCCCTCGTCGGGCTGGACGCGGATGACGATCGCGTTCGAGCCGAGTTCCTCGGTGGCCGTGGAGTCGAAGGGGGAGTGCGGGGCGCGCTGGAAGACGACCGCGATCTCGGTGACACGGCGGCCGAGGCGCTTGCCGGTGCGCAGGTAGAAGGGGACGCCCGCCCAGCGGCGGTTGTCGATGCCGACCTTGATCGCGGCGTAGGTGTCGGTCTTCGACTTCGGGTCGATACCGTCCTCCTCCAGGTAGCCGACGGCCTTCGCGCCGCCCTGCCATCCCGCCGCGTACTGGGCGTGCACGGTGTCCCGGCCCAGATCCCTGGGGAGGCGGACCGCGCCGAGCACCTTGGTCTTCTCGGCGGCCAGCGCGTCCGCGTCGAAGGAGGCGGGCTCCTCCATCGCGGTCAGCGCGAGCAGCTGGAGCAGGTGGTTCTGGATGACGTCGCGGGCGGCGCCGATGCCGTCGTAGTAGCCCGCCCGGCCGCCGATGCCGATGTCCTCGGCCATCGTGATCTGGATGTGGTCGACGTAGGACCGGTTCCAGATCGGCTCGAACATCGTGTTGGCGAAGCGCAGCGCCAGGATGTTCTGGACGGTCTCCTTGCCCAGGTAGTGGTCGATGCGGAAGACCTGGTCCGGGGCGAAGACCTCGTGGACGATCCCGTTGAGCTCCTCGGCCGACCTCAGGTCGTGGCCGAACGGCTTCTCGATCACCGCGCGGCGCCAGGAGCCGCTCGACTGGTCGGCCAGCCGGTGCTTCTTCAGCTGCTGGATGACCACGGGGAAGGACTTGGGCGGCACCGACAGGTAGAAGGCGAAGTTGCCGCCCGTGCCCTGCGCCTTGTCCAGTTCGTCGATGGTGCCGCGCAGCCGCTCGAACGCCTCGTCGTCGTCGAAGGTGCCCTGGACGAAGCGCATGCCCTGGCTGAGCTGCTGCCAGACCTCCTCACGGAAGGGGGTTCGCGAATGCTCCTTGACGGCGTCGTGCACGACCTGGGCGAAGTCCTCGTGTTCCCAGTCGCGGCGGGCGAAGCCGACGAGCGAGAAGCCCGGTGGCAGCAGACCCCGGTTGGCGAGGTCGTACACGGCGGGCATGAGCTTCTTGCGGGAGAGGTCGCCGGTGACGCCGAAAATGACCAGACCCGACGGCCCCGCGATACGCGGGAGCCGTCGGTCTGCGGGGTCACGCAGCGGATTGCTGCTTGACAATGTCCTAGCCCTCCGAGGGGGCGAGGCGCTTCAGCTCCGCCTCGGTCGACTTCAGCAGGTCGGTCCAGGAGTCCTCGAACTTGTCGACGCCCTCCTTCTCCAGCAGCTGGACCACCTCGTCGTAGCCGATCCCGAGCTTCTCGACCGCGTCGAGGTCGGCGCGCGCCTGCTCGTAGGTGCCGGCGACGGTGTTGCCGGTGATCTCGCCGTGGTCCTCGGTCGCGAACAGGGTCGCCTCCGGCATGGTGTTCACCGTGTTCGGCGCGACCAGGTCGGTGACGTACATGGTGTCGCTGTACGCCTTGTCCTTGACGCCGGTCGACGCCCACAGCGGACGCTGCTTGTTGGCGCCGGCCTTGTCCAGGGCGTTCCAGCGGTCGGAGGAGAAGACCTCCTCGTACGCCTGGTAGGCGAGACGGGCGTTGGCGACGGCGGCCTTGCCGCGCAGGGCCTTGGCCTCGTCGGTGCCGAGCGCGTCGATCCGCTTGTCGATCTCGGTGTCCACGCGGGACACGAAGAAGGACGCCACGGAGTGGATCTGCGAGAGGTCCAGGCCGCGCTCCCTGGCCTTCTCCAGGCCGGTCAGGAAGGCGTCCATGACCAGGCGGTAGCGCTCCAGCGAGAAGATCAGCGTGACGTTGACGCTGATGCCCAGGCCGATGGTCTCGGCGATCGCCGGGATACCGGCCTCGGTCGCCGGGATCTTGATCAGCGTGTTGGGCCGGTCCACCAGCCAGGCGAGCTGCTTGGCCTCGGCGACCGTCGCCTTGGTGTTGTGCGCGAGGCGCGGGTCGACCTCGATGGAGACCCGGCCGTCCTTGCCGCCGGTGGCGTCGAAGACGGGGCGCAGGATGTCGGCGGCGTCGCGGACGTCCGCCGTGGTGATCATGCGGATGGCCTCTTCGACCGTGACCTTGCGGAAGGCGAGGTCGGAGAGCTGCTGGTCGTAGCCGTCGCCCTGGGAGATCGCCTTCTGGAAGATCGACGGGTTGGTGGTGACGCCCACGACGTGCTGCTGGTCGATCAGCTCGGCGAGGTTGCCGGACGTGATCCGCTTGCGCGACAGGTCGTCCAGCCAGATCGCGACGCCTTCATCGGAGAGGCGCTTGAGTGCGTCTGTCATGGAAAATGCATCTCCTACGTGTCGTATTACGGGCGTCAGCGCTGGGCTGCGGCGATCGATTCCCGGGCGGCGGATGCGACGTTCTCGGCAGTGAAGCCGAACTCGCGGAAGAGCACCTTGCCGTCCGCCGAAGCACCGAAGTGCTCCAGGGAAACGATGCGGCCGGCGTCCCCGACGTACTTGTGCCAGGTGAGACCGATCCCGGCCTCGACCGCGACACGGGCCTTCACGGACGGGGGCAGGACGCTGTCCCGGTACCCCTGGTCCTGCTGCTCGAACCACTCGACGCACGGCATGGACACCACGCGGGCCGGCACACCGTCGGCCTGGAGCCGCTCGCGCGCCTCCACGGCGACGTGCACCTCGGAACCGGTGGCGATGAGGACGACCTCGGCGTCGCCGCCGTCCGCCTCGAACAGCACGTAGCCGCCCTTGGCCGCGTCCTCGTTCGCCTCGTACGTCGGCACACCCTGACGGGTCAGCGCCAGACCGTGCGGCTGGCCCTTGCCGAACTCCTTCGTCCAGCGCTTGAGGATCTCGCGCCAGGCGATCGCGGTCTCGTTGGCGTCCGCCGGGCGGACCACGTTCAGACCCGGGATGGCGCGCAGCGAGGCGAGGTGCTCGACCGGCTGGTGGGTCGGGCCGTCCTCGCCCAGGCCGATGGAGTCGTGCGTCCACACGTACGTCACCGGCAGGTGCATCAGCGCCGACAGCCGCACGGCGTTGCGCATGTAGTCGGAGAAGACGAGGAACGTTCCGCCGTAGATGCGGGTGTTGCCGTGCAGCGCGATGCCGTTCATCTCGGCGGCCATCGCGTGCTCGCGGATGCCGAAGTGAATCGTGCGGCCGTACGGGTCCGCCTCGGGCAGCGGGTTGTCCGCCGGGAGGAAGGACGACGTCTTGTCGATCGTCGTGTTGTTCGAGCCGGCCAGGTCGGCCGAGCCGCCCCACAGCTCGGGAATGATCGCGCCGAGCGCCTGGAGGACCTTGCCGGACGCGGCGCGGGTGGCGACGCCCTTGCCCGTCTCGAAGACCGGGATCTTCTCCTCCCACCCCTTGGGCAGCTCACCCTGGGCGACACGGTCGTACTCGGCGGCGCGCTCGGGGTTGTTGTCCCGCCACTGCTGGAAGGACTTCTCCCACACGGCACGGGCCGCCTGGCCCCGCTCCAGCGCCTGCCGGGTGTGGCCGATGACCTCGTCGGAGACCTCGAAGGACTTCTCCGGGTCGAAGCCCAGGACCCGCTTGGTCGCCGCGACCTCGTCGTCGCCGAGCGCCGAGCCGTGCGCGGCCTCGGTGTTCTGGGCGTTCGGGGCGGGCCAGGCGATGATCGAGCGCATGGCGATGAAGGACGGCCGGTCGGTGACCTGCTTCGCCGCCTCGATCGCGTCGTAAAGCGCGTTCGGGTCCAGGTCGCCGTCCGGCTTCGGGGCGACGCGCTGCACGTGCCAGCCGTACGCCTCGTAGCGCTTGCAGGTGTCCTCGGAGACGGCGGTCTCGGTGTCGCCCTCGATCGAGATGTGGTTGTCGTCCCAGAGCAGGACCAGGTTGCCGAGCTTCTGGTGGCCCGCGAGGGAGGAGGCCTCGGCGGAGATGCCCTCCTGGAGGCAGCCGTCACCGGCGACGCAGTAGACGAAGTGGTCGAACGGGGACTCGCCCTCGGCGGCCTCCGGGTCGAACAGGCCGCGCTCGTAGCGGGCGGCCATCGCCATGCCCACCGCGTTGGCGACACCCTGGCCGAGCGGGCCGGTCGTCGTCTCCACGCCCGTGGTGTGGCCGTACTCGGGGTGGCCCGGGGTCTTGGAGCCCCAGGTCCGGAAGGACTCCAGGTCCGCCAGCTCCAGGCCGAAGCCGGCCAGGTACAGCTGCGTGTAGAGGGTCAGGGACGAGTGGCCGGCGGACAGCACGAAACGGTCGCGTCCGACCCAGTTCGCGTCGGCGGGGTCGTGCCGCATCACCTTCTGGAAGAGGGTGTAGGCGGCGGGCGCCAGGCTCATCGCCGTACCCGGATGGCCGTTGCCAACCTTCTGTACGGCATCGGCGGCCAGGACGCGGGCGGTGTCCACGGCCCGCTGGTCCAGTTCGGTCCACTCGAGGTCTGTGGTGGTCGGCTTGGTGCTCACCCTGAGTCAGGGCTCCTCTCCACATGTCGGATGCCGGTGCACGTGGGCGCCCACCGGCTGCCGGCGCGTCCTGAGTCGGCCGGCCGTTGTTGAGCCTACCCCCGTAAGTACGTGCGTTTTTCCGCTGGAAACCAGACTGCCGGGACTCTCTTGGATCCGCCTGTCGACTGGGCGAAACCGCATTCGGCAAGTGAATACGGAGCCGCTCATCTGACCGCTCAATCGACTCCCCGAACGCACGTCGGAGCACCCCCCTCAACACGACCCCACCCCCGCGAAGGCCGAGGTATGGGCAACGTCTAAAGTGGCGTGGTACGCGCGAGCCTTTACCGCCACTTCACACGGTCGGGCTTGCTGGGATGTCTCTGTCAGGGGTGTGCGTGACGGCCGTTGAATCCCGTCCTGCGGGGGTAATCGGGACGAGCCAGAGCCCGAGTCACCGGCCGTTCGGGGCCCGTGTCAAGGCGTTCGTGGCGCTGACCAAGCCGCGGATCATCGAGCTTCTGCTGATCACCACCGTTCCGGTGATGTTCCTCGCCGAGCAGGGTGTTCCGGATCTGAAGCTGGTGCTGCTGACCTGTGTCGGCGGTTACCTGTCGGCCGGCGGCGCCAACGCGCTGAACATGTACATCGACCGCGACATCGACGCGCTGATGGACCGGACCTCGCAGCGCCCGCTGGTGACCGGCATGGTCAGCCCGGCCGAGTGCCTCGTCTTCGGCATCACCCTGGCCGTCGTCTCGACGCTGCTGTTCGGTTTCACCGTCAACTGGCTGTCGGCCTGGCTCTCGCTCGGCGCACTCCTCTTCTATGTCGTCGTCTACACGATGATCCTCAAGCGCCGTACCTCGCAGAACATCGTCTGGGGCGGCATCGCGGGCTGTCTGCCGGTGCTCATCGGCTGGTCGGCCGTGACCAACTCGATGTCCTGGGCGCCGATCATCCTCTTCGGTGTCATGTTCTTCTGGACGCCGCCGCACTACTGGCCGCTGTCCATGAAGGTCAAGGAGGACTACGCGCGCGTCGGCGTGCCGATGCTCCCGGTCATCGCCTCCAACAAGGTCGTCGCCCGGCAGATCGTCCTCTACAGCTGGGTGATGGTCGTGGTGTCGCTGCTGCTGCAGCCGCTGGGCTACACCGGCTGGTTCTACACGGCGGTCGCCCTGCTGGCCGGCGGCATGTGGCTGTGGGAGGCGCACGGGCTGCAGAACCGCGCCAAGGCCGAGGTCACGGGCGGCAAGCTGAAGGAGATGCGGCTCTTCCACTGGTCGATCACCTATGTGTCGGTGCTGTTCCTCGCGATCGCGGTGGATCCCTTCCTGCGCTGAGCGTCTCCGCGGCGGGCGGGGTGCGTGGTCAAGGCCACGCACCCCGCCCGTCGCCGTTTGATCTACCCGTCGGTAGCATCCTGGTCATGGCAGACACGCAGCAGGTTGACACGAAGGCCGGGTGGGCCGAGCGGTGGGCCGGGCACCGGCTGACCCGGCTGACCGGGCGGATCGACGCCTTCTCCAAGGCGCACGGCGGCGCCGAGGCCCACGTGGCCTACCTCGGTGAGCGCGGCGCCCGGATCGTGCTCGTCGGCGCGGACGGCGCCTGGGGCGACCTGGTGGCGCGCTCCTACGAGACCGCTCGGCAGGCGGTGGAGAAGTCCGGGATCACCGTCCACGAGGAGTTCGACGGCGAGTTCGCGGCCAAGGTGGAGACCGGCCCCTACGAGTGGTCGCGCATGGCGGGCATCCAGGTGGGCGGCCCGAGCAACACCTGAGACCGGGTTCACCCGTTAGGACCGTAGGAAGCCGTAAGGCGCGCGAGCCCGTAGGGCGCGCGAGCCGTAGGGCGCACGGTCCCAGCGCGGGGAGTCCGGATGATCGAAACGCCGTCCCTGGTGGACCAGTACTGCCACGGCGTCCTGAGAACAGAGCTGGGCCTCGGCACCTTCGAGGCCCAGCTGGCCCGCACCGAGGGCCCGCCCGCGCCGGGCACCACCCTCTTCGACACCCAGACCGGCTTCGCGGTACGCCGCTGGTGCCCGCCCCTGCTCGGTCTGGAACCGCACTGCCCGCCCGCCCGCTACCTGGCCCGGCGCCGCGAACTCGGCGTCCTGGAGTCCGACCGCAGGCTGCTGCGCGGGAGCGGCATCACCACCTACCTGGTCGACGCGGGGCTGCCCGGCGATCTCACCGGCCCCGACGAGATGGCGTCCGCCGCGGCCGCGGAGACCCGCGAGATCGTGCGCCTGGAACTCCTGGCCGAGCAGGTCGCCGACACCTCCGGCACCGTCGAGTCCTTCCTCGCCAACCTCGCGGAGGCGGTGCACGGTGCCGCCGCGAACGCGGTGGCCTTCACCTCCGTCGCCGGCGTACGGCACGGCCTGGCGCTCGCGCCGGAACCACCCGGCCCGGGCGAGGTACGCGGAGCCGCCGCCCGCTGGCTGGCGGGACGCGAGGTCGGGGGCGAACTGAGCGACCCGGTCCTCCTGCGCCACCTGCTGTGGATCGCCGTCGCCTCGGGCCTGCCGCTCCAACTGCACGCGGGGCTCGGCGAGCCGGGCCTGCGCATCGACCGCACCGACCCGGTGCTGCTGACCGACTTCGTGCGGGCCACCGCCGGACTCGGCACCGACCTGGTGCTGCTGCACGGCTACCCGTACCACCGCCACGCCGCCCACCTCGCCGGCGTCTTCCCGCACGTCTACGCCGACTCGGGCGCCGCCCTGGTGCGCACCGGCGCCCGGGCCGCGACGGTCCTCGCGGAGATCCTGGAACTGGCTCCCTTCGGCAAGATCCTTTTCTCCAGCGGAGCCCAGGGCCTGCCCGAGCTGCACGTGGTCGCCGCCCGCCTGTTCCGCGAGGCCCTGGGACGGGTGCTGGGCACCTGGGTGGCCGAGGGGGCGTGGTCCCTGGGGGACGCGCAGCGGGTGGCGGGGATGATCGCTTCGGGGAACGCGGGGCGGGTTTACGGACTGCACTGAACGGACCAAGCTGGGCGGATGCCGACCGACACCCTGCTCGACCGCTTCGTGACGGACCTGATGCCACTGGCCCCCGTCGCCGTCTGGGCGCACGGCTCGCTGGCCGGCGGCGACTACCAGGAGGGCCGCAGCGACCTCGACCTGATCGCCGTGCTGGAGCACCCGGTGACGGTGCGTACGGCCTGGCGGCTGGGTCTGCTGCACGCCCGGCTCCGTGCCGAGCCGCTCGCCCCGAAGCTCCACTGCACCTATCTGTCGCCCGGCACCGTCGAGGACTCCGGGCGGCGCCACCCGACCTGGGCCCACGAAGAGCTCTACAAGCGGACGGTCACCCCGGTCACCCGGAGCGAGCTCCACGGTTTCGGGCGCGTCCTGTACGGCGCACCGCCGAAGGAACTGCTGCCGCCGGTGCCCAAGACCGAACTGGCGGAGTTCGTCGTCCGGGACCAGCGGGACTTCTGGCGGCCGACCGTGCGCCGACCGGCGGTGTGGCGGCAGGACGTCTGGGTCGATCTCGGCCTGCTCACCTTCGCCCGCGCCACCGTCACGCTGCGGGACGGCCGCCTGATCACCAAACGCGAGGCCCTGGACGAACTGCCCCGTCTGGGGGCGCCCGACGAGGTCGTCCGGGACATCACGGAACGGCGCTACGGGCCCCCCGCGCGGCCCGCCGACGAGTGGCCCGCCCGCCGGGCGGAGCTGACCCGGAGCTACCTGGGACCGGCCATCGACACGCTGGTCGCCTCGTACTCCTGAGCCGGCAGCGTGGCCGCCGGCTCCTCCGGCCGCTCGCGCAGCGCCAGAAGCACCCTCAGCGCCGCGATCCACATCACGCACGAGCCGAACATGTGCAGTCCGACCAGGACCTCGGGGAGGTCGGTGAAGTACTGGACGTAGCCGATGACGCCCTGGGCGAGCAGCACCAGGAACAGGTCACGGGTGCGTGCCAGGGGCCCCTTGGGAGCGTTGACCGCCTTCAGCACGAACCACAGGGCGAAGGTCAGCGTCACGACGATCCACGCCAGGACGGCGTGCGCCTTGCTCACCGTCTCCCAGTCGATCGGCATCCGCTCGACCTCGCTGGAGTCGCCCGCGTGCGGGCCGGCGCCGGTGACCACCGTGCCCACCGCGATCAGCAGCGCGGAGACGGCGATCATCACCCACGCCAGCTGCTGCACGGACCTGCCGACCAGGGGGCGCGGGGGCGCGTCGCCCTCCCGGGTGCGCTGCCACATCACGGTCGCGACCGCGATCAGCGCGCTCGTCAACAGGAAGTGCGCCGCGACGGTGTACGGGTTGAGGCCGACGAGGACCACGATGCCGCCGAGGACGGCGTTGCCCATCACGATCCAGAACTGCGCCCAGCCCAGCCGCGTCAGGCCACGCCGGTAGGGCTTCTGCGACCGCGCGGCGATGATCGCCCAGCCGACCGCGGCGCACAGCACGTAGGCCAGCAGGCGGTTGCCGAACTCGATGACGCCGTGGAAGCCCATCTCGCTGGTGGTGGTCAGCGAGTCGTCGGTGCACTTGGGCCAGGTCGGGCAGCCGAGGCCCGAGCCGGTCAGGCGCACCGCGCCACCGGTGATCACGATGACCACCGACATGGCGAGTGCGACGAGGGCCGCCCGCTGGACCGTCCGGGGGGCCGGGGTCCAGCGTGCGGCGATGAAGGCGAGCGGGTTGCGCACGGCGGCTGCGGCGTCGGCGCGGGTCACGTTTGGCACGCCGTCCATCGTAGGCGTCCGCTTGTGCACGCTTTCACGAGGGTCCCGTCTCCGGCCCGGGCGCCTACTCCCAGCGGAAGAACCTCCCGGCCGCCGCGAGCCCCACGACCGCCCACACGGCGAGGATTCCCAGATCGCCCCAGGGCATCCCGGCCCCGTGCTGGAGGACGTCCCGCAGGCCGTCCGACAGGGCGGAGATCGGCAGCAGCCCCAGCACGCTCTGCGCCGCGTCCGGGAACTTGTCCAGCGGCACGATCACCCCGCCGCCCACGAGCAGCAGCAGGAAGACCAGGTTGGCGGCGGCCAGCGTGGCCTCCGCCTTCAGCGTGCCCGCCATCAGCAGCCCGAGCCCGGAGAAGGCGGCCGTGCCGAGGACCAGGAGCAGCAGCACGGCGAACGGGTTGCCGTGCGGCGACCAGCCCAGCGCGAAGGCGATCACGGTCAGCAGGATGATCTGGAGCACCTCGGTGACCAGCACGGACACGGTCTTCGCGGTCATCAGTCCCCAGCGCGGCAGCGGCGAGGCGGCCAGCCGCTTCAGCACCCCGTACCGGCGCTCGAAGCCGGTGCCGATGGCCTGCCCGGTGAAGGCCGTCGACAGCACGGCGAGCGCCAGGATGCCGGGGGCGAGGAAGTCGACGGCCTCCCCGGCGCCGGTGTCGATGATGTCCACGGAGCTGAACAGGACGAGCAGCAGCGTCGGGATGATCACCGTCAGCAGCAGCTGCTCGCCGTTGCGCAGCAGCATCTTCGTCTCCAGCGCGGCCTGGGCCGCGATCATGCGGCCGAGCGGCGCGGCACCGGGCTTCGGCGTGTACGTACCGGTGGTCGTCGTCATGAGCGCAGCTCCTTGCCCGTGAGCTCCAAGAACACGTCCTCCAGGGTGTGCCGCTCCACCGAGATGCGGTCCGGCATCACCCCGTGCTGGGCGCACCAGGAGGTCACCGTGGCGAGCAGCTGGGGGTCGACCTTGCCGTTGACGCGGTAGGAGCCCGGGGTCAGCTCGGCGGCCGCGGAGTCCGCGGGCAGTGCCTTGAGCAGGGATGCGACGTCCAGTCCGGGCCGGCCGGAGAACCGCAGGGTGTTCTCGGCGCCGCCGCGGCACAGCTCCTCGGGCGAGCCCTGCGCGATGACCCGGCCCGCGTCGATGATGGCGACGTCGTCGGCCAGCTGCTCGGCCTCGTCCATGTGGTGCGTGGTGAGGATCACCGAGACGCCGTCGCCGCGCAGGTCCCGTACGAGGTCCCAGGTGGCACGGCGGGCCTGCGGGTCCAGGCCGGCGGTCGGCTCGTCCAGGAACACCAGCTCGGGGCGCCCGACCACGGCCATCGCGAGGGCGAGCCGCTGCTGCTGGCCGCCGGAGAGCCTGCGGTACGTCGTACGGCCGCACGAGCCCAGGCCGAGCCGCTCGATCAGCGCGTCGACGTCCAGCGGGTGGGCGTGCAGCTTCGCGACATGGCGCAGCATCTCGTCCGCGCGGGCGCCGGAGTAGACGCCGCCGGACTGGAGCATCACGCCGATCCGGGGCCGCAGCTCGGAGCCCTGTCCCACCGGGTCGAGGCCCAGCACGCGCACCGTGCCGGAGTCCGGTTTGCGATATCCCTCGCAGGTCTCGACCGTGGTCGTCTTGCCCGCCCCGTTGGGGCCGAGTACGGCGGTGACACCCGCCCGGGCCGCCAGGTCGAGGCCGTCCACCGCGGTCTTCGTGCCGTACCGCTTCACCAGGGCCTGGACCTGGACCACGGGCTCGCTTCGCATGGGTCACGAGTCTAGGTACGCGGGCCGGGGCTCAGGCGCGGGGGTGCGGGATCTCCTCCCCGGGGGTGGGCGTACGGGGCTCAGGGAGGCGTACGGGCTGGTGGGCGGCCGCCGGGTACGGGCTCGGCGTACGGCGGTGCTCGCGGAGGGCGTTCGGGGGGCGCGTGCGGGCCGTGCGCGGGCCTTCGCGCGGTCGGTCACGCGCGATGGGGACGCGGTCGGCGAGGGTCCCGCCCGCGCCGCTACTCCCGCGGCCGGTGCACCGGCAGCCAGCGTTCCGCGTAGGCGACCGCGTCCGCCAGCGGGAACAGCCGCGTGACGGCCGCGCCGACCCGCCCCCGTACGACGGGCCGGTCCCGTTCGAAGTCCTGGCCCAGCTCGTCGAACCGTTCCGAGGTGATCGACACCTCGGTCACCCGCTCCCAGCCCACCGGACCCGGCCGGCCCACCTCCACCAGCGGGGACGGAATCCGGTACTCGGCGAGGTGGAAGGCCGTGCAGGCCTCGAAGCCCGCGCCGAGCAGCAGTACCCGGGCGTCCAGCCGCTCCAGGGCCGCCAGCGGACTGCGCTCGCCCAGCCGGCAGTCGGTCGCGTGCCCCGCGACCACCTCGGCGGCGCGCGGGCCCAGGGCCGCGAAGGACGTCTGCGGGTGCGCGCTGCGCAGGGCGCCCGGCCAGGTGCGCACGGTCTCGGGGAGCACCCCGACCCCGCGCGAGGGCGTGATCAGCGGGTCGTAGGCGGGCATCGCCGCCCGCACGGTGTCCCACCACTCCTCGGGCACCGGCGGGCTCCGCCACAGCGCCGGGTCCGAGAGGTCGCCGGTCTGGGTGGGGACCACCAGGGTGCCGTCCGGGCCGAGCGCGTCGAGCAGTCCCTGGACGACCGCGACGGGGCCTCCGCAGACCCAGCCGAGGGAGCTGAGGGAGGAGTGCACCAGGAGGGTGTCGTCGGTCCGCACACCCAGCTCGCGCAGCCCGGCGGCGATCGTGCCCCGGGTGACGAGTGGGCCGGTGGGAGGGGGTGTGGGCATGCCCGGGAGTGTCCCGCAGGCCGGTCCGGGGCGCCACCGGATTGATCGATCAAAGATCGTTTCCGCAGGTCAGGTTAGGTGTACCTAAGTGACGCAGGGCACCGCACGAAGATCCGGACCCGGCTTGCCCGCCCCGGAGGAATTACGCAACAATGGCGTTGTGAAAAACGTTGGCGAGGCTCCGCAGGAGGAACTCGCGACCGGTGAGCGGTCCACCCGCAACCGCGTCGCGCGCTCCATCCTGGACCACGGGCCGTCGACCGTCGCCGAACTCGCCGGGCGTCTGGGCCTCACCCAGGCCGCCGTCCGGCGGCACCTCGACGCGCTGGTCGCCGACGACGTGGTCGAAGCCCGTGAGCAGCGGGTCTACGGCACGCGCACGCGCGGGCGACCCGCCAAGGTCTTCGCGCTCACCGACTGCGGCCGGGACGCCTTCGACCAGTCGTACGACAAGCTGGCCGCGGACGCCCTGCGCTGGATCGGCCGGCAGGAGGGCGGGGAGCAGGCGATCGCCGCCTTCGCCCGTGCCCGGATCGCCGCCCAGGCGGGCGCGTACCGCAAGGCGGTCGAGTCCGCCGCCCCCGAAAAGCGCACGGAAGCACTGGCCAAGGCCCTCAGCGCGGACGGGTACGCTGCAACCGCGCGGAGCGCACCCCACCCCCAGCAGGGCGAGCAGCTGTGCCAGCACCACTGCCCGGTCGCCCACGTCGCAGAGCAGTTTCCGCAGCTGTGCGAGGCGGAGACGGAATTTTTCGCCGAGCTGCTCGGTACGCATGTACAGCGGCTCGCGACCATCGCGCACGGCGACGGGGTCTGCACCACGTTCATTCCGAAGACTTCGCACGCGCCACCCACGGCGCAAGCGCCCACGAACACCGCTAACGCATCTGCAAGCACGGCCGGGAGGAACCCCGCATGACTCTCCCCACGGAGACTGCTCACCCTGAGCTCGAGGGCCTGGGCAAGTACGAATACGGCTGGGCCGACTCCGACACGGCCGGCGCCTCTGCCAAGCGCGGCATCAACGAGGACGTCGTCCGCGACATCTCGTCGAAGAAGAACGAGCCGGAGTGGATGACCAAGCTCCGCCTCAAGGGCCTGCGCCTCTTCGAGAAGAAGCCCATGCCGAACTGGGGCTCGGACCTGTCGGGCATCGACTTCGACAACATCAAGTACTTCGTGCGCTCCACGGAGAAGCAGGCGGAGTCCTGGGAGGACCTGCCCGAGGACATCAAGAACACGTACGACAAGCTCGGCATCCCCGAGGCGGAGAAGCAGCGCCTCGTCGCCGGTGTCGCGGCCCAGTACGAGTCCGAGGTCGTCTACCACCAGATCCGCGAGGACCTGGAGGAGCAGGGCGTCATCTTCCTGGACACCGACACGGCCCTGAAGGAGCACCCGGAGCTCTTCAAGGAGTACTTCGGGACCGTCATCCCGGTCGGTGACAACAAGTTCGCGTCGCTGAACAGCGCGGTGTGGTCCGGCGGCTCCTTCATCTACGTGCCGAAGGGCGTGCACGTCGAGATCCCGCTCCAGGCCTACTTCCGTATCAACACGGAGAACATGGGCCAGTTCGAGCGGACCCTGATCATCGTCGACGAGGGTGCCTACGTGCACTACGTCGAGGGCTGCACGGCTCCGATCTACAAGTCGGACTCGCTGCACAGCGCCGTGGTCGAGATCATCGTCAAGAAGAACGCCCGCTGCCGCTACACGACCATCCAGAACTGGTCGAACAACGTCTACAACCTGGTCACCAAGCGCGCCGTGGCGTACGAGGGCGCGACCATGGAGTGGATCGACGGCAACATCGGCTCCAAGGTGACGATGAAGTACCCGGCCGTCTACCTGATGGGCGAGCACGCCAAGGGCGAGACCCTGTCCATCGCCTTCGCGGGCGAGGGCCAGCACCAGGACGCCGGCTCCAAGATGGTCCACATGGCGCCGAACACGTCCTCCAACATCGTCTCGAAGTCCGTGGCGCGCGGCGGCGGCCGTACCTCCTACCGCGGCCTCGTCGAGATCGGCGAGGGCGCCCACGGCTCCAAGTCGAACGTGCTGTGCGACGCGCTGCTCGTCGACACCATCTCCCGCTCCGACACGTACCCCTACGTGGACGTCCGCGAGGACGACGTGTCCATGGGCCACGAGGCGACCGTCTCCAAGGTCTCCGAGGACCAGCTCTTCTACCTGATGAGCCGCGGTCTGAGCGAGTTCGAGGCGATGGCGATGATCGTGCGCGGCTTCGTCGAGCCGATCGCCAAGGAGCTGCCCATGGAGTACGCCCTCGAGCTCAACCGGCTGATCGAGCTGCAGATGGAAGGCGCGGTCGGCTGACGCCCGCCCTTCGCAGCAGTCCCAGATTTCTTGACGCAGGAAGAGAGCAGACCGACAGCCATGGCTGAGGCTCAGAACATCCCCGTGGGGTCCACCACCGCGGGCCAGATCGCGGTGGCCGCCGAGTCGACCGTCGCCACGCGCATGAGCGCACCCGCGTCCTTCGACGTGGCGGACTTCCCGGTCCCCCACGGCCGCGAGGAGGAGTGGCGGTTCACCCCGCTGGAGCGGCTGCGCGGGCTGCACGACGGCACCGCGGTCGCCACCGGCGACGGCGTGAAGGTCGACGTCGACGCGCCCGAGGGCGTCGTCGTCGAGACCGTCGGCCGTGACGACGCGCGCATCGGCAGGGCGGGCACCCCGGTGGACCGGGTCGCCGCCCAGGCCTACTCGGCGTTCGAGAAGGCCGGCGTGATCACCGTCCCCAAGGAGACGGTCCTCACCGAGCCGATCCGGATCGCCGTGCACGGCGAGGGCGGCACCGCCTACGCCCACCAGGTCGTCGAGCTGGGTGCCTTCGCCGAGGCCGTGGTCGTCATCGACCACACCGGTGACGCGGTGCTCGCCGGCAACGTCGACTACGTCCTGGGCGACGGCGCCAAGCTGACCGTCGTCTCCGTCCAGGACTGGGACGACAAGGCGGTGCACGTCGGCCAGCACAACGCGCTGATCGGCCGGGACGCGACCTTCAAGTCGTTCGTGGTCACCTTCGGCGGCGACCTGGTCCGGCTGCACCCGCGCGTCGCCTACGCCGGCCCCGGCGGCGAGGCCGAGCTGTTCGGTCTGTACTTCACCGACCAGGGCCAGCACCAGGAGCACCGGCTGCTGGTCGACCACAACATCCCGCACTGCAAGTCCAACGTCGTCTACAAGGGCGCGTTGCAGGGCGACGACGCGCACGCGGTCTGGATCGGCGACGTGCTCATCGAGGCCGCGGCCGAAGGCACCGACACCTACGAGATGAACCGCAACCTCGTCCTCACGGACGGCGCGCGGGTCGACTCGGTGCCGAACCTGGAGATCGAGACCGGCGAGATCGTCGGCGCCGGTCACGCCTCCGCCACCGGCCGCTTCGACGACGAGCAGCTCTTCTACCTGATGGCGCGCGGCATCCCCGAGATCGACGCCCGCCGCCTGGTGGTCCGCGGCTTCTTCGCCGAGCTGGTCCAGCAGATCGGCGTCGCGGACATCGAGGAGCGTCTGCTCGCCAAGATCGACGAGGAGCTGGAGGCGTCGGTCGCATGACCTTCGTACGCGTCTGTGGAGCGGACGAGCTGGAGGAGGACACCCCCAAGAGGGTGGAACTCGACGGCACGCCGATCTCCGTCGTGCGGACCGAGGGCGAGCTGTTCGCGATCCACGACATCTGCTCGCACGCGAACGTCTCCCTCGCCGAGGGCGAGGTCGACGACTGCCACATCGAGTGCTGGCTGCACGGCTCGCGCTTCGACCTCCGTTCCGGCAAGCCCGACAGTCTTCCGGCGACGCGCCCCGTCCCCGTATACCCCGTAAAGATCGAAGGGGACGACGTGCTCGTCTCCCTCACCCAGGAGTCCTGAGGCACCCATGGCAACGCTTGAAATCCGAGACCTGCACGTCACCGTCGAGGCCGACAACGCCACGAAGGAGATCCTCAAGGGCGTCGACCTCACCGTGAAGCAGGGCGAGACGCACGCCATCATGGGCCCGAACGGCTCCGGCAAGTCGACCCTCGCCTACTCCCTCGCGGGTCACCCCAAGTACACGATCACCGGCGGCACCGTGCTGCTCGACGGCGAGGACGTCCTGGAGATGTCCGTCGACGAGCGCGCCCGCGCCGGCCTGTTCCTCGCGATGCAGTACCCGGTCGAGGTCCCCGGCGTCTCGGTCTCCAACTTCCTGCGCACCTCCGCCACCGCAGTCCGCGGCGAGGCCCCCAAGCTGCGCCACTGGGTGAAGGAGGTCAAGGAGACCATGGAGCGCCTCAACATGGACCCCGCCTTCGCCGAGCGCAACGTCAACGAGGGCTTCTCCGGCGGTGAGAAGAAGCGCCACGAGATCCTCCAGCTCGAGCTGCTCAAGCCGAAGATCGCGATCCTCGACGAGACCGACTCCGGCCTCGACGTCGACGCCCTGCGCGTCGTCTCCGAGGGCGTCAACCGCGTCCACGAGTCCGGCGAGGTCGGCACCCTGCTGATCACCCACTACACGCGCATCCTGCGCTACATCAAGCCCGACCACGTCCACGTCTTCGCGAACGGCCGCATCGCCGAGTCGGGCGGCCCCGAGCTGGCCGACAAGCTGGAGGCCGAGGGCTACGAGGCATACACGAAGGGCGGCGCATCCGAGTGACACAGCTGCCGGGCCTCCTCGACACCGAGGCGATCCGCAAGGACTTTCCGATCCTGGACCGCCAGGTCCACGACGGGCGGAAGCTCGTGTACCTGGACAACGCGGCGACCAGCCAGAAGCCGCGACAGGTGCTGGACGCGCTCGGCGAGTACTACGAGCGCTACAACGCCAACGTCCACCGTGGCGTGCACGTCCTCGCCGAGGAGGCCACGGCACTGTACGAGGGCGCGCGGGACAAGGTCGCGGAGTTCATCAACGCGCCCTCCCGCGACGAGGTGATCTTCACCAAGAACGCCTCGGAGTCGCTCAACCTCGTGGCCAACATGCTGGGCTGGGCCGACGAGCCCTACCGCGTGGACCACGAGACCGAGATCGTCATCACGGAGATGGAGCACCACTCCAACATCGTGCCGTGGCAGCTGCTCGCGCAGCGCACCGGCGCGAAGCTCCGCTGGTTCGGCCTCACGGACGACGGCCGCCTGGACCTCTCGAACATCGAGGAGGTCATCACGGAGAAGACGAAGATCGTCTCCTTCGTGCTGGTGTCCAACATCCTGGGCACCCAGAACCCGGTCGAGGCGATCGTGCGCCGCGCCCAGGAGGTCGGTGCGCTCGTCTGCATCGACGCCTCCCAGGCCGCGCCGCACATGCCGATGGACGTACAGGCCCTCCAGGCCGACTTCGTGGCCTTCACCGGCCACAAGATGTGCGGCCCGACGGGCATCGGCGTCCTGTGGGGCCGCCAGGAGCTGCTGGAGGACCTCCCGCCGTTCCTCGGCGGCGGCGAGATGATCGAGACGGTCTCGATGCACTCCTCCACGTACGCCCCGGCCCCGCACAAGTTCGAGGCGGGCACGCCCCCGATCGCGCAGGCGGTCGGCCTGGGCGCGGCGATCGACTATCTCGACTCGATCGGCATGGACAAGATCCTCGCCCACGAGCACGCGCTGACCGAGTACGCGGTGAAGCGCCTGCTGGAGGTCCCGGACCTGCGCATCATCGGCCCGACGACGGCCGAGGAGCGCGGCGCGGCGATCAGCTTCGCGCTCGGCGACATCCACCCCCACGACGTGGGCCAGGTCCTCGACGAGCAGGGCATCGCGGTCAGGGTCGGCCACCACTGCGCCCGCCCCGTCTGCCTGCGCTACGGAATTCCTGCGACCACGCGAGCGTCGTTCTATCTGTACTCCACGCCGGCCGAGATCGACGCACTGGTCGACGGACTGGAGCACGTACGGAACTTCTTCGGCTGACGGGACGAGCGAAGAGCATGAAGCTGGACTCCATGTACCAGGAAGTCATCCTGGACCACTACAAGAACCCGCACGGCCGGGGCTTGCGGGATGGCGACGCCGAGGTCCACCACGTCAACCCCACCTGCGGCGACGAGATCACGCTGCGCGTGAAGTACGACGGCACGACGATCAGCGACGTCAGCTACGAGGGCCAGGGCTGCTCGATCAGCCAGGCGAGCGCCTCCGTGCTGAACGACCTGCTGGTCGGCAAGGACCTCGCCCGGGCGCACCGGATCCAGGAGACCTTCCTGGAGCTGATGCAGTCCAAGGGCAGGATCGAGCCGGACGAGGCGATGGAGGAGGTCCTGGAGGACGCGGTCGCGTTCGCCGGGGTCTCGAAGTACCCGGCCCGGGTCAAGTGCGCCCTGCTGAGCTGGATGGCCTGGAAGGACGCGACGGCCCAGGCACTGGACGGCGCCGACGCCGAGAAGGAGACGACGGCATGAGTGAGACCGTGGAAATGAAGCCGGCCTCCGAGGAGGAGGTCCGCGAGGCCCTGCTGGACGTCGTGGACCCCGAGTTGGGCATCGACGTCGTCAACCTGGGCCTCATCTACGGCGTTCACGTCGACGACGCGAACATCGCGACCGTCGACATGACCCTGACGTCGGCGGCCTGTCCGCTGACGGACGTGATCGAGGACCAGGCCAAGTCCGCCACGGACGGCATCGTCAACGAGCTGCGGATCAACTGGGTCTGGATGCCGCCGTGGGGCCCGGACAAGATCACGGACGACGGTCGCGAGCAGCTGCGCGCGCTCGGGTTCAACGTCTGACCGCACCCGCACCGCTTCACGAAACGGCGACGCCCATCGGGCGTCGCCGTTTCCTGTTTCCGTTCTCGTTCCCGGGTCCGCACCCGGTCTTCGTTATGTACGCTCGTACACATGGGATATCTGCTCCTGGCCGGAGCCATCGCCGCCGAGGTCGCCGGGACCACCGCCATGAAGTACAGCGAGGGCTTCACCAGGCTGGGCCCCTCCCTGCTGACGGCGCTCGCGTACGTGCTCTCCTTCGGGCTGCTCGCCCAGACCCTGAAGGTCCTCGCCGTGGGCACGGCGTACGCCATCTGGGCCGGCGTCGGCACGGCCGCCATCGCCGTGATCGGGGTGACGTTCATGGGCGAGGGGATGACCGTGGCCAAGGCCGTCGGCATCGCACTGATCATCATCGGCGTGGTGGTCCTGAATCTGGGCGGCGCGCACTGATGTCCCGGCGCTACGACCCCGAGCGGCGTCAGCGCATCATCGACGCGGCGATCCGGGTGGTCGGGCGGAAGGGCATCGCCGGCCTCAGCCACCGCACCGTCGCCGCCGAGGCGGACGTCCCCCTCGGCTCGACGACGTATCACTTCGCGACCCTGGACGAACTCCTGGTCGCCGCCCTGCGCCAGGCCAACGAGGGTTTCGCGAAGGTGGTCGCCGCGCACCCGGGCCTGTCCGACCCGGACGCCGACCTGCCCGCCGAACTCGCCCGCGTCCTCGGCGAGTGGCTGGCCGGCGACCGTAACGGCGTGGAGCTGGAGTACGAGCTGTACCTGGCCGCCCTGCGCCGCCCCGCCCTGCGTCCGGTCGCCGCGGAGTGGGCCGAGGACATCGCCGGCCTCCTCTCGTCCCGCACCGACCCGGTGACGGCCCGGGCACTGGTCGCCCTGCTGGACGGGATATGCATCCAGGTGCTCCTGACGGGGGTGCCGTACGACGAGGGATTCGCACGGGAGATGCTGGGGCGGGTACTGGGCCGGTGACCGGGACGAGCCTGGCGGGAGGCGCCGCAGCGGGCCCGCACCGCCCGGCACGCGAGACGGCCGCGGGGTCGGCTCGCTTCCGCGGGCGAGGGCCGGTTAGGTTGCCCTCATGACCGACACGACTGCTCCCCGTACCACCGGCGCCGTGGCCGCCGGGCTTGCCACGATCGCCGCCGACGGCACCGTCCTCGACACCTGGTTCCCGGCCCCCGAACTCTCCGCCGAGCCCGGCCCCTCCGGCACCGAGCGCCTCTCCGCCGAACAGGCCGCCGAACTCCTCGGCGGCGCCGCGACCGCGGCGGTCGGTCCGGACGCCCGGCGCGGCGTCGAAGTGGTCGCGGTCCGCACGGTCATCGCCTCGCTGGACGAGAAGCCGGTCGACACGCACGACGTCTACCTGCGCCTGCACCTGCTCTCCCACCGCCTGGTCAAGCCGCACGGCCAGAGCCTGGACGGCATCTTCGCCCACCTCGCCAACGTCGCCTGGACCTCGCTGGGCCCGGTCGCCGTCGACGACGTCGAGAAGGTCCGCCTCAACGCCCGCGCCGAGGGCCTGCACCTCCAGGTGACCTCGATCGACAAGTTCCCGCGCATGACGGACTACGTCGCCCCCAAGGGCGTCCGCATCGCCGACGCCGACCGTGTCCGCCTCGGCGCGCACCTCTCCGAGGGCACCACGGTCATGCACGCGGGCTTCGTCAACTTCAACGCGGGCACGCTCGGCACCTCGATGGTCGAGGGCCGCATCTCCGCCGGCGTCGTCGTCGGCGACGGTTCCGACATCGGCGGCGGCGCCTCCACCATGGGCACCCTGTCCGGCGGCGGCAACGTGCGCATCACCATCGGCGAGCGCTGCCTGGTCGGCGCGGAGGCGGGTGTGGGCATCGCGCTCGGCGACGAGTGCGTGGTCGAGGCAGGCCTCTACGTCACCGCCGGCACCCGCGTGACGATGCCCGACGGCCAGATCGTCAAGGCCCGCGAACTCTCCGGCGCCTCCCACATCCTCTTCCGCCGCAACTCGGTCACGGGGACGGTGGAGGCCCGCCCGAACAACGCGGTGTGGGGCGGCCTGAACGACGTGCTGCACAGCCACAACTGACGCCGTAGTCGGTCGCCGACGGCCGAGCCGCCCTTCCGACACGCCCCTGCCGGGCCTGTAGGGAGGGCGCTCACCGTTTCAGGGCCCGGTACCGGTAGCCGCCCGGCACGCCCCGGGCCACGTAACGTCTTCTGCTCACCGCGGCGACCGTAGACGGAGGGCGTGCGTTCCGCCAACGGAACAGGGGAGCGTGCTGCGAGCGCCCCCCGCACGTACGGATGACTCACCGTGACCTTCCGGTGGTCTTGGCGGATGAACGGGTGGACGCAGAGTCCGATCAGACGCCGATCAGACGAAACGAGGGCCTGGTATGACGAACGAACGGGCGAGGACCGTGGCGCGTTGGCTGGCCGGGGCGGGCGCCGCGGTGCTGGTGTGCTGGGGCCCGGCGGGGGCCGCGCAGGCGGACGAGATCACCTCCGGTTCGCACAACGGTCCCCGGGTCGGCCTCCTCAACGTCGACGTGGGGCAGATCGACGACCCGGCGGAGGACGTACTGGAGCACACCCTGCTTTTCGGGGACGGCTACACCTGGAGCTGACCGGTGGCGGCGACCAGTTCCTCGTACGCGGCCAGCAACCCGTCGGTCGTCGCGCCGTCCGCCGGCCGCAGCGGTGCGCGGACCGGGCCCGCGGGCAGGCCGAGCGCACCGAGGAGGGCCTTCGCGGTGACCGTGCCGGGCAGGCCCGCCGCCGTCATCGACTCGACGAGCGGGGTCGCCCGCCGCTGGAGCAGGGCGGCCCGCCCGGTGTCGCCCGCGTCGAATGCGTCGAGGACGGTCCGGAACAGTCCTGGAACGATGTTGGCGACCGTGCTGACGTACCCCGCCGCGCCGATCGCGTACAGGGCGAGGACCTGCTCGTCGCAGCCCGCGTAGTACGCCAGATCCGTCCGGGAGAGCACCTTCTGGGTGCCGAGCAGATCGTAGGAGCAGTCCTTGACGGCGACGATCCGCGGGTGCCCGGCGAGGCGGACGAGGGTGTCGGGTTCGATGCGGGTGCCGGTGCGGCCCGGGATGTCGTAGAGGGCGAGCGGCAGCCCGCAGGCGTCCGCGACCTCCAGGAAGTGCGCCTCCAGGGCGTCCTGTGGGGGCCTGCTGTAGTACGGCGATACCACGAGCAGGCCGTCCGCGCCCGCCTTCTCCGCGGCCAGCGCCAGCTCCACCGTGTGCCGGGTGTCGGCCGTGCCCACCCCGGCGACGAGCGGCACCCGGTCCCCGACCGCCTCCCGCACCGCCGTGACCAGCGCCGCCTTCTCGGCGTCCGTGGTGGTCGGCGACTCCCCCGTGGTACCGGACAGCACCAGGCCGTCGCAGCCCCGCGACACCAGCCGGCCGGCGAGCCGCTGGGCACCGTCGAGATCGAGCGCGCCGGCCTCGGTGAAGGGCGTGACCATGGCGCACAGGGCGCGGCCGAAGGGCGCGGGGGAGGGGCGGTCGTCGAATGCGGTCATGGGAGTAGTGTCGGCGGCCCGACTGTGTAGCTCCACTTAATTCTGCTACGAGGTATGTGTAAGGGATGCTGCGTCGTCGGCGGTGGGCGAGGACAGGGGTAGCGCCGGTCGGCCGGGGGTACCCGGGGTGCTCCGAACCGAGAGGAGGCGGAACCGTGACCGGGACCATGCACACGAGGCCTGTGCACGACGAACAGCACTCCGTGGGTGAACTCGTCGGTCAGGCCACCGAACAGCTCTCCCGGCTCGTGCGCCAGGAAGTGGCCCTCGCCAAGATGGAGCTGGCCGAGAAGGGCAAGCGGGCCGGGCGCGGCGGCGGGATGCTCGGCGCCGCGGGCGCCATCGCGTACGTCGGCCTGTTCGCACTGGCCGGTACGGCCACCGCCGCGCTCTCGCTGGCGCTGCCCGTCTGGGCCGCGGCGCTCATCGTGACGGCGGTGCTCTTCGTGATCGCGGGCGTACTGGCGATGATGGGCCGCGCCCAGCTCCGCCGCGCCGTGCCGCCGAAACCCGAGGAGACCCTCGGCAGCGTCAGGGCCGACGTGGACCAGATCAGGGAAAGGGCGCATCGATGACCGACGCGACAAGCGGTGACGGTACGAGGACCGGCTCCACCGCGCAGCCGGTCGGCGGGGCCAAGGGGCCCGACGAACTGCGGCAGCAGATAGAACAGACCCGCGGCCAGCTCGGCGACACCGTGGAGGAGCTGGCGGGGAAGGCGGATGTGAAGGGCCGTGCCAAAGCCCGGGCCGCCGACCTCAGGGACAAGGCCGGCGCCATGACCGTGCAGCTGCGCAGTTCCGCCGCGCAGGCCGGGCACACCGTGCAGGACAAGGCGAGCCGGGCCGGGCACACCGTGCAGGACAAGGCCGGTCGGGCGGGACATGCCGCGCAGGACAAGGCCGGCCGGGCCGGGCACGCCGTGCAGGACAAGGCGGGCAGGGCCGGGCACGCCGCGGAGCGGCACGTGCCGGGACGGGCGCGCGGTGCGGTCCAGGCCGGGCTCAGGCATCCCCGCGCGGTACTGGCCGTCGGGGCGGCGGCGGGCGCGTTGGTCGCGGCGGGCGTGCTGTGGCGCCGCCACGATCACGGGTACTGCTGACGACGCGGTCGGCCGGCGACGCGGTGCGACGAGGGGCCCCGGGCACCCGGGGCCCCTCGTCGCGGGCGTCGTACCGGCACCGCCGGAACGGAGACCGGCCGCCGCCCGAGAAGGCTTGACCCGGCTTGACCTCAACCATGGTCGAGGTCGGAGAGTGGTGCGTGCACCCGACGACCACCGATCAGTGGAGACCGGCATGACCCGCCGTACCGACGCCCACCCCGAACTCGTCCGCCCCGACGTCCAGGCCCCCTTCTTCAGCACCTGGCGGGTGGGCACGCCCGAACGGCAGCGGCAGACCGTCGATGCCATCGCCCGTACCTGGGAGCGTCGTCCCTGGCCCGGCGACGACCTGCTCGGCTACCACGTCTACACCGGCCACGACGGCAGCACGCTGCTGCACCACTCGCAGTGGGCGAGCGAGCAGGCGTACGAGGCCTTCGTCAAGACCCGCCGGCAGGAGCGCGTCGACGAGATCGACACCGCCGTGCCGGGCATCGAACGGCTGGGCCTCGGCAGGTACCGGCGCTACCGCAGTAGCACTCGGGAGAACGGGACGGCGCCCGTCCCGGGCTGCATCGTGATCGTCGACGTCGAATTCGAAGGACCCGACCCCGAGCGGCAGCGCGCCTGGGTCGACGCCGTCTTCGAGGCCCTGGAGAGCGAGCCGGAGCCGCACCCCGGCGGCATCTCCGCCCACTTCCACCTCAGCACCGACGGCACCCGTGTCCTCAACTACGCCGAGTGGGAGAGCGCCCGGGCCCACATCGACGCCCTCGCCGCACCGGGCGACGGCATCGGCTCGGCGACGGCGCAGTGGGAGCGGGTGCGGAACTGGCCGGGTCTGACCGGCGGTGGCGGGGTCAGCCGCTACGACCACGCCCTCGGCCTCGTGCCCCGCTGAACCCGCCCCCACCGGGCACCGGTTACGGACGGAACCGCAGCACCTGCGGGTCGTGGTCGCTGATCTGGTCGTGGAACTCGGCGTTGACGTGCACGCTGTCGTACGACAGGTGCCCGCCCCACCGGACCGACGGACTGACCAGGATCTGGTCGAGGACCTGGCTGTTGCCCTGGTAGACGTACGAGTAACGCTCGCTGCGCGGCAGCGACCTGACCGCCGACCACAGGGCGCCGTCGTCCTCCAGGACGCGGGTGGTCCGCGAGAACTCGAAGTCGTTGATGTCGCCCAGGGTGATGACGTCCGCGTTCTTCTGGGTGGCGAGGACGTCCTTGACGAAGGTGTTCACGGCCTTCGCCTGGAGGTGGCGCTGTGTCTCCGAACTGCGCGACGGCGGCTGGTACTGGGCCGTCAGGCTCTGGTCGCCGCCCTTGGAGCCGAAGTGGTTGGCGATGACGAGCACCGTCCGGCCGCGGAAGACGAACTCGCCGGCCAGCGGCTTGCGGCTGTCCTCCCAGGCGGGGTCCGCCGGGTCCACGCGGCCGGGGGAGTGGGTGAGGGCCGCCTTGCCCCGCACCTTCGTCACCCCGGTCGCGGTGGTCGCGTCGCCGGCCCCGCGATCGGTGAAGGAGACCCGCTCCGGGTTGAACAGGAACGCCTGGCGGATGTTGCCGCCGGGCTGGCCGCCGTCCGCGCCGTCCACGGGGTCGATGCCGCGCCAGTCGTAGCGCGGGCCGCCGGCCGCGACGATCGCGTCGATCAGCTTGCCGACCGTCTCGTCGGCGGCCACCGTGCCGTCGTTCGTGGCGCCGTTGTTGTCCTGGATCTCCTCCAGGGACACGATGTCGGGCGCCTTGAGGTTGCGCACGATCGTTTCGGCGTGTGCGGCGAAGGTGTCGTCGGACGGGTCGAGGTTCTCGACGTTGTACGTCGCCACCGCCAGTTCCCGGCTGCTCTGCCGGCGCGTCGACTCGCGTTCCAGGCCCCCGCTCTCCAGGGCTCCGATCTCGCTCGCGACGAGCGTGTAGCCGCCGTACTGGTTGTAGTCCAGCGGTCCCGCGGTGGTCCCGGCGAGGGTGTCGCCCACGTTGGCGTCGGGGAAGTCGGCCGGCTTGCAGAGGGACTGGATCTGGAGCCGGCCGGTGTTCTGGGAGTCGTAGGAGCCGTACACCGTGCCGCCGCGGCGGTTGGCGTTCTCCCAGGGCTTCACCGTGACCCACAGCTCGGTGTACGGGTCCGTGGCGCCGACCACGCGAGCGTCGGCGACCCGGACGTTCATGCCCTCCAGGGACTCGTAGTAGTCCAGGGCGTACGTGCCGGGCCGCAGCGTCAGACCGTTGACCGAGCCGTTCGCGGCCTCGTCGCCCTCCGGGGCGTACGCGCGCGGCACCGACCGGGCGGAGACGGTCGTCGCGGCCGGGACCTCGTTGCCGCCGGAGACGACGGTGAACGTCGGGCGGGTGATCTCGGTCAGCGACTGGTTGCCGGACGAGGTGCCGCCCGGGACGTACTCCGAGACCGTGCCGGAGACCGTGACCGCGTCACCGACGGCGACCTTCGGGGCGGAGCCGGTGAAGACGAAGACGCCCTCGCTGGTGGCCGGGTCGGCGTCCGGGTTCGGGTCCTGGATCCAGAAACCCCTGGAGCTGCCGTAGCCGCGGACTCCGGTGACGATTCCGGCCACGTCCGTGACCTGCTTGCCCGCGTACGGCGACAGCCGGGTGCTGCCCTGGATGTCGTGGACGCGCACCGAGTCGGCGTGCGCGGGTGAGGTGAGGACGATGGTCGACGCCGCCGAGCAGACTGCGGCGACGGTGAGCGCGGCGAGGCGCGCGGAGGACTTGCTGGCCAACGGGATCCCTCCGGGGACGAGTACAGAGCGCCGGGACGAGGGTGGGGCGGATGGAGCGATGACGGGCGCGACGGAATGGGGTGGGACGCGAGGGGCCGCAGGGCACTGTGAGCCTGGGTGAACACTTGTCCCCCCGCTTTCTACGCGCGTCAATCTCCTGCCTGGCCAGACCAGTTGTCAAGGTTTCGGCCATGTACTCCACCCGTCGGGGAGATGAACCGGGCGGCATGGGTGGAAACCCGTCTAGGCTGAGCTGTTGAGCCGTACGGCGCCCGGATGGCCGTACGGCGGTCAAGGCGCGCGAGGAGAAACAGCCGATGTCAGACAGCTCCACCCTGCCGCCCGCACGGCTGCGTCCCGAAGCGGAGCTGGCCCGCGACGCGCTGTCCGCGCCGGTGCTGTCCCGGGCCGCCCGGCTGGCCCGCTGGGCCGGCCCGGACACCCGCGTCGACGCCGGGGGCGGGCTCGTCGAGGAGCAACTGCCGGCGGCGGCCGAGGAGCTCGGGCTGAGCGGGGACGACGCCGCCGCGTACGCGAGCGAGGCGTGGCGGATCGCCGTGGACACCGGCCTCGTCGAGATCACCGACGAGGAGGCGGGCACCGTCGCGGCGGGTGAGGACCTCGCCGCGCTCACCGGCGGCTCCCCGCAGGACGTGCTCGGACTGTGGCTCACCGCCCTGGAGGCGGTGCTCGCCGACGCGAGCGTGCCCGACCTCGACGACCTGGTCGACGCGATGGCCGAGGGCGGCGAGGTCGACCTGTCCTCCCTCGACTGGAACCCGGAGGCCGAGGCGGAGTTCCTCGACGGCGTGCTCGGCAACCTCTACCTGCTCACGGTCGGCGAGGACCGCCCCGGCGACGCAGCGGTGCCGCTGCCCGCACTGGCGGCGTCCGTGATCGTGCCCAGCGACATGGGCGAGCCCACCAACGACGTGCTGGAGCAGGTGTCCGACGCGATGATGCGGCTGGACGACCAGTTCCGGCTGCTCGAACCCATCGGCCTCGTGGAGTACCAGCCGGTCGACGAGGACCTGATGGCCGACGCGGACGAGGAGCCCGCGGCGCCCGTCGACGAGACCGACGTCGCCCGCTACGGCATGGTGCGGCTCACCCCGCTCGGCCTGTACGGACTGCGCGTCCGGCTCCTGGAGGCCGGCTTCGAGGCACCCGCCGTCGGCGACCTCGCCGACAAGGGCGCCGACGCGCTGCTCGACGGCACGGCACCCTTCCCGCCGGCCGCGGCCCACGCCGAGACCGAACTGTGGCTGGCCGGGCGGGGCCCCCTCACCGCGGCCCGCGAACTGCTGGCGGCGGCGCGTGGCTCGGACTCCGGGGCGCCCCTGCGCCGGCTGCGCTGCCAGCAGGCACTGTCCCTGGTCGGCGCCGAGGCGGAGCCCGCGCTGCGGGAAGTCCTCGACGACGCCGAGCTGGGCGGGCTGGCCCGGGTCTGGCTGACCGAGCACGGCGCCCGGGACGTTCCCGCCCCGCCGCAGGAGATGGTCTTCTGGCTGACCATCGACACCGTGGCGGCACAGCTCGCGGCCGAGGGGAACTCCGAGGAACTGCGTGCCCTGGTGGAGGGGCTGGCGCGGCAGCACAGCGGGTTCTTCGACACGGTGTGGCGGGTCGCCCACCCGGCCACGCCGGACGTGCTGGAGGCGATGGGGCGGCTGCACCCCGACAAGAAGGTCGCGAAGGAAGCCCGCAAGGCGGCGTTCAAGGCCCGGTCGCAGCAGGGCGGCTGACGCCGGGCAGTCACACCGGGCGGAGCCCGGTTGACGCCGGTCCTCGGGCGTGGGGGGGGGGGGGGGGGGGGGGGGGGGGGGGGGGGGGGGGGGGGGGGGGGGGGGGGGGGGGGGGGAGGGGGGGGGGGGGGGGAGGAGGGGATGGGGGTGTATGTCAGTGGTTT